>CACWLC010000006.1 GCA_902761605.1 uncultured Prevotellaceae bacterium
GGCGTCTGATACCATGATTGTCACTGAGGATGCCTTTTTCTACCAACCCCTTGACTGCAGTCTGAACGCTGCTTGCCGTCTTCAAATTATACCTTGTCATAAAGTCCTGACTGGTAAGTGTCACCTGACTCGGAAATTCCGAGGCAATAGCCATCAATACAGTCTTCTGTTTTTCAGTAAGTGAGGCATAACGGTCTTCAAATGTGAAGCGTTTGGAGTCAACCAGGTGATTCAGGATTTGCCCGTAAGCCTCTTCATCAACGCTGCCACCACGCTCGGCCATCGTGAAAGCCTCGTTCATCGAGAGCTGCAGATACCAGGTAATGCCTTGAAAGCATTTATAGAGTCGCTCCACCAATGCTGGGGAAACACTTTTGACAACTCTTGGCAGAACTTGACATAAACACCTTCTTCAATAGGTAGCAGTTGCATAAACACGACACTGTTGTAAAAAGGACGAGCAGGATCATTAAAGATGCCTTCTAACAGATGGCGCTCACTGCCGGCAAAGACGAACTGGGTCTTTTTCAAGTGCTGAATCTTTGTTCGCAAGAGTGCCTCAACGTTCTCATCCTCAAAACTTGCTACTTTCTGGAACTCATCGATTGCCACAATGCACACCGCATCGGAAGACTCGAGATAGCCGAGAATCTCGTCGAGTGTCACTTCGGGCTGCTGTATCTCACCAAGACCAAAGCCAACCTCCGGAAATCCTGTCACGGCATCGTAAGAGATTGTTGTTTTCAGTGAACGCACCGTCCGCAACAATCGCTCTGTCATAGACTGCTTTCTGGCTATCTTCTTAAACACTTCGCTGGCCAGCAGATAGACCATCTCGCGCAGATTCCTACAAGTGTAAATGTCTATCAGGAAAGGCTCGTAGCCATCAGGCAGTCCATTGGTAAACACATGCTCTATCAAGCCTGTCTTGCCCAGACGCCTCTCTGACATGATGGCAACATTACGTCCATTTACAATGTGGTGGACAAGCATTTCTGATTCCTTCTCTCTATCGCAGAAATAGTCTTTGTCCACATACTTTCCTATCACAAAGGGATTACTTAACAACTTCATTTCTTGGCAATTAAGACGATTATGCAAAAATACATAATGCAAAATTACATAATTCGTCTGAACTTTGCAACATTCCCCCACTCTGAAGCATACTATTTAATTATTTTTCACTAAAAATCGGACTGATGTATGGTCAGCCCATATTTCTTCTGTTATCAGTTCGCCTTATAAGCTGCGATGCGCTTTGCCACGTTGTCCTGGAGGTTCTTGTAGAAGAACGAGTAGTCGTTTTCATGGAAGCTGGCCGGTCCGAAATAATCGGGCATATCGGTTACGGGACCGTCCCTGCGATTCCCACAAAAGGACTTTTTTTCGTGTTTTCCTATGCCATTCGTAGGGTTAAAAACCGTAAATGAAACTGATGATGATGATGGCGGTAGTCAAATAGGCCAGTTTCACCGGGAGACCGATGCGCAGGTAATCCGTTGCGCGATAACCTCCCGGGCCGTACACCAGCAGATTGAGGGGTGTGCTGATAGGAGTCAGGAAGGCAGCATTCACCGCCAATAAAAGAGCGATGGCAAACGGAAGAGGGTTGCACCCTATGACCACAGTGGCATCATAGACAATAGGAAACATCAGTGAGATGGCTGCCGAATTGGATACGAACTCTGTAACGACCGTAGCCATCAGACAAAGCGCGACCATCACCAGGAGGGGATGACTGCCGCAAAGGTCAAGGACTCCTGCCGCCATCTGACCGGCCAAGCCCGTCTTCTGGAGGGCCGTACCCATGGCAAGGCCTCCTCCCAGCGATATCAGGATGTTCCAATTGATGGCGTTCATGGCCTGCGATGGTGAGCAGCAGCCAAACACCAGCATCGCGCCGGCGGCGATGAAAGCACTCTGCAGCAGCGACAAGACGCCAGTGGTAGCCAGCAATACCATACCGATCATAATGGCCGTCGAGACGAGCGGTTTCAGACCTGTCACGGGAATCTCGGGAGAATCAAAGAACTGCAACTGTGACTTCAGTGCATCTGTATTGATCTTCTTGCGAGGCTGATGGGCGAAGAGCAGCAAGTCGCCGGCATGCAGGACAATCTCGCGTGGCGACTGGCAGATGCGCTCACCCTTACGCGATACGGCCACCAGCGTCATGCCGTGATCCTGCTCGAAACTGGTTTCACACAGACGCTTTTCTATCAGGCTGCTGCCGAAACAGATGTATGCTGTCCGGAGACACCGTTTAGCACTTGTTCCATAGACGCTGAACACGGAATGGTCGGGACTGACGAATCCCATCTCCTTAGCCAGTTCCAGCAACTCATCTATCTTGCCTGAAAAGATCAGCCGGTCACCGCCTAACAGGGGCTCGTCGTCGCGCACTGGCAATACCTGCCGCTCGTCGTCGAAGTGAATCACTTCCACGAGGCTACCGGCATGCACACGGTTCAGGCCCAGTTCACCGATGGTTTCACCTATGTGGCGATTGTTAGAAGTGACAAGCATTTCCAGAGTGTAGTCGCCGGTATTGTCAAAAGCAGACTCCGGGGTGCTGATGTCCGGCAACAGTCTGCGAAAAACGATGAGTACCAACGTAGCAGCTACAAAACAGACCACAGCGGGAAGCGTCGATGCAAAAATGCTCAATGACTGACCGGTTTGTTGCTCGTACATGCCGCAGAGCAACAAGGCCGTCGGTGTGGCGATAGCGGCCACAGGTCCACCCATCCCGCCAGCATAACTCAAGGGAATGAGAAGCTTGGAGGACCGGATGCCCAACTTCCTTGACCAAAGCTTGACGACACCTACACAAAGGGCAACGACGGAAGTATTGTTCACGAAGGTACTCAACAGGGCCACAGGCACCATCAGGTGCAGCAGGGGTCGGACCTCTCCCCTTGGCTGACCGAACACGTGTTTCGTCATCCACAGAAGTACCCCTGTGTAAGAGAGCCCTGCGACAATGACGAACATAACCCCCACGATCAACACCGACGAGTTGACGAATCCGGAAAAGGCCTCGGTAGTGTCCAGCACCCCCGTCACGAACAAAATGCCGACGGCACCCAGAAAGACCACGTCGGTCCTGATCCGAGTGAACAGGAGCGCAGCCATCAACGCTACGATCGTCACAAGAGTGATCCAGGCATCAAGGTCAATCATGCTTATGATATTGAACAACTAACATGGTGAGGTCAATGCGACCACACACAAGGCTACGATGATCGTCGTGAAGAATGTGACAATCATGATCCGCCGCGACAGCAGCTTGGAAAAGGACCAGAACTTTTTCACCTTTTAATTCTTTAACTAAAGTTTCGTGGCAAAGATAAACAAAATTATCGGATTGAACAAAAAGAATACCGATATTTTTGTATCTATACATAAAAAAAGGCCACCGAAGTGACCTTTTTCTTATTGTTTTTACTTGATGTTCATTTCACCGCCTGCTTAATATCTTCTAGCAGATCTTCTCTGGCTTCAAGGCCGATGCTGAGACGAACAGTGGTGTCGGGTACGGACATCTCGGCACATTGCTCTGGGGTGAAGAGACCAAAGATAGTCGAGGCGGGATGGATAGCCAGCGACTTGCGGTCGAAGAGGTTCGTGGCGCGACGAATGATCTGCAGTTTGTCGATGAACGCCCAGGCGGCTTCTTTTGATTCGAGGTCGATGGTGAAGACGGCACCTGGCAACGGGCCGAATTGCGTCTTCGACAATTCATAGAAAGGATTACCCTCCAAGCCTGTATAGTTCACACGTTTGATTTCGGGTAGCGCTTGACATTGTTTGGCAAGCCATAGTGTGGTCTCTGCTTGGCGATGGAAACGGATGTCGAGTGTGTCAAGTCCGAGCGTCTCCATATAGGCCACCTGCGGTGTCATCAGCGAACCGAGATTCGTCACTAATTCTGTCTTTACACGCGCCGTAAATGCCAGTTTCTTTCCTACTTTCTTTGTTCGGCTCTGCAAGGCTGGGGAGGGCGATTGCGACCAGTCGAACCGTCCGTAATCGATGAGCAGACCGCCGAGACCTGTGCCACCGCCAGAGATATACTTTGTGCTGGACACCACCTCGATATCCACACCGAAATCGCCGGCATGGAAGGCAGGGAACGGCACGATGGTCGTGTCGGCTATCAGGGGCACACCCTTGGAATGGGCAATCTCTGAGAGCTTTTTGATGTCAGCCACGAATAACTGCGGATTGGTGATAATCTCGAAGAACAGCGCGGCAGTCTTGTCGTCAATCTGTGCCTCTACCTCCTCAGGTTTCGTAAAGTCGACGAAGCGTGGCTCCACACCGAAACTGCCCAACGTATCGCGGATCAGCGAGACGCTATTGCCAAACAAGTGTTTCGAGGCTACGATGTTCAGACCTGCGCCACTTACTGCCGTCAGGGCATAGTGGATAGCCGCCATACCCGTGTTCAGCGCCGTCACGCTCTGAGCGCCTGTGATCTGCCTAACGCGCTCCTCCAGATAGGTTGTCGTGGGGTTGGCGATGCGGGCGTACGACGGGTCCATCGAGCGACCGCAGAAGGCATCGTTCATCGCCTTGGCCGAGGGGAACTCGAATGCCGCTGTCAGATACACCGGCATCGAGAGGGCCCCATAGGCGTCAGGCTTCTGATACTTTGTGGTTAATACTTTCGTTTCGTATTGCACGGTTTTTTATTTGACTATTTGACCATTTACAATTTGACTATTTGCTTCGCTGGCCCACAATCTTGCGGACGGCGATGACGAGCTTATCCACATCCTCGCGGGTGTTGTAGAGGGCGAAGGTGGGACGGACGCTCATCTCGTAGCCGAGAGCTCGGAGGGCGGGCTGAGCGCAGTGGTGACCAGCACGCACTGCGATGCCCTCCTTATCTAATAACGTACCAGTTTCGGGAACGGGAATGCCGTCGAGTACGAAGCTCACCACCGACACGCGGTTCTTGGGATTGCCGATGAGCGTGAGGCCCTTGATCTGAGCCAGTTGCTCGCGGGCATATTCCGTCAGTTTGTGCTCATGTGCCTCGATGTTGCGGATGCCGAGATGGCTCACGTAGTCGAGGGCGGCACCGAGTCCGATGGCGTCGGCCACGTTGGGCGTACCAGCCTCAAAGCGAGCAGGCGGCACATTGTACTCCGTGCGTTCGATGGTCACATCCTTGATCATGTTGCCACCACCCTGCCAGGGCTGCATCTTGTCGAGCAGGTCCTTACGACCATAGACCACACCGATGCCGTTGGGACCATAGATCTTGTGGCCTGAGAAGACGAAGAAGTCGGCACCCAGCTGTTGCACATCGACAGGTGTGTGGGCGATAGACTGTGCACCGTCGATGAGCACGGGGATGTTGTGCCCGTGGGCGATGTCGATGATACGCTTCACATCGTTGATGGTACCGAAAGTGTTGTTCACATGACCCACGCTGACGAAGCGCGTGCGAGGCGTGATGAGTCGCTCGAACTCGCTCAGGATGAGGTCGCCGTTCTTATCCGTAGGGATGGCCTTCAGCGTAGCACCTCTTTCGTGGGCCACCTGCTGCCAGGGTACGATATTGGCGTGATGGTCGAGTTCGCTGACGATGACCTCGTCGCCCGGCGTCAGGAACTGCCGTCCGTAGGTTTGCGCCACGAGGTTGATACCCTCGGTGGTGCCACGCACGAAGATAATCTCCTCGCTGGTAGCGGCGTTGATGAAGCGCTGCACCTTTTCACGGGCCTCTTCGTAGGCATCCGTAGCGCGGGCAGCCAACGTGTGGGCACCGCGGTGGATGTTGCTATTATAGTTTTTATAATAGTCGCTGATCTTGTCGATGACCTGAATCGGCTTCTGCGTGGTGGCACCGTTGTCGAGCCATACGAGGTCGTGGCCGTTCACCTTCTGATGGAGCACGGGGAAATCCTTCTTGATCTCCTCCGAGTTCAGCGTATCGACCTCCTCGTAGTGTAGGCTGCGAAGCTTCTCGGTCTCAGGAATGCCGATGCCAAAGCCATTATCCTGAGGCACCGCCTTCACCGCACCGCGCGAATCGTCAGGATCGCCGAAGTACGGTAGGTCGGCATAGCCGCTTCCGCCACCCAGCAGTTGCTTGAAGCCCGCCTCCAGCTCCGTGAGGTTCAGGGATGAGTCAGGCAGCACACTCTGACGAGCCTCCCTGGCCTCCTCGGGGCAGTATTTGCCCACTTGGGCGAAATCCTTCACGCTCGACCATTCAAGCTCACTTGATGGTTCTCGCTCAATCAGGATTTTTTGGGCGACCTCTCGAAGCAACGCGAAACCTGGGTCTTCAATGCCGTAGCCGTTAATATTCTGGATATCTACCATTATTTCTCTACTTTATTTCGATGCTGATAATCGTGATAGTAGCCTACCTCCACGTTCTCGAGGACGGCGATGGCGTCGTCGGTGAGGGCGGCCAATGAGAAGTATTTCGTGAGCAGGTAAGAGGCCACACCGAACTTGTCGAGACCCATCAGACGGGCACTCAGACTTGGTGCAATCTCACCGGGGATGCCGCTCTGGTGCAGACCGATCACGCCCTGGTTCTGCTCGCCGGTACGCACGAGGATAATCTTCGTGGTACCTACGCCGCGACCTGTCAGATACTGACCTTCTACCTCAACCTTGTCTGAAGGAATCAGGGGCACACCGCGCCACAGGATGACCTTTGTGCCGAAGAGATCAGTGGTTACAGGGGGCACACCACGCCATGTGCACTCGCGTTCGAAGGCGGCGATAGCACGCGGATGGGCCACGAAGAAGGCGGGCTCCTTCCAAACGAGGCTCAGCAGTTCGTCGAGGTCGTCAGGTGTTGGTGCACCATAGCGTGTGGTGATGCGATAGGCGGGATTGGCTGCAGCCAGCAAACCGAACTGCTTGTTGTTGATGAGTTCCCACTCCTGACGCTCCTTGATGCTCTCAATCGACAGGCGCAACTGCTCTTCCAACTGGTTGTAGGGGTTGTTGTAGAGGTCGCTCACGCGGGTATGCACACGAACAACGGTCTGCAGCGTGTTCAGCGAGTACTCCGTGGGATTCTCCTCGTAGTCGATATATGTCTCGGGAATGATGTTATCCTCCTCATGACCGCTTACCAAGTCGATGTGCTTCTCGCCGTTATCGTTGACAGATGCCTTCAGGCGCAGTTGTTTATCGACAGCCTTGTTGAACGTCTCGCGGAAGTCGGGCACCTCCTTGATAAACTTGATCAGTTCCTTCAGCTTCAGGCCAAGGAACACGGTAGGTGTGATGGCGCGAACGCTGACGGTCGATTCCTGCTCGTCCAGCAGATCAGCCTCGCCGAAATACTCGCCGTCGCCCAAGAGCGCAATCCGCAAGTCCTCGCCGTGAGGCCCCTTGCTGATGACCTCAGCCTGACCGCTGGCCACGATGAAGAAGCGCTGCTTGTCCTTACCTTCCTCCACGAACAGTTTATCAACATCCACCTCCTTCGTCTCGAACGAGCTCACCAGACGGTTCAGGATCTCGTCGTCGAACTCCGAGAACAGCGGGATGGCCTTCAGGTTCTTCGCCGTAAACGAGGGCACGCCGTCCACATACTGGATGGGTAGGCGGTCGTTCTTGCGGAGCTCTACTTTCGTGCGGTTCACGCGGAATGTGCCGCCTGAAACCTGTACCCAGGGGAGCAACTTCAGGAGTAATCTCGGGGTGATCGAGCCCATCTGTGGGGCGGTCTTGGTGGTGGTCGCCAGCCTTCTGGCGGTAGCAGTGGTCACACTGCGCTGAAGATTAGAATCTGCCATAACTTTACTTATTTTTTAATTGTTACTTTATGTGTGGTTCCTTCTACGTGTTCTACGGAGAGAACGTTAAATCCCTGTTCCTTCGCATTGCGGGGAACATTGTCGAGGGGTTCGCCCTCGGCGAGGAGTACTTCCAGGATGTCGCCCTCACTGAGCTTCGAGAGCTCAATCTTCGTTTTCACGAAAGTCATTGGGCAATGCTCTTTCGTAATGTCTAAAACTTTTGTTGCCATAATGTTGTCGGTTTAATTATCAATTATCAATTGTCCATTATCCATTAGATAAACAAGGTTTGTCCACCATCCGAGAGGTTCAGGAATGACGCCACGCCGAGCACATCCTTCACCTCGGGAATGAAGTCCTCTTTTTTCAAACCCAGCACGTGCATCGCCATCTCGCAGGCGTACAGATTAATACCTAATGCCTTGGCGGCCTCAACAAGTTCCTCGAGGGTTGCTACGTTGTTCTTACGCATCAGATAACGGAAGATCTTGGGACCTGCACCGAGGAAGTTGAAGCGCGAGGTTGGCGTCACCTTCAGGCCGCCCATCATGAATCCGAAGATCTTGGTGAGCCAGTTACCGCCTGTGAAACTCCTGCCTTGCTTTTTCTTGATGGCATCGAGTCCCCAGAACGTGAAGAAGATGTTCACCTCATACCCTACTGCTGCCGCGCCCGTACCTAATGTAAATACAGCGGTCAGTTTGTCGAAATCGCCACTGAAGGCGATGATGCTCAGTTTCTTTGTTTCTGCCATAATTTTGTCGGTTTAAATATCGGTGATAAAGTCGGTGCAAACCGAGCGCAGAGAGCTCGCTCTTTGCCGAGGTGCAGCCCGACTTCGCAGTCGTGATCAAATCACGCTGCAAAGGTACGGGGTTTTCGGCACCCTCACAATCGCCTATTTGTGGCATTTTGACTACCAATAATATGGTATGCTATTTACCATCCGTATGGGATTGTGACATTTTCCAAAAGGCAGTAATTTTGCAGCGTGAAATTGATTCATTTTTAAACCGACAAAATTATGGCAAAGATTTATGTAAATGGAGACGCGCAGGAAGTGAGCCTGCCGCTCAACGTGAGTGAACTGATTCAGCAGAATAACGTAGTACAACCGGATATGGTGAGTGTGCAGGTGAACGAGGAGTTTGCTGAGCGCGAGGACTGGGAAACAATCCAACTGAAAGAGGGCGATAAAGTTGATTTCTTATACTTCATGGGAGGAGGAGCGTTATGATAGATTTTACTGAAGAACAGATACAGCGATACTCGCGACATATCCTCTTGCAGGATGTGGGTGTCGAGGGACAAGAGAAGATAATGAACGCACGCGTGCTCGTGGTGGGTGCCGGCGGCCTGGGGGCACCCGTGAGTCTCTATCTGGCGGCAGCTGGTATCGGACGCATCGGTATCGTGGATGCGGATGTGGTAGATCTGAGCAATCTGCAGCGCCAGGTGATTCACTTCACCAAGGATGTTGGCGTACCCAAGGTGAAGAGCGCCGAGGAGAAGATCAAGGCCATCAACCCTGATGTGCAGGTAGATACCTATTATGAGTTCCTCGACTCAAGTAACGCGCTGGATATTATCAAGGAATACGACTTCGTGGTGGACGGTACCGACAACTTCCCCGTGAAGTTCCTCATCAACGATGCGTGTGTGATGGCAGGCAAGCCATTCTCGCATGGCGGCATCCTGCGCTTCAACGGACAGACCTTTACACATTTGCCTGGTACGGCCTGTTATCGTTGTTTCTTTAAGGAGCCGCCTCCAGTAGGAGCTGTGCCGACGTGTTCGCAAGCGGGTGTATTGGGTGCTATTGCTGGTATGTTGGGTACCATCCAGGCTGCCGAGACGCTGAAATACTTTACAGGTATCGGCGAGTTGCTGACGAATCGTCTTTTGACATTCGATGCCAAGACCATGCAGTTCCGCACCATCAACGTGAAGCAGCGTCCTTCGTGCGCCATCTGCGGTGAACATCCGACCATCGATCACCTCATTGACTATGAACAGGCTGCGTGCGATTTGAAGAATCATTGAACATTGACGATTGACCATTGAACATTATGAAGATTCCACAGAACATCATAGAAGAACTGATAGCGCAGGCTCGGAAGGACGCACCCGACGAATCGTGCGGCTATCTGCTCGGGACAGGCGACGAGGTCGCCGAAAACTACTGGATGGAGAATATCGACCACTCGTCGGAGCATTTCTCTTTTGCGCCGAAGGACCAGTTTGCAGCCCTGAAATATGCGCGCAGCAAGAACTTAAAAATTCTCGCCAACTGGCATTCGCACCCGGCATCCCCCTCGCGCCCTTCACAAGAAGATTTGCGTCTGGCCAACGACCCCACCATCCGCTATGCCATCCTCTCGTTGCTTGACGAAGAACCGAAATTAAACTCGTTTAAAATTCTGAACGGTGAGGTGGTGGATAAGGAAGTACACCTTTAAAAGGTAAAAGAAAAAAATAAACCGGTTTTACCCGCGATGCGTCCGCCAGAACTATTGTCGGTTTAAAGTTTCTGTCTGTGGCGCATCGCTTTTCGCTCGAAAATGAGTAATTTTGCAGCCGAATTAGAAAGCAGAGATTATGAACTTCGTATTTATATCACCACATTTCCCGCATACCTACTGGAACTTCTGCCAGCGGCTGAAGCAGAACGGTGAGGCGTTGTTGGACTATGCTAAAAGTCACGGCGTAAAGCGCATATTCCTTGAAGGGAACACCCGTCTGGAGGCATCCATCGCTCTCTACCGCAAACTGGGATTCAGGGAGATTCCACTTGAAGGTAATGCCTACGAACGGTGTGACATTCTGATGGAAATTAAATTATAGTATGTAAGGTCACCTCAATGCTTTTGAACAAACATTTATTTTTATAACTAACAATGAAAGTAATCAGTACAAAAAAGGCACCTGCTGCCATTGGGCCTTATAGTCAGGCCATCCAAGTTGGAAATCTCGTCTATACATCCGGTCAGATACCTATTGATCCTGCCACAGGTGTATTCGTAGAGGGCGGCATCAAAGAACAAACGCGTCAGTCGCTGACCAATGTGAAAGCCATTTTGGAAGAGGCAGGTCTCAGCATGGACAACGTTGTAAAGACCACCGTGTTTATGGCTGACATGAACGACTTTGCCGACATGAACGCAGTTTATTCCGACTTTTTCTCAGAGCCTTATCCTGCCCGTTCTGCTGTGGCTGTCAAGACTTTGCCGAAGGGCGCCTTGGTAGAAATCGAGGTGGTCGCTGCGATTGTGTAGATATCTATACCAAATTTGTGGTATATAATATGCCGTAAAATGGCGATTGCTAGTATGTGGAAATCGCCGTACCTTTGCAGCGTGAAATAGAAGTTTATAGGTATCATCATTAAAAAAGTATGAAAACAATGAAACGAATGTGTAATATGCGAATGCGCGAATATTGTTGCTGCCCTATGATGATGGCAAAGACAATGAAAGGGAGTGTATATATAATAGGTATTAAGAAAACAAAAACGAAACAATATGAAGAAGTTAGCATTAGCAATAGCAGTATTATTGAGTATCAACATCAGCCATATTTGGGCTGAGGGTAATTCTACCAACTCGAGCAGCGTGCGTTATGTAAAAGCGCCGCGTTTTGCCCGTCCGTTGATAGAGAAGTGGATAACCGAATATGAGAAAACACAGCCTGGCGTGGAGTTCCGGATCGCCCAAGGCAATCAGAATCAAGGTAACATCGATTTGAAGAGTCGTCATATTAAGGATAACCTGACCATTATTGGCATCGATTTGAAGAAGAATCTCGAAAAGAACTTCTCTGATAAGGCTACACTTGACGAGCTGATTCTCGCTCTTGAGAATAGTAAGGTGTCGGAGGTAGCTGTTGAGAAAATCGGTGTGAGCTATAACGAGGCCGATGATGCCATCAACCAGTTCCTTAACTGGGTGCTTACCGCTGGCACAAAATATAATCACGAATACGGATTGTTGAACCTGGATAACAAACTGGCACAGGTACAGATTGAGAAGGTAAAGACAGAGTTTACCGCTCAGAAATAAGTTTATAAGGTTAGTATAAAGAAAGGAAATTCTCGCATGGTTCGGGCGGTCTGAGAAAACCGCCCCTACCTAAACCATGCTCGCAAAAACTAAAAAGGATTATGAAAAAGAGAAAAATCCATTTATCCTTGTTACTTGTTTTTTTCGTTGGACAGGTATTTGCACAAGAAGAGATTAATCCTGACGAGGCTATAACAACTCAGCATCAGGCAACGTTTAATGGGCAGAATATATCATATTCGGCCACTATTGGTCATCAGCCAGTTTGGGATAAGGATGGTAACATCATTGCTGGTCTCAATTATACCTATTATGAAAAGAATGGTGTAAAGGACAAGGCACACCGTCCTCTTCTTATCTCATTCAATGGCGGACCTGGTTCTGGTTCTCTATGGATGGAAATAGGGTATACAGGTCCGGTTTTGCTTAATTTGGATGCGGAGGGGCAGGTCATTCAGCCGTATGGTATTCACGATAATCCTTACTCTGTACTTGATGTCGCTGATATTGTTTACATCTGCCCAGTTAACACGGGCTTCTCGCGAGTTGTCAAGAATAAAGAGAAAAAAGAGAATTCTGAGCCAGCGTCGCAAGGTGCAAGCCGAGGTGCAAATCGTGGTCGACAGGATGTATCGTCAGGAAAAGCTTCGCCATTCTTTGGAGTAAACGAAGATATTGACTATATCAGTGATTGGATTAAAAACTTTATCAACCGTCAGAATCGATGGGAGTCGCCCAAGTTCATTATAGGCGAAAGTTATGGTACGACACGTGCTTCTGGTCTTGTATATAACTTACAAGAGAAGCATTGGATTTACGTTAATGGCGTCATATTGCTTTCACCTACAGAGTTAGGTGTAGATGCCCGTAGTTTAAACCGCAAGGCACTTACCTTGCCTTATATGGCAGCCACGTCATGGTATCACAAAGCATTGAATGCCAGCTTGCAGAATAAGGATTTGGACGAGATACTACCAGAGGTTGAAAAGTTCACCGTCGAAGAATATCTTCCAGCCTTAGCCTGGGGCGGCTCTTTGCCAGAAGCCCGTCGTAAGGAAATCGCAAAAAAAGTATCTTATTATTCTGGTATAAGAGAACAAGAGGTCCTGCGACATAATTTGGTTATTGAGACCCGTTATTATTGGAAAGAGCTGCTTCGTGACAGAGATCTGCATATTGGCCGTCTCGACTCACGCTATACAGGTCGTGATATTCAGACAGCAGGAGAACGACCCGATTATAGTGCAGAGTTCTCTACTTGGAATCGTGCCTTCTCAACAGCATACAATTGGTATGTGCGTAACCAACTAAACTACAAGACTGATGTGGAGTATCTGATTTTTGGTAATGTTCATCCGTGGAATCGAAACAACGACCATACAGGTGAGGATCTTGGAAAGGCACTCTCTCAGAATCCTGATCTCAAAGTACTGGTTCAGTCTGGTTATTATGATGGCGGATGCGATTACTTTAATGCGAAGTATAACTTCTGGCAAATAGATCGTGGTGGAAAATTCCAGGACCGTATCATATTTAAAGGATATCGTTGTGGACATATGATCTATGTACGTCAACAAGACTTAAAACAGGGGAATGAGGATATCCGCCAGTTTATCTTGAGTCAAATCCCTAAAGACGGACAGGCTATTAGTTATTGAATCCCATACATTAGGTATAGTAAATGCAGATTCGTATTATAAATAGAAAAGATAGAAAGATGAGAAAGATTGTTGGATTATTACTGTTGGCCGGACTGGTAGTCGGCAGCAGTGCTGAAGCAAAGAAGAACGAGAAGAAAAGTTCGAAGGCAAAAGTTGCCATTGATTATCTGAATAGCAATTTCAATACCTACGATAAACTGCAGAAAACCATCTGGGCTAATCCGGAATTGGGATTTCTCGAAACTAATAGTAGCGGTCTATTGAAGCAGCATCTACGTGAGAACGGTTTTACTATCGAGGAAGGTGTTGGTGGCATGCCTACAGCCTTTGTAGCCACCTATGGTAGCGGTCAGCCCGTAATAGGATTTCTGGCTGAGTTCGATGCATTACCAGGTCTTTCTCAGGACACCGTTCCTTATCGCAAGCCAATCAAGGAGAATGCACCTGGTCAGGGTTGTGGCCACAATACATTCGGTGTAGCCTCTTCTGCAGCAGCTGTGTCGCTGAGCAAATGGCTTGCCGCCAACAAGCAGAGCGGCACCATTAAAGTCTACGGATCTCCTGCCGAAGAAGGTGGTGCAGGTAAGGTCTACCTTGTTCGTGAGGGTTTATTCAAAGATGTTGATGTAGTACTCGACTGGCATCCGTCAAGTGTAAATGCCGTTACTACCAATGGTGGCACTGCTATGGTGATGGTCGATTACAAGTTCTATGGCAAGCCAGCCCATGCAGCAGGCAATCCTTGGAAAGGACGTTCGGCTCTTGATGCTGTCGAGGCTCTCGACTATATGGTGAATCTGCTGCGCGAGCATGTGCCCACATCATCACGCATCCACTATGTCATACCCGATGGTGGTTTTGCCCCCAATGTCGTACCAGAATACGCCCGTGTATCTTACTATATCCGTAGTCCCAAGCGCGATATCCTTAATACCCTGACCGAGTGGATTGACTCTGCCGCTGTAGGTGCAGCCAAAGGAACGCAGACACGCTTGGAGAAAGAAATAGTAGCAGGTACTTACGAGCGCCTGCACAACAAAACACTTTCTAAGGTAATCCAGAAGAATCTAGAGTCGGTAGGTGGTGTTATCTACGATGCTCGTGAGCGCAAGTTTGCTCAAGAGTTAATCCGTGCTACAGGTAGTCCCGACTCCATCATCAACCAGGCTGCAAAGGTTTTGCCTCTGGTAGAATTCCCTGAGGAAGGTAGTGGCGGCAGTAGCGATGTAGGCGATGTATCGTGGGTGGTTCCTCTGGCCAGTTTTGGTGCAGCCACCTTCGTTCCCGGCAGTCCAGGCCATAGTTGGCAGAATGTTGCTGCTGATGGTACCACCATTGGAACGAAAGGCCTTCTGAATGCTAGCCGTGTGTTTGCCCTCACCGCTGTCGACTTGTTTACCGATGCCAAACTGCTTCAGGCTGTAAAGGATGAGTTCAAACAAGTTGTAGGCTCCGACTTTAAATATGTTCCACTACTGGGTGACAGAAAACCTGCACTCGACTATCGTGTATCGAAATAAGAATAATCATTGATGAAACATTTAACCATTACTTGTTTGTTGGTAAGTGCGGCACTCTTAGGGGGTGCCGCACATTCAAATGCCTGTACGAGTCATCAATCTGGCCCGACTCATCAATCGCTCAGGTACCGGTATTATTCAGCAGATAGAGCCAATAGAAACAGAGATATTCTATCGTTCAAGAGCAATCCGCCAGAGTAACACTCCCAATAAGGACATCTCAGAGTTCTATCGCTGGGTAGAGCAGTATGTGAGGGAGCAATACAGTCAGAGATTTAGTATTACTTATCCAAATTGAGGTTTACTTTGTCAATATAGGAACTACATTTAGCCGAAGTGGATCCTTTACCCCTGGTTTACTTCTGTCTCTGGCTATTTATTTTTTCTTGGTGGCGCAAGCAGATCGTCTATTTCATCGATAAACTGCTGGCACCAGACAGGGATTACGTTATTTAAGATAGATATACCCCATTTGAGTGATGCGAAATGCCGTGCAGATGGTATTTCGCATTTCAGTTTTTCGCCGTACCTTTGCAGCAGAAACTTTTGCCATTGTGAAATTGTATATTAAATGGGTAGATCTATGGTAACAAAGGAATCTGATTACGGCCAGCAGTATAAAGAGTATACAACTCAGGCCGCAGGCAATAAAGCCTATATAGTAGGCGCTCAGGTGCTCGGTGGAGAGCTCTGGTTCAATTAAGCGCAGTTCCACAACCCGTTTGTAAGGCAGCCTCAGTGCTGCCTGTTTTTTTGCGTCTTTTTATTATATTATCTTTTCCTATTTAATACGATATTGCATGAAATTCTTATTCTTGGCGAAACCAAAATCCGTATATAATAAAATATGCGCACACCGTACCTGGCACGGTGTGACGTGATGCTATGATGTTGTGATGCTAAAAATACTCTCTTACGGCGAACTCAAACTGGTCGATGAAGATCTGCTTGAAGGCATAGAGATTATTTTGCAATTATCGGCTCATCGTGAGCTTAAAAATGCATAAATCGTACAAATTTTGAGCCGATTTAGCTGATTACATCAAGATTTCTGTAAGTTCTTTCATGCCCTCAGAGGCACCTTTCTGAATCTGCTGTACTCGCGAGCCTGCCTGGATGGGGTTCGGATCAATGAGGTAGATAGGGGTGTCTGGCTTGGCGTAGTGCATCAGTCCGGCAGCGGGATAGACCACCAGCGATGTTCCGATGATAATCAGGATATCAGCCTGCTGTACCTCTTCTGCTGCAATAGTAATGTTTGGGACAGCCTCACCGAAGAACACGATGAAGGGGCGCAGCAGAGAGCCGTCGCCTGCCTTAGTACCTGGTTCTATCTCACAGTTCTCAGGGGTGAGCTGGATATGATAGCGTGGATCGTCGACGTCGCGGCTGGAGCAGACCTTCATCAGCTCGCCGTGCAGATGGATAACCTTTGAAGAACCGGCCATCTCGTGGAGGTTGTCAACGTTCTGAGTAACAACGGTGACGTCGTACTGCTCCTCGAGCTTCGCCACAAGGCGATGGCCTTCGTTGGGTTGCACGCCCCAGCATTTCTTGCGGAGCATGTTGTAAAAGTTGGTGACGAGTGTGGGGTCAGCCTCCCAGCCTTCATGGGTGGCCACCTTTGATACGGGATAGTTCTCCCAAAGACCATCTGCATCGCGGAAAGTCTTCAATCCGCTCTCTACAGACATGCCTGCACCTGTTAAAACAACAATCTTTTTCATATGCGATTCTATATTTTTCATGCAAATATAGTTATTTAGTATCAAAAGGTGTTGTACTTTAACTCCTTTTAACTCCTTTAACTGCTTTAACTCCCAAAAATGTTGTAATTTTGCAGCCGATTTTTGAGAGTATACATTATTATATAGAGAAAAAATGGATAAATTAAGTTACGCATTGGGTCTTGGCATTGGTCAGCAGTTGGCTCAGATGGGCGCTTCTGATATCAGCGCAGAAGATTTCGCACAGGCAATCAAAGACGTGCTGGAGGGTAAGGAACTGAAGGTTTCTCATCGCGAGGCCCAGACAATCGTTCAGGAATACTTCACCAAGCAGGAACAGAAACTTCAGGCAGAACGTGCCGAGAAGGGAAAGGTTCATAAGGAGGCTGGTGAGAAATATCTCGCAGAGAACGCAAAGAAGGAGGGTATCGTTACACTTCCAAGCGGTCTCCAGTATCAGGTTCTTAAGGAAGGTAATGGTAAGAAGCCTACAGCAAAGGATACTGTTAAGTGTCACTATGAGGGTTTCCTTATCGATGGTACAGTATTCGACAGTAGTGTTCAGCGTGGTGAGCCTGCTACATTCCCACTTCAGCAGGTTATCGCAGGATGGACTGAGGGTCTTCAGTTGATGCAGGAGGGTGCCAAGTATCGTTTCTTCATCCCTTATCGTCTGGCATACGGCGAGGGTGGTGCTGGAAACTCTATTCCTCCATTCGCAGCTCTTATCTTCGATGTAGAGTTGATTCAGGTGGTATAAAAAACAAAAAGGTAAAATATTAAAAATTCAAGTGAAATGAAAAAGATTATGTTCGTAGCCGCTATGGCTATTTCTGCTGCTGCTTTCACTGGTTGCGGCAATTCTACCCCAAAGGCCGATCTTAAATCAGATGTAGATACACTGAGCTACGCTATTGGTATGGCACAGACTCAGGGTCTGAAGGAGTATCTTGTAGGTAGTCTGGGTGTTGACACAGCTTATATGGCTGACTTCATCAAGGGTCTTAACGAGGGTGCAAATGCAGGTGACAACAAGAAGCAGGCTGCTTACTATGCTGGTATCCAGATTGGTCAGCAGATCAGCACACGTATGATCAAGGGTATCAACCACGAGATCTTCGGTGATGATTCAACAAAGACTATCTCTATGAAGAACTTCATGGCAGGTTTCGTTAGCGGAACAACTGGCAAGGGTGGTCTTATGACTGTTGACTCAGCTCAGAACGTTGCTCAGACAATGATGCAGGCTGTAAAGGCTCGTGAGATGGAGAAGACATACGGTCCTAACAAGGAGGCTGGTGAGAAGTTCCTCGCTGCCAACGCAAAGAAGGACGGTGTTAAGACTCTTCCTAGCGGTGTTCAGTACAAGGTTATCAAGGAGGGTACAGGTGCTATCCCAGCTGATACTTCACTCGTAAAGGTTCACTATGAGGGTCGTCTGCTCAACGATTCTATCTTCGACAGCAGCTACAAGCGTGGCGAGCCTATCAACCTTCGTTGTAACCAGACAATCAAGGGTTGGACAGACGCAATGGTTCACATGCCTGCAGGTTCTGTATGGGAAGTTTACATCCCACAGGAGCTGGCTTATGGCGAGCGTGAGCAGGGTATGATTAAGCCTTTCTCTATGCTGAAGTTCAAGATTGAGCTCATCGAGGTTAATCCTAAGAAGTAATGAGGAAAGTTATGATATTGGCACTCGCTCTCGTAGCGAGTGCCTCTTTGTATACAGCCGATGCTGCATCAAAGAAAAAGACTAAGAAACAGGAGGCTCCAGTAGTTGTGCCTGTTCAGTTGAATAACAGCAGCGATACTCTTAGTTATGTTGCTGGTATGAGCGTTACCAATGGCCTTATTCCTTACCTTGTTCAGCAACAGGGAGTGGATACTGCCTATATGGCTGAATTCATCAAGGGTTTCAAAGAGGTTGTTAATGCTGGTACAGATCCAAAGATGAAGGCATATGTAGCAGGTCTTGAGATAGCTACTCAGGTGCGTGATCGTATGTTGCCTGGCATGAAGAGAGAGTTTACTGATACTCCTGATTCAATTGTTGATGCTCTTGTATTCCGTGGGTTCTCAGATGCTCTGCTCAACGATACTTCTCTCTTTAAGCAGGCTGTTGCCGAGGAACTGTTCAAAACACTTCAGCAGACTAACAAGGATGCAAAGGTAGAGAAACTCTGGGGTGCTAATCGCGATGCAGGAAAGAAATTCCTTGCTGAGAATGCAAAGAAAGAGGGGGTTGTTACTCTGCCCAGCGGACTTCAGTATAAGGTTCTTGTAAAGGGTGAGGGCGATGTTCCTCAGGTTTCAGAGAAGGTGTTTGTAAACTATGAGGGTCGTCTTGTTGATGGGACAGTCTTTGACGCATCAGCCAAACATGGCGACAAACCTTCTGAGTTCCGTCCTAATCAGGTCATCAAGGGATGGACTGAGGCGCTGACAATGATGCCTGTAGGTTCTAAATGGCAACTCTATATTCCTTACGAACTCGCATACGGAGAAAAGGAGGCTGGTAATATCAAACCATTCAGTGCCCTTATCTTCGATGTGGAACTTGTAGGTATTGACAGACCTAAGCCTGAAACGCCTGAGGTTGACAAAAAAACAGCGAAAAAGGCAAAGAAAACCAAGAAATAAGCAAGTGTGTCACGAAAGTGGCGCACTTTTTTGTATTTTTCTTCAAGAAAAGTTGCATTATTCAATTAAATTGCTTACTTTTGCTGACAAATTGTAACTGATATATTGAATAATGGAGAAGATTGATCAACTTGACAAGAAGATTCTGAGCATTCTGTCTAAGAATGCCCGTATCCCGTTTAAGGATGTAGCAGCAGAGTGTAATGTCTCACGTGCTGCTATTCACCAGCGTGTTCAACACCTCATCGAGGCTCAGGTAATTACTGGTAGCGGATTCGATGTTAATCCAAAGAGCCTGGGATACTCTACATGTACCTATGTGGGTATCAACCTTGAGAAGGGTTCTATGTATAAAGATGTCGTAGAGCGTCTTCAGCACATCCCGGAGATTGTTGAATGTCATTTCACCACAGGGCCTTACACTATGCTTGTAAAGCTATATGCCCGTGATAACGAGCAGTTGATGGATCTGCTTAACGGACAACTTCAGGGAATCCCGGGTGTGGTTGCTACAGAGACTCTTATCTCACTTGAGCAGAGCATCAAGCGTGAGATTACCGTTAAGCCTGATGCAGAATAGACTCTTATGGGTAAATTTGACTTGCAGTCGTATCTCGACAATGTCTATTCTCGTTTTCCTGAGGCCGAGTATCAGCCTGTGATAGGAATAACGGGAAATTATGAGGATAACATATGTAAGCTGAGTCATGGCTACTTCCAGTCGGTAGTGGCAGCAGGAGGTGTGCCAATGATTATCCCCCCTGTGGAGGACGCAAATACATTAGTTAATACTCTCGATCGTATCGATGCACTTATCCTTAGTGGAGGTGGCGATATCAACCCTCTCTTTGGAGGCGATGAACCCTCGCCACGTCTGAGAGGTATCAACCAGAAGCGAGATCTCCCAGAGCTGATGATTACCCGTCTGGCATATAATCGTCAGATACCTATTCTTGGCATCTGCCGTGGTATTCAGGCTCTTGCCGTCGCCCTTGGTGGTAAGGTGGCTCAGGATATCTCCATTCAGGCCAACGTGAAGCACTCGCAGGATGCAGATCGCGCAGAACAGACTCACAGCATAAAGATTGCAGAAGACTCTATTCTTCATAGTCTGTATGGTGAGGAGAAGATTTATGTCAACTCCTTCCATCATCAGGCGGTAAAGGATGCTGGTGATAAGTTCCGTGTAGTCGCTAAATCATCCGACGGTATCATCGAGGCAATGGAGAGCAGCGAGTATAAGTCGATTATTGGTGTTCAGTGGCATCCGGAATGTTTGGAAGATGGAATGCCCCTGTTCCGTTGGCTCGTGGAGGAGGCAAAGGCTTTCCGTAGGGCAAACGAGCTACATGATCGGGTACTGACACTCGATACTCATTGCGATACCCCGATGTTCTTCCCACAAGGGATACATTTCGACCATCGCGACTCTAAGATACTTGTGGATCTGCATAAGATGAACGAGGGTCGCCAGGATGCAACGATAATGGTGGCTTATCTGCCTCAGCCAAAGATTGGTGAGACATTCTCTTCGCTTGTCGATTTCGATGTGCCAGGACCTTTGGAATATGCTGATCTTATCTTCGACAAGATTGAGGAGATAACAGAAGCAAATCGTAAGTATATCAGCATCGCCCGTACTCCTGGAGATCTGTATGAGGATAAGCGTAATGGACGTAAGTCGATAATGCTTGGTATCGAGAACGGTATAGCCCTCAACGGACAACTGCAGAACCTTCAGCACTTTGTTCAGCGTGGTGTGGTATATATCACTCTCTGTCATAATGGTGACAATGATATCTGTGACTCTGCAAGAGGATGTAACACTCATGGAGGTGTGAGCCGTTTTGGTGAACAGGTGATTCGTGAGATGAATCGTCTGGGAATCATGGTGGATATGAGCCATGCTGCAGAGAAGAGCTTCTATGATGCATTGGAGATAAGCAGTATGCCTATCGTATGCAGTCATAGTAGCAGTCGTGCTCTGTGTGACCATCCTCGTAACCTCACTGACGATCAGATGCGTGCCCTTGCTGCCAAGGGAGGTGTGGCTCAGACGACCCTCTATTCTGGATTCCTGAAGAAAGAGGGTGAGGCAACAATCATCGATGCCATCGAGCATCTTGAACATGCAATAAAGATTATGGGTATCGACCATGTTGGCTTGGGAACAGACTTCGATGGCGATGGAGGAGTAAAAGGCCTTGCCGACTCTTCTGAGCTTATCAATTTCACCCGTCAGCTGTTGGCCCGTCGCTATAGTGAACGTGACATCCAGAAGATATGGGGAGGAAACTTCCTGCGCGTTATGGGTCAGGTACAGAAAGTCAGAGGTTAAAGACAAAGATTTATGACTATTAAATATAATAAGGTATTATTTGTGGTTTTTTCCACCCTCTTATTCTCTTGTGGCAATCTGAAGAAACAGGCAGCCACAGAAGCTGTTAAGCAACCAGTAGGACCTGCGTTTAGTGCCGATAGTGCCTATGCTTTTTGCGAAGAGCAGTGTAACTTCGGACCTCGTACGATGAATAGTAAGGCTCATGATGATTGTGAGCAGTGGATAATCAGTAAGTTCCAACAGTATGGTATGAGTGTCATCCCTCAGAAGACTCTTCTCAAGGGCTATGATGGTACCATGCTTAAAAGCACTAATATCATTGCAAGCTATAAGCCAGAGCTCGCATCGCGTATCTTGCTCTGTGCACACTGGGATAGTCGCCCCTGGGCAGATAACGACCCTGATGAGGCAAATTGGCATAAGCCTGTGATGGCGGCAAACGATGGTGCCTCTGGTGTTGCTGTGATGCTCGAAGTGGCCCGTCAGATAGATGCCTGCTCTAAACAGAATCCTGATACACTGGCATTAGGCGTCGACTTTATCTGTTTCGATGCAGAAGACTACGGCTATCCTCAATGGGAGACGGTCAATGATCCCGGTGATACATTTGCTCTTGGCGCACAGTATTGGTCAGCCAATCCCCATAAGGATGGCTATACAGCCCGTTTTGGTATCCTTCTCGATATGGTTGGTGGCCAGGGAGCGCATTTCTATCAGGAGTATATGTCGAAGCAGTATGCCGGCTCTGTTGTCGACAAGGTGTGGAAGGCTGCTTCTGTGGTGGGCTATGGCAGTTTCTTCCCGATGAAGGATGGTGTAGGCATTACCGATGACCATATCCCTGTCAACACCGTTGCCAAGATTCCGTGTGTAGATGTTATTCCCTATTACCCCGACTGTGAGCAGAGCAGCTTCGGTCCTACGTGGCATACCGTTAATGATGATATGGCACACATAGACCGCACAACTCTTCAGGCTGTGGGGCAGACAGTAATACAAGTGCTGTTCTCAGAAAAATAAATCAGATTTGTCCTGACTCGACCATCAGCACTACTCTTTCTGTAAGACGATCCACACCCTCAGGATCGTAGCCTTTCTTCAGACTGGCTCCGAATGACCAGGCGAAGATCTGCCAGAATCCAGCACGGAAAGGTCCCATAAAGGCTTGGATCATCTCGTATGACGAAGAGTGGCACTCTCTGTCGATGAGTTTTATAAGGAGCTTACCTTGAGAATAGGTAAGCTTTTTCATTTTCGGCTTGTAGGTCTTGAAAATCTCACTCTCCACCTTTTTTATGTGGGCATCTTTCTCTTCCTTGGTGGGTATGGTCTCAAGGATCTCTGTTGTCTCGTAAAGTAACTGCTTGGCTTCCTTGGCTATGGGAAGCACTTTCTTTACGTTGTTAACAAGACGCATATAACTCTTGGCTTGCTTCTTGTTCTTGAAGGTTATCTGAGGGTAGACATACACATTGTTCATCTCCATATACTGTATGCTGTCGCCCTCGTGGAGTACCTTGCCTACCTTTACTGTAGGTACGAAGGTAGGAGAGTCCATCTCTGCCAGCACCTGATCAGAGGTCAATGGCTGGTCTTGGGCAGAGGCAGTGAATAGTGAATAGAGAATAGTGAATAGTGTTATCACCATTCTCATCATCCACAGCGTATATGGGCATTTCTTTGTCATTTCGGATGCAAAAGTACGTAGTTTTTCCGAATAGGAGGTAAAAAAACACCTCCTTTTTCATTTATTTTAGAAAAAAATACTATCTTTGCAACGTGAAACTTAAATTTATGCACAATGAAAGCGCAATTTGTATTTGTATTATTGGTGTTATCTCTCTGTGCGAATGCTCAGAGCGATTATATTTGGGAGAAGTATCTCAACGAGGTGATGAGTGCAGAGGATATGGAGTCTGCCGAGTGGGAGGATAGTTACGAGATGCTATGTGAACTGTCTCAGCATCCTTTGGATTTGAATCATGCCACACGGGAAGATCTGGAACAGTTCCCTTTTCTCTCAGCTCAACAGGTGGAGGAGATAGTGGAGTATCTCTATCGTTATGGCTCGATGAAGTCGTTGGCGGAGTTGCTTATGATCCGTTCGCTGGATTATGATCGGAGGCGGTTGCTTAGTTGCTTTGTGTTTGTTCGCGGAGATATGCAAAATGCTGAAGATAGTGAAAAAGATTACTGGCATAGCGAGTTGATGACTACTGTGCGTGTGCCTTTCTATGAACGTAAGGGCGATAAGGCTGGTTATCTGGGATATCCCTATCGCCATTGGCTGAAATATCAGCTTACCTATGGTAATCGTCTGAAGGCTGGCATTGTGGGTGCTCAGGATGCAGGAGAGCCGTTTTTTGCCAATAAGAACCGCATGGGATATGATTTCTATTCCGTTTACCTACAACTAAAGCGACTCGGAAGGATAGAAAACCTCGTCTTTGGTAAGTATCGTGCATCAATGGGCATGGGATTAATCATAAATAATAGCTTTGCTCTTGGAAAACTATCGTCACTTCAGAATCTTGGACGCTCTACAACCACCCTCAGAGCTCATTCCTCTCGTTCTGCTGCTGATTATCTTAATGGGATAGGTACTACCGTCACAATCACCAAGGGCCTTTCTGCTACAGCCTTTTTCTCTTACCGTAATCAGGACGCTACTCTTAAGACTGACGGAACTGTGTCTTCCATAATCACCTCTGGCTATCATCGTACAGAAACGGAGATAGGGAAGAAGAATAACCTGAAGAACACCACCTTTGGAGGAAGTGTAAGATATCAGGATCATGGTCTTCATGCGGCGCTGAATATCGTGGGGACTCATCTGAATAGAGAACTGCGGCCTAATACCAACTTCCCTTATCGTAAGTACTATCCCCAGGGCTATGATTTCCTTAACTTCAGCACCGACTATGGCTATGTGCATCCTCGTTTTTCTTTTAATGGCGAGACGGCTATCAATAAAGACGGTGCATTGGCAACAATCAACAGCCTTAGCCTTAGACTTAATGGCGAATTAAACCTGATGGCACTTCACCGTTTCTACTCCTACCGTTATACCTCCCTCTATTCGCGATGCTTTAGTGATGGTGGTAAGGTTCAGAATGAGAATGGCATATATCTTGGAGCAACGTGGCAACCCTCACCAAGATGGAAGCTATCTGCTTATACTGACTATGCCTATTTCCCTTATCTGCGATATCAGGTGTCGCAACCCTCTCATTCATGGGATAATCTCTTCCAGGCGACATATTCAATGAAGAAATGGACATTCTCTGGACGATATCGCTTCCGAATCCGCCAGAAAGACAATGAGGATGACCTTATAAACCAAATGGAACATCGCGGACGAATTACTGCTGATTATGAAGGAAAGATTGACAGTCGTACGCAAGTAGATTTCAATATCATAACCTCAACAGAGCATCATCGGGGATTTATGCTTAGTGAGACTTTAGGTTATTCATATAGATGGTTGCGACTTAATGCAGGAATAGGATATTTCCGTACAGATGACTATGCCAGTAGGATATATCTTTACGAGCAGGGACCGCTTTATAGCTACAATTTCAGCCAGTACTATGGCAATGGCATCAGGTATTGGCTGATGTGCCGTGCCGGTATAGGAAAACGCCTTGCGCTTACCGCAAAAATAGGCACTATCAACTACTTCGACCGTTCTGTGATAGGCACAGGTTATCAACAGGTCAATGCCTCTTCGATGACAGACCTGGACCTTCAGCTCCGTTGGAAATTCTAAATGAGATTATTATACAAATCCACGACCTGCGAGGCGACATCACGCCCCTCAAAGCGACGTATATACTCCTGACTGAGCTCTATCCGCTGCTGACGACCTTCGGCACCTTTGAGTGTCATCTTGATAGCATTTGCCATCGCCTCATCGTCATTCGGAGCAACATAGAGAGAGTCGGGCCCTCCTGCCTCCTCAAGACAGGAACCAGTACATGCAACTACTGGCAGGCCACTGCTTATTGCCTCTATGATGGGGATGCCAAAGCCTTCATATACAGAAGGATATACAAAACTCTCTGCTCCTGCATAAATAACCGGCAACTGATCATTGCTGACTCCATGAAGTATATGCACCCTGTGCTCCAGCTGATGGGTCCTTATATATTCAGACACCTTGTCGGTATACTTTGTGTGGCGTCCTACAATCACAAGATGCAAATCCTCAGGCAGATAGTGCATAGCTCGAACCGCCAACAGGACGTTTTTCCTTGCCTCGATAGAACCCACGCTGAGGATATATCTTTTTGGCAGTGAAGGGTCCGCGGAGTCAGAAACAGGGCGCCTGAAACTCGGCGAATAACTCTGATATACAACAGATATCTCACTGTCTTCGATATCGCCAAACTCGATGATATCGCGCTTGGTACATTCGCTGATAGCTATGATATGATCTGCCTCCTTGATGGTCTGATAGAACTTCCAGGCATATATCTTTGTGTCAATCCAGTTGTAGAACTCAGGATGACGAAGGAAGATAAGGTCGTGGATGGTTACGATACTCTTCACACCGCTCTTGCTGATGCCGAAAGGCAATTCTCCTGAGAGTCCGTGGAATATCTGAACTCCATCCCTTTTCAGGTCTTTTATCATTCCCTTTGTCCGCCAGAAGGCCTTCTCAAAAGGTATTCCGATGCACTTGGGGTAGCAAAACTCTACATTGTCCCTTATCACTATCTGGCCTCGCAGATCGTCGCGTCCCTTGTCTGGAACATAGAGTCGGAGGTTCAGGGTGTTGTTGGCAGAGAGGTCGTTGACAAGTGTCCTCCCGTAACTGCCCAGTCCTGTGCCGTTTCTTACGATACGTTTGGCGTCATAGCCTATGGTGAGTGGTCTGTTCATGACTTCTTAAAATGCTTGAATACGAATCTTACGAGTACGAAGTTGGTTGGTACGGCAATGACAAGAACAGCTATAGGTGCCAACTCCCTGCTAAGTCCTAACCAGAGGAAGAAGTTGAAGAGCACCATATGCAACAGGTAGTTCGTAAGATGTGCCGCTCCAAACCCTATTCCGTTTTTCGCTGATGCTTTTTCCTTGAAAGTGAAGTGTGCGGAGAGGTAGTAGTTCATCAGAAAGCTGAGAAGATATCCGATGGTATATGCCACATTGACATTTATCCAATGCTGTAGAATCCAGTATATGGCATAGTGGACACCTGCTGCTAAGGTTCCAACGATACCAAAGCGTATTATCTCTCCGAATGTCTCTTTTTTGTTCATATTTTGAAAAAATATGGTGCAAAGATACAAATAATTCTTAATTCTTAATTCTTAATTCTTAATTTATTTGTACCTTTGCACCCAAATTATACATTATATGGAACAGAAAATGAATTTCCTCGATAGAAACGAGTTTAATTTTGAACCAAGTCAGAAGGTCGTCGACGCTATTAAGAACTTTGATCCCAAGACCCTCTGCTTCTATACCCGAATTTACGATCAGGGTAAGAAAAGTGTTATTTCAGTACGTCTCAGTGAGATTTATGGTGTGCCTGAGGAACAGGTACTTCTCGCATATGGTGGTGAGGACATCCTGAAGAATGCCATCCACTATTATCTGATGAAGGGTGACAATAAGAAGATCCTTATCCCAGAGTTCTCATGGTGGTATTACAACAAGGTTGCCAGCGAGTGCTATGGTACTTTTGAGATGTACCCTCTCTATGAGAAGGATGACACCTTTGCATACGATGTTGACGAGGTAATCGAATACACCAACCGTATCCATCCCCGTATGCTTCTTCTGGCATCGCCAAACAATCCTACTGGCAACAGCCTGACAAGCGAAGAGATAGGTCGTATCATGGAGAATATCCCTGATGATACAATGGTACTCGTTGATGAGGCTTATGCCAGTTTTATCACCAGCGATACCGACTATATCGCTCCGTTGGTTAATAAGTATCGTAACCTGATTATCTCACGTACACTGTCTAAGTTCTACGGACTTCCAGGTCTGCGTTGCGGATTCGGATTCATTGGTCAGGGTCATACCCATTTCATCAGCTATATCAACAAGTACCTGGGTTATAACCGTTTCTCTGAGGCTGTGGCTCTTGCTGCCCTCGAGAGTGATGACCACTATCGTCGTGTAGCCGATGATATGGAGTGGGGCCGTCAGCTCTTCAAGAAGGAGCTTGGCGACAAGCCTGGATTCAAGGTGTATAAGTCTGTTGCTAACTTTATCCTCATCAAGTATCCTATTGAGATTAAGGAGGCTCTTCAGAAGGCACTTGCCGACCAGAACTACAAGATCAAGTTCATGAGTGATAAGGGTTTGGAGTCATGTCTGCGTATCACCCTTGGTCGCAAGGAACAGACACAGACCGTAGTCGATACCATATTGAAGGTTCTGGGATGATAGGAGTAATTCTTGCTGCCGGAATGGCCAAGAGGCTCCGTCCTCTTACAGACACCAAACCCAAGTGCCTGCTCGAGGTGGGAGGCAAGACTCTGCTCCAGCGCACTGTCGATGCTATGGCCTCTGCCGGCATCAGCGAGTTTCTCGTTGTTACAGGCTATCGCGCCTCGATGATTCGCGATTTCCTAGGAAGTTATGGGAAGAATCCTAGGATATCCTATATCGATAATCCCGATTACGAGCATAATAACAATATCTTCTCCCTCTGGCTTGCCATGCAGGAACTCCATGGTCAGGAGGTGCTGCTTATGGATAGCGATATCCTCTGCGATCCTGAGGCTGTACGCCGTGTGGCCAGTCAGGAGTGTTCAGCCCTCGCCATGCAGCGTCATGAACTGGGAGAGGAGGAGATGAAGATTGTTGTAGATGCCGATTTCAATATCACTGAGATCAGCAAGACCTGTCGTATAGAGGATGCTGTAGGTGAGTCTGTGGGTATCGAGAAGATGACATCTGAATACACCGAGGCCATCTATCAGGAGCTGCGAAAGATGATTCTCGACGAGAATCTTATCGATATCTTCTATGAACGGGCCTTCGAGCGCCTTATCCCTCAGGGGCATACCTTTAAGGTTGTTGATACTACCGACCTCTTCTCTTACGAGCTCGACACACCTGAGGATTTCCAGAAAGCAACAGATTTAATGCCAGAGAATCTATGATCAGACTTGCAACTGTTTCCCCCTGCTATAACGAAGAAGAGGTGCTGCGTCACTCTGTGGAGCGCCTCACGGCTTTGTTTGAGCGGATGATGTCGGAAGGACTTATCTCAAAAGACAGTATGATGGTATTTGTCAATGACGGTAGTCGTGACCGCACCTGGGAAATCATCAAGGAGCTCCATAAGGAGAACCAATATGTGAGAGGCATCAACCTGGCTCACAATGCTGGTCATCAGAACGCTATCTTAGCCGGTATGATGACTGCCAGGGAGTGGGCGGATGCAGTTGTAACCCTCGATGCTGATCTTCAGGACGATATTGAGTGTATCCCCCAGATGGTGCGCCACTTTGAGGAGGGTAATGATATTGTTTATGGAGTGAAGGTATCGCGCGAGGCAGACCCCTTTATGAAGAAATTCACTGCCCAGGCTTTCTATAGGCTGCAGAACCAGATGGGTGTGGAGAGTGTGTATAATCATGCCGACTTCCGTCTGATGAGTCGTCGTGCCCTCGATATGCTTTCTGAGTATAAGGAGCACAACCTATATCTTCGAGGTCTGATACCTCAGATAGGATTGCCTCATACTACAGTTAATGATGTCATTAGCGAGCGATATGCCGGCTCATCGAAATATACATTTGGCAAGATGATGGGACTTGCACTCAACGGCATCACCGCTTTCAGCGTAAAACCTCTCTACGTAATATTCAACATCGGATTGCTATTTCTCATCATAGCTTTCATAATAGGCCTTTACGTCGCTTATTCTCTTATCGTCGGTACAGCTGTGCAAGGATGGGCATCACTGATTCTCTCCATTTGGTTAGTTGGAGGATTTGTGCTTACTTCTTTGGGTGTCATTGGTACCTATATTGGCAAGATATACACAGAGGTGAAGCAACGCCCATTATATCACATCCAGGAGATTTTAGATTGATGGGATGAGGAGGATTTTAGACGCCCTGAAGTGGTTCTTTACCAACCCGACATGCGTGTTCTGCCTTGGATTGGCGGTGGTTCTTACAGCTACTACAATAGAGTTACTTCGAGGGCGCGCTACCAATTTCTACGATTACTATGATGCTACCAATATGTTCTGGGCTGGTATCAGTCCTTATAGTCTGGAGTTTATAGAGGCTCACAGCATCTGGTTTCTTTATACACCGGTATTTACCACCATTTATGCTCCAATATTCCTATTACCGGAGTGGCTGGGGCCATTTGTGTGGAACGGATTCAACTACTGCATGCTCTGTCTTGCTATCAAGACTCTTCCACAGCCTTTGGCTCCTTATAGGATGAAGATATTCCTCTTCTTGTTGTTGCTGATCCTGCAGAGTACATTCTGCTTTCAGTATAACATGGTGGTGTGTTATATCTTCCTCTTTGCCTTTACGCTCTTGGAAAACGGCAAACCCTTCTGGGCTACATTGCTGATCATGATATCAGCTACAACGAAATACTATGGTGCAATCGAATTAGGCTTATTGTTATGCTATCCAAAGTTCTGGCGTAACATGGGCTATGCGCTTTTCTGGGGAGTAGTGCTTCTGCTGCTGCCAACCATCAATACGGCATTCGACAACGTGTTTGTGCTTTATAAGGATATGTGGGGTACCTATGAGTCGCATCGCGGTGCAGCTGATTACCCTGGGCTTTTTTATGCACCTGGCCTGAAGTCTCTGCTGTTGCCCAACCTCCGTATAGTACAGCTCTCTGTGCTTGTGTTGATAGGAGCTATGTTCTTCTGGCTCAACAAGCGCTGGAGTGATTTCCGTTTCAGAGTAGAGACTCTTGCTGTGATGATGGGATATATCATCTTGTTTAGCGACAGTCCTGAGACGCATACTTATATGATCGCACTCTCTGGATATATGATGGCTTTCTGGCTTCAGCCACAGCGTTCGAAATTTGATTGGATACTCTTCTGGTTGCTCTTCATCAACTTCTGTATCCTTCCTGTAGATGCACTCTGTCCTACACCTGTATATAGATTCTTTCACAATAATTTCTGGCTTGATGTTTATTGCATGACAATAGCCTGGATACGTGTGATATGGTGGGCTGTAAAACCAAACCGCATACCGTTCCCTGCTATATCGCGAAGTGCAATTATTATCACTCTGTTGTTGTGTGCTGTTGGCTTACATGCTCAGGACCGTCATTATCGTATAAATGGTGTAAGATTTACTATGAAGTATGTCGAGGGAGGCACATTTATGATGGGAGCCTCTGACAATGACTCGATTGCAGATTCTGACGAGAAACCGGCTCATAAGGTGACTGTTGGCGATTTCTATATTGGCGAGACAGAGGTTACTCAGGAACTGTGGAAGGCTGTAATGGGCAAGAATCCTGCAAAAATCAAGGGCGAGAACTGGCCAATAGAGAATGTATCTTATAAGAAATGCCTGGAGTTTGTAGAGAAGTTGAGTGAGATGACAGGTCGTCATTTCCGCCTGCCAACTGAGGCAGAATGGGAGTATGCAGCCAGAGGAGGGAAATATTCGAAAGGTTACCTCTATGCTGGGGCTAATGATGTCGAGAAGGTGGCCTGGTTGCATAACGACACTCTTTGGGCTCGACACATGCCTGTGGCATCTAAGCAGCCAAACGAGCTTGGAATATATGATATGAGTGGAGGTGTATGGGAGTGGTGTGATACTCCCTATGAGCCTTACTCTGGTGATAAAGGAACGTTTTTCACACGACTCATCCGTAGTCGGTTCAAGGTTGTACGGGGAAGTGGTTTCAGAGGCTATGCCAAATATGCAAGGGTGTCAAATCGCTATTGTAATGCTGTATGGCGCAATGACCATACAATAGGTTTGCGTATTGCAATGCAGTTATAAAGGAGTTATCATCATTAAATAAATATGAAGGATCATCAGCTGTTTTCAATTTTAATTCCATCTTGGAATAATCTCGAATTCCTTAAACTATGCGTTTCAAGTATTCGAAAGAACTCTAAGTTCAATCACGAGATTCTGATACATGTGAATGATGGAAGTGATGGCACATTGGAGTGGGTAAAGTCTGAAGGGCTGAAATATACTCATTCTGCAGAAAATGTTGGCGTTTGTTTTGCTTTAAACGGGTTGCGCCCTTTGGCAACGACAGATTATATCCTTTTTATGAATGATGATATGTATGTTTGTCCGGGGTGGGATGAAGCTTTATTCGATGAGATAAAAAACATTGGGCATAAGATGTTTTTTCTCTCTTCTACATTGATTCAGCCACGTCCTTTCTTCTGTAAGAGTGTGATAGCTCCTGCAGATTTCGGACAGTCGGTAGAGTCTTTTGATGAGGAGAGGCTGCTGCGTGAATATAAGTCTCTGCAGCATTATGACTGGAAAGGATCTACATGGCCTCCAAATGTCGTTCATCGTGATGTATGGGATCTTGTCGGAGGTTACTCTATTGAGTATTCTCCAGGGATGTATAGTGACCCGGATTTCTCTGCGAAGCTATGGAAGGCGGGAGTACGTCTGTTTAAAGGTGTGGACAGGAGTCGTGTTTATCATTTTGAGGCTCGTTCTACGCATCGTGTCGTTAAGAATGATGGTAGTACTCAGTTCCTCAGGAAATGGGGAATTACGTCGGGTTCATTCATTCGCGACATTCTTCAGCGTGGCGAACCATGGGATTCCGACAGAGATATGAGTGACAAACTGAAAAAAGACCTTCTCAGAAGTAAACTGAAGAAGGCCTTGACAATATTCCGTGATGTTAGGATTAAGAACATTTGGGAAGACTAACCCTGTAATCCTTAGTGTACATTTCGTAACATAACTTAAACCATATAAGGGTAACAGGTAATGCTTTCAAAGCATAGGGCTGTACCCACTCTTTGCGGAGATAGGCAGGGAACAGGTCGCTTGGAGAGAGACTTGATAGTACGAATGCGAATATTAGTAAGGCAATATCCCAATTCGTTCTCTTCCAAGGTGCAGCTGTATACCAGATGACAATACCGACAAATGGTGTAATATATCCGTTTGACTCACTTCCTGTGGAGAATAAAACTAAAAACATCAACACAGATGCTAACAGGGTCTGCCTGAAAGCAACATTCTTGTATTGTGAAAACCGCAGGTAGGGAATGGCAAATAACAGTGTGCCAGGAATAAGCAGCCATAAGTCGCTATATGTCATTAATCCGGATATCTTTCTTACCATACCAAGCAAGGAGATGTTTTGATGAAGGGAATTGAGATTCTCACCATTCTTCTCTATTAAGCAATAGTACCACTCCTGATACTGGTTTACAATATATTCCGGACTGCTGATAAGCATCGGTAGTGCAAAAAGAACAATGCTCCAAATAACGAGAGAAACAACAAAACGGCATTTATGTTTCGAAAAGAAGAAGAATGCCAGTCCCAGGATTCCATAGAGTTTTACCAGCGTGCCAAGAACGATGAAGAAGGCCGCTTCCGTATCCCTCTCCTTTTCTATTAAGAAGAAGGCTAATACTATGATGGCTGCTATTGCTATATTGAATTGCTGCATAAACAGTGCTGTTAGCAATTCATGAGCACAAAACCAAAGAATAAAAACCTGCTGATACTTGGTTAAGTCGGATTTCCGGATGGCTACATATAGGAATAATGAAAGGGCAACACACCATAATATCATTCCTAACCAGTCGGGAACAACGGCAAAAGGTGCTATAACCAAAGAGAACAATGGTCCATAATGGTTAACGTCAAAATATTCCTGAGGGTATTCGATAAACAATGAAGTCTGGTTCCATACATGCCAGAAAACCCCTTTGAATATCATGAAATTATTGTGGCTATGCATCTTTGCTAAAGCAGAAACAATTCCCAGCATAAGCCATAAGCCTAACAGAGTGCGATAGTCGCTAAAAAATGGTTTCTTTATAAAAGCAGAACTTTTTTCTAATAAACTATTACCCATAAATACTTCATTTAAACGCTAAACAATTCTTCTGAACCAATAGTCAAAAAGTTTAAAGGCATCAGGTGTCATCAGCTCCGCATCACTTGTGTCCATGCGATATAAAGGTATGTCTTGATACATGGCTGCCACCAGTGAGAACGTGCTGGGAGGACCAATCAGATAGTTGCATTCCGATAGCATAAAGAGATCCTCTGGAGCACAACCTTCCAACAAGTGTATCTTGACCTCAGGACAGAGCTTTTGATAATTCTCGGCATTGACAGAGGGATCATTGGTTGACAAATAGACATGGATATTATCGTCTTTGTGCAGTGTAGCAAACCTATTGATATGGTTGGCATATACTTCGTCAGAGTAGTAATATTTGCCATATTCCCATTTGGCATAGTCACCTCGACGAATATGGACACCCAATCGTAATATGTTGTCATTACCCTCAGCTTCCATCATCTTTTTCTTTACAGGTTCTGTGTATTGCTTATCTATTTCGAAGAGGTCACAGATTTCCTGGCGATATTTCAGGAAGAGGTCGTAATAGCGCACGAACCAGCCGCTCACCACGATATGTTTATGGCGCAGCATAATCTGCTCCAAAGCTTCCTTGTCGCAGTCGTAACGCTTAAAACTGGCCGTAGGCAGGAGTTTAACGGCTGCAAGATATTTAGCTAGCAGATACCAGCCAAAGCCTGTCAGCGAGGTGTGGCAGATGCGGAAAAACTGGTATTTGTAACTGAAGCGCATAGAGATGACCTTTCGTCCGTGCTCCCTACCCCAGGCATAGACGTGAGCATATTGCAACAGGTTGTTGCACATTTGACTTTTATCTCTTGCAAATATCATGCTCTCAGATTATTTGTATCGTCCGTTTGTGAATTCAAAATACTTCTTCAACACCAAGAGTGAGATTAGTTTCTCACGTTCTTCATCCTTGAATTGGTCCACATATTCATGGGCATGTTGTATTATAGCCTCTGCCTCATCAGGATGATCTATATAATATTGTAGTCGTTCTTCAAGATTGGAAAAGTCGTCATTTACCTCTATATAATGGTAATTTGGCTTTAATGTACCTTCCATAAACCAAGTCTCACAAGTGTGACGAGGTGAGACGGCAATACAATTTGACGACATGACCCATTTCAGGTTTGAAGCAACGTCATTGCCCTCCAGTGACATTATGAACTTATAGTCAAGGTGCTCATCAATTGTCATTTTACCCTTTTGCCATTCAGGATGGGCCTCAGAACGGTTTGTGGATGCAGCATCAACTAACGGGCTTTGCCCATCGGCAAACTTTGCCATAAAGATGTCACGATTTTCTTTTCGTGGACCAAGATCACCTCGGAAGATGGTCATATTCTTCTTTTCACGCCAGGGCTTCTTGTCATCTATGAATAGAAAATGACGAACTTTCTCCAGTTTCAAGATGGTGGAGTTATGGTTGTCATTGCCAAGGGGACGGCTCTTAACCACATAGGGGACAGGAAATAGATTGGTGATGTCACCAGACTTCAGTATCCATTTCAGGCTCTGGTCAAAGTAACGGGCGATTTCCATCGCATCGAAATAGTACACCTTCTGTGGTGTCATTGGTTGATGCCCTATATCAACAGCCTTCTCTTCCCATGCAGCCTTGTCGAATAAGGTGTCTTTTGTAAGTTTGCAATAGTAGTTTGCACGCTGATAAATATAGTCTCTGTCAGGACGTTTTTCTATTTTTCGCAATTCTTTTTCTAGCATTATCTGTGAGAATATCTTGGGAGTGTATTCACGAAGATATCCCTTAATAAAAAACTTCAAATTGCTGTTTTTTCCGTTATGCAACAGATAATAAATTTTCCTTTTATTCATCTCTATAACATATTTTGGGTGCAAAGTTACATAATTTATTTTATTTTTGCTCTCTTTGCTGGCAAAAAAGAAGATTCCATCATACAACCTTATGGCATAAGCCTGTCTTGGGTCATACGCTCCATGTATTGCTGGATGATGGCTTTTAGTTCATTCTCCATCTGCGATTCTGCTTCTATTTTACCTTTAAGGTCGTTTTTCATAAGGCTATCGTTGAGACTGTATATGGCTTTGGTTACTTTACCATCGAACTGCAGCACATAGCCGTTTTTCACGTATTGATATATTCCGTTTAGGTAGTTAACAGCCCATGTGTCTTCGGCTGGAGTATTTAATACGTCGATACCAAAGGCAAAATACGGCTTCTGGTAGTGTAGTAATCCTAGAATGGTAGGAAGAATATCTATCTGTTGGGCAATTTTGTTATGTATCGTAGGCTTGGCAGTCGGGTCGTATATAATAATCGGTGAACAGAATCCGCCAAGGTCTGACTGATATTCTGCATGATTGCTCATATTGGTATGGTCACTGGTGAGTACAAAGATACTGTTTTTGAACCAAGGTTGGCTCGATGCCTTCTCAAAGAACTTGCCGATAGCCATATCAGTATAACGTATGCATTTGTGTATCTGCAGAGATTCCTCAGGGAAGACACTCTTGTATTTCTCAGGTATTGCAAAAGGGTGATGACTTGAAGCCGTGAATACAGCTGTCATGAAGGGCTCCTTCATCTTAGACATCTCATCGGCATAATACTGCAAGAAGGGCTCGTCCCATATGGCCCATGTTCCATCGAAATCGTCAGTACCGCATGAAGCCTCGTATTCTGTGCGACCATAATAATACTGGAAGCCTGTCTTTTTGGCGAAAGCCTGGAATCCCATAGATCCGTTTTGTGCCCCATGAAAGAAAGCCGTCTCGTAACCTTCTGCAGCCAATAAACCTGCAAGACCAGTGTAGTCGTTCATGGAAGAAGGAGTGAGGAAGAATGGCTCAACAAACATAGGAATACTCGACAGGATGCTTGGCATACCGTCGATACTCTTTCGACCATTACAGAAACTGTATCTGAATGTGGTGCTCTTGTTGATAAGACTATCCACACAGGGGGTGTAACCTTTGTATCGTCCACCTTCAAGATCTTTGTTTAGGGCTCCGATGTATTCCCTGCCGAAACTCTCTACAATAAGGATTACGACATTCTTAGGAATAAAGGCTGAGTCAGAATAAGATGCATGGATTGGGTTAAAAAGAGCCTCCATTTGTTCCTTTGAACTGAAATAGTTTGGTATAGTGAAAACACTCTTTCCGATGGTGCGGATAAGCGAAAATGGAGTGTTGAGAACCAGTGCTGCATCAGTAGGCCGCTGGGCATACTGGTTGGCATTAGAGATCGTTATAGGGCGAACGGCTGTGGTGAAGCCGCCTCGGATACCAGCTATACACAAAGGTATGGCAATCAGCAGTGAAACAATGTTAGTGATATAATAATTCCTGATGCTTCTCGGGGCTTGAGGGATGGCATATAATTTCCACAAAAATGCTATGATGATTGCAAATAACACCACTAAATACCAGTGGTTAATGAACTCTGTACCGATAATTGTTCCAAGATTTCCCTCGTTGGAGAACTCATTGAATACTGTTGTGGTAGTACGACGCATGGTATATCTGAAATATACTGAGTCGGCAAGGTTTATGGCAAGAGCGGCACCGTTGATAATGAGAAAAACCCATTTACACACCAAGTGGTATTTCCTATGCTCTTTCCTGTGCCATGGGAACAGCATCAGGACAATATATAGTATGTTTGTATATATGATGGCTGAAGTGTCGAACATCAGTCCGCCCCAAAAGACGTCAGATGTGTAGATGAGATAGTTAGTGTTTAAGAGGTAATACTCGTATCGTGCAATCTGATAAACAAAATATATAAGCAACAAGTTCCATCCCGTTGCCAGTATTTGCGAATATGGTTTTGAGAAAAACTGTTTCATCGTTTGTCAAGGTCTATGGAAGCTGCCTGTAGAATTGCTCTGCCTCGCTTCAACAGTACATCAATGTTTCTACCTTGTTTCACACAGATACGGTCGCTAATAAGGTCATAATTAACATAACCGGTACTGTCTGTAACAGAAAAGCCTTCTGTGTAGGTGTTGATGGCAAAATGATGTGTGTAGTTCTTGCTTAGGACATCCCGGCTGAAAGTGAAATGACTGTGATTCAGTCCAAGTTGCCCCATCAATGTGGCAGGAAGATCTGTCTGATTGCACACTTGCTCTATTCGTCGTGGTTGTTTTACAGCACCTCCAACCCATATCATTGGGATATGATTCATCAGGGGATGGCGTTCATCTATGTCCTTATATGGTATGCCATGGTCAGGCAATAGTATAATTAGTGTATTGTCCCATGCCTTTGTTTTGCGGAAACGCTGAATAAAGTCCCCAAGGCAATTGTCCAGATAATAGAAGGCGTTAAGTATCTCATCATCGAATTTCTTGATTGGGACATCCCATGGAGCATGGCTGCTTAGTGTGGAGAAACCAATGATATATGGAGACTTCTGGCTTTGGCTGAGGTCAAAGAGACTCTTAAATGTAATCTCATCACAGACACCCCACTGAGCTGTGTTTTGTTCTTTTAATGTATAGTTCTCTTTCCACATCAGCTGGTCGAAACCACCCGATATCAGATAACTGCGCATGTTGGTGAAGTTAATGTCACCTCCATAAATATAGAAAGTGTTGTAGCCTCGCTCCTCTTTAAGTGTTTTGGCAATGTTTGGCATAGTGCGCGACTTTGATGGTATTTTCATAACCGACATAGTTGGAAATGATGGGTAACCGCTCCATGTACAGACTGTTCCTCGATCTGTACGCCAGGTATTGCCATAGCAGTTTGTAAAATAGACTCCTTCTTGAGCCAAACGATTGAGGTTGGGGGTTATTTTTTTTTTGCCTCCAATTTCAGTAAATTCACCTCCACAGCCTTCCAAAAGTATAAGGATAATGTTTGGAGTCTGAGTGTTCAAAAGTGTGTCAGGGTCGATGCTTTCTGTATTATATAGACTCTTGATGATTTGTTCACACTCATTATTATCCATAAAGTTATATATGGTGTTGTTCCTGGCAGTATCCTCAAGAGAAGCCAGAAAACTGAACACGGGATTTACGGCAGAATGGTTAAGATATTGGTTTGGCGAGAAGTAAACCTGTCCGATGTTTGTCGTCGACTCGTCCAGACCACCTCGAATGCCTATTATCATTAATGGAATGAAGATGATATAGAGGACTGTTTCCAGCACCTTGTGGATTAGTTTTTTTGCAGGTTTCCCGATAGGGAAGAAACGGACTGTAAGCAGATATCCCCCAAAGATGAGAGTGGTAGCAATCAGTAATGCAATCACCCGCCAGATGATATATGCCGTCGTAACGCTTGCTGCTGCCTCGTTGGGTGTCTCAAGATATCCAAGACACGAGGCGTCTAACTTGAATCCCCAGAAGGGGTAAAGGCTCGAGTCTGCCACAAAGGCCAAGGCAAAGGCGATGGATATCAGAAGGAAATAGCCCCGAAGTACGTGCAACTGCCATCTCCCAGAGATCCATACGCTTACTATGGTCAATAGGAATGGCAGGATTAAGAAATAGAGAGCAGTGGAGAGGTCAAGGCTTATGCCGTGGGTTATGACCTGCCAGACATCGGATGTCACAAAATGTCCTGACGCCGATGTGACAAGCATAAAGACTATCTTGGCGATGACGAATACCAGCACCGTCCATAAATACACCTTTGCTAAATAGATTACCCTTTTCCTCATCACTATTCACTGTTCACTATTCACTTCTTTTACACTTGTTGCATATCGTGAAGCTTCTTGTAATATCCATCGAAGGAAAGAAGATCGTCGTGAGAGCCTCGTTCAACTATACGTCCCTCATGCAGGACACATATCTCATCAGCATTCTTGATAGTGCTCAGACGATGGGCGATGGCTACTGTCGTTCGAGTCTTCATAAGTCTTTCCAATGCATCCTGAACCAGTCGCTCGCTCTCTGTGTCGAGGGCTGAGGTTGCCTCGTCGAGGATAAGGATAGGAGGATTCTTGAGTATGGCTCTTGCGATGCTCACACGCTGACGCTGACCACCACTGAGTCGACCTCCGCGATCACCAATGTTTGTATCGAAATTTGCCTCCGATGCCATGATGAAGTCGTAGGCGTTGGCAATGCGTGCTGCTTCCTCTATCTCATCCTGTGTGGCATTATCGACGCCAAAGGAGATGTTGTTACGGAAGGAATCGTTGAAGAGAATAGCCTCCTGATTGACATTACCGATAAGCTTTCTCAGGTCATGAATGCCAAGGTCCTTCACGTTAATTCCATCGATGAGCACCTCACCCTCCTGGACATCGTAATAACGGGGGATAAGGTCAACGAGAGTAGATTTTCCACTGCCGCTCTGACCTACAATGGCTATAGTCTTTCCCTTGGGGATGGTGAGGTTGATATCCTTCAGCACCCACTGGTCGGCATACTTAAAGCTCACGTTACGGAACTCTATCTGGTGATCGAAGTGGTTAAGACGCTTGGGGATAGCAGGGTCTTTGATAGTGTTCTCTGCCTTAAGGATCTTGTCGATACGCTCCATAGATGCAAGTCCCTTGGCGACATTGTAACCAGCTTTGGTTATATCCTTGAGAGGGTTGATGATGGAGTAGAGCATTACCGTGTAATAGATGAATATGGGACCGGAAAGAGTGCCTGCATTCAGAACGAGTACGCCTCCGAACCATAGTACGATGACAATCATCACCGTTCCAAGGAACTCAGACATCGGGTGAGCCAATACTTGGCGAACATTTACTCGCATAAGATCGTTGCGATAGGTAGAGTTGATCTTGTCGAAACGACGATTCATCTTCTTCTCAGCATTGAATGCCTTTATGATTCGAAGTCCTCCGAGGGTCTCTTCCACTTGACTCATTGTTTCGCTCCACAGGCTTTGGGCTTCTATCGACTGAGCCTTCAGCTTACGGCCTATCCAGCCCATAAACCATCCCATTATAGGCACAATTAAAAGAGTAAATAGTGTTAGCTCCCATGAAATTAAAAGCAATACGATAAAGTATCCTATTATAAGGATAGGGTTCTTGAAGAGCATCTCAAGGCTCACCATGATGGAGTTGTCTAACTCTTGCACATCACCGCTCATACGTGCAATGATGTCTCCCTTACGCTCCTCGCTGAAGAATCCGAGAGGCAGGGAGGTCACTTTATGATACAGCTGGTTGCGGATGTCGCGAACTACACCAGTACGTATTGGTACAATGGAAGCTGCTGCGAGGAAATAAGCTCCTGTCTTTAGGAATGTGGTAGCGGCAAGGAAGAGTCCTATGACAAGCAGCGCGTTTGTGGCTCCCCAGTCGGCTATCATGCCGTTGACATAGTAGTTCATGTTGTTCATCAACACTTCCTGAATATTCGTCCAGTCCCATGCCATAAGTGATGTGGCTGCCTCGGTGTCGCCTGTCTTGAAGATTATCTGCAGAATAGGGATGAGGGCGACAAAGGAAAAGATATTCAATATCATAGAGAGGATGTTGAATATCACTGATGCTATAAGGTATTTTTTGTATGGCGGTACAAAGCGCCTTAGGAAATTTATAAATTCTTTCATCTTTTGAGCTATTTGGGTGCAAAGGTAGTTGTTTTTTTCGATTTAACCTAAAGATATCATACATTTTGTGGCAAATATCATCTTTTCAGAGTACCTTGGAGAAATAAATCTCTCGATTATTTCGCCATGCTGCGAGGGTGGGAGATGTGTCGTAATGATGCACTAAAGTAATCCCCTTCTGTGTATTGCATAAATAAATCCCCCGAATCGTTTGGTGGTTTGGGGGAATTATATTATCTTTGCATCGTGAAACAGTTATTACCATCATTTTCGGATATAAAGAAGTCGCTTCTGGTATATGGCATTGCGTATTTTGCATTGCTGATGCTGGTTCTCGGATTGCAATATGTATATCCGAAAGTAGAGCTGCACATGATGGTCAATTCTTATCACACAGGCATTCAAGACACCTTCTTTAAGTATTACTCCATGATGGCAGAGTGGCCATTATATGTGTTGGCGCTGCTTCCTTTATTCTGGAAGAAAATAGGAATGACGGTATTCTTTGCTGTGAGTGAACTGACGGGTGGGGCGATATTGCAGATTTTAAAGCATCTTATCTGTTATGACCGCCCTATAAGCGTATTCGAGAATCATCCCGATATGGTATTGCCTCTGGTACAGGGGGTAAACATGCATCACAGCAATTCCTTCCCATCCGGACACGCTTCTACATTTTTTGTGTTCTGTACTTGCTGTGCTATTATCCTGGCATATCACTATCATGTGAAATCAAATCACGTAAACCACAGGAAATGGTGTCTGATCAATCTGTCGATGGTGGTACTGTTTATTATGGCAGCACTTGGCGCCTACTCGCGTGTATATCTGTCGCAGCACTTCCTGTCGGATGTGTGCATGGGAAGTATCATCGGCTTTATCTCCCCATGTATGATTTACTATTTTGGTAAGGACAAGATCTTGAAACTCAATAAAGAATGAGATACGATAAAATGAAGAAGTTATTACGCAAGCCAATCTCGCTCTTTGTTTTTTCATGTATCGTCAGCATAGGTACATTGTTGTTGTACAACATACCTTTCTTTCGTTATGTTGCTGACAATTCCAACGAAAGCGTAGGTGGACGGATATTCCTTCTGACATCACTTGTGGTGATCATGCTGGCGCTTAACTTCATGATGACCTATCTTTTGATGTTCTTGATGAGGATTGTGGGTAGGATTCTGCTTGCCATATTTTCAATCATCAACGCTACGGCTGTATATTTCATTATCACCTATAGCGTGATGATTGATGCGACAACCATTGAGAACGTATTCAATACCCGATACTCTGAAGCCTCAGGATTCTTCAGTTGGGGATTGTGGCTCTTCATACTGGTTTTTGGCGTGGTGCCGGCCTTGTGGTGCCTGTTGCAGCCAGTGGTATTCGGTAAGGCAAAGAAACTGGCGGTGTATTGTGGGAGTTCACTGGTTATTGCCCTTGTAGTGTCACTGGCGAATTTCAATCAGACATTATTTATCAGTCAGCACGATACTGAGTTGGGCGGATTGCTGCAGCCTTGGTCATATCTGGTTAATACATGTAGAATAGCAAGCTTTAGTATTGATGAGCAGGCAGAGGAGATAAAACTGCCTGATGCTAAGATTGCAGACAATGATAAGGCTGTGGTGGTACTCGTCATCGGCGAGTCGGCAAGAAAAGCCAACTTCCAGCTCTACGGCTATAAGCGAGATACAAATCCTCTGCTGTCGAAACTGCAGGATCTGAAGGTATATGAGGCTACATCATGTGCCACCTATACCACAGCGGGATCCAAGGCAATCCTTGAGCCAAAAGACTCTGGCGACCTGTATGAGCTTCTTCCCAACTATGCATTCCGCACAGGTGTCGACGTAGCCTGGCGCACATCCAACTGGGGCGAGCCACCTATACATATCGACGAATATCTTACCGACGATGAGCTTGGCGATCAATATCCTGATGTTGATAAAGACTATGACGGAATCCTGTTTGCCGGAATTCGTCAGCGTATAGAATCGAGTAAGAGCAATAAGGTGTTGATAATCCTCCATACCAGCACAAGTCATGGTCCGAAGTATGCAGATAAATATCCTATGGAGTATGAGGTTTATAAGCCTGTGGCCAGGAATGTGGAAGAAGGTGAGAAAAATGTGGGTTTGCTAGTTAATGCTTACGACAACACCATCCGTTACACCGACTTCCTTCTCGACAATCTTATCAGCACTCTGCGCGCTATGACAGACTGGAAGAGTGCTATGATATTTATCTCCGACCATGGTGAGTCATTAGGCGAGAACAAGATGTTTATGCATGGCCTGCCAATGAAACTGGCTCCAAAGGAGCAGTATGAGATACCTTTCCTAGTATGGACTTCTGAAAATTTCAGAAGTTACAAGACTAAAGACGAACTGCCGGCGGTACTCGAGCAGCACTATATCTTCCATTCGGTTCTCAACCTGTTGTCAATCGATTCGCCTGCCTACAACAAAGACTTCGATATATTTAAATAAAGAATAATCAGCAACATGAACTATTTCCTGTATTATATATTATTAGGTGTCTGGTGCTTGTTCTCCCTGTTGCCGTTGAGGATACACTATATCATTTCCGACTTCTTGTTTTGGTTGCTTTATAAGGTGATAGGATACCGCAGAAGGGTGGTATGGAAGAACCTTTCGGCTTCATTCCCAGAGAAGAGTGAAGCGGAACTGAAAGAGATAGAACGCGGATTCTACCATTTCCTGTGCGATTACTTCGTTGAGACGGTTAAGATGATGACCATCAGCAAAAAGGAGATAAAGAGGAGGATAGTATACAAGGGCATAAAAGATCTGGATGAGGTGATAGAGAGTGGACAGTCGATAGCGTTGTATTTAGGCCACTACTGTAATTGGGAGTGGGTAACTTCGATGCCGCTGTGGGTAACACCTAAGGTACAGTGCGGACAGATTTACCATCCGTTGGAGAATAAATATTTTGATAAGCTCCTATTGCGCAGTCGCGAGAGGTTGAGTTCCCTGTGTATTTCCATGCAAGACACCCTGCGCGAGGTGGTAAGATACAAACGTGAAGGACAGCCTATAATGATCGGATATATCTCAGACCAGGCTCCGAACTGGGTTAATATCCATCACTGGGTGGATTTCCTGAATCAAGATACACCTGTGTTCACCGGCACTGAACGGATTGTGAAAAAGATGAACCATGCGGTGTTCTATGTGGATATGCGTCGTATAAAGCGTGGGTATTATGAGGCGGAATTTAAACTGATGACGCGTGCCCCTAAGGAGTTAGAGGACTTCAAGTTGACGGATATGTATTTTGATATGTTGGAGAAGAGTATCCGTCGGGCTCCTGAGTTCTGGTTGTGGAGTCACAACAGATGGAAGCGCACTCGAAAGGAGTTTAATGAGCGCTTTGAAGTGATCGATGGGAAAGTCATCGCCAAGGGTCACACAGACTAAAAAAATCTGTTTATTTCTCCATTACCCTTCTTCGCCAAAGAGGGTGGCGCTGGTGGAACCTGTAATCCTTACACGCACAGTCTCGCCGATATGATGCGAACCCTTATCGAATACTACCATCTTGTTTTGCTCAGTGCGTCCACAGAGTTGCTCTCGGGAACGTTTTGAGAAACCCTCTACGAGCACGTCAAACTCCTTGCCCTCGTCTTTCTTGTTCTGTATGGCCGACATCTCTGTCTGCAGGGCGATGAGCTCGTTGAGCCTACGAATCTTCTCTTCCTCAGGCACATTGTCGGGCATATGCTTCGAGGCATAGGTACCAGGTCGCTCAGAGTATTTGAACATGAAAGCAGAGTCATATCCAACCTCACGCATAAGACTAAGCGACAACTGATGATCCTCCTCTGTCTCAGAGTGATAGCCTACGAAGATATCTGTCGACAATCCGCAGTCGGGGATGATACGACGGATGGCATGTACACGGTCCATGTACCATTCACGGGTGTATTTACGGTTCATGAGTTTCAGGATTCTGTCGCTTCCGCTCTGAACAGGCAGATGGATATGCTTGCATACGTTCGGCATTTCTGCGATGACCTTAAGGGTCTCATCACTCATGTCTTTAGGATGGGATGTGGTAAAGCGGACACGCATCTCTGGAACCTCTTCTGCCACGCGGCGCAGGAGATTAGGAAAATCCAGGGTTCCTAGATTGTCTAGGTTTTCCAGTCTATAAGAATTGACATTCTGTCCTAAGAGCGTAACCTCCTTATACCCCTTGTCTCTCAGATCGCGCACCTCTTTTAATATGCTCTCCACATCACGGCTTCGTTCACGACCTCTGGTATAAGGCACGATGCAATAGTGACAGAAGTTGTTGCAGCCACGCATGATGCTTATAAAACCTCCTATCTTATGACCTAAGCCTATACGTTGGGGAACCACATCTTTATAGGTCTCGGTGGTAGACAGTTCGATGTTTATCGCCTTATGTCCTAATTCTGCCTGAGCGATGAGGTCTGGCAACGACATATATGCATCCGGTCCTGCAACGAGGTCGGCATGATGATTTTCAAGCAGGTCCTGCTGTGCTCTCTCTGCCATACAGCCCAGCACTCCGATAATCAGCGGATGCTTGCGACGAATGGCAGCGAGGGCTTCAAGACGATGATATATCTTCTGCTCTGCATTGTCTCTGACAGAGCATGTGTTCAGGAACACGGCATCAGCATCGTCGACGCTCTCTGTGGTCTCATAGCCAGCCATCTGCATCACGGATGCTACTACCTCCGAGTCTGCCACGTTCATCTGGCACCCGTAGGTTTCTATATATAATTTCTTCATCTTTTGAATTATTTTGGTGCAAAGGTAGCAAATAATTGCGAAATGTGCATTGTGCATTGTGATTTATTTTGTACTTTTGCAGCCAAATTAGAAAAAAATGACCAAAATAGGAATATCAAAAGCTGTTTTTCTAACTGAACTGCGCGACTATGTGATGATTTTCATCGCTATGATGTCTTATTGTATAGGATGGAATATCTTCCTGCTTCCCAACAGTATCACTACTGGTGGTGTGCCTGGCGTATCATCTGTAATCTTCTGGGGTACGGGAATACCTGTACAATGGACATACTTTGGCATAAATGCCATACTGCTCCTGATAGCATTGAGGATACTGGGGTGGAAATTCTGTGTTAAGACGATATATGCCGTAGTAGTGCTGACTGTGGCCACAACCTATGTCAATGCCAACTACCATGGCCATCTGTTGCGAGACCAGCCGTTTATGGCTTCAATCATCGGAGCTGTGTTCTGTGGCTCTGGAGTGGGGCTCGGCCTTGGCTCGAATGGATCTACAGGAGGTACGGATATTATTGCGGCTATAGTAAATAAGTATCGCGATATCTCGCTGGGGCGTGTCATACTGATATGCGATGTGATAATCATCTCGAGTTCTTATTTCGTGCTGAAAGATTGGGAGAAGGTGATCTACGGCTATGTGGTGCTCTATGTTACAGCCTTCTGTATCGACCAGATGGTAAACTCCATGCGTCGTTCCGTACAGTTCTTCATCATCTCTGAGAAATATCATGAGATAGGTGAGCGTATAAATAAGGAGCCTCATCGCGGATGTACTGTCATAGATGCCCAGGGATTCTATTCTGGTCGCGATGTGAAGATGCTCTTCGTGTTGGCAAAGCGTCGTCAGAGTGAAGTTATCTTCCGTATTATCAACGATATAGACCCTCATGCCTTTGTGTCGCAGAGTGCTGTCATCGGTGTTTATGGCGAGGGATTCGATAGGTTCAAAGTGCGTACGAAAAAGCCGAAAATACTTTCCGAAGAGAAAGTTTAACCTAAAAATAACATACATTTTGCTTTATATTTCATCTTTTCTGCTTATCTTTGCACTCGGAAAGAAACTATACGAGAGATGAGAAAGGCAATCATGTATCTCCTTTTGGCACTCGGCATTGTGCTTGGTGTGCTATTTGTGGGTGGGGCCATAGCAGGCTTCGCTGCAGGATACATTGATGGCTTTAATGGGAATGAACTGGGCACTACAAATCCTGTAAGTATGGTGATTGGCAGCGGGTTCTTTATCCTGATACTTCTTTGTATAGTGATGAACTGGGTGTTCCTGCATTTCCGTTTTGCATCGTATGGCATTGGCCGTATCCCCAAGCCTGTACTCCTAAAGTCGTTGCTTTGGATGATGGTGGCGATGGGAGGCTTGGCTTTCCTCAGTGCCGTAGTATATGTGCCTACGCAGGACCCAGATACAACTATACGCGAATCGTATCAGTGGATGCAGTCTCACTTTCTGTTGTCGTTGTTGCTGATTGCTGTTGTTGAAGCAACGGGCAATTTGGTTCTTTATGGCGCAGTGCTTCGTGAGGTGCTCGACTGGAAGCATCGCCCGGAAATTATCATTCCTGTCTTTGCAGGAATAATAGGACTCGTGTCAGGGCTTATAGGTGAGGTACATCTTATGATTCCTACGATGATGACAGTTGTCATTGAGGGCTGGGTGTATGAATATAGCCGCAGCGTGATACCTGGGATAATAGGCGATGTGTTCTTCTGGGCAGTCTATCTGGCTATCATGGGATTCACCTTCCCCTGGTGGTGCTTTCTGATTGCTGTTGCAATTATTATTCCTAGCGCGTACCTTACAATAAAAACGATGGACCCTTACAAGCCCATCGACTAATTATCAGTTTTCTATTAACTGCAGTCCGATTCCCCGTACTGTCTTCAGCGTTATTCTTGGCTCGTCGGCAAGCAGTTTCCTGAGTTTATTCACAAAGACATCGAGAGAACGTGAGGCGAAATAGTCGTCTTCTGTATTCCAGAAACGGCTGAGGATGGCTTCACGACGTACCACATTATTCTTATTGTCGGCTAAGAGCTGAAGTATCTTTGCCTCTCTGACGGTGATGGTCTGCGAGGCTCCGGTCTCGTCGTTGCGCAGAGTGGCGTGATCGGCATCGAGGGTGTATTTGCCAAGTTTGTAGTGACTCGTCACTTTTTGAGTCTTGGCACCACCACGCATCTTCATAAGGGCCTGTATATGCGCATCGAGCTCCTCGGGAACGAATGGTTTCTTAACGTAGTTGTTGATGCCCAGACGATAGCCAGCCTTCACGTCATTAGGCGATGTGAGGGCAGAGGTGAAGATGATTATCACGTCGCCATCAGTCTCACGGATACGTTCCACCATCTCGAAGCCGTTCATTACCGGCATGTCGATATCAGATATGATGACATCTGGGTGATGCTCCTCCCAGGCTTTTACACCTTCTTTACCGTTGGAGGCTGTGATAACCTCGTAACCTCCGATTATGTCTTCGAGACCTGTCTTCTCAATATATGCCAACGACTCGTCGTCTTCCACTAACAATAACTTTATCATACGTTCTTGGGAATATAAAGTGTAAATTCAGAATACTTGTCCTTTTCGCTCGATACTGTGACCTTTCCTCCGTGTGCCTGCATCACCTGATCAACGTAGTTGAGTCCGAGTCCGAAACCGGATACTCCTCCCTTGCGGTTCTTCTCATGGATGGCGGCCCGCCCGAACTTGTCGAATATCACCTGTTGTTCTTCTTTTGTGATGCCGATGCCGTTATCGCGTACCTTTAATAATACGTTCTTGTCGGTATCGAAAGTCTTAATGTTTATTTCTATCTCGTCTTTGGAGTATTTTAATGCGTTGTCGATGAGGTTGGCGATGGCTTCTGTGAGATACTGCTCATCGGCCATAACCTTCTTAACTTCCAAGACAGTATTAACCTCTATAGGCTTTGTGGCTTTAGCCTTTGCCTTCTCCACAAGGTCGTCGATGATTGGCTCAAGGTCTATATCATTTTTGTTGAGGATGAGTTTCTTGTTCTCGAGTTTAGATATTGTGAGCAATTTGTTGACTAATGCCAGTAGATGCTCTGCCTCGCTCTCGATGATAGAGTAGTATTTCTCCTTTATCTGTGGCTTGTCGTCAACTTTGCCGCTATGCAGGAAATGGGCTCCCATGATGATGCTCGACAGTGGCGACTTCATATCGTGCACCATGGCGTATGAGAAGTCATTGCGCAGTTCTGTCATCTGTTCTTGTTCCGTGATGAAACGAAGCAATTGGATGATGATGATGGCGAAGAACCCGAGGATAATGGCACTGATAAGGAATAGCGGACTCAATCTCTGGGCTAATTCGGGATAGGGATTGTTAAGTGCTATCAGAACAGCCTTTGACTGGTCTCTACGGATACTTACAGGCTTTGTCTTTATCGACCACGAAGAACTTCTGTCATTGTTTTGTCGCAATACTTTCCCCTCGGCATTGACCTCCTGGATGGTTACGTCTCTGTTGATATGAGCCACGCTCAACAGCGAGTCGACAAATATAGCAATAGTGTCGAGCGATATCTCAGAGTGATATTTGCGGCTCAGGGCATCGTTCATTCCTTCGACTGATGAGTCGAGAGACAGATTGCCTCGTGCCTCAGGAAGACTCAGGGTGTCGCCTTGGGTTACAAGGTCTGCTCGCTGGTAACTCTCGTAGAACATCGCCCAGGTGAGTTGGGCAGAGGCCCTCTCGGTTATGTCTCTGGTAACAGAGCGGTATGTCATCCACATATATAATGCCAGTAGCAGCAAGACAGCCACTGCACTCACTATCGACACATTCCTATATCTGTTGCTATGCATAAGTGCCTACAAAGGTATGAAAATCTTATCTTACAGAGCATAATTTTTACGTTTGTTAACACAGAAATCGCATTTAACCTAAAGATAACATTCAGATAACTTAAAGTTTTTGTAGTTAATCGTACCTTTGCAACGTCAAATAGAAAAAATAACATTTAAAATTCAAGAGATATGGAATCAATTATCACAGTAGCAACAGTAGTTACAATGTACATGAATGCCGTTAACAGCACCGATGCAAACTATATGTATAACGGCGAGATGGAAGACGGAGTAGTAAACAAGATTGAGGTTTACGAGCGTAACGACAACCAGCAGATGGAGCAGAAGATGGAGTACTGCTACTATTACGATGAGCAGGGCCGTCTTGCCGACAAGGAGATGCTATCATGGGATGAGGCAAAGAAGAGTTGGACAAAGAGCAGTCGTCTTACCTATAAATATTATAAGAACGGTTATAATGTAGAGGTTAGTCATTGGAATAAAGAGAAGCAGGCTTACGAGCTCCCATCAGAGGTGACTCTCTATCGTTCTCAGGCTCCAAACCTTACTACTGTTAAGACATATAAGATGAACGAGAAGCAGGACAATATGTACCTCACAAGCAGTATGGTTGTCATGGAGCCAATCGAAAACAGTCTGCTCGCCATAAGATAAACGATTCAAAAATTATACTCTCTCTAATTATATTCCCCGTCATACATGAGTCATTATGTTTGGCGGGGCTCATTTTTAACATAAAAATAACATTCGATTTGCATAGTGTTACAAAAAAAGTGTGTATCTTTGCAAACGAAAAAGTTGAATCAACTAAATTGTGTCAAAATGAAACTAAGAAAACTTTTTGTAGCAGTAGCACTGCTCACCACAGGTTTCGCATCAGCTCAGCAGATGCCAGAGATACCTGTAGACAGTGGAGTCCGTATTGGAAAGCTCGACAATGGACTTACTTACTATCTTCGTCACAACAACAATCCTGAGAAGAAGGCTAACTTCTACATTGCCCAGCGAGTGGGTTCTATTCAGGAGGATGACACTCAGCAGGGTCTGGCTCACTTCCTCGAGCACATGGCCTTCAACGGTTCTGAGCACTTCCCTTCAGGAAAGATGATTGAGTATCTTCAGACTATAGGTGTTCAGTTCGGACGCAGCCTGAATGCATATACCTCTATCGATCGTACCGTATATTATATCGCTGACGTATCTACAGAGCGCCAGTCTGCTCTCGACTCTTGCGTCCTCGTATTGAGAGACTGGTCGAGTGGTATCACTGCCGAGCCAGCAGAGATTGAGAAGGAGCGTGATGTTATCCATAATGAGTATCGTATGCGCAACAGCCCAAATCAGCGTATGATTGAGCGTGCTCTGCCTACTCTGTTCCAGGGAAGTAAGTATGGTTTCCGCATGCCTATCGGTAAGATGGAAATTGTCGATAACTTCAAGCCCGAGGAGCTCATTGCTTATTATAAGAAATGGTATCGTCCAGACAACCAGGCTTTAGTAATCGTTGGTGACATCGATGTTGACTACACAGAGAACCTCATCAAGAAGATGTTTGGTGACATCAAGGTCGCTCCAGATGCAGCCAAGGTGGTAGATGAGGCTGTGCCCGACAATGAACAGGCTATCTATGTAGCTGAGAAGGATAAGGAACAGCAGTACCCAGTGCTGATGCTCTCAATGAAGCGTGATCCTATCCCTGCAGAGCTGAAGAAGACTATGGCTTACCTCGTAACCGACTATCTCAGCGATCTCACATGTTCTATGATGAATAGCCGTTTCTCAGAGTTGCAGCAGCAGCCCGACTGTCCTTTCCTTCAGGCAATGACTCAGGATGGTAACTATCTGCAGTTGGCACGTACCAAGGAGGCTCTGATGTTTATCGGAGTAGCCAAGGAGGGTAAGGAGATTGAGACCATGCAGGCTGTAATGCGTGAGGCTAAGCGTGTTCACGACTTCGGGTTCACCGCTACTGAGTTCGCTCGTGCAAAGGCTGAATACCTGAGCCAGCTCGAGAAGTACTACACCAATCGTGATAAGATGAAGAACAGCCAGTTTGCTGACTCTTATATCGAGCACTTTCTCGAGAATGATCCTATCCCATCAGTAGAGGATTACTATAACACGATGAACATGCTTGCTCAGCAGCTGCCTTTCGAGGTTGTTAATCAGTATGCACAGCAGATTATCAATGTAGATGAGAAGAATCTCGTTGCTTTCCAGATGGAGCAGGAGAAGGATGGTAAGACATACGTTGCTCCTGAGGCAATGAAGAAGGCTACTGAGGCAGTACGTGCAGAGACACTTACCGCTTGGGTTGACAATGTCAAGGAAGAGCCTCTGATGGCTCAGATGCCTGCAAAGGGTAAGATCACAAAGGAGACAGAGAACAAGACTCTCGGATATAAGGAACTTACTCTCTCTAATGGTGCAAAGGTTATTCTGAAGAAGACAGACTTCAAGGACGATGAGGTGATGATGCAGGCAGAGGCTAAGGGTGGTATGTCGCTCTATGGCAAGGAGGATATCATGAATCTCCAGCTCATCGAGCCTGCTCAGATGTACAGTGGTCTTGGCAACTTCTCTAAGTCAGAGCTCGACAAGGCTCTTGCTGGTAAGCAGGCAAGCGTTGGTCTGAGTGTAAAGGAGGATCGCCAGTATATCAGTGGCCGTTGTGTTCCCAAGGATATCGAGACACTCTTCCAGCTGTTCTATCTCACACAGACAAACATCAAGAAGGATGAGAAGTCGATGGCTTCGTTCGTTAACCAGATGCAGATGATTCTCAAGAACAAGAGCCTGAACCACCAGCTTGTTTACAATGACTCTCTTGAGAGCACTAAGAATAATGGTAATCCTATCTACAAACTCCCTGAGTTGGATGATATGAAGAAGTTCGATTACGATCGCACTCTCTCAATGCTGAAGCAGCTCTATATCAACGGTGGTCAGTTCACATATACTATCATTGGTAACTTCGACGAGCAGGCTATCCGTCCTCTCATTGAGCAGTATATCGCTTCTCTGCCAGCTGGTAAGGCTGTAAAGACTAAGGATGTACGTACATTCTTCAGCGGCAAGAAGGTTAACCGCTTCGAGAAGAAGATGGAGACTCCACAGGCTCAGACCACTCAGATCTGGAAGAACGATAAGCTGGCTTACACTCTCGAGAACAAGGTATTGCTCGATGCTGCAACAAGAGTTCTCACTCGCATCTATCTGCGTACCATCCGTGAGGAGGAGAGTGCTGCATATAACGTAGGTTGCGATGGTGAGATCAGCACTATGGGTCCAAAGCCGGTATTCTTCATGACTGCTCAGGCTCCAACAAATCCTGATAAGCAGAAGATTGCTGAGGATCTGATGATCAAGTATATCAACGAGGCAAAGGCTAAGATTGCTGATGACGATCTGAATCCTGTTAAGGAGACTATGCTGAAGCAGGCTGAGGATGCAAATCGTGAGAATCGTCACTGGATGAATGTGCTGACAGAGTGGACTGCTGAGGGTGTTGACCTGCAGACCAACTATGCTCAGGTTGTAAAGGCTCTGACTCCACAGAAAGTTCAGAAGTTTATCGCTGACTTCCTCGCTGCAGGAAACCATGCTTCAGTTGTCATGATGCCTACAAAGTAATTAAAAAGCTTTAAATTGGTAATAGAATCCGTAATTAGGGTAACCTGATTACGGATTTTTTATGTACCTTTGTAGCCACAAACACTAAATACTGATATGGAAGTTATTAAGAATAAGGAGTTTGGAGGCGAGCGACCATTGTTTGCTACACATGATTTGAGGCTTGAGAATATCACCATCGTAGATGGTGAGTCGGGCATCAAGCAGTGTCAGAATATGGAGTGCTACGATAGTAAGTTCTACGGTAAATACCCTTGGTGGCATGTTGATGGAGCTCATATCGAGAATTGCTATTTCGCTCCAGGTTCTCGCTCTGCCATTTGGTATACCAACGACCTTGTTATGAAGAATTGCACCATCGACGGGCCAAAGTTCTTCCGTGAGATGAATAATGTGGAACTCGATGATGTAACAATCAATGATGCCGATGAGACTTTTTGGAAAGTTAAGGGCTTGAAACTCAAGAATGTGAAGCTTCATGAGGGTACTTATCCGTTCATGTTCTCTGAGGATATTTATGTGGATGGTCTTGAGAGTGATTCGAAATATGTGTTCCAGTATTGTAAGAATGTTGAGGTACATAATGCAAAGATTGTTACTAAAGACTCTTTCTGGGAGTGCGAGAATGTAACTGTATATGATTCTGTGCTCGATGGTGAGTATCTCGCCTGGCATTCTAAGAATGTGCGTCTGGTGAACTGCCATCTCGCTGGTGAGCAACTTTTGTGTTATGTTGATAACCTCGTGCTTGAGAATTGTACTTTCGATGCTGCCTGTGATCGCATCTTCGAATACTCTACCGTTGAAGCAAATGTAAAAGGACATATCGAAAACATCAAGAACCCTACAAGCGGACATATCATTGCCGATAGTATCGGCTCTGTAACAATCGATGATAATGTGCGTCAACCGAATAACTGTATAATAAAGACTCGCTGATGAAATACGACTTTGATGAAATAGTCAATCGCAGAGGCACACACTCTGTAAAATGGGATGAAGCTGCAGAGGGAGTTATTCCTCTTTGGGTAGCAGATATGGACTTTAAGGCAGCGCCTGCAATACTGGAGGTTGTGCGTAAACGTGCTGAACATGGGGTGTATGGATATACTGTAGTAGAGGAGGATTACTATCTTGCGATAATCAACTGGTTCCAACGTCGCCATGATTGGCATATCCGTCGTGAGGAGATTCTATATACCACTGGTGTTGTTCCGGCAATGTCTGTTGCCGTCAAGGCCCTCACGATGCCAGGTGAAAAGGTGCTTATCCTCTCGCCTGACTATAACTGTTTCTTCTCTTCAGTGCGTAACAATGGGTGTGAGGTTCTGGAGAGTGTGTTGAAGAGGAAGGAGAATACCTTTGAGGTTGATTGGGAGGATTTCGAGGCGAAGTGCGCTGATGAAAAGACTACTGTTTTCTTGCTTTGCAACCCTCATAATCCTACAGGACGCGTGTGGACAAAGACAGAACTGATGCAGATGAACGATCTCTGTATGAAATATGGTGTTAAGGTCATCAGCGATGAGATCCACTGCGAACTCATTATGCCTGGGTATAAGTTCCACCCGTTTGCAGCTGTCAGCGATCAGTGCCGTAAGAATAGTGTGATTCTCAATTCTCCGTCTAAGTCATTCAATATCGCAGGTCTTCAGGCTGCAAATATCATCTGCTCTCAGACGGAATGGCGTCGTCGATTGGATCGTGCGATAAATATTAATGAGGTGTGCGATCTTAATCCCTTTGGCCCAGTAGCACTTATCGCTGCCTATAATGAAAGCGAGGACTGGATAGATGAACTCAACCAGTATCTCTGGGGTAACTATCAGGCTCTCTGCGAGTTTGTAGAAAAAGAGTTGCCTCTTCTGAGAGTCTGCAAACTCGAAGGCACTTATCTGCCTTGGGTAGATGTCTCTGCCTTGGGTGTCTCATCTCAGCATCTATGTGATCGTATCATGTCTGAGGCAAAAGTATGGGTTAATCCTGGCACGATGTATGGTGCTCAGAGTGGCGAGGGGTATATCCGAATTAACATCGCCTGTCCTCGTAGTCTCCTTCTCGAGGCTTTGAAAAGAATCAAAAATGTGTTGATATAAAAAACGCTTGAAAGAAATATAAAGAATAACTGAAAGAAATTAGAATAATAAGAATAATAATTATGCTATGCTGAATATGCCGTAAAAAATTATTCTAATTATTCTAATTTCTTTCAATATAAAACTACTATTGATTTCTATTCACATTAGTTTATCAGATAGATTTTTGTCATTCCATTGAAGGTAGCTCTGATGGTGGCACGACCTTCGGTGATGGGGCTGATGTCGAACTTCACGGCAGGGTCTGTGGATGTAGCCTTAAGGGTTGAGCCTTTATCGAGCTTGCCATAGACCTGATAGCGGTTTGCCTCTGTAAATCCGTTGAGGTTGTTGAACCATATAGGATTTGCTGGAATTATGAGGTTATGACCGTCGGCTGTGATAGTAACCTGGGGCACTGCTGGAGCCTCAAACTTCTCACCAGCCTTTGAGAATCCTATTCCGTGAAGGTCGAACAGACCCTGTGGACGCTGAGGACCACGTGGAGCACCCCAACGGGGACGTTCCGGAGCCTTTACCTCAGGACCCTCTGCTACGAGATAGATAGCATGCTTTCCTGCAAGTCCCTCAACATCAGACACTGCTGTCTGATATATCATAGCTGCCTTAGGAGCATCAGCTGGGATATCAAACACTCCGATCTCCTTACCCTTCCAAGGATCGTCGAGAAGAACATGAATCTTGAATGCCCCATGTCCACCAGTGGTAAGGTTAAGGTTCAGCATCGCTCCATCGCCCTTCTGGATACCAGCAAATGGCTTCAGTCCCTTTGTGGCTGCTGCGAGACCTCCAAAGCCGAAGTATTTGAAACCTACTATGCCACCATTCTGGATGCCTGCAAGCTCCATAGAGTTCTTCCAGACATCGTGGTTATCCTGCATCCACTCGTTGCTGTTAGGACCATACATGAAACATGCGATACCGGCTGAATAATACTGATAAGGTGGAAGACCAAAAATCTGGAATCCCTCAGAGGTTACCTCGGCACCAGTATATGTATTACCGTCTGAGGCAGCTGCTGTCCACTCATTACTTTTTTCAAATGGATCATAGCCCGTAATCTTCACTACTCCTCCCTTAGATACAGGTTTCTTGTCCCAAGTGATCTTTACTGGGGCTACCATTGCCTGACGGGCAAAGCCGAATCCGCGTGGAGGACGATGATAGAACACATACCACTGGCCATTGATCTCCTGGAGCGATCCGTGGGTGTTGTGACCTGCATTTGTGGTAATCAGATGTGAGCCGTCTTCATTGAGCACCACGCCACGAGAGTCTACAAGTACTCCACCTGAGCGCCAAGGACCAAGCGGAGAGTCGCCAAAGGCATATCTCAAAGCTGAGTTGGTATTGTCTAATCCATATTCCTTGCCGCTATATCCAGAGAACACCATCACATATTTATTTCCTACCTGACGGATGGATGATGCCTCGAAGAAATTAAAGTCTAATGGGTTCTGGCCTTTGTAGAGGGCCTTATACTCAGAACCTTCCTTGTCGAGTAGCTTACCGTCGCGACTGCTGGCAGGGATAAATGGGTCGATAAGTTCTGTTCCCTCACGCTTTGAATACATCGTGTTCTGATCAAGTTCGCAGGCTGTTGAGTGCTGGAATCCATAGAAAACGTAAGCGCGATAGCCTTTTGTATAATCAGGGTCTTTCTTGTTGGTGATGTTCTCTACGAATACAGAGGGATCGAAGTCGATGAGTGAGCCAGGCAGACATCTGCGACCATCCTCTGTGAGATTGATAGGAGTAAAGGGACCGTTCGGACGATCGCCCTTGCAGACCATTGGCACACGCTGCCATCCACGTGAGTGTGGATAGAGATAGTAAGTCTTCTTGCCTGTGGCTTTGTCTTTGATTTCTACGAGGTCGGGTGCGAACATCGTGTCCCATTGTCCGTCTACATACCAAGAGAAGATAGGACCCTCGTCGCGCCATTGTGTGAGATCATCAACGGGTGCTGACCACATACGGATATCAGGACCGCAATAGGCTGTGAATGTCACATCGTGAGAGCCGATGATGTATGCACGATACTTTCCAGGATTGTCTGGGTCTTCAAACACACGTGGTTCACCATCTGGCAAATGCTCCCAAAGTGGGAGATAGGGGTTCTGTGCCTGAGCCACAAGTACGGCAAGCAACAGAAGGGGTAACATAAAAAATCTTTTCATTGCTATGATTATTTGAATTTTGATTGATTCTGTTTGCAAAGATAGTAAAACTATATCAAATAACCATCGATAATTGTCTCGAAAGGGATACTTTGAAACATAAGCGAAAGAAAGTGTAACATTTCTACGGGTTATTTGCAAAAAATCGCTCATTAGTTTGGTAGTACGCATAAAAAAGCGTACCTTTGCACACGAAAAAAAACTCCCGACTAAGTTTTGGGATTATCGCCCTGATAGTTAAATGGATATAACAAGGCTCTCCTAAAGCTTAGTTCCGAGTTCGATTCTCGGTCGGGGTACTAGAATTTAGTCGGGAGTTTTATACTACAGCAGTTTTTCCAAATCTTCCACTGATGGCAGTAATTTCTGATAGGACTTTAAGGGAAAGAGAAAGTCAAAGATTGTAGAGTTTTTGTAGGTCGTTTTGAGCTTTCTTCTTAGCTTCATGGACAGCATGAAATATATTTTGTATATATTTACTTCTAATTATTCTTCTACATCTACTAAAATTTTATAACTAATAGATGAACCTGCTGATTTTATGGGTGTTAATTAGATTATGTGTTAATTTTTAACATCTATTTTACCTCTACTTATCCTCTACTTATCTTCTACCTTTCCCCTACTACCTAGATGATTTAATATGCCGTGCTCGCAACTTTTCTTATTAATACTTGCTCTTAAATTCTCGAGAGAATTTTGTGCTTACTCCGTACCTATTTATTGTTAAGTGCCTAGCTAACCCTCAAATTCTCGAGAGAATTTATTGCCTACCTTTCTTCTCTCTTGTTGTAAGTCCGTATCTTTATATCTGCTACCCTACTGCAAAAGCGTCGTCAACCTTTTTTTGTTGTAATAAAGTATGGTGCGTCGTAAGAATGGACAGAGCTGTGGGGTAATAGCTGATGATAAGTGGGCGTATGTAGATGTAGTGTAGTGGATAAGTAGAAGTAAAGTAGAGGTAAAGTGGATGTAAATACTTTGTTAATGTGCTTGTTTACAATTGAATACGTAGATAATTGTAGAGGTTAGTACTTATACTTATAAATCTATAGCTTATTATTGTCTTCTTCTGGCCAAGGCTCGAAGTCGAGTTCGAGCTCTATCCATTGTTTTTCTTCTTGTTGTATAGGGTTCTTCTGGTTTGACACACCTAAGCCTAATAAACGGATGGGATGTGAGCGGTATTCTACGCTCTGCATCAGCTGTTTGGCCAAAGGAAGGATATCATCCTTGGAGCGAAGGATGTGATCGGTGGTAATACTGCGAGTAATCTGTTGGAAGTCTTGAAACTTGACTTTCAGCGTCAGAGTGTGCCCGTCGAAATCATTCTTTTCGATGCGCCTAACCAGTTCCAACACCGTGTGATATAGATTAATGGTAACGGCAGCGTTTTCGCTTATGTCAGATTCGAAGGTTTGTTCGCAGCTTACTGATTTGCGTTCCCACTCCGATATGACAGGACGGTTGTCTATGCCTCGCGAAAAATCGTAAAACACCTGCCCCATCTTGCCAAATTCCTGATTAAGATGACTGAGCGACATATTTCTAAGGTCCTGACCTGTGAAGATGCCCATCCGATGCATCTTCTCTGCTGTCTTATGGCCAATGCCCCAGATTTTCTCGATTTTCAGCTGAGCGATGAAATCCAAAGCCTTGTCAGGATGGATTACCGTCAGCCCGTCTGGTTTGCGCCAGTCGGATGCGATCTTCGCCAGAAACTTGCAGTAACTTACCCCTGCAGATGCTGTCAAACCAGTGGTCTCACGGATGCGCAGTTTAATCTCGCGGGCGATATCAACTCCGAGCTCCATACCTTTCTTATTATCCGTGACATCAAGGAATGCTTCATCGAGTGAGATGGGCTCAATCAGGTCGGTGTAGTCGTGGAATATTTCATGCAGTTGAGCCGACACCTCCTTGTATCTTTGGAAATGCGGCTCAACTATAATCAGCTGGGGACACAGACGCTTAGCCACCTGGATGGACTGTGCTGAATGCACTCCAAACCGCCGGGCCTCGTAACTGGCTGTAGATACTACTCCTCGTTCGGCATCGTGGCCTACAGCTATCGGCTTGCCTTTAAGTTCTGGATTGTCTCGCTGCTCAACAGCAGCGAAGAACTGATCCATATCCACATGGATGACTTTCATCTTTTGAAAATCCCGGCTCCTATTTCAGTTGCTTCATTAGGTATTCCGCTACTATGTCTGTTGTGCGGTAGATATCCTGTGAGAACCCGTGGTCGAAATATTCCTGAATGACCAGCTCGCTCTTTGGCCAAATCTGGTGGAAACGTTCGCCATAGGTGTAAGGAACAACACGATCCGCATTGCCATGAATGACGAGTGCCGAACCCTGATATTTGGCTGCTGTCTCATAGATAGGCAGACTGAAAGCTGTGCGGATGTATTTGCCTCCAAGTTTCAGACCTCCCCAGAGCTCTACATACTCGCCCGGGTCAAAGGGGTCGTACTGCTTTCCCATCGTGTTGCCTCGAATGGCGTCATCGCGAAGGACAGCTGCAGGAGCCATAAGTGCTACAGCCTTAAATGCCGGCTCGCCTAATTCTTCACTCAGTTGTCCTGCTGTCATCGCAGCTACTACACCTCCCTGAGAATGACCTGCGATGGCAAGAGTGCTTACATATCTCAGATCTCTTACATACTCAACAACTTTCTTGGCATCCTCTATCTCATTTGGCACTGTCATGTCCTTGAATTCTCCCTCGCTCTCACCATGTCCATTGAAATCGAAACGGATACTTGCGATGCCATGAGCTTGTAAGGTGTCGGCAATGAGTTCGAACAGAGGACCATCCTTTGTGCCGCTGAAACCATGACAGAACACAACCATCGGGCATTTTTCGCCCTGCTTCAGTTCAGGCTTCTGAATGAGAGCCTTCAGTTTACCATGATCGCCATCGATGAATACCGTCTCGCCTTTCTGAGCAGGCTGATAGGCGCCAGTGGTGAGTTCCTTCAGATACTTATCCACCTTATATGTAAGTACTGTTGAGAGCTTTACCTGTCCGTCAGGACCTACGATTACCATAGAGGGAATCCACTTTACGCCATAGGCTTTGGCAATGTCTGTCTCCTTAAATTTCTTCAGTTCGCTCACTTGAGGGTATCTGATGCCATATTTCTCAATGGCATTCTTCCAGGCTTGCACGTCGGTATCCATCGAGATGCCGATGAATTCGATACCATACTGGTGGTATTTCTCATACATGCGAACCACCTCTGGCGCGTCCTTACGACAATCCGGGCACCATGAAGCCCAGAAATCTAGCACTACTGTCTTGCCCTTGGCATATTTTGACAATTGGATAGTCTTGCCTTCAGGCGTCTTCATCTTGAAATCTGGTGCTGTTGTGCCAGCCTTCACCAGTTCTGTTGCATACTTGTCGTCCATGTCAGGCTGGGCGAACTGTGCCTTTGTTGCTGTTGCTCCAATAATGAGCAGTACCAGCGATAGGATAATACCTTTGTTCATATCTATGTTCAGATTTTTTGCAAAGATAGTCATTATTCCCAATAATTAACTCATTTTGGGCTTAAAAATGCATAAATTTTGGCTAATTAAAAATAAAGTTGTATCTTTGTCGCGGAATAAATACAAACGGAGAAAGATATGAAGAAAATTCTGATTATTGCCCTGTGTATGTTGTACGGTATGGGTACTTGGGCTCAGCAAGGGCGAAACGCAAGAATAACTATGGGCATGAACAATCTGACCTATAATAAGCCAGAGGATAAAGGAACGCTGGCGAAGGTTCTGGATGCTCTTCTCACTGGACAAGTTTCCAAAGACCAAAGTAAGTATCAGGATGCTGTGAGAGCTGCTGTCGTTAAAGGCTTGTCGCAGTCTCATCGTATCATTGCAATAGATGGACAGCTGTCGAAGGATGAGGCAGCACTGCCCAATGCGATGTATATAGACGGAACGGTATCAAATCTCTCTACAACCAGTAAGACGGAAAATTACGAGTCAGACGGGAAGACCCGTTACAGGACTTATTATAAGGCTCTGATAGGTGTTACACTCCATTTCAAGGATGCCAAGACAGATGAGGTTTTTGCCAGTCCGGCATTCAATCTCTCTCAGTGGGATGTATCTTGGATTGAGACTCAGGAAGGAGCAATGATGAAAGCTCTCGAGAAGTTGTCGTCAACCATTACAGACTACTGCAACAAATGGCTTCCATTATCAGCAAACGTGCTTGAAGGCGCTCGTGATAAGAAAGATAAGCAGAAAGAGGTGTATATCGACCTCGGATCTAAAGAAGGAGCTTATGAAGGTCTGCACATGGGTGTGTATACTGTGAAGACCATTGCAGGCAAAGAGGCTAAGAAACAGATAGGCCGACTGAAGATTATGGAGGTCCTTGGCGATGACATCAGCCTCTGTAAGGTTCAGAGCGGAGGTAAGGATATCAAGGCAGCTCTCGATGCAGGAGAGACATTAGTGATACAGACAACAGACTAATCAATTAACATAACTAACTAACAAAGCGCCCTGCAGCATTTATTTGTTGCAGGGCGAATCATTTGTATAGGGCTACTTTTATCGGATTGCGTAGAGATAAGCCAATAGAGCCATCTTGCCTCGCATGGTCTCACGAGGAGTGAACTCACCATTCACCCAGAAGTATCGCTGGTTGAAATATGACTCCTGACGAGGCCAGCCTTCTTCCCACTTGGGATAGCAGTGAGAAAGGAATACTTTTGCATCGCCACCATTATGGCCAGGCGACCAAGTCTCTGTGCCGTTGAATGGAGTCTGACCAGGATGAGTGCCTGGGTCGCCATCGTTGCGGCCTGTAGAATAGATATCTGTGATATGACGCTCGCCAAGACCTGTCATCTCTACGATATTTCCAGGATTACGCCCAAGAGCCCAACCAGCCTCAGTAAACATGATATTCTCCAACTGCTTCTTTCCTGCCTTATCAGCAATATAGTGAGCCAGCATCACCAGTTGAAGATTCTGCGATGTCTGCCAACGGCTATCGTTAGCTGCACGACGAGATGGTCGCAAGGCTGCATGGCTGATGTTATAAGCCTCAGCATGGTTACGGATTGCTGCTTTCAGGTTATTATAAAGCTCACCGTAATGGCGTTCATGAGGACAGGTGATATAAGCCGCCGCTGCCCAGTACTGGCAGAAAGGTATAATTTTCTTGCTTTCTTCATGCATTACGCCTACACCGAAGAATCCGTGTCTGCCTTTGCTGAAGAGGGTGGATTTGGCATCTTTGATCATGCTCTCATCTGCCATAATTTTCTCCCATTGCTGATCGCCTGTAACATTATAAAGGAATGCTGCTGCCATCTGACGGAAATCGCGACCTCGCATCTGCATAGACCCTACATCCTGAAGATCGTCGAGCTGTTTGTTTTCTTGTCGCTCTGCAAAGCGGAATGCTCGGATGGCCTCTTCGGTATAATAGTCTCTTAGCTCATCACAGCCATGAAGGCGTAAAGCCTCTGCGATGATGGCACAGTTGGCTGCGTTAGCCCATGCTGCCATTGTGGTGCAGCCAGCCTGGAACATTACGCTCCAGTCCCAACTAGGATTTGTAACCCCCTGCGAATAAGCCTCTCCATCGCGGATAGAGAGGAAGAAATCCACCTCGTTGCGAGCCTCGTTGATGAGGTCTGGAAGACCGTCTCCACTCTCGCTGATGCCAAGATTATCATCAGAGATTTTTCCTCCACTGAGTATATACGGCAGAAGCATATCGTAGATGTTACTTACGTGAGCCAGATGACGGTCCCAGTCGAAGGCATCAGAGTGACCTCCCTTGACATCAAGGGCTACTGGGTTGCCTGGCAAACGATGTTCCCAAAATATGGATTCTTTTACTGACTTGAAATGCGGCTCGTCCCACACGTCGGTATGCAGCTCTGCCCATCCTGGGCTCCAAGGATGGAAGTCGGTCTTATAGATAGTAAAGCCCTTTGGGTCTTCCTCTGGGATAAACATAGGCTGGCGTGGTGTTGGGAACACGTGGCCAGGATCGTTGGGCTCTCCAAGTCGCATGTAATAATATCCACGAACGGAATAGCGGAAAGGCTCGTAATAGATGTCGTTTCTGATTTCAAAGTCCATGCTACAGCCTACATCCTCTACCACCAGTCGGTAGCATCCTGGCTTCTGGGCACTGAAGTCGATATTCCAGACGTCTGTGCTAATGAGGCTCTTGGCGCCAGCCTCTTTGTCTGATTCTGAGGCACGCTTCCAGAACTTAACCTTACCAGCACTCTGCTTTTTCTTGGTGTTCACATTATAGAGCCACACTTTGCGACCCTTCCATTGGCTATAGTCACGTCCGCCTCCATCGCCAAGCCACTGATAGAGGTCGGCAGCATGAAGGGCCTCTTTGGGAGAGTAACCAATGATGTTCACATGGAGGGCCTCACTCTGGCTGTTCCAAATATCGAATTTGATGCTGGCCTCAGTGCAGTCAGAGCCTATCGAGCTTGGGATGCTTACCTTATAAGTGCAGCCTTGACGCATAGGCTTTGGCATCTGAAGAAAGAGCCAGTGGTCGTTTTCGCAAGTCAGCGTGTGGTCGATATTCATTGGTTTCGATTTGCGCCAAACCTTTATTGGCTGGGCTGTGGCAAAGAGCTTGTCGTCGGGCGAGCTGATCTGCCAGAGGCCTGCATTCTGAGCCTCTGCCACCTTTAATCTCTCACCAAAAACGAATAAGGTGTCGTCACCCTCAGAGAAAGAATGGCCTAAGAATGCGCTTTCGCCTATACCTTTGTCTCTGTAATGCACCTCTCCATCACGAAACTGTATCATCAGATAGTCTTTGTCAATAACTCTTAGACTGATGAACTTCGTAGCAGAGGTCTCAGTTGTTGTTAGGAGTAATAAAATAGCCAATACAGCTTTTAGAAATTTATACATTTTCCTATTGATTTTATGTTAGTAACCTTTCGAGTTCGTCGATTTCTTCTTTTGTTGTAGCCCAGCTCGTAACGAATCTACAGATGGTGTGACGCTTGTCTGCTTGGCCGAAATGGGTAAACTGCATCTTCTCACTGAGTTTGTCAACTTGTGCATTGTCGATGATGACAAACTGCTGGTTGGTAGGTGAGTCAACGAGGAACTGATAGCCTTTGCGCTTGAAAATCTCCTTCATTCGCATAGCCATTTTGATGGCATGCTCAGAGAGGCGGAAATAGAGATCGTTGGTAAACAGCGCATCGAACTGCAGTCCGATAAGGGCTCCTTTTGCTATAACTGCCCCATGTTGTTTCTGGATGGAGAAGAAATGCTTATGAGCCTTACGGTTAGTAAACACCACAGCCTCGCCACATAGAGCTCCAATCTTCGTGCCTCCGATATAGAACACATCGCAGTGACGAGCAAGATAGGGTAGGGTGATATCGTTACCCTCAGCCATCAGGCCATAGCCAAGACGGGCTCCATCTATATAAAGAGGTATCTCGTATTGCTGGCATACCTGATAGATATCGTCGAGTTCCTTGGCGGTATATAGGGTTCCGAGTTCTGTTGGGAAGGTGATATATACCAATCCTGGATGCACGGCATGATCCTTGTTGCCATCGTGCATATAGTCGTCGAGATACTTGTCGAGCACTTTTGCTTCCATCTTTCCGTCAGTGTCGGCGATGGTTATTATCTTGTGCTCAGTAAACTCTACGGCTCCTGCCTCGTGAACATTAATATGCCCGCTACCCACGCAAATCACTCCCTCATACTGATAGAGCATGGAGTCTATGGCAGTAGCATTGGTCTGAGTACCTCCTGTAAGGAAGAATATCTGCGCATCAGGCAGGCCACAAGCCTCACGGATACGACCTTTGGCTCGCTCAGAGAACTCATCGAAACCGTATGGAGTAGGCTTCGATGAGTTATACTTTACCAGATTGTCAAGAACCTCCTGACAGGCTCCGTTGTTATAGTCGCATTCGAATGATATCATATCTTAGAGGGCTCCGAGCATACGTTTGATAACTACAGAACAAGAGATCTCACGATTAGCAGCCTCTGGGATAACGAGACTGTTTGGAGACTCAATGACGTCGTCAGTAACGATGAGGTTACGACGAACAGGCAGACAGTGCATGAACTTACCATTATTAGTCCACGACATGTGTTCTGTATCTACAGTCCAAGAACGATCCTCACAAGTGATTTTACCATAGTCCGCAAGGTTCGTCACACCTGGGTTGCTCCAGTTCTTGGCATAGATGAAGTCGGCACCCTCGAAGGCTTTCTTCTGATTGTATTCCACAACGGCATTGCCAATGAACTTAGGATCGAGTTCGTAACCCTTAGGATGAGTGATTACGAGGTCTACATCTGGAGCTGCGTTCATCCACTCTGCAAATGAGTTAGGTACTGCCTGAGGCAGAGCACGGCAATGAGGAGCCCAGGTCAATACAACCTTTGGACGCTCAACTGTCTTGTGTTCCTCAATGGTAATGAGGTCGGCAAAAGCCTGAAGAGGATGCACGGTAGCTGTCTCCATTGCGAAGACAGGACGGCCAGAATACTTGATAAACTGATTAAGGACTGTCTCAGCATAGTCGTACTCGCGATCTGTGAGACCTGCAAATGAGCGTACTCCGATGAGGTCGCAATAGCAGCCCATGACAGGAATAGCCTCCAGCAGATGTTCACTCTTGTCGCCATCCATGATTACACCACGCTCAGTCTCCAGCTTCCATGCACCAGCATTCACATCGAGCACGATGACATTCATGCCGAGGTTCATTGCTGCCTTCTGGGTAGAGAGACGTGTGCGCAGACTATTATTGAAGAAAATCATCATCAGGGTCTTGTTCTTGCCCAGATGCTGATATTTAAAACGGTCGTTCTTAATCTCAAAAGCTTCGGCCATTGCCTTGTCTAATGGCCCTATGTCGCTAACATTGATAAAACTCTTCATTGTATCTTTATTTTTATTTGTATCTATGTCTGAATTCCTATTTGTCATAAAGTCTATGGACGTGTCTGGCCCTCACCTTCGATGAGCCATTTATAGGTGCATATCTCCTCTAGAGCCATAGGTCCTCGAGGACCAAGTTTCTGGGTGGAGATACCAATCTCGGCACCAAGGCCGAACTGGGCTCCATCAGTAAATGACGTAGGCACATTCCAATATACACAGGCGGCATCTACGTGAGCCTGGAACTTGCGGGCTGTCTGCTCATTCATGGTGATGATAGACTCACTATGCCCAGATCCGTTCTCATCGATATGTTCGAGAGCCTCTTCGAGAGAGGATACGGTTTTGATGGCGAGTTTGTAATCCATGAACTCTGTGCCGAAACTGTCGTCTGTGGCATGGTGGAGGAGTGTAGAGTGTAGAGTGTAGAGTGTAGAGTTTGCTACCGCTGCATAAGCTTTCTCATCGGCATAGAGGGCGACGGGAGGGTTGTGCTCCAGCATTGGTGCAACGAGCTCAGGAAGGTCGCTAAGACGGCTCTCATGAATAAGAAGGCAGTCGAGGGCGTTGCAGACGGATACTCTGCGGGTCTTGGCATTGTTGATGATTGCCTTGCCCATCTCGAGATCGCCGTCCTTGTCGAAGTATGTATTTACCACTCCTGCTCCAGTCTCGATAACGGGGATACGGGCCGTATCGCGAACGAAGTCGATAAGCTTTCTTCCTCCACGAGGGATGCAGAGATCAACATATCCTACTGCATTCAGCATCTCGCCTGTTGCCTCGTGAGTAGCAGGAAGCAGGGCAACGACATCTTTGTTGACACCATATTTCTCAAGTATCTCATGGATCAGAGCCACTTCCTCGCGATTTGAACAATCTGCATCCTTTCCACCTTTCAATACGCATGCATTACCACTCTTGAAACAGAGAGAGAAGACGTCGAACGTTACATTAGGTCGAGCCTCGTAGATCATTCCTATGACACCAAAGGGAACGCTTATGCGACAAAGACGAAGTCCGTTGGCAAGGGTCTTCTGCTTGGTTATATGTCCTAATGGCGAAGGCAGGGTTGCTACATTACGCATATCAGATGCGATGCCCTCAAGACGACTATCTGTGAGTTGCAGACGATCGTAGAGAGGATTGTCCTTCGACATTTTCGCAAGATCCTGTGCATTAGCATCGAGGATTCTCTGTTTGTTGTTTATGATAGCATCAGCAACAGCCAGCAGTATCTCATTACGCTGATCGTCGCTCAACAGTGCTAAGCTCTTGCTGGCTCGCTTTACTTTCTCAAATGTCTCTTTCAGTTGCATATACATATTAACTTTTTAAGACAGAGTAACAGATTAACATAATTGATTGAAATATTGTTATTATGTTACTATGTCTTTTATATTACTCTGTCTTGGGTTGAAACTCTGTATGCAGTGTTACATCAGGGTGCTCTATGAGGTCAGTGAGGATATTCTCTCTCTCGCCATTGGCGATAATCACTCTTATTCCTGATTGGGATACCTTGCTGGCAGTAGTGTATTTTGAATGCATACCACCACGTCCGAAGGCACTTTTCTCTGGCTGAATATACTCAGAGAGGTCACGACCTGGGGCAACTGTCTTTATGAGTTTTGCCTCTGGGTCATCCGGATGACGGTCAAAGATGCCGTCGATGTTAGAAAGAAGTATCAAGGTGTCAGCCTTCATCATCTGTGCGATAAGACCTGAGAGTTCATCGTTATCAGTAAACATCAGCTCGGTAACAGAAACAGTGTCGTTCTCATTCACGATAGGAAGTACATCATTCTCCAGCATCACCGTCATACAGGCCCGCTGATTCTGATATTGCTCGCCTGGTTCGAAGTTCTCTTTCATAGTAAGAACCTGTCCTACATGGATACCGAACTCACGGAATAGGTCGTAATAGAGTCCTACGAGCTTAACCTGACCCACAGCAGAGAAAAGCTGTCGCTGTTCTACAGAGTCGAGCGAGTGATCTATAGTCAGTTCTCTTCGTCCACAGGCCACAGCACCAGAAGACACGACAATCACTTCTATGCCATTCTTCCTGAGCCATGCTATCTGGTCAACAAGTGCCGACATACGGGTGACATCGAGCTTTCCGTCCTTTCGTGTCAGGACATTTGAACCTATCTTGATAACTATCCTTCTTTTCATATCAGTGTTACATCTTTGATGTGATCAATCTCTGCTGTCGAACCAATCATTCCCACAATGCTTATTATGTCGAAACGAACGGGTGCATTGATGTGATGCGACTTTACGAAGTGGTTTATGGCAGACTGAAGACTTAGTCTTTTCTTGTAATCGATGGCTTCTTCAGGATTGCCGAATAGCCTGTTTCGCCGGGTCTTTACTTCGATTATTACTAACGTGTCTTCGTCTTTGGCAATGATGTCAAGTTCGTGGTGGCCAGACTTCCAGTCTCGCTGAAGGATCTCGTAGCCTTTCTTCTCAACGAATGCGGCTGCAATCTCCTCGCCCCACTTCCCTAACTCATTATGCGCTGCCATTCTTCACTCATCACTTCTCAGCATCCTTCTGACGAATCTCTACACGACGTATCTTGCCGCTGATAGTCTTTGGTAACTCGTCGACAAACTCGATGATTCGAGGATATTTATAAGGAGCCGTCTCCTTCTTTACATGCTGCTGAAGTTCCTTGATGAGGTCATCACCAGCCTTGTCTTTCCACTCTTTGCCGAGAACAACTGTTGCCTTTACAACCATACCACGAATATCATCGGGCACACCAGTGATAGCACACTCAACGACAGCAGGGTGGGTCATAAGAGCAGATTCTACCTCGAACGGACCAATACGATAACCTGATGACTTGATGACATCATCGATACGGCCCTCAAACCAGTAGTAGCCATCCTCATCTCTCCAAGCCATATCACCAGTGTGATAGATTCCGTCGTGCCAGGCTTCACGGGTCTTCTCTTCATCACGATAGTATCCTTTGAAGAGGCCGATAGGCTTCTTGTCGCCTACGCGGATAACAATCTCACCCTTCTCACCATCTTCGCAAGAGGTGCCGTCGGCACGCAACAGGTCGATATCATATTGTGCGTTGGGGATACCCATTGATCCTGGTTTTGGCTCCATCCAAGGGAAGGTGCCGAGGGTCATAGTAGTCTCTGTCTGTCCGAAACCTTCCATCATCTTGATACCAGTCTTCTCATAGAACTTGTCGAATACGGCAGGATTCAGAGCCTCGCCTGCTGTACAGCAGTACTCAAGACTGCTGAGGTCGTATTTACTCAGGTCCTCGCGAATCATGAAACGATAAATTGTTGGAGGTGCACAGAAACTCGTCACCTTATATTTCTCGATCTGACGGAGCAGACTGTCGGCATTGAACTTCTCGTGATCATATACAAACACTGTAGCTCCAGCAAACCACTGGCCATAGAACTTACCCCATACAGCCTTGCCCCAACCAGTATCAGCTACAGTGAGATGGAGTGAACCTTCATGGAGGTTGTGCCAGAATACACCTGTTGACAGATGGCCCATCGCATAGAGATAGTCGTGAGCCACCATCTTCGGCTCGCCGCTGGTACCAGATGTAAAGTACATCAGCATAGTATCATCGTTCTCATTGACGAATGCCGGGCGCACAAATTTTGGGGCTTGCTGCCATTCCTTTTTCCAGTTATGGAAACCATCTTCATCACCCAGAGTAATATATTGCTTCACGGTAGGACTCTCAGGCATGGCCAGCTTGATCTGTCCGATGATATAATCATCTTTTGCACAGATGATGGCCTTAACAGAGGCACGAGTGTTACGATACACGATATCATGCTTAGTCAGCATGTGGGTAGCGGGAATAACGATGGCTCCTATCTTACAGAGTGCCAGCATGATAACCCACCATTCATAATGACGTTTCAGAATCAGCATTACAGGGTCGTTCTTGCCGATGCCTAAGCTCTGTAAGTAAGAAGCTGCCTGGTCTGTTTGTTCCTTAAGTTCACCATAAGTGGTACGAATCTCCTCGCCCTGGTCGTTTGTCCAGAGGATGGCCAGCTTCTCAGGTGCCTCCTCTGCCCATGCGTCCATCACGTCGTAGGCGAAATTGAAATTCTCTGGAATGATAAACTCCAGATTCTTGTTGTAATCCTCTACAGACGTGAATTTTGTCTGTTTTAAAAATCTCTCTATCATAAGTCTAGTTTATTCTACTGTAAATGCGAGGAACTTTACGGCTTTGTCGCCAATGGCCAGCATTCCGTGAGGCTTTGTGGAGTCGAAATAGATTGAGTCGCCCTCTTCGAGGATGATGGTCTTACCTCCGATGTAGAGTTCCATTTTTCCTTCGAGCACCATATTAAACTCCTGTCCATGGTGAGTATTCTTGTATATGGTATGTGCTTCAGGCTTTGGCTCAACGGTGACGATAAACACGTCGGCCTTGTGATTTACGAAACCTCCAACAAGACTTTGGTACTTATAAGCCTTAGTGCGCTCGATGGACATGCCTTGTCCTTTGCGAGTAACATAATACGACTTCATGTGTGGGGCTTCGGCAAAGATCAGTTCCTCAGTGGATACACCATATTTGTGAGCAATCTTCATCAGATTGGAGATTGTGATATCCAACTCTCCAGCCTCGATCTTTTCATACTTATCAGAGCTGATGCCGATAGTCTCTGCCATCTCACTTACTGGAATGTCGAGCACGTCGCGAAGTCCACGGAGGCGCTCACCTATTTGCTTTAACTGTTCGTCCATATATTTTAATGCTTAGTAATCATAACTGTCCACTATTCACTCTCAACTTATTTCGCTCCAGCCTTTAATCCTCGGATCACAGCAGAGGTGAAACCTGCATGCTCCATCTCGTTGAGGCCCTTGATTGTAACACCTCCAGGGGTAGTGACAAGGTCGATGGCTGCCTCTGGGTGCATACCGCTGGCCTCAAGCAGTTCTACGGCTCCTTTCATCGTTTGCATCACGATGGCTTTGGCATCATCGGCCTTGAAACCTAATTCCACACCACCTTCAGAAGCTGCACGGATATAGCGCATGGCATAGGCTATGCCACAAGAGGCGAGGGTAGTACCTGCTGCCAAATGCTGTTCGTCAGTAATCAGGGTGCTTCCCATCTCGTCGAAGATATTTACTACTTTCCGTGTAGCCTCTTCTGATGCTCCGATAGGAACGATGAATGTCATCGATGCCATTTCTGCGATGGCGATATTGGGAATCACGAGGAACATAGGAGGACAATTCTCGCCCAGCCACGTCTTGATGTCTTCAGACTTTACTCCTGCAGCAATCACAATCAGTATCTGTTTGTTGGGGGTGAGTTCCGGCTTGATATCTTTCAGGACTCGTTCCACTAACCAAGGCTTAACAACTACACAGATGATATCTGCACTTTTAACCGCCAACTTGTTGTCAGTAGTCACACAGACGCCCATTTTTGCAAACTTCTCTGTTACCTGAGTTGAAGGGTCGCTTACGGTAATGTCCTCATTCTTAAACTGCTGACCTTTGATCAGTCCTTCAACAGTGGCGCCTCCCATGGCACCTGCACCTATTACTGATATTTTCATTTTGCCTTATGTCTCTTCTGTTCTTATGTCTAAAAATTGTCTTATGGCAGAGCTTTTATCAGTCTCTCCACAAAGTCGTCAGCCTCTGTCTTAGTCAAGCACAGCGGTGGCAACAGACGCAGAATATTCGTTCCGGCACAACCCGTGAAACAATGCTCCTGATAGATAAGTGGCTGACGCACATCCTTATGTGGAATGTCGAGATCGATTCCAATCATCAGTCCGCGTCCTCTCACATCTACGATATGTGGCTGTGTCTTTTGCAGTTCCTTCAGTTGGGCAATAAGGTATTCACCCACCTCATGAGTATTCTTTACGAGGTTCTCCTGCTCAAACACGTCGAGAACTGCCAGTGCTGCAGCACAAGCCAGGTGGTTGCCTCCAAATGTGGTGCCCAGCTGTCCGTAGACGGGTTTGAACTCTGGTGAAATCAGGACTGCCCCCATTGGGAAACCATTGGCAATGCCCTTAGCCACTGTGATGATATCGGGTTTGATGCCCAACCACTGGTGTGCAAAGAACTTACCGCTTCTGCCATATCCACACTGAATCTCGTCGCAGATAAGCACAGTGCCATAACGCTTACAAGCAGCAGCCAGTCCCTGAGCGAATTCTGGCGTGGCGAGTTTGATACCGCCTACACCTTGAATGCATTCTAAGATTACTGCGCACACATTGCCCTTCTGCAGTTCAGCCTCCCAGGCGGGCAGGTCGTTCATAGGCAGATATGTAACGTGGCCGTTATCATTGATAGGTGCAATAATCTTCGGATTGTTCGTAACCTCCACAGCCAACGATGTACGACCATGAAAAGCTTTCTCACAAGAGAGTACACGTTTTCTGTCGTTGGTAAACGAAGCGAGTTTCAGCGCATTCTCGTTGGCTTCGGCTCCGCTGTTGATGAGAAACAGCTGATAGTCGTCGTAACCGCTGATCTTTCCCAGACGCTCTGCCAGTTCTACCTGTAACTTATTGATAACCGAGTTGGAATAGAATCCAATCTTGTTGAGTTGCTCTGTCACTTTCTCAATATAGTGAGGATGAGAGTGACCTATGCTGATAACTGCATGTCCTCCGTATAGGTCAAGATATTCTTGTCCCTTATCATCCCATACTTTGCATCCCTTTCCTTTTACGATGTTAACATCGAAGAGTGGATATACGTCGAATAGTTTCATATCGTCAATTCTTTTATATAATCGCGTGCAAAGATACTGCAAAAATCCGATAAATCGTCACTTTTACACTTCTTTTTGCATAAAAAATACAATTGCACGCGAATATTCGCATGCAATTGACATATTCTTGCAATTCGTGGTCGCGTTTTTAAAAAGCAGATGCTTTAAGGCGCAAACCAGCAGTCTCGTTGATGCCGAACATAATGTTCATGTTCTGAACAGCTTGGCCAACAGCTCCTTTGAGGAGGTTGTCGATGCAGGAAGTGACGAGCAGTTTGTTTCCGTACTTCTCTACGTGGACAAGAGCCTTATTGGTATTCACAACCTGTTTAAGGTCGATGGCCTTTTCGCTGTAGTGAGTGAAGGCGGCATTTTTGTAGAAATCTTTGTAGGACTCAATGACATCTTCCACAGGAGCCGGAGTCTTTATGACTGCTGTACAGAAGATGCCTCGTGCAAAGTCACCACGATAGGGTATGAAATCGATATCGGCATCGAGATAACCCTGTACTTGCTTCAGGCTCTGACGGATTTCTGCGATATGCTGGTGCTGGAATGGTTTGTAGATGCTGAGGTTGTTGTTACGCCAGGAGAAATGGGTGGTTGCACCAGGTTTCTGACCTGCACCTGTAGAACCTGTGATGGCATTTACTGCTACATCTTCCTTCAGTAGATTAAGATTTGCTGCAGGGAGCAGGGCTACCTGTATACATGTAGCAAAACAACCAGGATTAGCAACATGCTGAGCCTGAGCTATTTCTGATTTGTTTATTTCAGGCAGACCATAGACGTAGTCATGATTACCTTTGATGCGGAAATCCTGTGCGAGATCTATGATCTTCACGTTGTCAGGGATGGTATGTTCCTTGAGGAACGCCTCGCTCTTACCATGTCCAAAGCAGAAGAACACGACATCAACCTTGTCGAAAGGCATCTCGTCAGTGAACTTCAAATCAGTATCGCCAATGAGACCCTCGTGGACATCCGATACCAGATTGCCGGCATTGCTCTCTGAATTGGCGAATACTATCTCTGCCTCGGGATGGTTAAGCAGCAGGCGGATTAATTCTCCGCCTGTATAGCCTGCCGCACCTAATATTCCTACTTTTATCATCTCTTCTCGTTCTTGTGGATACCATAATAAACTCTCAGAGGTGTGCTTGAAACCTTGATAAAGCCCTTGGCTTCATCTGCAGTCCATCCAGTCTGAGTTTCGCCGTACTCGCCCAACTTGCTCTTTGTAAGGTCATTGGCAGAATCGATACCTACTGTCTCAAATCCATAAGGGCGGAGCTTGAGGATAGATGTACCTGTAACGTTACGTTGGCTTGAAGTAAGCATTGCCTCGATATCCGGCATTACAGGCTCCAGATACTGACTCTCGTGGAGGAACATGCCATACCAGTTGGCTACCTGATCCTTCCAATACTGCTGCCACTTAGAGAGAGTAGACTTCTCAAGCAGACGGTGAGCCTCGATTATGAGTTTTGGTGCTGCAGCCTCGAAGCCTACACGACCCTTGATTCCGATGATAGTATCGCCCACGTTGGCATCACGGCCAATGGCGTAAGAGGCTCCAATTTCCTCAATCTTCTGGATAGCCTTGATCTTATCGTCGAACTTCTCATCATTTACGGCAACTATCTCGCCCTTATCGAAGGTTATTTTCAGTAGAGACTCCTGCTCTTTAGCTGTAACGTGCTTCAAATAAGCGTCTTCGGGGAGTCCCTGTGTGGGATCGAGAAGTTCACCACCACAGATACTTGTTCCCCAGATACCTACGTTATAGCTGTATTTCAGTTTGGTGAAGTCTGCGAAGAAACCATGTTCGTTGAGATAGTCAACCTCCTCCTTACGAGTGAGTTTCTTGTCACGCGTGAGAGTGATTATCTCTACTCCGGGAGCCATAACCAGGAAGGTCATGTCGAAACGGATTTGATCGTTGCCAGCTCCTGTGCTGCCATGAGCGATAGCATCAGCACCAATCTCCTTGGCATAACGTGCGATGGCAATAGCCTGGAAGATGCGTTCGCTGCTTACTGAGATAGGATAGCAGTTGTTACGAAGCACATTGCCGAAGATCATATATTTTAGTGACTTAGCATAATACTCCTGAGTTACATCGAGAGTGACATACGCCTTTGCACCGAGTTTAAATGCGTTCTCTTCATTCTTCTTTAACTGTTCCTCACTAAAGCCACCTGTATTAGCACAGGCTGCGTATACATCCCAGCCGTCCTGGGTCAGTTTCATTACTGTGTAGCTGGTGTCAAGACCACCACTGAATGCTACTACTACTTTTTTGTTTGCCATATCTTTTTTACTTTTTTATTGTTCTTCTAGTTCTTCCAGATGACGTATGCGGTTGATTACCTCATCAGGTATCTTTGCAGGAAGATGCTCTGTCGGATCGTAAAGCATCGCTGTGCAGATACAGTATTTCCGACCTGTACGATGGAGCACGTCCACATTCACACAGCCTTCGCATCCTTTCCAGAAAGCCTCGTCTTCCGTGAGGTCTGCGAATGTCACTGGCTGGTATCCTAAGGCTGTATTCATTGCCATCACTGCAGCTCCACTTGTCAGAGAGAAAATCTTGGCGTGTGGCCATCGGGTACGTGCAAGTGAAAATGTCATATCCTTGATACGTTTTGCTACGTGGTGACCTCTGAAGTCAGGATGTACGATAAGTCCAGATGTGGTAACGTATTGCTGGTTCTCCCATGTCTCGATGTAACTGAAACCTGCAAAAGTGCCATCGTTGGTAAGTGCGATAACAGCTTTTGCCTCCTGCATCTTCTTTGCCAGATACTCGTGAGTACGTTTGGCGATACCTGTACCACGTACCTTTGCAGCCTCGGCAATCGTCTCAAGTATGGTGTCGACGTATTTCTCGTGCTCTGGACCTGCAACAAGGACTTCTATTTCAATTTCCTTTTCCATTAACTTGTCTTGTCAATTAATTCAGTATTTGTTGTTTATTTCATGTTTGGTACGACGTCGCTCAATGCATCAATAACGTGCTGATGTCTTATACCTTCTTTTATTACTATGAATATTGTGTCATCGCCAGCGATTGTTCCTATTATCTCGGGGATGTCGCTGTTGTCGATGTTCCATGCTATTGAACTGGCATAGCCAGGACGAGTCTTGATGACCCCCATGTTGCCAGAGAAGTTGATGCTTACAAATCCTGGTACCTTCATCATCTCGCGGATGCTGTTAGGAGTGCTTACTCGTTTGTACATCGTTTCGTTAGGCAAAACATATACATAATTACCACTCATCGAAGCCGCCTTAGCCACTTTCAGTTGTTTGAGGTCACGGCTGAGTGTGGCTTGAGTAAGCTTAAAGCCCTCTTTCTGTAAGGCGTTGAGTAGTTCATCCTGACTACCTAGTTGTTGACTCGAAATAATGAGTCTCAGAGCCTCCAGTCGGTTGTTTTTTACTTTCATGTTGGTATATTTATTCAAAATTCGGATGCAAAAGTACATATTATTTTGCATCCGACCAAATATTTCTGCATATTTTTGCAGAAAATCATGTATGTTACTATAAAATTACCTATTCATGTCAAAGCCAACACGCACTCCATCGTATTGTTTACTTAGATCTCCTATTGTCTGTAAGTCTGCTCTTCCGCTTAATGCAGCCATTGTCTGGAGAACACTCAGGAGTTTCTTTGCCTCAAACAAGATAGATATACCATTAATCTCTCTCTTCGTATAGCATGTTATGCTAAGGAGCATGCCTTTTAACTTAATTTGTTGATTAGCTTCGTCGAAGGTGTATGTTCCGCTGAAGCTTGTACCTGCTATCTTTGAGGAGAATGTTCCGTCTTGGTTGAATGTAATGTAAGTGTTGTTTGCTGAGATATTGACCTTTTGGTAGTATGGCAGGATTTTTTCCTCGATTTGTGCCGCGGCAACCTCACCTCCTGCTTTTGCCAGAAGGTTTTCGCTGGTGAATGCGCATCTGGGACCGCTGTATTTCCATGAGCCGATAAGACCTTGAGCGCTTACTTTATCAAGTCCGATAACACTTGTTATGGCATTGATGACCCCTCCGTTTTTTACAGCGCCAAAAAACTGATTCATGTTTCCGCAACTAACCACCATTATTCCTACTACGGCGATTAACAATAACTTGAGCTTTTTCATTTATTACCTTAATTATATATTATGCTTTGAATTATGCCGCAAAGGTACGAACTTTTTTATCATTCACCATCGTTTTATCAGAAATTAACGTAAGAAGAGAGTTGGAATAGGGTTAGAAGACGGGAGGTAGGGGCAAGGTCCGGAGTGGTAACGTAGATGGCTTGTAGATGGTTCGGAGAAGCAAGGGAGAAAGAAGGGAGATGGAAGGGAGAAGAAATGGGATAGGAGTAGGGGCAAAGGATGGCTAAAGGAGCACCAAAGGAACACCGTAGGATTACTTGGTTGTGACAAGCCGGATGAATATGTTCTTGGATTACTTTATATAATATAATAAGGTGTATATGTCTTGTTGTTTTGATTTACATCAAGAGCGTTGGAAAAGTTGCATAAAAACTGAAATTTTTTCTCAAAAAGTTTTGGTGGTTCGGAAAAAAGCAGTACCTTTGCACCCGCTTTCCAAACGAGGGGAGTGATTAAGAAAGAGTTCTTTGAAAGATTTACATAGACAGAAGTAGTACAAGAAGCGAGTGCTTATATACGATATAGGTACTTGGGTAATAAAGAACAAACCGTCAATTATGATATTGAAAAGGTGCTTTTAACTTGATACTGGATAGTCGTTCTGAGACAGAGACAGTGCAGCATAACGAAAGCTTGCTTTTGTTGATGGCGACCGGCGCACGGGTGAGTAACGCGTATCCAACCTTCCCCTTAGTAGGGCATAGCCCGGCGAAAGTCGGATTAATACCCTATGTTTTCCGTTGAGGACATCTGAAGTGGAACAAAGATTTATCGCTAAGGGATGGGGATGCGTCTGATTAGGTTGTTGGCGGGGTAACGGCCCACCAAGCCATCGATCAGTAGGGGTTCTGAGAGGAAGGTCCCCCACATTGGTACTGAGACACGGACCAAACTCCTACGGGAGGCAGCAGTGAGGAATATTGGTC
>CACWLC010000007.1 GCA_902761605.1 uncultured Prevotellaceae bacterium
AATTGGATTATCACTCGATACTGTATGGATGCTATTGGCAGCCATGTTGGTTTTCTGGATGCAGCCGGGCTTTGCGCTGTGTGAAGCAGGTTTTACGCGTAGTAAGAACACGGCGAACATCCTGATGAAGAACTTTGTCGACTTTATGTTCGGCTCGTTGCTGTTCTTCTTCCTCGGCTTCGGCTTTATGTTCGGAAGCGATGCGCTGGGAGGTTTTATTGGTATGCCCAACTGGGGCGACCTGAGTTTCTATTCTGGCGACCTGCCAACGGAAGGTTTCTTGATTTTCGAAACTGTATTCTGCGCTACTTCTGCCACCATCGTCAGCGGTGCTATGGCTGAGCGCACGAAGTTCTCGATGTACCTGATTTATAGTGCGGTCATCTCGCTGTTCATCTATCCCATCGAAGGACACTGGACGTGGGGCGGTGGCTGGCTCTGCAACGATGCTGCCGACGGGTTTATGATGACGACGTTTGGCGATGTGTTCCACGACTTTGCGGGTTCAGCCATCGTGCATAGCGTAGGTGGTGTACTGGCGCTGATTGGTGCTTTGGCACTGGGTCCCCGTGTGGGCAAATACAGCAAGGAAGGTAAGAGCAACGCTATTCCTGGTCACAACCTGGCAATGGCAGCACTGGGTGTGTTCATCCTCTGGTTGGGATGGTTTGGTTTCAACCCAGGCTCACAGTTGGCTGCTTCTGGTGAGGTGAACCGTATCGCTATCTCGCATGTGTTCCTGACCACGAACCTCGCTGCTGCAGCAGGTGGTGTCGCTACGATGTTCCTCACCTATTTTAAATATGGTAAGCCTTCACTCTCGCTGACGCTGAACGGTGTGCTGGCAGGTTTGGTAGGCATCACGGCTGGTTGTGATCTCGTATCGCCTGTTGGAGCCATCATCATTGGTCTCGTTTGTGGTATCGTACTTGTGTATGCCATCGAGTTCATTGACCACAAACTGCATATCGACGATCCTGTTGGTGCCAGTTCAGTACACGGCGTCTGTGGTATTCTGGGTACGCTGATGACGGGTCTGCTGTCTACTTCTAATGGTGCTTTCTATGGTCACGGCTGGGGATTCTTCGGTGCTGAGTGCTTTGGCATACTGGTCATCGACCTCTGGGCTGCCGCCTGTGGCTTCGCCCTGTTCTACGGCATCAAGAAACTGCATGGGCTACGCGTCGACAAGCGCATCGAAGAGGAAGGCCTCGACGTTTATGAGCATGGAGAGCTGTGCTATAACTAAAGGTAGAAAAGTAAAAAGGTAAAAAAGTAAAGGTTATGAAAAAGATTGTTTTAATGGCGATGATGATCGCTACAGGATATAGTGCTACGGCACAGGATGAGATAGAGACAACGGTAGCGGCCGATTTCGTAAGTAGTTATATCTGGCGTGGTCAGGACTTGGGAAGTGCTGCTGTTCAGCCGACGCTGGGAGTAGGGTATAAGGGTCTGTCGTTGACTGCATGGGGCAGCTATGGACTGGTGAACACCGCCGACACGAAGGAGTTCGACCTCACACTGGCTTATACCACAGGAGGTTTCAATATCGGTATCACTGACTATTGGTTCAATGCAGGACTTGATTCTGAAGGACGTTACTTTAAGTACGATGCCCATGGCACGAACCACGTCTTCGAGGCTAACATTGGTTACGACTTTGGTCCACTTAGCCTACAGTGGTTTACGAACTTCGCGGGCAACGATGGCGCCAATAAGGACGGCAAACGAGCCTATAGCAGTTACGTGGAAGTGGCTGTCCCATTCCGCCTTGCTACAGTCGATTGGACTGCTACAGCTGGTGCCGTCCCCTGGGCCACAACGTCATACGGCACAAACGGCTTTGCGGTTACCAACCTGGCACTGAAAGCCACGAAGGAAATCAAAGTGACGGACACATTCTCTATACCAGTCTTCGGACAGGTGGTAGGCAATCCGTGCTCACAGAATGCATACCTGGTCTTTGGGTTTACGCTGCAGCCATGATCCTTCCAGATACATATCCTCCCCTTGTCGCAATGGCAGGGAGAGGATTTTTCAATTCTGTGCCCGATAACAGATTGTAACGAAATGATAGTTTTTAAGTGCAAAATGTTAGCAAATAGAAAGTAAAGTGCATCTTAAATTTTCAAATAGTAAGTTTGCTGGGTTTTTAACATACAAATAGTAAGTTGTTTTATGGTTTCTGCGACAAATTGTAGTACCTTTGCACCATCAAACATGCAAATTGACATTATTAATTAAAATAAGTATCATTATGGAAGCATTAAGATTTCAGGTTGTCGGCGAGGCATTCAAGAAGAAGCCGCTCGACGTAAAAACACCAAGTGAGAGACCTTACGAGTATTTTGGTAAGAAGGTCTTCAATCGCGAGAAGATGTATAAGTACCTGCCGAAGCAGGTCTATGAGAAGATGATAGATGTGATGGACAATGGTGCCCGTCTGGATCGTGACATTGCCGACGCTGTGGCTGCTGGCATGAAGCAATGGGCCATAGAGTGTGGCGTGACTCACTATACACACTGGTTCCAGCCTCTGACAGAAGGTACCGCCGAGAAGCACGACTCGTTCATCGAGCACGACGGCAAGGGTGGTATGGTTGAGGAGTTTACAGGTAAGCTGCTCGTTCAGCAGGAGCCTGATGCTTCGTCGTTCCCCTCTGGTGGTATCCGTTCGACCTTCGAGGCTCGCGGCTACTCAGCTTGGGACCCCACAAGCCCAGTATTCATTATCGATGACACGCTATGTATTCCCACCGTATTTATATCGTATAGCGGTGAGGCACTCGACTATAAAGCTCCATTAAAACGCGCCCTGCATGCAGTAAACGTAGCTGCTACGGAAGTATGTCACTACTTTGATCCAGCCGTAAAGAAGGTACAGAGCAACCTCGGTTGGGAGCAGGAGTATTTCCTCGTAGACGAAGGACTCTATGCCGCCCGTCCTGACCTGCTGCTGACGGGTCGCACGCTGATGGGACACGACTCTGCCAAGAACCAGCAGATGGACGACCACTACTTTGGTGCCATCCCTGAGCGTGTGGCAGCCTTTATGCGCGACCTGGAGATCCAGGCGCTGGAGTTGGGTGTACCCTGTAAGACGCGCCACAACGAGGTGGCCCCCAACCAGTTTGAGTTGGCTCCTATCTTCGAGGAAACGAACCTCGCCGTTGACCATAACATGATGCTGATGTCGCTGATGAAGAAGGTGGCACGCAAGCACGGTTTCCGTGTGCTGCTCCATGAGAAGCCATTTGCTGGCATCAATGGTAGCGGTAAGCATAACAACTGGTCGCTGAGCACAGACAACGGCATCCTGCTGCATGCTCCAGGCAAGAACGCCGAGCAGAACCTGCGCTTTGCTACATTCATCGTCGAGACGCTGATGGGCGTTTACAAGCACAACGGCCTGTTGAAAGCTTCTATCATGAGTGCCACCAACGCCCATCGTCTGGGTGCCAACGAGGCACCTCCTGCCATCGTTTCAAGCTTCCTTGGCAAGCAGGTCAGTGAACTGCTCGACCACATCGAAGCAGCCGACAAGGAGGATATTCTCGCAATGGCTGGCAAGCAGGGCCTGAAGATGGACATCCCCGAGATTCCTGAACTGCTCATCGACAACACCGACCGTAACCGCACATCGCCATTCGCCTTCACTGGTAACCGCTTTGAGTTCCGTGCTGTAGGTTCTGAGGCCAACTGTGCATCGGCTATGATTGCCCTGAACAGTGCCGTTGCTGAGGCTCTCGTCGACTTCAAGAAGCGTGTGGATGCCAAGATTCCTGAGTATGAGAAGAAGCTCGCAGGTACAGAGCACAGCGCCAAGTTCCACGCCATCATCGACGTGCTGCGCGAGGACATCAAGACCTGTAAGCCCATCCGTTTCGACGGCAACGGCTACTCCGACGAGTGGGTTGTTGAGGCCGAGAAACGTGGCTTGGACGTTGAGAAGTCTTGCCCGAAGATCTTTGAGCGCTACCTCGATAAGGAGAGCATCGATATGTTCGAGAGCCTGGGCGTGATGACGAAGAAGGAACTCGAGGCCCGTAACGAGGTGAAATGGGAGACCTACACCAAGAAGATTCAGATTGAGGCACGCGTACTCGGCGACCTCTCGATGAACCACATTATCCCTGTAGCCACTCGTTATCAAAGCGATTTGCTGAGCAATGTCAACCACATGTCAGTGGTATTCCCCATCGACACTGCCGACAAGCTTTCTGCCCGTAACAAGAAGATCATCCAGGAGATTGCTGAGCGCACCTCTGCCATCGAGAAGGGTGTTGAGGAACTCGTAGAGGCCCGTAAGAAGGCCAACAAGATTGAGGATGAACACGAGAAGGCCATCGCCTACCACGACAAGGTAGAGCCTTATCTCGACACCATCCGCTATGAGATCGACAAGTTGGAGCTAATCGTCGACGATGCTCTCTGGCCACTGCCGAAATATCGTGAGCTGCTATTCATAAGATAATCAAACAGAAATGTTTGAAGTTTGCAAGTTTGCGCAGGACTCGGTGCTGTGATAGTACCGGGTCCCTTTATGTTTCCCTTTTTTCGATACGAAATCAATAACACAGATACGAATAACATCCTCTGATGAGAGCCTGGCATTTTTAGTACAACTTTCAATTTTACAGTAAATTGATAGTTTTCGAGACGCGATTGTGTTAAATTGTAACAAAATAGGCACATGTTTGTCGAAAAGTGAAAGTTGTATTATGATTTAACAAACAATCTGCTATAATTTCCTTTGGTCTTCTTTCGCTTTGTTATACCTTTGCACTATATTAGTAGCAAATTGTAACATTATGAAAGTAAAGAAACGTTGGATTATTCTGATGATGGCAATGACGCTGATAGCCATTGCAGGTGTTTTTGTAGGCGAGCCCAAGTTTGACTGCGACTGGTCGATTATTTCCGCAGCCGATGTTGCCTGGCTGATTACGGCCACCATATTTGTGCTGATGATGACACCAGGACTGTCTTTTTTCTATGGCGGTATGGTGGGAGCTAAGAATGTCATCTCGACCATGCTCCAGTCGTTCATTGCGATGGGACTGATCTCCGTGCTGTGGGTGGCGATTGGCTTCTCGCTCTGTTTCGGCGATGACATTGGCGGTATCATCGGCAGTCCGCTGACGTTCCCTATGTTCCACAACGTGGGAGGTGCTGTCTATACCACGCCTGCGGGTAATATATTAGGTGGAGCAACAATCCCGCTGGCTCTCTACGCCTTGTTCCAGATGAAGTTTGCCATCATCACCCCGTCGCTGATTACCGGTTCGTTTGCCGAACGTGTGCGTTTCTCAGCCTATATGTTCTTTATGATGTTCTTCTTCTTCCTGATATACTGTCCGCTGGCTCACATGACATGGCACCCTGAGGGGCTCTTTTGTCGGTGGGGCGTCATCGACTTTGCCGGTGGTATCGTGGTACACGCTTCCAGTGGTGTGGCTGCTCTTGCAGGAGCCATCTACCTTGGCAGGCGTAAGGCAGAAACCCGCAGAAGCGAACCTGCTAACATTCCCTTTGTGCTGCTGGGAGCGGCCCTTTTGTGGCTGGGATGGTTCGGCTTTAACGCGGGTTCGTCGCTTCATGCCGACGGACAGGCCGTCAAGGCCTTCTTGAATACCAACACGGCATCAGCCACCGCCATGATGACCTGGATATTCTTCGACTGTCTGCGTGGTCGTAAGCCCTCGGCAATGGGTGCTGCCGTAGGATGTGTGGTAGGCCTGGTTGCCATCACGCCCTCTGCTGGTTATGTCACCGTGGGGCAGAGCATCTTTATTGCCTTCGTCATCACACTTATTTGTAACATCGCCGTCTATTGGCGTTCGCGTAGCAGCATCGACGATGCTCTCGACGTATTCCCCACTCACGGCACTGGCGGTATCTTTGGCACCGTGCTGACGGGTATATTCATCCAGGAAGGACTCATCGCAGGTACATGGGACGGTTTCGTGATTTTCCTATATCATCTACTGGCCATAGTCATCGTTTTTGCCTATACATTCGGTATGAGTTGGCTGGGTTACTCAATCATCGACCGTCTCATCCCTATGCGCGTCTCCGTTTATAGCGAAAAGGTGGGACTCGACTACAGCCAGCACGATGAGCACTATGGTCTGGCTCATGTCGGCGAGCGGGAAATAGCGGAATACGAAGAGCATATCCGCGAGAAGGAACTTAAGTCATAATAACATAAACAAAGATAAAATCCCTGCCAGTCGTGGCAGGGATTCTTATATCTTAGAGTGGATAGTCTTCGAAGGCGTAAAGCACCGTAGACAGGTAGCGCTCGCCGGTGTCGGGAAGCAGAACAACGATTTTCTTGCCTTTGTTCTCAGGGCGTTTGGCCACCTGGATGGCTGCGAAGAGGGCTGCTCCTGCAGAGATACCTACCAACAGACCTTCTGACTGGGCAATCTCACGACCGGTGCGGATGGCATCGTCGTTTTCTACATCGAATACCTCGTCGATGACGTCAGCATCGTAGGTCTTGGGAATAAAGCCTGCACCGATACCCTGAATCTTGTGAGGGCCGCTCTGTCCGCCGTTCAATACTGGCGAAGACTTGGGCTCAACGGCGATAATCTTCACCTTGGGGTTCTGCTCTTTCAGGAATTTTCCTGTACCAGAGATGGTACCGCCAGTACCTACGCCGCCAATAAAGATGTCGACCTTGCCATCGGTGTCGCGCCAGATCTCAGGACCTGTGGTGGCATAGTGCTTGGCGGGGTTGGCTGCATTCTCGAACTGCTGGAGGATGACTGCTCCAGGGATGCTATCGCGCAGCTCCTCGGCGGCTCGGATGGCGCCTGGCATGCCGTCTTTGCCAGAGGTGAGTCGTACCTCAGCACCGTAGGCCTTCACGAGGTTACGACGCTCCACACTCATGGTTTCGGGCATGGTAAGGATAAGATGATAGCCTTTGACGGCAGATACCAGTGCCAATCCTACGCCTGTATTTCCGCTGGTGGGTTCGATGATGGTGGCACCGGGTTTCAGGATTCCCTTTGCCTCGGCATCCTCGATCATCGCCAGTGCGATACGGTCCTTAACGCTACCGCCGGGGTTGAAAAACTCTACTTTTGCTATCACTGGGGTTTCAAGACCCTTTGACTGTGAATACTTGTTGAGCTCAAGAAGTGGGGTGTTGCCGACGAGCTCAGTCAGCTGTTTTGCAATCTTTGTCATAATCTTATCCTTTTAAAAATTAATAATAAACTTTTGATGGTGCAAAGGTACGGCGATTTTTGCATACTCACAATCGCCTTTTTGTGGCATTTAGCATACCATAAGTTTGGTATACGTTTAATTTTAAATATAGAATTCAGACGGATCTATCAGCCCCGCACGTAGTGCGTACTTTACCGCTTCGTGTGCAGTGTTGATACCCAGTTTGCGAAAGATGTTTTTCCTGTGGGTAGTCACTGTATGGATGCTCGAGATGCGTTCGGCAGCAATCTCCTTGGTGGTCTTACCCAATGCGATGGCCTTCACAATTTCCATCTCAGTAGTCGTCAGGATGCTGGGTGTTTCCTCCTCTTGTTGCTGCTGTGTGATGATGGTCTCCAAGGCACGTTGGCTAAGGTAGCGCGTATGGCGGTTTACAGCGCTGAGAGCCTCGCGAAGCTCGCTCAATGGACCGTCTTTATATACCACACTGAATTGGTGCGAAGAATATACCACGCGTCGTATGAACTGGGGCGTCAGCTCATCGCTGATTAGAATCCATTGCGACAGACTGAAACGCTCAGCGATAATCAGGAGCTGATCTTCGTCGGCAAAGTCGAACAGGGTGTAGTCGAGCAACACGACAGCACTCTCGTTCTCTTTTAGCAGTTCTACGAGCCTGGCTTTGTCGAAAGCACGATACACTACGTTTTCCTCGTCTTTCTGAAGCAGGCTCTCTAACGCGAATCGCGTCAGTTCCTGATTGTCAGCTATAATATAATTTCTCATCTCTATGTCGGTTGTTGGGTGCGAAATTACTAAATTCGAAGCAATCTGCCAAATCTTTTTTATGGATTTGACAGATTACTCTATTTAAATTGACTTATGTGGTCAAATCTTGTCCAGAGCCTGAGCCAGATCATCGATGATATCGTCGATGTGCTCTGTACCTATGCTCAGACGAACGGTCGATGGTGTGATGTGCTGCTCAGCCAGTTCCTCGGGCGAGAGCTGAGAGTGGGTGGTGGTGTAGGGATGAATCACCAGACTCTTCACATCGGCCACGTTAGCAAGGAGTGAGAATATCTGCAGGGCATCGATAAATTTCCAGGCCTCTTCCTGTCCACCCTTGATCTCGAAGGTGAAGATCGAGCCACCGCCATTAGGGAAGTACTTCTGATAGAGAGCGTGGTCGCGATGACTTTCGAGGGCAGGATGGTTTACCTTTGCCACCTTGGGGTGCTTGGCGAGGAAATCGACCACCTTCAGGGCATTCTCCACATGACGCTCCACACGCAGACTCAGTGTCTCTACACCCTGCAAGAGGATGAAGGCGTTGAAGGGAGAGATGGCAGCACCGGTGTCACGCAGTATGACGGCACGGATACGGGTGACGTAAGCTGCTGCGCCTACAGCGTCGGCAAACACGATACCGTGATAGCTTGGGTCTGGTTTTGCCAGTGTGGGGAATTTATCGTTTTGCTTCCAATCGAACTTGCCACCGTCTACGATGACACCACCTAATGAGCTTCCGTGACCGCCTAAGAACTTTGTTGCTGAGTGTACCACGATATCTGCACCATGCTCCAGAGGACGGATGAGATACGGTGTGCCGAAGGTGTTGTCTACGATGAAAGGAATTCCGTGCTTATGGGCTACAGCAGCCACACCTTCGAGGTCGAGCACGTCGCTGTTGGGATTGCCGAAAGTCTCGGCATAAACCACCTTTGTATTGGGCTGGATGGCTGCATCGAGGGCTTCGAGGTCATTGACATTAATAATCGTGTTGGTGATGCCCTGTGTAGCCAGCGTGTGGGTGATGAGATTGTAAGAACCGCCATAGAGGTTGTCGGCAGCTACGATATGATCACCTGCCTGTACGATGTTCTGCAAGGCGTATGTGATAGCAGCGGCACCAGAGGCAACGGCCAGACCTGCCACACCTCCCTCGAGGGCAGCAACACGATCCTCGAATACTCCCTGAGTGGAGTTTGTCAGACGACCATAGATATTGCCAGCATCACGAAGTCCGAAGCGGTCAGCGGCGTGCTGTGAGTTATGGAACACATACGACGTGGTCTGATAGATGGGCACGGCGCGAGCGTCGGTTGCGGGGTCAGCCTGTTCCTGGCCTACATGAAGTTGCAATGTCTCAAAACGGTAATTTTTCTTTGTACTCATAATCTTATCCTTTCTTAAATTTATTAATAATTGATTTCTGGGTGCAAAGGTACGAACTTTAGAATTATCTACCAAATTTATTGCATTATTCGGAAAATATATCTATATTTCTGATTGTTAAAGAATATCTTTCTGATTGAGGCTTAAAAAGTGGCCTTAAACAGAATAAAACTCTAAAATGTGGCTAAAAACCTTGTTTATGCTTAATATTAATATAATGTTCGCGCGATGTGTATCACATAATTATGGTAGGTGAAATGACCAACTCTTGGGATTGTGGTATCCGCAGAATCGCCGTACCTTTGCACCCGGAAACATAAAGTTTAAAATATATAATATAAAATTAAATGGTTATGAAAACAATGAATCGAATGCGAATGCAAGAGTGTTATTGCAGTATGATGGCAATGACAATGAAAGGGAGTGTATATATAATAGGTATTAACAAAGTAAAGAAAAAAAGATATGAAAAGATTAGTTTTAGCAATAGTAGCATTTTTAAGCCTCAGCGTCAACAATATTTGGGCAACTGATTATTTCTTCGGGAGTGATAACCAATTCGATAAGTCAATACCAACACCTGAAGAGTTCTTCGGTTTTCCTATTGGATCAGAATTGGTAAGATATGATAAGGTTGTAGAGTATTTCCGTTTGCTTGATATGTTGTCAAGCCGTGCACAACTGAAGGTGATAGGTCATTCCCATGAAAACCGCGAGTATGTGATACTCCACATTTCCACACCGGAAAACATCCAAAACTTAGAGAATATCCGTCAGAACCATGTGAAACTGGCAGATCCAAGCTATGGTTATCCCACTTCTTACGACGATCAGAAGGTGATAATCCAGCTGGGATATAACGTGCATGGTGGTGAATTGGCTGGCACCGACGCATCTGTTCTGGCAGCCTACTATTTTGTAGCCACCCAGAATGCTGATATAGTGAAAAGACTGGGCGATGCCGTTATACTGATAGAGCCGGCACTCAACCCTGACGGTCGCGAAAGAGCCGCACAGTATTATAACTCTTTCCATTCGGTTCCTCCTGTCGATGATGCACTTGACATTGAACATACACAGAGCTTCACTCCTCTGCGTGGCAATCATTTCTATGCTGACCTGAATCGTGACTGGTTTGCCTTGGTGCACCCAGAGAGTCGTGCGAGAGCTGATTACTACCACCAGTGGTATCCTAATATCTATGCCGATTACCATGAGATGGGCCGTAACAGCAGCTACTATTTCGAGCCGTCACCAGTACGCAGTACATGGAACTACACCATTCCAGAAAGCACATATACGGAACTGAACGTAATCCTTGCTGATTATTTCGGTGCAGCACTCGATAAGATTGGTTCGCTGTATTTCACGAAAGAGAACTATGATAACATATCACCTATCTATGGTTCAACATATCCGGATTTCCAGGGCGGTGTGGGTACAACGCTTGAGGTTGGCAGTTCGCAGGGTGTTCAGGTTGAGTCGTCACTCGGTGTTCATCGCTTTGCAAAGAATATCCGTGACAATCTTGTTACCAGCATCGGAGCCCTGAAAGCCGGAACAGACAAGAAGGATATATTTCTCCGTCATCAGCAGGATTTCTTCAAGAGTGCTGTAGCAAAGGGTGGAAAGGGATATATCGTGTTTGGTGACAGGGAGAACAAAGGTGCTACGAACCTGTTTCTCGACAACCTTCTGCGTCATAAGATTGAAGTACGTCAGCTGACAAAAGACTATACTCAGGGTAGCAAGCAGTTTAAGGCAGGGTCAGCCTATGCCATACCTTTGGCTCAGGCGCAGTACCGACTTGTAAATGCTGCCTTTGAGGAACACACAGAGTTTGTTGACAGCATCTTTATGGACATCACAGCATGGAGTACGGCTCACGGCTTTGGCTTCCCGTTTGCAAGAGTGGCTGCTGGCATCAGCGTGGGAGATGTGGTGAAGGAGGTTCCTGCTGTAAAATCTGGTGATTTCCGGAAATCACAGTTTGCCTACGTCATCGACTATGCCGACTTCTATGCTCCACGCGTATTGTATCACTTGCTTGACAGAGGCGTTTACGTGAAAGCAGCATTTAAGACTTTCTCTGCAGAGACTGTTGAGAGAGGAAGACAGAACTTTGCTACTGGCACTCTTGTCGTTCCCATTGTATATCAGACAGTCTCAGCTGACAGCGTATATCATGTTATCCAAGAGGCTGTTGCGGAGACTGACGTACAGGTTTACAGCGTTTCTACCAGTGCAAGCAGTGAAGGCATTGACCTCGGAAGTGACAATATACAGGAAGTCAAGAAACCGGTTGTTGCTACTTTTGTAAGCACAGGAGGCTATACCGGAATCAACTGGACAGCCATAGGAGAGATATGGCACTTGTTAGGCAACCATCATCATATACCATTGACAAAGATCTTTGTTGAATATGCTGACCGCACACCACTGAATCGCTATACGGCAATCATACTTGCAGATGGCTCATATCAGAACTTCTCCCAGAAGTTTGTTGAACGTTTGAAGAACTGGGTTGCTGACGGTGGTGTCTTAATCACTACACAACGTGCCTCACAATGGGCTATCAAGAACGGTATTGCTGTTCATTTCTCTGCCTCAGAGGAAAAAACTGTAAATGAGAAACAGGGAGAAAAGCATGACTATCAGCGTCTTGACTATGTATCACAGCGTGAGAAGATTGGTCCGAGCCGTATTGGCGGTGTACTCTATGAAGCCGATCTTGATATTACCAACCCGTTGGCCTTTGGAATTCATAGTCGTCAGCTTTATACCATGAAGTCAGGCAACTATATCTTGCCTCGCCCACAGAGCCCTTACAGTTCATTGCTACAACTCAAGGGTGATAAGCAACTGGGAGGATACCTGACAAAAGCAAATCAGAAACTGTTGAAGAATGCGACGGTGATTGCCATTGATAATGTAGGGGCGGGAACGATTGTCCTGTTCAGCGAGTCGCCCACCTATCGCGGTTATTGGCTTAGTACAGGGCGCATCCTGACAAATGCACTTTTCTTTGGCAGCAATGTCTCGACATCTTCGCGCTATCGCCCATAAAAAATACCAGATTGTTTTTTAAAATAAGGATAACAGTATGAAAAGACTTTTATTATATATTATTGCTTTGATTGTGTCCGTTTGTGCATCAGCGCACGACGTGCTCCAGGGTAGGGTGCTTGATGCCCGTACCCAGGAGCCGGTAATCGGAGCTGCAATACAGATACGAGGCACACATAATAGTGCTGTAAGTGATATCGATGGTAATTTCTCACTCACCGTTTCAGGTGAGGAACCTTATACCTTAGACGTGACCTATATAGGCTATCTTGCCCAGGAGATTGAAGTGTATGACACCGGTGAACCTGTTGAGATTTTTCTCCGCGAAAACTATCGTTTGCTTAACGAAGTCGTAGTGATAGGCTATGGCACAGCAAAGCTTCGCGACCTCACAGCCTCGATCACATCAATTAATAAGGAATCATTGAAGGGCGTGACGGGAAACAGTATCGATAATATCCTCGAAGGACATGCTGCAGGTGTGATGGTATCCACATCAGGGTCACAGGTGGGCTCTGCTCCTGTGATCAACATTCGCGGACTGGCATCCATCACTTCCAGCGTTACACCACTGTATGTTGTTGACGGGGTACCCATCAATTCGAATAACATCGCATCTAACACAGACTATAATCCCATTTCAGATATCAATCCAGCCGATATCAAGTCTATTGATATCCTGAAGGATGCAGCTGCCAGCGCAATGTATGGTTCTCGGGCTGCAGCAGGTGTGGTACTCATCACTACTAATTCCGGTTCGTCGGGAAAATCGAAACTGACATACGACTATAACATCGGATTCAACTCTGCAACGAAATTACTTACACCTATGAACGCAGAGCAATATACTGATATAAAGAATCAGGGATGGTTGAATAATGGTGGTGACCCCAATAACCTGCCATATGCCACGATGACGGATAAAAACGGCAATATCGTCAATACTAACTGGGTAGACCTCATCTTCCGTACTGGTCTGTCGCAGAACCATAACCTGAACCTTCAGGGTGGCAATGATAAGGCAACCTATTACCTCTCAGGAAGCTATACCACTCAGGAGGGTATAACGGTGGATGCCAAATACAACCGTTTCTCATTTAAGGGCAACGGAACCTATAAACTTAACAAATATGTTAAAGTGGGTTTCAACTCAGGCTATACTTATAGTAAGATTCATACTGCTGATGATTCGCGTGGTGGTTCACTTAGTGCTATGGGTGGCCTGACACGTCTGGCATATGTTGACCTGCCAAATGTTCCTTCTCACAATGAAGACGGCACCTTCTATGCCTCTACGCTGGCTCCACGTAACCTTGGTAAGGGAAATAATGCTATAGAGGTATTCTATTACAATGCCCTTGGTCTTGTAGATGGTGGGCAGTATGCAGAGTCGAAGACCCACCGTATCCTTGCTAATGGATATGCTGAGATTACTCCTGTTAAAGGTCTTACACTTAAGACACTGTATGGCATTGACTGGACACTGATCCAAAACGAGTCTTTCAGCACTCCTCTTCATGGTGGTGGATATCCTAGCGGTAGCAGTCGTACAGGAACCTCCAACCTGAAGAGCTGGACATGGACGAATACCGCCAACTACCAGTTCGATATCAAGAAGCATCATTTCGACATCCTCTTCGGTATAGAAGCTTCAGAAAGCAATCAGAGTATCATATCTCGTACAGGTACTACTCTTAGCAATCCAGACCAGATGTATGTAGAGGCATCTTATCTCACCTATGGCGGCTCGGGCAATATTCAGGAGAGCAGTATGTTCAGTTATATCAGCCGTTTCACCTATGACTGGAAGAACCGTTATTATCTTACAGCCAACTGGCGTCGTGACGGACTCTCAAAGCTAGGTCGTAAGTGGGGTAACTTCTATGGTGTCAGTGGTGCATGGCGCATCTCTGATGAGGCTTTCTTCCACGATTTGCGACGTACTATCGATGACCTTAAGATAAAGGTAAGCTATGGTGTGGTTGGTAATGCCAATGTAGACTGGTACGCCTCCAAGAGTGTTTATTCATCATCTACCTATAATGGTAGTGTATCCTACATCTCATCTGGTATCAATGATCCGGATTTGGGATGGGAGCAGACGGGCACAGCAGATATCGGCTTCAGTGCATCGCTGCTGAAAGGTCGTTTTAATATCGATGTTGATTATTTCTATTCAAAGTCGAAAGACCTTATCCTCGATGCTTCACAAGCTTACTCAACAGGTATTGTAGGAGCGTCCGTATCCACTAATCTTGGTAAGACGGTGAATAGGGGCCTTGAGATTACTGTTAGCGGTGATCTTATCAGAAAGAAGAATTTTACCTGGAGCAGTAGCTTTAATATTTCACTGATAAAGAATGAGGTAACAGAATTGGCCGACGATATACTTTTCTCTAGTTCCACTGGAGCAAACATCACTACAAAAGGTTATTCTATGGCTCAGCTTTATGCCTATCCTACTGATGGTATCGACCCACAGACAGGACGTCGCGTAGTACTGATTAAGAAGGAAGATGGCTCATATGATCGCACACTGTTGATATATAAGTACGGAAAGGGTGGTGCACAGCTCTATGAACTCGATGGTGAAACCCCCTCTAAATATACGATGAGCGACTGGAAGCCTGAGATCTCAGGAAACACGAAACCCACTTATTATGGTGGATGGAGCAACACGTTCCGTTATAAGAACTGGGATGCCAAGGTGAATTTCCACTTCTCTGGAGGCAACAAGATCATTAACGGTATGCGTGCCACACTCTCCGACGGACGTATGTGGAGCGGCACAGAAGAGTATTACGAGAATATATGGCGCCAGCCTGGTGACAATGCGAAATACGCCAAGGCATCATATAATGATAACTACTCTAATGGTACAGCCAACCTTATTACCGACTTGATTGAAAGTGGTGATTTTATCCGTCTGCAGAGCCTATCCATAGGTTATCAGTTTAACACCAAGAGGTGGTCACAGGATTGGGGTATCTCGTCTGTAAGACTGTATGCACAGGCTCAGAACCTGTTTTGCATCACGGGCTACACAGGATTCGACCCGGAGATCAATTCTTATTACAATAGTGCTAATCTCCGCTCTGGTATCGACCTTAACACGACACCGCCTACACGTACTATCACCTTTGGGGTAAACGTATCATTCTAATAAAATTTGCAAATATGAACAAGATATTATATAAATCAGTTATTATAGCCCACTTGTCAGTCTTGGTGCTGACATCTTGCGGTGAGGATTTCCTCGAGAAAAATCCGAAGCTAAACGTGACAGAGGCTGACATCTACGCTTCTGAAGAACTTATCGATGCAGCTGTTGCAGGTGTATATACCCGTTTCAAAAGCAGTAGCTTTGCTGGCGGAAACATTGCAGTCATCTTCGATAACCGTAGCGACGACTTCGTTAATACAGGTAACAACACCTACGCCCATTCGGATACCTATAATATGACCGTGGGTCAAAACAGCATCATGAACCCTGGTTTTTTTCAGGCTGGATATCTTGCCATTAATGCAGCCAACACCGTGAAGGAGAATCTGGAGAAGCGCGACAATCTGCCAATAAGTGAGGCCAAGCGTCAGCAATATATCGCCAGTTGTCTCTTTATCCGTGATATCAGCTGGTACTATCTGTCGCAGGTCTATTCACAGCCTTATGCCTATGACCCCGATTCCAAGGCTATCCCCATTCATACAGAAGCTGTGCTGGGACCTGGTCATAACGATTCACGTCTGTGGACTATCGGGGAAGTTTATGATCAGATTATAACCGATCTGAACAGCAGCACCATAGCTTCACTACCAGCCGGTGGCGATCCTACTATCCCAACACAGTCAGCAGCTCACATGCTTCTGCAGCGTATCTATATGGCAAGGCAACAGTGGCAGGATGCCATCAGCGAGGGTGAGAAGGTATCGGGATACTCTCTTAGTACCAATGTGCGCGATATGTTTGATGCTCCTTATCACACCGCTGAAAATATATACTCGCTTCCATTCACCAACACCGAACGAGGTGGCGGTAATCCTGCCAGTTATATTTCAAGTGCTGTAGGATATATCGACACACTTAATGTACGTACAGGCATCATCACTCTTCCCGCCTACCATCTCGATACAGATAGCCGTATATCGTTTATCAAGGTCGATCCCGCCACCGGACGTGAGACCTGGTATGAGAAATATGATGAGTACACAACACCGCTGGAGTGGATACATATCTTCCGTTATGCCGAGACCCTGCTTAACCTCTCCGAGAGTTACTATAATATCGGCAATTATGAGAAGGCAGCCCAATTGCTCCATCAGGTACGTAGCAGGTCTGTTCCTACAGGAGACATCCTCGATGTGACAACTCTTACAGGTGATGAACTCCGTGATGCTATATACAACGAACGCCGTGCAGAGTTTATAGGCGAAGGCATAAGAGGTCTAGACATCAGCCGCAGGGCAGAGGATTTCGTTCATCCTGCAGCCACTCGTACAGATGGTCATTGGGATACAGTGGTTGTTGCTACTCCAAGTGACCGTACCTCATATTGCTGGGCACTTCCATCTTACGAAATATTGATTAATAAAAGTGCAAATTAGGCTGTATCCCAAGAGTTTGGTATATAATATGCCGCAACAATGGGATTGTGGGTATGCGAAAATCGCCGTACCTTTGCACCCAGAAACAGAGACAAAAATAAATAAAAAAAATGGTTATGAAAACAATGAATCGAATGCAAATGCAAGAGTGTTGTTGCTGTTGTATGATGGCAAAGTCAATGAAAGGAGAAATATATATAATAGGTGTAAATAACAAAGTAAAAAAGAAGCATTATGAAAAGAATAGTTTTAACAATAGCAGTTTTATTGAGTATCAACATCAGCAGCGTTTGGGCTGAGGGTAATTCTACCAATACAAGTAGCGTACGCTACGTGAAGGCACCACGTTTTGCCCGTCCTTTGGTAGAGAAGTGGATATCTGAATATGCAAAAACACAGCCCGGCGTGGAGTTCCAGATTGCCAAGGGCAACCAGAATCAGGGTAACGTCGATTTGAATGTCGTATTTGACAGTAAAGATACAAAAACCAAAGACTTTAGCCATATCGTTGTTTATTTTGGAGAGTTCGCCGTGCTGCCTATCACAGCCAGTGGCAGTGAAGCTGCAAAAGTGCTGGAAGGCAAGCACCTGAACTCTAAGAAGCTAAAGCAGCTTTATTTCCTCAACGATGATTTCGAAGAGGATGTAAAGAAGATCAAGCAGTTTGAGAAACTTGTTATCTATAGCGGCAGCAACGCTACATCCGTAGCCTCTTCCTTTGCACATAACTTTGGCGAGGAGAGCAGTAATTTCCGCGGCAAGCGTATCTCTGGCGATGACCTTTTTATCAATACCGCTCTGCTGAAAGACCCTCTGGGAGTATCTTTCAACGCCTTACCAAACATCTTCGACCTTCAGAGTCGTCATATTAAGAGTAATCTTACCTTGATAGGTATCGATGTGAAGAAGAATCTCGAAAAGAACTTCTCTGATGAGGCAACACTCGACGAGGTGATTGCAGCACTTGAGAATGGAAAGATTCAGGAGGTTGCTGTTGAGAAGATTGGTGTTAGCTATAATATTGCCGACGATGCTGTAAACCAGTTCCTTAACTGGATTCTTACTGCTGGCACAAAATACAACCATGAATACGGTTTGTTGAACCTTGACAACAAACAGTCACAGGCACAGATAGAGAAGGTAAAGTCGGAATTTACCGCTCAGAAATAATTTTGTTAGGTTAGTTAGTAGATTTTTAAAATGCATGGTTAGGACGGCCCGAAGGGGCTGTCCTTACCAAAGCCATGCACACAAAAACTGAAGAGATCATGAAAAAAGGACTATTCATAATTGGTTTTGCTATTGCTCCATTGTTGGCTGCTGCACAAAACCTGATTACAGGCCATATTACAGATGTTCGTACTGGTGAACCACTGATCGGTGCATCGGTAATCGTAAAATCAGAAAAGGGGCAGGGAGTTGTGACCGATATCGACGGTAACTTCAAACTCCAGACAAAGGTAGAGGCACCATTGACCCTCAGAGTTGAATTCATTGGATATCGCGCTCTCGATGTGGATGTCTATGATTTCGAGGAACCTGTAGAAATAACGTTGAAAGAAAATTACAATAGTCTTGAGGGAATCGTTGTTACAGGAGTTGCACAAGGGACATCACGTAAAGGTCTCTCTTTTGCTTTGACAAAAATCAGTGATGAGCTTATTAATACTGTACCACAGACGGATGCATCGACAACTCTTCGAGGAAAAGTTGCAGGTATTCGTATAGAACAGTCGGAAGGTAACCAGGGTGCTAAAGTATATCTTCGTGGTGCCAAATCAATTAATGGAAATATAGAACCTCTGATAGTGGTTGACGGGTTTGTAACCTCATTATCCTTATCTGATATTAATCCTACTGACATCGAAACAATAGAAGTTGTAAAGGGTGCGGCAGCCTCCGCTCTTTATGGTACTCGTGGTGAAGGTGGTGTTATTCAAGTCATTACAAAAAAAGGACGTGTTGGAAGAACGTCTGTGACTCTTGACAATGAAATAGGATTCAGTCATGCCATAAATATTCCAAAGACATCAAAATATCATCACTACAAAGTCAATAACGATGGTTCTTTTGCCCTTAATCAAGGTGGACGCGTTATTGATTATCAGGACAACGGATATTCTGTAAACCTGCACCCCTACGTCAATTATGTTGATAATATCGGTAACCTGTTAAGTGATCAGCCGTTTTATACCAATACCGTATCTTTGGGAACCTCTGGAGAGCAATATAACATTTATGCTTCATTCCAGAACCAGTCAAAGGGTGGTGTGACGAGTTCTATTGATCCTGATAAGAAACAGAGTTTTCTTTTTAATTTAGGCTATAAGCCAATTAAAGGTCTGAGTACGGAGTTTACAGCTCAATATAGTGTTAGTAATACCCCTTCGAATGTAACTAGTAACTCCGGTTCAAATGGACTTGTTTATTCTGCATTACTTTTGGAACCATTTGTCAATTTGGCTCAAAAAGATGAAGACGGCAATTATTTAGTTTCACCAGATGGACTGAAACTTCTTTCAAGTCAGTTTAGCAACCCTCTTTATGAGTTTACAAATCGAGAGTATGAATATAAAACCAAAAACCTATTGTTAGGTTGGAAAGCCAGATATCAGATTTCAAAGTTGTTCAGCGCGGAGGTGGCATATTCTATTCAGAATACCTCTTATGAAACTTCCAACTATTATCCCATCGGATATGAGACCCTGTCTGTAGATGCCACTAAGAATAATGGTTATTATGGTAAGTCAACCCTTCAGACAGATACCCGTAACGCCCAGTTCCAGTTGAATTTTAATCAAAAAGTTGGTGACTTTGATTTAGGCGCAGCATTTAAAAGTGTATACGAGTACGAGAAAATAGAGGGATTCAGTGCTAACGGATATAATCTGACAGCTCCTGTTAAGTCATTGGATATTACAGATGCTTCAACCCGTAACATATCATCTACGTGGCAGCAGACAGTCAACTATGGCTATTTCCTTAACTTCAAGGGAAGTTGGCGTGAGAAGGTGTTCCTTGATGTATTAGGACGCCTTGACAAGAGTTCCCGTTTCGGAAAAGATGTTAGTTGGGCTTTCTTTCCACGTGTTTCTCTGGCATATCGTATTACTCAGGACTTAAAGCTCGGCCCTGTTACAGAACTGAAACTTCGAGCTGCTTATGGTGAGGCCGGTAGTCTGCCTCCTTATGGAGCTAAAGACAGCCGTGTAACCCTGAATAATTCAGGAGGTGTAAGTTTTACACAAAATGCGAACACCGATCTTAAGCGTGCCATAACGTCAGAAACGGAATTTGGCTTTGATGCCATACTGTGGGATTGGCTTAACGTACAGTTCAACTATGCCTTTGCAAATAGTCGCAATGACTTTATTTCTGTTCCATCGTTTACACCGTTACAAGGTTCTGCAACGATATATGATAATCTTGGCAAGGTTAAATCAAATTCTATTGAGTTGGAGATATCTGGTCGTATCATCAACAAAAAGAACTTTACGTGGGATGCAGGGTTGACATTCAGCCGTGTTCGCAGTGAAATAACCGACATGGGAGATGTACCTGCATTTACAGATGGAGATTACCGTCGTGATAAGGGGCTCAGCACATCTACTATTTGGGGATATGGAATATTCACCAGTCTAGATCAACTTAAGACCAATACGGCAGGCTTTGTGATAAACGCTGGAGACGGGACAAAGACATTAAACGATTATACAGTCAACTCCCTTGGTTTTGTTGTTGAGAAATCCGCTCTTGGAACAAAGAATGAAGCGCCAGTCTTCTATGTCGACGGGAATACGGGTAATACAAAGGTCATTGGCGATGCACAACCTGATTTTACGGTTGGTTTCACAAATACCTTTACCTATGGCCCATTCTCACTCTATGCATCTCTTGACTGGAAACATGGTGGACAAAAGTATAATGAGACGGTTCAATACCTCTCTTACGTGTCACGTTCAGAATTCGATGATGCATCCGCTAAAGCGGGTCTGCCGCTGACATTCGCAACACAGGTGTTTAATGCAGAACTCCCCACGGACTATTGGGTGGAAAATGCCGGATATGTTTCTCTCCGCGAATTGTCACTATCTTATGACATCCCCGTTAAGCGATTAGGTTTGGGCCAGTGGATTCAAAAAGCTCGTCTGTCACTTTTGGGCCGTAATCTGTTTATTCTCACAAACTTTACAGGTGTAAATGTAGATGGCGACAACTATGATGGTAGTGCAGGTACTTCAGATTTCTTTAACTATCCTTCATATCGTACGCTTTCAGCAAAACTTACTATTGATTTCTAAATTTTAGACATTATGAATAAGAATATATTTTTATTAATAGCTGCATTTTCAGCACTTATCTCGTGCGAGGGTACGGATTTTGACGATCCTAGTACTTTGACTAACGAAGAAGCTGTCAGTAAGATAAGGAGTTTCAGCTATTCACTGGTAACCAGTAGTGTTCAGACCGCATTTAATACTACTACAAGTACTGCAGGCGTTCATTTCAGTTTGTTAGCTGATCAAACAACAAATACGAATGGAAACTCCAATTGGTGGTATTATGCCCAGGAACCACGTATGCGCATTATCAACAGTAGCTCAGAACGCTCATACAATGCTTCACTTAACGTACTCTATAGTAATTTCTATCAGGCCAATCTCGATGCAACAAAGGTAATAGACATTATCGAGAATCAAGGTGGAAAAGCATTCGATGATTCTGGTAAGGATCGTACCAACGACTGTCTGATAGGTGCCTATTATGCGAAGGGTGTTTCTCAAGGATATCTTGGAAACCTCTATGACAGGGGTATTATTGTTGATGATGTTAACCTGTCTGAAAGGGGGTATCCTAATTCATATAAGGAACTTACAGAAAATGGTGTCCGTCATCTTGAAAAGGCCATTGCTCTTGCAGAATCATCATCAAGCTTGCAATTCGATTTTCTTCAAGGTGTCGCTGTCAGTAAGGAACAGTTCCTGAAACTGGCAAACTCCATTGCAGCACGCATTCTGTCGTCAATCGCCAGAGACAAATCTGAGGCTGTTGCGCTTGGAAGTGGTCACTGGCAGAGAGTGCTTGCTTTCGCAGATAAGGGATTCACAGAAGACTTTATCATAACAACGACATCAGGTGGCTATTATAACGCATTGCTGAATAACCTGACGTTTAAGGGCAGTTCCAATCGTCCCGTAGACATCAAGGTTCCTTATCTGGCAGATAAGACTCATAATTATCCAAATTTCTATCCGACAGACGCTACGATACTACAGCCTATTGAGACTGATGATGACCGTTTCTATGAGTACTTTTCATATACACCAAACTTTGGTATTTTAATGGAATCGCGAGGGCGAGGTCTTTTCAGTAACTACATTCGAGAGCGTTGGACAAATAGTCATAATAGTCTTGCTGAGGTTGGGTCGATAAATCCTTATATTCTTGCAGAGGAAGTTCGTTTGATAAAGGCTGAAGCAAAATTGTTTCTTAACGATTTTGTGGGTGCTGCAGAACTACTTAATGATCCTGCTTCATCACGGAAGTCTAAAGGACACTTAGGGGATATTCCTGCTACAGAAAACGATATCCGTGCAGCTCTTCATTATGAGTATGCCATCGAGATAGATGGTGCTGCGGGCGTAACAGTTCCATTCTCTTTTATGCGTCGTAATGATTTGCTTATTGGTGGAACACCAACAGAATATCCGATACCGCAGAAACAGTTGGAACTTATTGGCGAAAGTTTATATTCTTTTGGAGGAAAGGAATTTATTGGGGAGAAAGGTATATTTGGGGAGTTGGCTACATCATTGGATAATGGATGGAAACCATCAGAATAATTGAACAGCAAAAAGGATATGAAAATTATTTTATTGATTGGTATATTTGTTTGGGGAGCGTTTATTTCTATTGGAGCCCAATCAGGAAAAAGTGAACAGGTGGAAAGATCTGACTCTAACGGATATGTTGTATTCGATGGAGATAAGGCTCCAGACTTTAATGTTACTTTAACCGATGGACGTCGCTTGAAACTGTCGGACCTTCAAGGTAAATTGGTTATGATTCAGTTTACGGCCAGCTGGTGTGGAGTATGCAGAAAAGAGATGCCTTTCATAGAGCGTGACATCTGGCAGAAGCATAAGAATGACACAAATTTCGTTCTCATCGGTATAGATCGTGATGAGCCACTTGAGAAAGTCTTGAAATTTGCTAAACAGACGGGGGTAACTTATCCTCTCGGACTTGACCCAGGTGCGGATATCTACGCTAAGTATGCTCTTCGCCAATCAGGTATTACTCGTAATATTCTGATTGACAAAGACGGAATTATCATTAAACGCACTCGACTATATAAGGAAGAGGAGTTTAACTCTTTGGTCGAGGCCATAGACAATTATCTAAAGAAAAAAAAGTAAAAGATATGAGAAAGATTGCAGGTTTATTACTGTTTGCGGGACTGGTAGTAGGCAGCAGCGCAGAAGCAAAGAAAAACGATAAGAATAATGCGAAGGCGAAAGTAGCCATTGATTACCTTAACAGTAATTTCGCCACATACGATAAATTGCAGAAGACTATCTGGGCTAATCCTGAACTCGGATTCCTAGAGAACAACAGCAGTGAACTTCTGAAACAGCATCTCCGTGAGAATGGCTTTACGATAGAGGAAGGAGTGGCGGGTATGCCAACGGCCTTTGTGGCTACATACGGTAGTGGTAAACCCGTTATAGGACTGCTGGCAGAGTTTGATGCCCTTCCTGGATTGTCACAGGATACTGTACCTTACCGTAAGCCAATTATTGAGAATGCACCAGGTCAAGGCTGTGGTCATAATACTTTTGGTGTCGCTTCTTCAGCCGCTGCTGTATCTATCAGTAAGTGGTTGACAAGCAACAAGAAAAGTGGCACGATTAAGGTGTATGGTTCACCAGCGGAAGAGGGAGGAGCTGGTAAAGTTTATATGGTCCGTGAAGGATTGTTTAAGGATGTTGATGTGGTGCTCGACTGGCATCCTTCCAGCAGGAATGCCGTTACGACAAATGGCGGAACAGCAATGGTTATGGTCGATTATAAGTTCTATGGTAAACCAGCCCATGCAGCTGGCAACCCTGGAAAGGACGTTCGGCCCTCGATGCTGTAGAGGCTCTCGACTATATGGTTAATCTATTGCGTGAGCATGTACCGTTCCCGGCAGTCCTGGTCACAGCTGGCAGAACGTTGCCGCCGATGGTACCACCATTGGTACAAAGGATTGCTAAATGCGAGTCGCGTATTCGCATTGACTGCAGTAGAACTGTATTTAGATGCTAAACTGCTTAAGGCTGTAAAAGATGAGTTCGAGCAGGTTGTAGGATCTGGTTTTAAGTATGTTCCTCTGCTTGGTGACAGAAAACCGGCGCTTGATTATCGTGTATCGAAATAATTAACAGAATAGTTTGCTTGTTTTGCAAAAAAAGTGTAATTTTGCATCCGATTAAAGATTTTTGAGATTATGAAACAGAAAATTGCATTTATCACCGGTGCTAATAAAGGTATTGGTTATGGAATCGCCGAGCATCTCGGTAAGAGCGGTTGGCAAATTGTTGTAGGAGCCCGCGACGAGCAACGTGCGGAGAATGCCATCGACTATCTTAAATCAGCAGGTGCCAATGTACTTGGCTGGGTTAACATTGAATTACGCAACCTTGCAAGCATCGAACAGGCTGCAAAAGAGCTAAAAGAGAAATACGCAGGATTGACTCTTCTGATTAATAATGCTGGTATCCCAGGTGATATGAGCGTGAATAGCGAACATACTGAAATCGAAGACATCAAGGAAGCGCTCGAAGTAAATTTTATCGGCACTTTCGCACTAACGAAGGCTCTTATACCACTGCTTGCCAAGAATGAGGGCCGCATCATCAACGTCACAGTTCCTTCTGAAATCAGTCCTTATTGGCACCCGCTTGCCTATGTTGCCAGCAAGTCTGCTCAGAATGCCATGATGGGTGTTATGGCCATCGAGTTCCAGCAAGCTGGCACTCCAGTTGAGGTCTTCTCTGTTCACCCAGGCCCCACCACCACCGATTTGAACGGCAATATGGCTCTGCCTGGTTTCCACGACATTGAGACTGTTGGTCGGAAGTTTGCCGAACTCATCAACGATGGCCAGAACCATCAAGGTGAGTTCATCGAACTTTACCCTATTGTAAAAGAAGACTAAACCATCTGTGTTCTAATTAATGGCATCTTGTACTACCAAACCGGCCAGCATGAAGCCAAAGATGGCTGTGATGTGGGCAAGAGTGCCATTGATTTGGGCTTTAGATGAGCACCACTCATGATTAAGCAGACTGGGGTCGCCAGGTCCATTCTTAGCTTTAGGACACATGCAATGCTCGGTGCCACAAGTGGCATTGTGGCCCTTATTCTCAAGCAACTCATCAGAATAAACGCACTGGAACTTACGCTTGGGATACTGACCGTCGCGCTTGAAACGCTTGCGAAGAGCACGGGCCAGAGGGTCGCCTTGCACCTTCCAGAACTCAGCGGTTTTTATTCGTGTCGGGTCTAACTTTAAAGCAGCCCCCATAGACGAGAAGAACTTTGCCTCAGTCCTAGTTGCCATCAGAATGAGCAACGCCTTATCCTTGAGCGAGTCGATGGCATCGATAATATAGTCGTAATTGCCAATGTCGAAACTATCAGCTGTCTCGGCGGTAAAAATCTGCTGTAGGGCTGTGATGTCTGCCGATGGATTAATACTGAGCAGTCGCTCTTTTAATGCGTCAACCTTTACCTGACCTACCGTCTTTGATGTCGCCATCAGTTGTCGGTTGATATTGGTGATACACACGCGGTCGGAATCAACAATAGTGAGGTGTTTGATACCACTTCGCACCAGACTCTCCGCACACCACGACCCAACGCCGCCTACACCGAAGATAATGACACGCTTAGAGGCAATGTTGCCCATCGCTTCATTGCCCAATAGGAGTTCCGATCTACGGAAAATAGCTTGTTCTAACGCCATGTTTGTAATTTTGGCTGCAAAGGTACTGCTTTTTTCTGAATGAACAATGATAAGTAGACACTTTTTGAGAAAATACCAATGGTGTGGTATTCCTGGTATCAATTATTCTTACTACCTTTGCACCCGAAAACAGAGATAGTTTGTTATGAAGAAAACTATATTATGGATAGCAGCGCTAGTGATGGGTGCCATTTTAGGAGTGTTGGGACTTGACTGGATAAACGCAACGGCCGATTTTGTGGCTACAGTCTATACACGATTGTTCCAACTATTGGCAGTGCCAACTATCGTTCTTGCAGTTATAACGACCTTTGCCACATTCGGCTCTAAGGGTTCTGGACGTATATTCGGACGTACGCTTAGTTACACGCTGATTACAACATTTGCTGCAGCAGTTGTGGGTGCTGTGCTCTATGTGGCCATTGCTCCAGGCAATCTGCCTATCGATGCCTTGAACAGCGGTGCTCAGCCCATTGCCGAGCAAAGCTCGCCTACCCATAGCCTTTCAGACATTGCCAGTCAGACGTCATATGTAAATCATATTCTGAGTATCATCCCCAACAATATTGTGAAGCCATTTCTTGAGGGTAATGTGCTCTCGCTGTTGCTATTGGCATTTGCTGTGGGGATAGGACTGTCGAAACTTCCAGAGTCAGAGAATAAGCAGGTGATAGTAAATGGCTTGTCAGGGCTTCAGGAACTGCTATTCCTGCTGATTCGGTGGCTCGTCTGGACTCTGCCACTTGGCATCGTAGCTTTCTCGGCACAATTGTCGTCACAGGTTTCTGCTGGTGTAGTTGCCGATAGCATTGGCAAGTATGTGTTAGTGGTTCTGGGTGGTAATGTGATTCAGTTTTTTATAGTGCTGCCTCTTTTCCTGCTGGCACGAGGATTGAATCCAATACATGTGTTAAGTAAAATGGTGCCAGCAGTGCTGATGGCGCTCTTTACAAAGAGTAGTGCAGCCACACTTCCTGTCACGATGGAAACTGCTGAACAGCGACTGGGGGTGCGCAAGAATATATCCCGTTTCGTGCTGCCCATCTGTACCACTATCAATATGAACGGTTGTGCAGCCTTTATTCTTGTCACCTCGCTTTTCGTGATGCAAAATGGTGGGGCTGCTCTTTCGATGCCCACCATTCTGCTTTGGATTCTTATCTCTGTCATCTCAGCAGTTGGCAATGCCGGAGTTCCTATGGGCTGTTTTTTTCTGACGCTATCGCTTATGTCAGGCATTGGAGCCCCTGTCAGTATCTTGGGTATCATCCTGCCCATCTATACCATTATTGATATGGTGGAAACGGCCGAGAATGTATGGTCCGACTCTTGTGTCTGTGCGATGACAGATCACGACATTAGATAAGAGACTTATTTTCTTAATGCATCAAACAACTGGTCTAAGGCGGCATCGGCGTTACCCTCGTTTTCATTGAGGAGCGTTACGAACTTTGACCCGATTATGGCACCAGCGGCATTGTCCTGTGCGGCTTTGAGAGTCTGGGCATTGCTAATGCCGAAACCTATCATACGGGGATTGCGGAGCTTCATGGCGTCGATACGACGGAAATACTCTTGTTTGGCATCGTCGAATGATTTCTGGGCTCCGGTGATAGAGGCAGAGCTGACCATATAGATGAATCCGTCGGTATTGTCGTCGATGAATCGGATACGTTCCTCGCTGGTCTCAGGGGTGATGAGCATGATGATACGCAGGTCGTATTTGTCGGCAACGGGTTTTACGATGTTAAGATAGTCGTCGAAGGGAAGATCTGGGATGATGGCTCCGCTGACACCAGCCTCGACACACGACTGGCAAAACTCTTCGATGCCATAATGAAGGATGGGGTTGAGGTAACCCATGAGGATAAGTGGAATCTCTACCTGGTCTTTGATGGCCTGTAGCTGGGCAAAGAGCTTGCTGAGACTCATACCGTTTTTCAGAGCCTTAGTGGCGGCACTCTGGATGACGGGGCCGTCGGCTAAGGGATCGCTGAAGGGAATGCCAACTTCGATGAAGTCTATGCCTCGACGCTGCATGGTGAGAATGACATCGGCAGTGCCTTCGAGGGTGGGGCAGCCTGCACAGAAATAGAGTGAAAGAAACTTCTTGTCTTTTGGTTGCTCTGCAAAGAGCTTATTAATCTTATTCAACATGATATTTACGATTTAACGATTTACTTATTGATTTCATTGAGGAATCGCGAGAGGGTAGTGACATCTTTGAGGGCGGGGGCGGACTCGAACTTTGAATTGAGGTCTATGCCGGCGCACTTTGGATGATGGAAAGAGGATACCCGTGCTGCATCGTCAGGACCGATACCACCACTTAACAAGAATGGCGTCTCGCCTTCGTAGCTGTCGAGGACACTCCAGTCGAACTTCTCACCATTGCCGCCAACTGATTGACCTTTCGTGTCGAAGAGGAAGTAGTCTGCGAGGCCAGTGTAGGATGCTGTTGACTTCAGATCTTCGGCTGTGGCGATGTTGAAGGCCTTGATGATTGAGAGGTGACTGGTGAGTGATAAGAGGTGAGAGATTTGTTCGGGAGATTCATTGCCGTGAAGTTGGATTGCATCAAGAGAAAAGTCGTGAATTTTCTTAATGATTTCATCTGTGCTTGCATCGACAAACACACCTATGCGCTTACATTTAGTGGGAAGATAAGCAGGCACTTCACTGACGTAACGGCTCGACTTTGGATAGAAGATAAATCCCATCCAATCAATTGACAATTGCTCCACTTCACGGATATTATCTCCATCGCGCATGCCACACACTTTGACAATCATAACAGATGGGTGTTTAGAGGTGAGTGATGAAATCGTGAAGGGCTTGCCCTGGGTCTGGTGTCTTCATGAAGTTCTCGCCGATAAGGAATCCTTGGAAGCCTGCCTGACGGAGAGCCTTGACTGTAGCGGGATCGCTGATGCCGCTCTCGCTGACTTTTACAGCATCCTTCGGTAATAGCTCTGCCAGGCGGAAACTATTCTCCACGTCGGTAACAAACGAACCGAGATTTCGATTGTTAATACCACATATATCTGGTCCAAACTCAGTATATTCAAATTCTTGTTTGGAGTGCATCTCTAATAGCGTTTCGAGACCTAACTGATGGGCTTTGTCTATCAGTCTCTTGCAATCCTCCTTGCTCAGACATGCGGCGATGAGCAATACGGCAGATGCTCCACAGAGGGCTGCGGCATAGAGCTGTGCCTCGTCGATGACGAAGTTCTTATAGAGGATGGGCAGCGTGACACCACTCTTACGAGCCTGACGGATATAATCATCGCAGCCACCAAAATATTGCTCGTCTGTGAGGATGCTAAGAGCAGCGGCACCATTTTGCTGATATGACAGGGGAATGATGTCTGCGCGACCCTCTTCCTTTATCCACCCCTTAGACGGTGAACGACGCTTGAACTCGGCAATGATGCCAGTCTCGCTTCGTAGCAGAGCCTCGCGGAGGGAGGGCTTGGGAGCATAGAACTGTTCTAATTCCTGCTCCTTGGTCCTGATTATCTTTTGTAAAATATCTTCCATAACTATTAACTGTTCAGTTCGACGAATTTTCTGAAGGTGCGCAGGGCTGAACCGCTATCGATACTTTCACGCGCAATCTCTATACATTCCTCGATGCTCTTCTGTCCTTTCTCCAGTACCTGAATACCAAAGGCGGCATTGGCCAGTACGATGTTCTTCTGTGCGGGCAGGGCACGATTCTCGAGCACGCTGTCGAAGATCTGAGCAGCCTCTTCCTCTGTGGCACCACCCACGAGTTCCTCGGGTTTGGCGATGTCGAAGCCTAAGTCCTTTGGCGAGAAGATGCGCTCGTAGTCCTTGGTGGTCACCTTGAAGTCGCCCGTCAGCGAAATTTCGTCGTAGCCGTCGATGGAGTTCACGATACCGTAGTCAATACCAAGTTTCTGATATACCTGACTATAGAGGCGCATCTGGTCGAGATTGGCCACACCGAGGAGCTGACATTTAGGCTGCGAGGGATTTACGATAGGGCCTAAGAGATTGAAGATAGTGGGAAACTGCAGCGCCTTGCGGATAGGGCCGACGAACTTCATGGCCCTGGCGAAGAGCTGGGCATGGAGATATACGATGCCGGCCTCGTTGAGCGAGCGGTTCAGCTTGTCGATATCATCCGTGAACTTGATGCCGTGATGCTGTATAACATTCGAGGCTCCAGATACTGAAGTGGCAGCATAGTTACCATGTTTGGCCACCTTATAACCAGCTCCGGCAATAACGAAACAAGCGGTGGTAGAGATATTAAACGTGTTCTTGCGGTCACCTCCAGTTCCGACTACATCAATATATCTGTCTGCCTGCAAGATGGCTGGTACACCAGTTTCGAGGATACCATCGCGGAATCCAAGGAGTTCGTCGACGGATACACCACGCATCTGCAGACATGTAAGCAGTGCTGTAATTTGTTCGTTGGGATATTCACTCTGTGTGATACCAATCAGAATGGTCTTCATCTCCTCGCGGGAGAGCTCTTCGTGATTCAGCAGGCGGAAGAGATAGCCTTTCATCGTTTGTTCCATATCTTTTATTTTAAATGTTCAATATTCAATGTTCAATGTTCAATGGTCAATCAAAGAAACATCCAGTTTTGGAGCATCTTTCGCCCATCGGGGGTCAGCACGCTCTCAGGATGGAATTGTATGCCGCGGACGTTCAGTTCACGATGGCGCAGGGCCATGATCTGTCCCTCGTCTGAGACAGCAGTAATCTCGAGGCAGTCGGGCATACCCTCGCGAGATACTACCCACGAGTGGTAGCGTCCGATGGTAATTTCAGCGGGCAAACCGCTGAACACTGGGTCGTCGGCAATGATATGACATGGGGTGGCGACACCATGAAAAACGTCTGAGAGATTCTCTAATTTCGCGCCAAACGCCTCGCCGATAGCCTGATGACCCAAACAAACACCAAGGATAGGTTTGCGACCTGCATAGGTGCGGATGACGTCGAGCAGCAGTCCTGCCTCTGAGGGGATGCCAGGACCAGGCGAGAGGATAATCTTGCTGTATTGCTCCAGTTCTTCGAGGCGGAACTGGTCGTTGCGTACTACTGTGACCTCTGCACCCAACTCTTTCACTAAATGACTCAGATTATATGTAAACGAGTCGTAATTATCTATTATTACAATTTTCATAACATTTCCGCTTTTTCGATGGCCTTGCGTAAGGCACCAAGTTTATTATTCACTTCCTGTAATTCATACTCTACGTCGCTCTTGGCTACGATGCCGCCGCCTGCCTGGAACCATAGTTCGCCGTTTCTGCTTACGAAGGTTCGGATGGTGATGGCTTGGTTCAGGCTCCCGTCGAGTCCGATAATACCGATACAACCACCGTATGCACCACGATTGTGAGGCTCGTACTCAGAGATGAGCTGCATGGCGCGAACCTTCGGAGCTCCGCTAAGAGTTCCGGCTGGGAAGGTGTCGATAAACGCCTTGATAGGATCTGCACCCTCGTCGAGTTCACCGCTGACACGGGATACGAGATGGATGACATGAGAATAATACTGCAGATCCTTGTAGAAGTCTACTTTGACATCGTGACAGTTACGGCTGAGATCGTTTCGTGCCAGATCTACCAGCATCACATGCTCGGCGTTCTCCTTCGGGTCGTTACGGAGATATTCCGCTCCCTTGCGGTCTGCCTCAGCATCGCCTGTGCGCTTCGTCGTGCCAGCGATAGGGTCGATGTAGGCGCGGCGCCCCTCTATCCTGCAATGCGTCTCAGGGCTGCTTCCGAAAATTCGGAAACCTCCGAAGTCGAAATAGAACAGATACGGACTCGGATTGATGCTTCTTAATGCGCGATAGAGCTTGAAGTCGTCGCCCTCGAACTTCTGGATAAAGCGGCGTGAGAGTACAATCTGGAACACATCGCCACGCAGACAATGCTGGATGCCGCGACGGATGTTCCCTCTGTGTTCATCGTCGGTAAGTGTAGAGCGGACATCGCCTACGGGATGGAAATCGTATGCCTGCACATTTGACTTGTTCATCGCCTTGAGGATGCTATCAATATCAGAGGCGTCACCCAACGTCACTACTTTCAGCATGTTGTTATGATGGTCGAACTCAATCACCACCTTATATAATATATACAGCACATCGGGCGCATCGTTTTTGGCCTGCGTCTCATCCTTCACAGCGATGTCCTCGAAATAACGTACGGCATTAAACGACGTATATCCGAAGAGTCCGCAGATCGCGGCATCGTCGCCTGTAACCTCTATGCGGTCGATGAGTTCATGGATGGCTTTGTCTGAACGATAGTCCTTATTCACCTCATGTTGAAAGGTAGAACCGTCGGGATAGTTGACGGTTGCGATGCCGTGTCCGATAGCCACACTGGCGATAGGGTTGATGCCGATGAATGAACGTGAATTGTTCGCATCGTGATAGTCCGAGCTCTCCATCAGTGCACTCTGCGGATAGAGGTCTCTTAGTCGCATATAAACACCCACAGGTGTATACATATCCGCAAGAATACTCTTGCTCGTTGTTGTATATTGAAAATTATTATTCATATTATTCTAATTTCTTTCTTAAAAATTTCCGTATTCTTTTGCCATTTCTTTATTTTTAAGATACGTCTCTACATCCTTGTCGCCACGTCCGCTGACAGTGAGCACCACCACGTCGTCCTTCTTAAAGCTCAGCTTCTTCAGCGCTGCGATGGCGTGGGCACTCTCGATGGCTGGGATGATTCCCTCCATGCGTGTCAGTTCGTAGCCGCCGTAGATGGCCTCGTCGTCGTTGATGCTCAGCACCTGCGTGCGACCTTTCTTCGCCATGTTGCAATGCATCGGACCCACGCCCGGATAGTCGAGACCTGCCGAGATGGTGAATGCCTCCTGTATCTGTCCGTCCTCGTCCTGCATCACCAGCATCTTCGCACCGTGCAGAATGCCCGTAGTGCCACGATGGATGGTGGCTGCGGTATAGTCGGTATCCCAGCCGTGTCCGCCAGCTTCTGCCAACACGATTTTTACGCGTTCATCGTCCATATAGTGATATATGGTTCCAGCGGCATTGCTTCCGCCTCCGATGCATGCTATGAGGTAGTCGGGATAGTCGCGGCCAACCTGCTCCTCCAACTGCCACTTGATTTCCTCCGAGATAACGCTCTGCATCCGAGCCACGAGGTCGGGATAGGGATGAGGCCCCATCGTCGAACCCACGATATAGAAGGTGTCGGCAGGGTGACAGCACCAGTCGCGGATGGCCTCCGAGCAGGCATCGCTCAGCGTCATGTTACCCGTGCGGACGGGATGCACTTCGGCACCCAGCATCTTCATCCTCTCCACGTTGGTGTGCTGACGCTCCACATCCGTCGCACCCATAAACACCTCGCACTTCATGTCCATCAGCGCACACACCGTCGCTGTCGCCACACCGTGCTGTCCCGCTCCCGTCTCGGCAATGATGCGCGTCTTGCCCATCCGCTTCGCCAACAGAATCTGTCCGATGGTGTTGTTAATCTTGTGCGCACCAGTGTGGTTCAGGTCCTCACGCTTCAGATACAGCTGGCAGCCGTACTTCTCACTCATACGTTTGGCGTAGTAGAGTGGTGAGGGCCTGCCCACATAATCCTTCAACAGCGCATGATACTCGGCCTTGAACTCCGCACTCTCGATAATCGGCAGATAAGCCTCCTGCAAGTCATGCACACACTTGTAGAGTATCTCAGGCACATACGCCCCACCGAACTCTCCGTAAAAACCGTTTTTGTCTACTTGATAATTCATATATTCTTATTATTTGTGTTGATTATGCATATTAAAACTTTGAGAGGCCCGTCGCAAGAACGACAGGCCTCTCAGTATCTCTCCTATAACAAACCATAGGTACGCGGCTATCTTCTCACGACTTTTTGAATCTTGAGTTGCGCCACCACCAATTATTTGCTATTCTAATCATTTGCTATTATGTTTAATTTCGTCGGCAAAAGTAAAAAGATTCTTTCTCTCTGCCAAATTTTTCTTCATTTTTTTTCAATTTTAATATGTTTTTTTTGTTTTGCTGCATATTTATGAATGTTACATGCAGAAATCCTTAATCTCTGTCACAAGCGATGCCCATTTCGTACTTTTCCCGCAAATAATATGGAAGTTTCATGAAAAATGATGGCGGGATTACTTTGCCGGTATTGAGAAGCGTACTTCATCATATGTTGGAGGACGATGTGTATGTGGATAGGGAGTCGTTTGCACTGTTGCTGGAGATACAGCGGATGCTGGAGGCGTTTGAACCGATAGGGGGTGGATGAGGAGAGGATTATCAAGCGGGATTTGGAGGGGTTTGAACAAGGAAATTTTGGCTTTTGGGGGGAAAATGACGTCAAGAAGTGAAGTTTTTGGCAAATAATAGCTTAATATTGAACTTTTATTTGTGATTTTGCAGCGGAAAGGTTTAATATTAAACTGTTATGGAAGATATTTATATGCTATCGGATGCGATGATTCTCACGAAGATTGGGGAGCGTCTGAAGACGTTGAGGCTGAAGCAGAATATCACGCAGCAGACCCTGGCGGAGGAGTCGGGGGTGTCACTGTCGTCGGTAAAAAAGATTGAAAAAGGGGAGATTGGGTCCTTCGACTCATTGTTGCGGGTACTGCGAACACTGGGGAAACTGAACGTGTTGCTACCGCTTGTAGAAGATGAGCAGCTGAGCCCGAGCGAGTATTACGAACTGGTGCAGAAGGCTGGTGCTCATCAGCGTAAACGGGCGGCAGGGAAATCGGCCAAAAATGATAAGGAGGAACTGTCATGGTAGATGTTGCACGGGTGAATTTATTTTTCAGTTTGTTCATTCTATAAATGATTCTTCTTCGTGCGTTTTTGTAAACTTCAACGGTTTTAAGAATGCCTACACATTCGAGGTAAAGTTTACGAGGAATTGGTTTGAAGTCTGCGAATTCTCCAATTCTGATGGTGGCCATCGGGAACACGGATGTGTAAACCTTGTCCTTCCCAAGGCTGTGCCAGCGTACTTTGCAGATTTCGTGTCCACTGCAATCCGGGTCGATGACTTTCTGGACTTTCAGCAGAATGGGATCGAGCCTCTCTTTGCGACGGTCTTGATAATAGGTGTTGCCTTTCTTTACTCCCATGGTTGTTATAATCATTTTGCTTTTTGTTTGACTTTCTATCCTTATAGTATGGGAAAAGTGGAAATGTTACATGGTTTGGGAAGAAAAAATGATTATTTGGTCAATTTTTGCATAATTATCGCTATCTTTGCACACAAAAGCGTGCGAGACATATGACTGAGGTAAGTAAGAAATACAGACTGAACTCCATGGAGGAGCCTACGGACGAGATGCTGCAGGAACTGATGGAGGATGTGGCGAAGGCTGCACGAGAGTCGAGTGCCAGGGCGGAGGCGGAAAAACAACGCCGGCTGCAGACAGTTGCTCAACAATGAGTGGACTACGGATAGTCTGTATATCAACCCTGATAATATCGCACAGGAGATGTTTGGAGACTGGAATTCGCCATCAAAACAAATGGCAAAGAAGAAACAAAAGAAGCAACAGGGGCAGCAATTTCTCTCGCCCGAGCAGTATATCAAACAAAAGGCACGGACACTGGAAATAGGGACGTGCTATGATGAGGCTCACAACTGGATTTACGGTGCCACAAGATGTGCTTGATGACATCGTCAATCCCGACTATGCCGGTCGTTTGGATGATTGCATACTCGATATCCACGACCGCTTCGAGGATATGCACCGTAAGTTTGCAAGAAACCAGTAGCTCTTTAGTGTATTCTAAATACTACCATCCGACACCAAATATGAACCGATGATTTACCGAGGACATACCGAAGATATACCGAAGAAATATTGGAGCAACCTCGGAGGAACCTTAGAGGAACAATAGAGCAAAGTAGAACCAACAAATATACTTGGATATGGCAAGGATTGAGAACGACATCATGGGAATAGAGGGACGCGTGGGAGGGCTGACCACATATATCCGTAACGGCAAGAAGTACGTTAGGGTTTCTACTAGCCATCAGCCTCGCCGACTATCGCGTAAACAACTGCTGGTTCGCGAACGCCAGAGTCACAACAACGCACTGTGGCGGGCACTGAAAGACTCTGGACATGTGTTCATGGAGGGTGGTGACAATACGGCATACAACCACTTCATGGCCATCAACATGGAGTCGCCCGTGCCTTATATCCCCAAGCAGCAATACCACTCCGGCAACGCCCTGCTGCTGCCCGACATGGTGGTAAGCGACGGTCCGCTACAGCCTATCAGCTACCAACTTGGCGAGATAGACAACCCCACCAGTCCTCCTGATGCCCCTGCCACGATACCGGCCCTGCTTACCGACCTAACACCAAAGGATGTAAAGAACGAAACGTTCTTGCTCTACGTGTTGCACCAAAAAGTCGTCACCCATCAGGATTGGCCCGACCAATTCTATTTGAGCATCAAGGTGGAAACTCTCACAAAAGACGACTTTACCCTTGTCCCCTCAACACTCCTCTCGCCCTACAAAAGCACTAAAGGAACACTCGCCCTCATAGGCTCCCGCTTTGATGACCCCATGCTCGGCTTCGCTCTTGTCCGTCTCAAAGATGGTCACGCCTCCCGCCAGCACGTCGTCACCCGATGCACCTATTACGAGCGATACACCACCGAGGAGGCCTTGCAAGCCGCTGCCAAAAGCTACAAGGGACTGACAGGCGAGGACAAGTAAATGATAAAAAATGTGATTTTTGAGGTTATTCCCAGAAAAATGACTACCTTCGCAGCATTGAAACTAAAATACTACGTGATATGAAGAAGATTCTGTTTATTATTGGGTCGTTGAGGGCGAAGTCCTTCAATCGACAAGTGGCTAATGTAGCCAAGGAGATGATTGGTAATCGTGCTGAGGTGCAGGAACTGGATTACAGCGACCTGCCGTTGCTGAATCAGGATATCGAGCAGCCAGAGCTTGAGGTTGTGGCTCGTATCAGAAAGGCTGTTGCTGAGGCTGATGCGTTGTGGATTTTTACGCCGGAGTATAACATGAGTTATCCTGGGCATCTGAAGAACCTGCTGGACTGGATGTCAAGACCTGTGAAACCGATGGATTATGGTACACCTACTTGCATCAATGGCAAGCGGGTGGCCATCAGTGGTGCTGGCGGTAAGGCGGCTACTGCTGATTGCAGAAAGAAACTAACGGAGCTGCTTGCGTTTATGAAGGCTGAGGTGCTGCCAGATCAGGTGGGCATCGCTGTACCTGCTGAGGCATGGGGCACAGATGTGCTGGTGCTGACTGAAGAACAGAAGGCTGAACTGAAAGTGCTGGCAGACAAGCTGATAGGATAGGCTATGGCTAGTAACGCGGACTTCGTGCAGTATATCGCTGACCAGTGTAGTGGGGCAGGGGAGATAGTCGCCAAGAAGATGTTTGGGGACTATGGCATCTATTGCGATGGAAAGATTTTTGGATTGATTTGCGATGACTGCTTCTATCTGAAACCGACGGAGGCAGGGAGAAAGTTGCTCAAAGTGGTGCATATGCGTCCGCCATACGAAGGTGCGAAGGACTACTTCTATATCGCGGATGTGGATGACCGAGACTATCTGTCGGAGCTTGTCCGCGAGACATGCAAGGAACTGCCGGAACCGAAACCGAAGAAAAAGAAATGAAGGACTATCCGGATAGGATGACGGCAGAGCAGGCGAGGGCGTTTGGTGAGGATGTGCTGAACATCGTCAGTCAGATACCTCGTGGGAAGGTGACAACCTACGGGCATATCGCTGCCTTGGCTGGTTGGCCCAGTCATGCGAGGATGGTGGGGAGGACGCTTAGATACACGCCTGGAGCGGAAGAACTGCCTTGTCACAGGGTGGTGAATATCTCAGGGCGTACGGCTCCTGGGTGGTCTCGACAGCGGGCGCTTTTGGAAGAAGAGGGCGTGACGTTCAAGGCCAACGGGCATGTGGATATGGAGAGATGCCTTTGGGAACCGGAGGTTTAAGGGAAAAGTGAATAGTGAAATGACTAAAGCTAAGGAGATAATCGCGAATATGGAGTCGTTGCGGAATGAGGAGCAGCGGCAGATACTCATGGGGTTCTTTAAGACGGGACCCGGTGAGTATGGCTATGGCGATGAGTTCCTGGGACTGAAGGTGCCACAGACAAGAGAAATCGTTAAGGCTGTGGGCAACGACTTTCCATTGGAAGAGGTGTCTGAACTGCTGATGTCGAAATGGCATGAGGTAAGACTTTGTGGTTTGCTGATATTTGTGGACAAGTTTGAAAGGTTGGCGACCAAACGGCTTGTAAATGACGAGAAAGCTATTCGGGGACGTGACGAAATTCTGACGATGTATCTGAAATATGCAGAGCAGGCGAATAACTGGGATCTCGTAGACCTCTCTGTGCATAAGATACTTGGGCATTGGTTGCTATTGCCATCATATCTTGGCGATAGGGACTATAAAATAAAGGTGCTTGACGAATTGGCTGTAAACCCTTGTCTCTGGAAGCAGCGGATGAGTATTGTGTGTACGTGGAAGACTTCACAGATGGGTGATCCTTCGTGGTGTTTAAGGTATGCGGAGATTCATTTGCATCATCCGCATGATTTGATGCATAAGGCTGTGGGGTGGATGTTGCGTGAGATGGGGAAACGATGTAGCATGGATTTGTTGAGAGATTTCCTTCGCCGGCATGCCCATGAGATGCCTCGCACGATGTTGCGCTATGCCATCGAGAAGATGAGCGATGAGGAACGTAAAGAGTGGATGGAGGTTCCTGCAGACAGATTCATTAGTGACTACGTGGTGAAGACTAATCCCTTCGCAGGTATTCCTGTTCCTGATTTTGTCGATATCATTCTGCATGATGCTAAGCTATGTGATGAGGCGATGTACTACTTGCTGCATCAGAGGTTGAAGCATCAGTTGCGAGAGCGTTATGATGCCTATCAACACCAACTGTATGATGATTTTGAGGATGTTGTGGAGGATTTCTTCTTGTATCTTCGCGAGGGTAGTGGCAATCGTTTTCCTTACCAGGTATTAAAACGAATTAAGAATAAAGAAGCTTTCGAGAAATGGTTGTTAACCTCCTTCCGTAATTACCTGAGTAATCGGGCGAAAGAAGAGAATCGAATTACGCACGTAACTTATTCTGAACACGAATCTAACGAATTAAACGAATCGCTTACTGATGAGCAGAAACTTTTTGTTTGTTCGCAGTTGATTGCCTATGCCCATCAGGTGTTCTATCCTCGTGGACGTTTTATCTTTTTGCGTTCGCTACTCACCATGCTGAACAAGCAGAATGCATTGCCCAATGCAGAGGTTGCCAAAGCCCTTGGAATGACCGACATCTTCTATCGCGTGAAACTTCATCGCATGAAGCGCAATCTCTCAAAATTCCGCCTACGCCTGATGAGGGGAGAATTGCTTCGTCTGGATGAGCAGCACCTGCAGATGGCTCAACGCGTCTATGATGATTTTGACCATTTATATCCAACACTATTGGCATATTACAACCAAAGCATCGACACGTTGAAATGTGCTGAGGATATCAGGCGGCTGCGTCAGCAATACTATGAGGCTACAGGTATGATGGCCCATGAGCCAGAACCTTCCAATGCCGTGGTTGTAACCGCTTCAGGCTTCTGGAACAAGTTGAACAAGATACTGATTAATTAGGTGGTTAGAATACAAAAAATGATGAGATGAGCAGGGAGAAGGAGATATATAAGGTGACGCTGATAGGCAGTGCGGGTAATGCGGCACTGCTGACCTTTAAGTTTATTGCGGGCGTGATGGGAAATAGCTCGGCCATGATTGCCGATGCTGTCCACTCGCTATCAGACTTCGTCACCGACCTGTTGGTGCTGGTGTTCGTCAGCATCAGTGCCAAACCGCAAGACCAGTCGCACGACTACGGACACGGTAAGTTCGAGACCATTGCCTCGTTTCTGATTGGTCTGGCATTGGTGGCTGCTGCTACAGGCATCATGGTGTCGGGAGCAGCAAAACTATGGGTTTGGTGGTGTGGTGAACAATTGGAATCGCCTGGATGGATAGCCTTGTGGGCTGCCCTCTTGTCGATACTCATCAAGGAATTGCTCTATCAGTATACCGCTCGGAAGGGTAGGACACTCGACTCGCAGGTGATGGTAGCCAATGCGTGGCACCATCGCAGCGATGCCCTCTCGTCGATAGGTGCAGCCATCGGTATCGGTGGTGCCATCTGGTTGGGACAGCGATGGGCTGTGCTCGACCCCTTGGCATCCATCGTGGTGGGTCTGATGTTGGTAAAGGTGGCTTACGAGTTGCTCAAGGCCAGTGTTGGAGAGTTGACTGAGCGTTCGTTGTCTGCAGAGACAGAACAGGAGATTGTGGAGATTATCCAGTCATTTGGTGATGTGCAGGAGCCGCATAACCTTCGTACTCGTCGTATTGGCAACCGCATCGCCATCGAGGCCCATGTCAGGATGGATGGACAATTGCCTTTGAATGTTGTCCACGAGCGTGCCACCACCATTGAGCGCAAACTGAAAGAACGTTATGGCCAGAAGACGCACGTCACCCTGCACATGGAGCCGGTGAAGTGAAAAGTGAAGAATGACGAAGTTTGAAGAAAATGGTGGGAGGATGATGGGAGTATCGGAAAAATGTAGTAATTTTGCAGCCGATATGAGATATTTCATCACTTTTAGCTATGATGGGACAAACTATCACGGTTGGCAGATACAGCCGAATGGGGTGTCGGTACAGGAGAAATTACAGTGGGCATTATCTACCTTGTTAAGAGAGGAGATTGCTGTCACTGGAGCGGGAAGGACTGATGCCGGGGTACATGCCAGGATGATGGTGGCACACTTTGATACATCGAACATGGAGCATGGAACGTTGAGCATCAAAGACCTGACGTATAAGTTGAACAGGCTGTTGCCCAAGGACATTGCCGTGCAGAAGATAGAGGAGGTGAGTGACGACATGCATGCCCGTTTCTCAGCAAAGTGGCGCACATACCATTATTATATCCACACCTGCAAAGACCCGTTTGAGAGGGCTTATAGCTGTGAGATTCACTATCCTCTGGACTTTGCTAAGATGAACGAGGCTGGCAGGATATTACTGGAGTATGAGGATTTCGGAGCCTTCTGTAAGGCTGGAGCCGATGTAAAGACAACGCTCTGTGATGTTACGAAGGCAGAATGGATACAGACATCGGATACAAACTGGTATTTCGAGATAACGGCAAACCGATTCCTGCGAAATATGGTAAGAGCCGTGGTGGGTACACTCATCGATGTTGGCAGAGGCAAACTCTCGCTCGACGACTTCAGAAAGGTGATAGAAGGCAAGCAACGCTCAGATGCCGGAGAGTCGATGCCTGGCAATGCGCTCTTTTTGGTAAATATTGTTTATTAAGATATGTGGCTGATTTTAGCTTTTATGTCGGCAGCGCTCTTGGGCTGCTACGACTCGTTTAAGAAACAGGCACTACGTGAGAACGCAGTGATACCTGTTTTGTTCCTCAACACACTCTTCTCGTCACTGATATTCCTGCCGTTTATCATCATGAGCAGCACATCGGATATCCTCGATGGTGGAATATTCCATGTGGCATCGGGAGGATGGGAGATGCATAAGTATATACTGTTGAAGGCCCTGATAGTGCTCAGCAGTTGGATTCTCGGCTATTTCGGAATGAAACATCTGCCACTGACGATAGTGGGTCCTATCAATGCCACACGACCTGTTATGGTGCTTGTAGGAGCCCTTCTCGTGTTCGGAGAGCGATTGAACGTTTGGCAGTGGATAGGTGTGCTGCTTGCTGTGGCATCATTCCTCCTGCTCAGTCGCAGCGGAAAGAAGGAGGGTATCGACTTCAAGCACGACCACTGGATATATATGATTGTCGGTGCCGCTGTCTTGGGAGCCATCAGCGGACTCTATGACAAATACCTGATGGCACCAGTGGAGAGTGGGGGTGTAGGTCTCGACAGGATGATGGTGCAGTCATGGTATAACATCTACCAGTGCGGTATGATGGGGGCGATGCTCTGGCTGTTGTGGTGGCCTAAGCATGAGCAGACGACACCCTTCCACTGGTCGTGGTCGATCTTCGGTGTGAGTCTCTTCCTCTCAGCTGCCGACTTCATGTATTTCTATTCGTTGAGTCTGCCTGATGCGATGATAAGCATCGTGTCGATGATACGCAGAGGCAGTGTGATAGTAAGTTTTATGTTTGGGGCGATGTTCTTCCACGAGAAGAACCTCAAGGCCAAGGCCTTCGACCTGGCACTGGTGTTGTTGGGAATGGTGTTCCTCTATATCGGTTCACACTGATCAGCCACGCCAGATCCAGTGGAGCAGTTTGTTGATCCATGCGATGGAGCAACGGAACCATCGATAAGTAGTGACAGGCTTTCCGCCAAAACGTAAGATAAACTCCCGGAAAGGATTCTTCTGGAAAGGCAGACCTACATCGAGGAAGTTGATGTGCTGGTACCCTTTCTCGTGAGCATATTTTATTGCGTGCCAGATTGTTACTGCGTCAGGATGAAGATGAATATAAGTCTTGCGTCGGAAGGCAGAATACCACAGAAAAGCATCGGTATCATCAAAAACACACGCAGAACATCCGATGACATGATTATGATATTTGGTAACAAAGAGCTGGCAACGGTTGGAGGCCTGGAGTTTGGTGAAATAACTGCTGTCGGGGATATAGCGTTTGGGTTTAAACCAGTGATGAGAACGTAGGAGTTTGTTGAAGTCGCGGAGATCTTCTTCCGTATCTACGGTGTTACACGTAACCCCTCGGGCATTGGCATTCTCTATCCGTTTCATCATCTTCTCAGTGATACGTTCCTCAGGAGTCTTGCTGTGCAGTGAGTTGTGGATGCTCATCCATTTCACCGGGAAGAACTCCGACTGTCGGAACTGCCTATATGCAAACATCTTCTGACTGAGGTCGCTCACCTCTATATAAAGACATATCTTATTGAGTTTTCGCGTGATGGCAGAGAGCATCTCACCAAAGAGTTCATCACGTCGATAGTCGCTCTCAGCATATTCCCCTTCGCCCATGATCCTGCAGTGCATGAAGAAATATGGCGGAAAGAAAGATGTGCGGTATCTCACCACGGCAAGCAGATGACTCACCACACGACCAGACTCATCGGTACATACAGCCATATAAGGTTTCATCTTGGGAGTGGAGGCACTGATAAGAAACAGCTGACGGCTGTGGAAGAAATTGGTCTCTTCCACCTCTGGCATCAGGTCTATGCGACTATAAATATCGGTCTTTATACCATTCACGCTACAAAAATACAAATAATTTTGTTTCTTCCAAAAAAAAACCGTAACTTTGTGGCAAAAATAATGATTTTGTTATGACAGAATTCAAAGATTTAGTACAAATACGTCGTAGTCACCGTAAGTTTAGTGAAAAGGAAGTAGACCCAGAAGATCTGAAGATGATACTCCGTGCCGGTCTGATGTCACCAACCTCAAAGAGTCAGAGAGCATGGCATTTCGTGGTGGTGGAAGACAAACTTGACCTTGAGAAATTAGCAGATGCCAAGAACCTCGGAAGTCAGTTTCTGAAAGATGCCCCTATAGCCATCGTAGTGCTCGGTGATCCAATGCAGAATGACTGTTGGGTAGAGGATGGTTCTATTGCCGCCATCTCCATGCAGTACCAGGCAGAAGAACTTGGGCTTGGCAGTTGTTGGATTCAGATGAGAGGAAGAGGTCTGGAAGACGGTACCACTGCCGACACCGTGATCCGTGGTGTGCTCGACATTCCCGACAATATGAACTGTCTCTGTATCCTCGCCCTTGGTCACTGGACAGACGAGCGTAAGCCCCAGGCAGAAGACAGGTTGAAGTGGGAGAACGTTCATCTGAATAAGTTCTGAGAGATGATCAACTACGACTTAAATAAGATCAAGGCCATCATCTTCGACATCGACGGAGTGTTGAGTAGTGAGACCATCACCCTGTCGAGTGAAGGAGAACCATTGCGTACAGTGAATATCAAGGACGGCTATGCCATACAGTTGGCCATGAAGCTCGGACTGCGTATCGTTATCCTTACAGGTGGAAAGACCAAGAGTGTGAGGATTCGCTATGAAGGTCTGGGAGTAGAGGATATCTATATGGGTTGTGCCGTGAAGATAGAGACCTACGATGAGTTTCTCAAGAAATACGGGCTTACCGACGAAGAGGTGATGTATATGGGCGATGATATCCCTGACTTGGAGATAATGCGTAGGGTAGGGTGTCCGGTATGTCCTAAGGATGCCTGCGAGGAGATTAAGGATATCAGCGTGTATGTGAGTGATAAGATCGGTGGTCACGGATGTGGCAGAGATGTTATCGAACAGACGCTCAGAGCCCAGGGGAAATGGGTGATGAACGCAAAAGCATTCGGGTGGTGATGAGGGTTTATCATATAATTCTGGCGAGTAACTCACCGAGGAGAAGGGAGTTGCTCAGCGGACTGGACCTGGAATATGAGGTAAAGGTATTGCCGGATATCGAGGAGGGTTATCCGGAGGGTCTCTCTATGGAAGATATCCCACGATATATTGCAGCAGAGAAGGCAGCGGCATATAAGGATATCATTGCTGATAATGACTTGATTATCACTGCAGATACTGTTGTGGTTTTGGGTGACGAGGTCCTTGGCAAGCCTACAGACCTTGATGATGCCAGACGGATGCTCAGAGAACTGAGCGGTAAGACACATCAGGTGATAACAGGTGTGTATCTTATGACCAAGGAGAAAGAGAGAGGGTTCAGTGTGGTAACAGATGTCACCTTCAAGGAACTCTCGGATGAGGAGATAGACTATTACGTTGAGAAATACCGTCCGCTCGACAAGGCCGGAGCCTATGGCATACAGGAGTGGATAGGATATATCGGAGTGACAGGACTGAACGGTAGTTACTTCAATGTGATGGGTCTGCCCGTTCAGCGTATCTACAACGAACTGCTTCTTTTCTGAAATCTATCTGCGGCGGAACTCAGAACAGGTTATGGCCGTTGCTATAGCCACGTTAAGACTCTCTGCCGAATCACCAGTACGGAAACGAGGGATAAGCAACCGGCGGTTAACCTTTGCGCGTATCTCAGGTGAGATACCATTACCCTCATTACCCATTACTATAATGCCATTCTGTGAGAGAGGCTGTTGGTAGATGTCATCACCGTCGAGTAGTGTGCCATATACGGGGAAGTCATCCGGCAGACTGTCGAAGAGCGCCTCTAATGAAAGATATATAATGTTCACACGCGCGAGACTACCCATCGTGGCCTGTACCACCTTGGGGTTATAGGCATCGGCAGTATCTTCAGAGCAATATATGGTATCGATGCCAAACCAGTCGGCTATACGTATTATGGTGCCAAGGTTACCCGGATCCTGAATACCGTCGAGAGCAAGAGAAAGCGAAGAAGAAAGATGAGACAAGGATGATGACGAATCAGACTTAGGTATCGGGAAGAGCGCCAACACCTGTTGAGGGTGCTGAAGGAAACTGATACGATGGAGTTCATCATCCGTTATCCTCTCCACCAAAGATTGGGACACATCAGCCGGAGGATTCCATCCGTCGGTGGCATATATCGCCTTTGCGTCATATCTGCGAAGGAGATCGCCCACTACCTTCGGACCTTCAGCAACGAAGAGACCCTCACGACTGCGAAATTTCTTCATTTCAAGCTGGCGTATGAGCTTTATCTGGTTCTTGCTAATCATTTTTTCTCTTTTTGTTTGCAAAGATAGAAATAAATCTTTATCTTTGCAACTAATTTACGAGATAATTGATGACAAAGAGCAGATTTTTACCTGTTTTGATGACTGGTATCGCCGGGCTTATACTAAGTTCGTGCTCTGCTTCGCGTGATCTGCCTGAAGGACAGGTGATGCTCAACAAGGTAAGTGTTGTTGCCGATGGCAAATATCCTGACGTTAACCCTTCACAACTGAAGAACTACGTTCGTCAGAAAGGCAATTCCCGTTGGTTCTCTGCCGTGAAGATCCCCTTGGGAGTCTATGCCATGGCCGGAGAAGACACTACGAAATGGATAAACAGGACACTCAGGAATATGGGTGAGGCCCCTGTGGTCTATGATACCCTCCAGGCCCGTCTGTCGTGTGAGAACCTTCAGAGAGCTCTCCAGAATCTGGGATATCTCGACTCGCAGGTGGAACTATATACTGAAGTCAAAGGCAAGAAGCTCAATGCCGTCTATGTGCTTCATCCCGGTGCGCCATATTTTATCCGGAACGTGAGTTATGATATCCGGGACTCACTGATAGCCCGTCTGTTGGCAGGGGATGTCCATAAGTTGAATCAGGGTGATAAGTTGAATGTCGATAACCTTAACCAGGAACGTTCGAGGATAACCGCTTATCTTCAGGACAACGGCTATTTCCGATTTCATAAGGAATTCATCAACTTCAGGGTGGATACCGTGCAGTCGACCCATAAAGCAGATGTCACCCTCTTGTTGAGACCCTATCGCACCTCGGATATCCAGGACACCCTGCATACAAGATATACCGTAAGAAATATCGACTATGCCAGTGGAGACCCTCAGGACTCCGTGATTCATCTGAGGAAGAATGTGTTGCGCGAGAATACCTTCATCAGAGAAGGTAAGCCATATAGTGCCTCCGGCCTGCAGAACACATACAACCATTTCGGACGTCTTGGAGCAGTGAAATATACCAACATCAGTTTCGAGCAAGACCCCGACTCCGCACTGCTTGACGCACATATCCAGCTTCAGACCAACAAACCCTCGACACTCAGTTTCCAGCCGGAAGGAACGAATACAGCAGGAGACCTTGGTGCTGCAGCATCGCTGACATACGAGAACAGAAATCTCTTCAGGGGATCAGAGAGTTTCAGTGTGCAGGTTCGTGGAGCCTATGAGGCTATCAGAGGACTGGAGGGATACAGCAATCAGGACTATATCGAATACAGTGTGGAGAGCAGGTTGAGTTTTCCGAGATTCATGATGCCTTTCCTGAGCAGTGAAGCCCGTAGGAGAACCATTGCCACGAGCGAGTTATCGTTGACATACGACACCCAGAACCGCCCTGAGTTTCATCGTAGAGTGCTCTCTGCCGGATGGAGATATAAATGGAGTCCGCTCAGTAGCCGTAACCAGTATCAGTTTGATCTGCTCAACCTGAACTATGTCTTTATGCCCTGGATAAGTGATACATTCAGGAAGGAATATCTTGATAATCCAACGAACTATAATGCTATCCTGAGATATAACTACGAAGACCTGTTTATCATGAAGACAGGTTTCGGTTTCAGTTATAATGACGGAAAGACAGCCATAAAGACAAACATCGAGACAGCAGGCAACCTGCTGAGTCTTGGTAGTGCTATCTTTGGCGGCAACAAGGATGACCTGAATCAGTACAAGGTGTTTAATATCGCCTATGCACAGTATATCAAAGGCGACATAGACTATACCCACCATCTGATTTCAGGATATAATGATCAGCTGGTGTTCCATGTGGGACTGGGAATAGCCTATCCATATGGTAACAGTATCATCCTTCCCTTTGAGAAACGCTATTTCTCAGGAGGAGCCAACAGTGTGAGAGGATGGAGTGTACGCAGTCTGGGTCCGGGAAGATACAAGGACAAAGACGGGAATATCAACTTCATCACTCAGACCGGAGATATTAAGCTCGACCTGAATCTTGAATACCGTACCCATCTGTTCTGGAAATTCGGTGGAGCACTCTTTATTGATGCGGGAAACATATGGACGATACGCGATTACCCATCGCAGCCCGACGGACAGTTCCAGATACAGAATATCCTAAAGGACCTGGCAGTAAGCTATGGTATGGGTCTGAGACTCAACTTCGACTATTTCATCATCAGGTTTGACATGGGTATGAAGGCCGTCAATCCGGCATACAAGACAGAAGACGAGAACCATTTCCCCTTGATTCATCCCCGGCTGAGCAGGGACTTCGCCTTCCATTTCGCAGTGGGTCTTCCATTCTAAGAAAGTAATAATAAAAAGAAAAATATAGATGCTGAAATTTATATCGTTTGGGAGCGGTAGCAGCGGTAATTGCTATTATCTCGGTACTGCGACAGACGGACTGCTTATAGATATAGGAGTCGGAATAAGGGCACTCAAGAAAAATGCGAGAGACTACGGAGTCAGTCTCGCATCAGTGAGAAAGATTCTTATCACCCATGACCACGCAGACCACATCAAGTCTGTGGGATCGTTCAGTCATGACTATAATGTTCCGGTATATGCCACAGAAAAGGTTCATGATGGAATAGACACGAACTATTGCGTGCAACGTAAACTGACCTCAGAACACCGTAAGATGATTGTTCCCGATGAGACTTTTGTCTTGGGCGATTTTAAGATAACCCCATTTTTTGTGCCCCATGATGCGAGTGAGAATATGGGTTATGAGATAGAGGCAGAAGGAGTGACCTTTGTTATTATTACCGATGCAGGCAGTGTGACAGAAGAGATGAAAGAGCATATCGCCAATGCCAACTATCTCGTGTTTGAGGCTAATCATGATGTGGAGATGTTGCAAAGCGGACCATATCCCCAGTATCTGAAGTCACGTATCCTCAGTCCAATCGGTCATCTGTCGAATACCGACTGCGGAAAGACCCTTGCAGAGAATATGACAGAGAAACTGAAGCATGTATGGCTCTGTCATCTGAGCGAGGAGAATAATCATCCGGAGTTGGCCCGCAAGACTGTCGAGGCAACTCTGCGATCCTATGGTATCATTCCAGGAAAGGATATCCAACTGGAAGTTTTGAAGCGAAAAGTTCCCAGCGAAGTATATCAATTAGTGTAAAATGTGCGTATTTATAACTTTTTTAAGCAAAAAAACAACAAATTGTTTGTTTATTACGGAAGAAAGTTATAACTTTGCACCCGAAATTAAACAAAAGAGAAGAAAAGATGAAGAATCTGAACCTACTTAGCAACCTTATTATTATTCGACTGCAGGGAGCAGCCGGAAGTGATTTAGGTGTATATATAGAGTAGGTATAAGATACAGAATGATATAGAGCCTTTCTCACTTCCGAGTGTGAAAGGCTTTTTTGATTTCAGTCATCAGGTGCAAATTTTACACATTAAACTAAATAAAGATTATGAGTGACAGATTGTTTATTTTCGACACGACACTCCGCGATGGAGAACAGGTACCAGGGTGCCAACTGAACACTATTGAGAAGATTCAGGTAGCAAAAGCCCTGGAACAGTTAGGTGTGGATGTGATTGAAGCAGGATTCCCTATTTCCAGTCCTGGTGACTTTAATTCGGTTATTGAGATCTCAAAGGCAGTCACCTGGCCGACTATTTGTGCCTTGACACGAGCTGTGGAGCGTGATATCGACGTAGCCTTTGATGCCCTGAAGTATGCCAAGCACAAGCGTATACATACGGGTATCGGTACCAGCGATGAGCATATAATGTATAAATTCAACTCCACACGTGAGGAGATCCTTGAACGAGCTGTCGCTGCAACAAAATATGCCAAGCGTTTTGTTGATGATGTGGAATTCTATTGTGAGGATGCAGGACGTACCGACAATGAATATCTCGCACAGGTGGTTGAGGCAGTTATCAAGGCTGGTGCAACAGTAGTAAACATCCCCGACACTACGGGCTATTGTCTCCCTCAGGAGTATTTTGACAAGATAAAGTATCTTAAGGAACATGTCGATAATATTGACCGGGCAATTATCTCCACCCACTGTCATAATGACTTAGGTATGGCAACAGCCAATACCTTCAACGGTGTGATGGCAGGTGCCCGACAGGTAGAGGTGACAATCAATGGTATTGGAGAACGTGCCGGCAATACATCGTTGGAGGAGATAGCAATGATTCTGAAGTGTCATAAGAGCCTCGGTATAGATACTAATATCAACACCACGAAGATCTATCCCACTTCGAGGATGGTGTCTTCATTGATGAATATGCCTGTTCAGCCAAACAAAGCCGTTGTGGGTCGTAATGCCTTTGCACACTCCTCAGGTATTCATCAGGATGGTGTGTTGAAGAATGTGCATACCTATGAGATTATGGACCCCAAGGATGTGGGTATCGATGATAACAGCATACTGTTGACAGCCCGTTCCGGTCGTGCCGCCCTGAAGTATCGTCTGCATATCAATGGTGTAGACCTTGACGAGAATAAGCTCGACAAAATATATGAGAAATTCCTGGTGTTGGCAGATCAGAAGAAAGAAGTAGGTGATGCTGACGTGCTGATGTTAGCCGGGGCTGACACTGCAGAGTCACATGCTGTAAGACTCGATTTCCTGCAGGTGACAACAGGCAAGGGAGTGAGGAGTGTAGCCAGTATCGGTCTTGACATCTCTGGTCAGAAGTTTGAGGCTGCAGCCTCCGGCAATGGTCCTGTTGATGCCGCCATCAAGGCCCTGAAAAAGATTATTATGAAACAGATGACCCTGAAGGAGTTTACTATCCAGGCTATATCCAAGGGTTCAGATGATGTCGGAAAGGTTCATATGCAGGTGGAATACGATGGTAGTCTCTACTATGGTTTCGGAGCTGACACGGATATCGTTACAGCTTCTGTTGAGGCATATATCGATTGTATCAATAAGTTTAAGAAGAGTGAATAGTTATGAATACACTATTTGATAAGATATGGGACAAGCATGTGGTACAGCAGATAGAGGGAGGTCCCACTCAGTTGTATATCGATCGTCTGTACTGTCATGAGGTGACATCCCCTCAGGCTTTTGACGGTATGAGGGCCAGGGGGCTTAAGTGTTTCCGTCCCCAACAGATCTTCTGTATGCCGGACCATAACACCCCTACCCATGACCAGGATAAGCCCATAGCCGATCCGGTATCAAAGAAACAGGTAGACGCACTAGCTAAGAATGCCTCAGACTTCGGACTGTCACATTTCGGAATGATGTCGAAGGATAATGGTATCATCCATGTTGTAGGACCCGAGAAAGGTCTTTCTTTGCCAGGAATGACCATCGTCTGTGGTGATTCCCACACCTCAACACATGGTGCTATGGGTGCAGTGGCCTTTGGCATTGGCACATCAGAAGTAGAGATGGTACTTGCTTCTCAGTGTATCCTTCAGCAGAAGCCCAAGTCGATGCGTATCAGTATCAACGGTAAATTGGGTGAAGGAGTAACTGCAAAGGATGTGGCACTCTATCTCATGTCGCAGATAACCACTTCCGGAGCAACAGGTTATTTTGTTGAATATGCGGGAGAGGTGGTTAAGAACATGTCGATGGAAGGTCGCCTGACACTTTGTAATCTCTCGATAGAGATGGGTGCCAGAGGCGGTTTTATTGCTCCCGACGAGACTACCTTTGATTATATCAGAGGCAGGGAGTATGCACCCAAGGGTGCTCAATGGGAAAAGGCACAGGAATACTGGAAGACCCTGAAGAGTGGCGATGATGCAGTGTTTGACAAGGAGCTGTCATTTGATGCAGTCGATATAGAGCCACGTATCACTTACGGCACCAATCCCGGCATGGGCATAGGCATTAGTGAGAACATCCCGTCTTTAGGAGATGCCAATTTCGAGAAGTCGCTGAGGTATATGGGATTCCAGGCAGGAGAGAAACTTATCGGGAAGAAGGTCGATTATGTTTTTCTGGGTGCATGTACCAACGGACGCATAGAGGATTTCAGAGCCTTCGCCTCAATAGTGAAAGGACATAAGAAGGCTGATGATGTTGTGGCATGGCTAGTGCCTGGTTCATGGGCTGTGGATAGTCAGATACGTGAGGAAGGACTGGATAAGATCTTTAATGAGGCCGGTTTTGAGATCCGTCAGCCAGGCTGTTCCGCTTGTCTGGCTATGAATGATGACAAGGTACCAGCAGGTAAACTGTGTGTATCTACTTCTAACAGGAATTTCGAGGGGAGACAGGGACCTGGAGCAAGAACTGTCCTTGCTTCGCCTTTGACAGCTGCTGCCGCAGCAATAACAGGAGAAATCACAGATCCAAGAGAGTTATTATGAAACAGAAGTTTAATGTTATTACATCGACTTGCGTGCCGTTGCAGTTGGAGAATGTGGATACCGACCAGATTATCCCTGCGAGGTTTCTGAAGGCTACGACGAGGGAGGAGAGTTTCTTCGGAGATAATCTCTTCAGAGACTGGAGATATAATGCTGACGGTACACCAAATAGGGATTTTGTACTGAATAATCCAGAATATTCCGGATGTATCCTTGTGGCAGGAAAGAACTTCGGTTCCGGTTCATCCAGAGAACATGCTGCATGGGCTATCGCCGGTTATGGTTTCAAGGTGGTCATCAGCAGTTTCTTTGCAGATATACACAAGAACAACGAACTGAATAATTTCGTTCTGCCCGTGCAGGTCACTGAGGCGTTCCTAAACGAAATCTTCCAGAGTATTAAGGATAATCCTCAGACTCAGGTGAAAGTTGATCTTCCCAATCAGACCGTCACCAACCTCTCTACAGGTCATAGTGAGACATTCGAGATCAATGCCTATAAAAAACATTGTCTTATCAATGGTTTGGATGACATTGATTTCCTGGTTCAGAATCATGATAAGACATTAGAATGGGAGAAGCAGAACAATATCACCAATGACTCTGCTAATGAGATAGGATACAGGTTTAAGCGAAAAGAACCGTTTGTAGAAATTATGGATTCCACACTTCGTGACGGAGAACAGACAAGTGGTGTATCTTTTCTTCCCCATGAGAAGCTGATGATGGCTCGTATGTTGCTTCATGAGTTGAATGTGGATCGTATCGAGGTTGCCTCAGCCCGTGTGTCAGATGGTGACAAAGAGGCGGTGCAGATGATCTGTCGTTATGCAGAGAAGATCGAGAAACTCGGAAGGGTAGAGGTCCTTGGGTTTGTGGATGACGGAAAGAGTATCGACTGGATTGAGAGTTGTGGTTGTAAGACCCTGAATCTATTGGCAAAGGGTTCGTTGAAACACTGTACCCAACAGCTTAATAAGACCCCCGAGGAACATATCAAAGATATACGAAAAGAGGTGAGATACGCCCGAAGCAAGGGTATCACCGTTAATTTGTATCTCGAGGACTGGTCGAATGGAATGAAGGAGTCGCCATCATACGTTTATCAGTTGATGGATGCTCTGTGCGACTGTGGTATCCGTCGTTTTATGTTGCCCGACACATTGGGAATCATGAATCCCCTGCAGTGTATCGAATACTTCAGGAAGATGATAAAGAGATATCCTGATACACATTTTGACTTCCATGCCCATAACGATTACGATCTGGCAGTGTCAAACTCATTGGCAGCTGTGTTAAGTGGAGCCAAGGGACTGCATGTGACAGTCAACGGACTCGGTGAGCGTTGTGGTAATGCACCCCTCTCAAGTGTTCAGGTGATTCTGAAGGATCAATTCCATGCAAAGACAAATATCATTGAGAATAAGCTCAACGACATCTCACGTCTTGTAGAGAGCTATAGTGGTATAGCCGTTGCGCCTAATCAGCCAATCATCGGAGACAATGTCTTTACCCAGGTGGCAGGTGTCCATGCAGATGGAGACAAGAAAGACAACCTCTATCAGAACGACCTTGTGCCAGAGCGATTCGGAAGACGAAGAGAATATGCGTTGGGTAAGAATAGTGGTAAGGCAAATATCGCGAAGAATCTTGAGGAGTTGGGTCTGGAGCTGACACCAGAACAGACCCGTCGTGTAACCCAGCGAATCACGGAGCTTGGTGACAAGAAAGAGATTGTAACTCAGGAAGATCTGCCATTTATCGTGAGTGATGTGCTCAAGCACGATGCCCCGGAGGATAAGGTGAAGCTGGTCAGTTATGTGGTATCTACCGCCTATGGTCTTAAGCCCGGTGCGAATATCAAGGTAGAGATAAACGGTCAGCAGTATGAGGCAGGTGCCACTGGTGACGGTCAGTATGACGCTTTCGTCAAGGCACTGAGATTTATATACCGTAAGTATCTTGACCGTACTTTCCCGTTGCTTGCCAACTATGCGGTGACTATTCCTCCCGGTGGTCGTACAGATGCACTTGTGCAGACTGTCATCACATGGAATGATAATGGTAAGATGCTCCGTACCCGTGGTCTTGATGCCGACCAGACAGAAGCAGCTATCAAGGCAACATTTAAAATGCTTAATATAATAGAAAACGAACAAAACGATAAGCTATGAAACTGAACATTGCGATTCTTGCGGGCGATGGTATCGGTCCCGAGATAATGAAACAAGGTGTGGCTGTGCTCGATGCGATAGCAGAGAAGTGTGGTCATCAGTTTATTTACGAAGAGGCCATCTGTGGTGCCCATGCCATTGAGGAAGTAGGAGACCCGTATCCCGACTCAACCCATGAGGTATGTATGCGTGCTGATGCAGTACTCTTTGCCGCTGTAGGTGACCTGAAATACGATAATAACCCGACAGCAAAGATCCGTCCTGAGACAGGTCTTCTGGCCATGCGTAAGAAGCTGGGGCTCTTTGCGAATGTCCGTCCTGTGACAACATTCGACTGTCTGCTCCATAAGTCTCCGCTTAAGGATGAACTCATCCGCGGTGCTGACTTCATCGTGCTTCGCGAACTCACTGGAGGAATGTATTTCGGTGAGAAACATCAGGATGACGATATGGCTTATGACACAGATATCTACACCCGTCCTGAGATTGAGCGAATCCTGAAACTCGGTTTTGAGATGGCTATGCAGAGAAACAAACATCTCACTGTAGTAGATAAGGCAAATGTGCTTGCTTCATCACGTCTGTGGCGTCAGATAGCTAAAGAGATGGAACCACAGTATCCAGAGGTGCGCACAGACTATATGTTTATCGACAATGCCTCGATGCGAGTACTCACCGAACCACGTTTCTTTGATGTTATTGTGACAGAGAACACCTTTGGAGATATCCTGACAGACGAGACAAGTTGTATTACCGGTTCCATGGGTCTGCAGCCATCATCATCGCTCGGAGAACATACTCCACTCTTTGAACCCGTTCATGGCTCATGGCCTCAGGCAGCAGGACAGAACCTCGCCAATCCTCTGGCTCAGATACTATCAGCTGCTATGTTGCTTGAGCACTTCGGACTCAATGAAGAGGGGAACCTTATCCGTAAAGCTGTAAATGCATCCCTTGATGCCAATGTGCGAACACCTGAGATACAGGTAGAGGGCGGAGCAAAGTATGGAACACGTGAGGTAGGAGAGTGGATTGTTAATTATATAAAGAATGCATAGACAACTACTGTTTTTCATATCGCTACTCCTGGTGTCTGGACTCTCAGCCCAGACACGTCAGGAATGGCGTGATTCCCTGGAAGTGCTTACTGCAAAGATAGGTAAGGATCCCAATAACCTCAACCTTCATCTTCTTAAGGCAGAGACTAACATCAATCTCGAGCAATGGGACTATGCACTTGCGGAATACGGAAAGATACTCCATGCAGACGAGAAGAATCTTGCCGCTCTCTATTTTCGTGCCTATGTACATATGCAACAGAAGCACTATGATCTGGCCCGTGTAGACTATGAGTCGTTTCTGTTACTGGAGCCGGAACATTTCGAGGCTCGATTGGGGTTAGCCCATGTGTTGCAGAAGCTGGGGCGCAAGACAGAGACAACAGATGAGCTTAACCGTTTGATACAGATGTTTCCTGACTCAGCTGATGCCTATGCTGCCCGTGCTGCCTATGAGACAGAGCTGAAGCAATATGACATCGCCCTCTATGACTGGGATGAAGCCATACGTCGTAAGCCTCTTAATTCAGGTTTCGTTGTCTCAAAGGCCGATATTCTTATAAAGCTCTATCGTATGGATGAAGCGAGAAAGGAACTCAATGCCGCTATCAAAAGAGGTGTTCCCCGGTATGCTCTGAAAGAGTGGCTCGATAAATGTAAGTAAAAAAAAATCCCAGCCTCGCCTGAGGTTGGGATTTCTTTATATTATAAAAGAGCGATTACTCGATATATACGAGAGCCTCGTCTTCCATTACGCTCTGGCCTACCTTTACTACGATAGCACTGATCTTACCAGATTTCTCAGCCTGAAGGGCATTGGCCATCTTCATCGCCTCGAGCACAACAACAGTGTCGCCAGCGGCTATTTCCTGTCCCTCTGTCACGCAGATGTCTGTGATGACACCAGGCAGAGGAGCCTTGACAGCTGTGCCGGAAGCAGATCCAGAAGAAGCTGCAGAAGAACCACCCTCTGAAGCATCGCTTTCAGCTACTTTGCGAACAACAGGCTTTGGCTTCTCGGGCTCAGCCTTCTTCTCCATCTCTACAGTATATTCCTCACCATTCACGGTAAGAGTAGCAATGTTCTCAGTGATGTCGCTGATGACAACCTCGTACTTGTTGCCGTTGATTGTATACTTATATTCTTTCATTTTCTTACTCTTTTATGGTCTTGGTGTGAATGTTTGCGCATATCCGTTCCACTGAGTGGGGTGGGCATTGATTGTGATGATGCCCGGCTCCACGTCGTGAACGTTATTGCCTAAGTGCTCATGCAGTGCAAGAGCAATAGCTGCATATACTTCGTTGTTCATAATTCTCAATTAATTACATTGGGATATTACCATGCTTCTTTGCAGGCAGGGCATCACGCTTGGTAGCAAGCTGAGCCAGACCGCGACAGATGCGGAAACGGGTGTTACGTGGCTCAATGACATCATCGATATAACCGTACTTGGCTGCCTGATAAGGATTAGCGAAGAGCTCGTTGTACTCATCCTCCTTCTCTGCGATGAATGCCTTGACATCCTCACCGGCTTCCTTCTTTGCCTTTGCCTCCTTAGCATAGAGCACTGCAGCAGCACCTGAGGCACCCATAACGGCAATCTCAGCTGATGGCCATGCATAGTTAAGGTCGGTGTGGAGCTGCTTAGACCCCATAACGATGTGAGATCCACCGTATGACTTACGCAGTGTAACAGTGATCTTGGGCACTGTAGCTTCACCGTAAGCATAGAGCAGCTGAGCACCATGGAGGATGACAGCGTTGTACTCCTGACCTGTACCTGGGAGGAATCCAGGAACGTCAACGAGAGAAACGATAGGAATATTGAACGCATCGCAGAAACGAACGAAACGAGCGCCCTTACGAGAAGCGTTAACATCGAGCACACCAGCATAGCAAGAAGGCTGGTTGGCAACGATACCTACGCTCTGGCCGTTGAAACGTGCGAAACCTACGATGATATTCTTTGCGAACTTAGGCTGTACCTCGAAGAACTCACCATCGTCGACAACAGCACCGATCACCTTATACATATCGTATGCCTCGTTGGGGTTCTCAGGGATAATCTCATTGAGAGAATCCTCCATACGGTTGATAGGATCGCTTGTTGGCTTGAAAGGAGCTGTCTCCATATTGTTTGATGGGATATAGCTCAGCAGAGTCTTCAGCATCTGCAGACCCTCTTCCTCAGTCTTTGCCGTGAAGTGAGTAACACCCGACTTTGTGGCATGAACAGATGCACCGCCAAGATGCTCCTGGTCGATATCCTCGCCAGTCACGGTCTTCACAACCTTAGGACCGGTAAGGAACATATAAGATGTGCCTTCCATCATCAGGGTGAAGTCGGTGAGGGCAGGGCTGTATACAGCACCACCGGCACAAGGACCGAAGATACCGGAAATCTGAGGAATGACACCTGATGCCAGGATGTTACGCTCGAAGATCTCAGCATAACCGGCAAGGGCGTTGATACCCTCCTGGATACGTGCACCACCAGAGTCGTTGATACCGATACATGGTGCACCCATCTTCATGGCCATATCCATCACCTTACAGATCTTCTGGCTCATGGTCTCAGAGAGAGAACCGGCATGAACGGTGAAGTCCTGTGCGAAGATGAATACCAGACGACCGTCGATAGTACCGCTACCGGCTACTACACCATCACCAAGGAACTGCTTCTTCTCCATGCCGAAGTTATGGCAACGGTGCTCCTTAAACATATCATACTCTTCGAAGCTGCCTTCGTCGAGTAACATGTCAATACGCTCACGTGCTGTGTACTTGCCACGCTCGTGCTGCTTCTGAATTGCTTTCTCACCACCACCGAGACGAGCCTGTTCACGCTTCTCGATGAGTTGCTTGATCTTTTCTAATTGCTTACTCATTATTTTATTTGACTATTTGACAATTACTATTTGACTATTTATTCGGGGTGTTCGCAGAGCTCTGTGAGGATACCACAGGTAGACTTTGGATGGAGGAATGCGATGTTAAGACCCTCAGCACCCTTACGAGGCTTCTCGTCGATCAGACGAACGCCCTTCTCTGATACTTCTGCAAGACCTTTGGCAACGCCATCCTCCACGCAGAATGCTACATGATGCACACCTTTGTTGCCCTTATCGAGCCACTTCTGGATAGTGCTCTCTGGTGATGTCGGCTCCAGCAGCTCTAACTTCACTTCGCCACAGCGAAGGAAAGCAGTCTTAACTTTCTGGTCCTCAACTACTTCTGTTGCATAACACTCTAAGCCCAGTACTTCTGTGAAGTATGGCAGGCTCTCCTCAATGCTCTGAACTGCGATGCCCAGATGCTCAATGTGGGAAATCTTCATATCATTAAGAATTAGTTTATTTATATAAATAATGTGCAAAGATAGTCATTTCCTACGATATAACGAAGAAACTCATAGTTTATTTAGCCTTTTTTATAAAAAGAAAGATTGCCGAACGTTTTTAAGTACGGCAATCTTATTATGACAGGGTAAATAGAGTCCCTTATTTACTAAATTGGTTTATTATCACATAATCCTCACTTTCTATGAAATCCATCCAGCTATTATACATCTGTGCATTCTGTACCCAATTCTGGAATGTCCTATATGCTTTATCTATACCCATATATTCTCTTGGATAGTCAAAATCACCAGGTAAGATCAATGCATAAGGTGGTTTTCCAACTTCAGGAACACCGATTGTCTGACCAGTACTTGCATTGCGTACCTTTATCTTGCTGAGGAACTTAGGAATACTCATATCAGAAGCTATTCTGTACCAACTTGATTTAGGGCTATAATCACTTCCTCTTCCTTGCATTGTGTTAACGAACCTTGCTTCGCCAGTCTCATCTTCAACGCGGAAGAATGCATGTATTTCTTTGCTCATCAAATCTGTTTCGTCATCAAGAAGAGTTCCCTCAATACCTTCTAAATACAGGTTGTCTGTAGCTCCTACAGCTATTATACTAAGTTGAACTTCATCAGTCTTTGTCTTAGAACGAACGCAACGCAGAACAACGTCATTAAGATCGTAGTCAGCAGATCCAGGTCGGTCTTCGAAGCACATTGTGTATGCCATCCGTGCTGTCCTGTCTTCTGGAATGTCCTCAAATAGATATGTACCGCTGACAGCAGAAGTTGAAATGACTGGGTCTGCCACAGCCTCGGGCTTAACTGAAATCTCACCTGTGAAGTCCTTCTCTATGGCGTTGATGTTAAATCCGCCTAACTCGATGATAATATCACTGAAGTTACAGTCAGAACCGTCCTCGAAGCAGAGATAGGTCTTTAGGTTGGCATTGAACATTCCGATACGAGGGCTGTTAATCTCCATCGAGTAATTACTATTGTTAATTCTAAGGGCGTTTTTGAACTGGCCGAATTGGTTGGTTTCGGTATTCAACTCTCCGTAAGAATACATACAACCACTCATGTCATTCCAGTAATTGCTACCAACTTTTCTCAACATGAAGCCGATGTTGTAGCCTGCTGGGATAATTGGTGAAGGAGTGATATCCGGGTCTTCATAGGTGTATGTGCCTAATCCAATGTCACTCGGGGTCTTCATAATATCTGCATAACTTGATGCAGGCTCATATTCCTCTATTGTCCATGTGAGGGTCGCTCTTATCGTCTTGTTTTTCCATTCACTGGCTATCCTTATGGAAGCATCTGATTTAATAACGATTTTGTTCGTCCAGTCAGTAGGGTTCAACTGAGCAATACGGATATTACTTTGTTGAGTGGTCTTTTTGTCGTTCTCGTCGACGAAGAAGAAACTACAGTTAGACACATTACCCTCTGATATTTCTTTGAATGAGGGACGATCTTTATTATATGAATATAAGAATGTGCCAGAACCGATATTATAGAATAGTACGGTACTGTCTTTCTCGTTTAAAAACAGCTGCCATAACTGATACGGAAGTCGGGCGTTATCGTTAGCGAACGGATCCATCATGCTTTCGTCGACATTGTTCTTTGTAGAATGGGTCAGGCATTTACCCTTTTCAGCGTTTTTAATACGATAGAGACCTGACTGCACTTTATAGTTTAAATGCTTGAGTGTCTTTTCGACTTTCTCGAAATCAGAGGGGCTGCCATAGTAAGGTAGGATAAACTCATGATGCTTCTCAAAATCGAATTTCTTGCTGGAAGTGAAAACAGATTTCTCTGTTGCAAAATCTACAGCCTTGAACTTCGGCAGATGCTTGATGTATTCAGTCTTCGACATGCCTGAAGCTTCCACTTCTGACTCCGTAAAATAATAATAATACAAGTCACACATACCAGCCTCAGTGGATGCAAGCTGAACGGGAATGAAGGAGATGGGTGCCTTACCATTGCTGATAAGATGGTTGTCGAACAACTGTACTGCGCTGCCCTCATTGATGAGTTTCAGGTTATCACGCTTGTTGGTTCCAGATCCATCACGGTAAAGACAAGATTTGAAGATAGTCGTAAGCTCATCTTTCTCATCTGGTGTGATTGGGTCGACGTCTCTGTAAATAGCTCCGTTATTGAAATACCATCCGTTTCCTACGCTTCCGGATGCCAACCACAGACGATCATTTTCCCAACCAGTATTCCTCCAATGGCTGATACTGCCAGAGTTCGCATTAGCATTAGCTCTGATAGTACGCTCGGCATTGAAAGAGTTGATAGAGTTCTCTGCAAGCATTTTAATCTGAGACAGGTCAGGCGTACTTACGGATGCTCTTGTGAAACCACTTCTTGTGCGGGTTTGGGCTGAACTACTGAAAGAAACTTTAGTGTCTTGGAGACTGAACCCCTTGACGTAATAGTGACCATCATCGTCAACACAAGCTGCAACCAAAAGATCATTGCCTCTTGGAGATTCGAAAGAGAGTTTTTTTGTCTCTCCTTTACTAACATTGACTTCTGCCAACACCTTAGCCTGGTCGTTGAAGAATGGAGACTCAGTAAGAATCTGAATTTTAGTGATATTGTTCAAAGGTGCATCTGCTGTAACCTGAATAGAACCAGAGTCAATACACCTCCAATCTTGATTTGGATCGATAATACCAAATAATTCTTCAGCATTCTCTTTAATCTGTTGTGCCTGAGCACCATCCAAGTCCAAGTCTGAACAGCTGCTAAGGGCTAATGAGCCCAAAATAGTTAGGATAAATAATTTTTTCATATAAATAATTTTTTTAGTTGCAACTTAATTGAATATAGTCGCTGCAAATTTAGTGGTTTTCATCGATAAACAATCGGTTTATACTTATTAAGATTATTAATTTAACATTATTTAAGCAAAATCAGAGCTCAATCGATATTTTACCGTTGATTTGTCTGCCTGTCAGGTAATTAGGAACTGCCCACTGACGGTTGCTCACGTCAGTAACCCAATAGTAGCTGTTGACGTTTGATATGCCAAAAAGATTCAGGCAGTCAACACCCAGCCATAGTCGCTTTATGCTCTTCTCTCTCTTTACCGCCAACCAGCTCATACCAATGTCAGCTCTCTTATATGCTGGAGCACGGAAGTTCTGACGTTCAATGCCTCTGTGTGGTGCTCCAAATGGCAGTCCGTCAGCAAAGGCAAGTCTGAGAGTCATCTTCCATCTGTCAGTACCAGGGAAATAGTCGGTGAAATGAAGGTTTATCGCATATCTCTGATCGTTTGGTTGTGGGAAGGTCACACCATTCATTTTCATCTGCGCCTTCATCAGCGAAAATGTCAGCCACGAATCGGTACCAGGCACAAACTCTCCATACAGTTTGAAATCTATGCCTGCAGTATATCCCGATGCCAGATTATCTCCGTAATACGTTACCTTTACATTCTGGACATTGTATGGAATAAGGTTCGATAGAGCTTTGAAATATGCTTCGGAAGTGAATCTGAATGGTCTGCCGAGCATCTTGAACCTATAGTCCATTGCTGCTATGAACTGTATGCTCTGCTGACTCTTGATCTTATTATTCAACACTGCCGTTGTTGCGCGATTTACTGTAACAGTGTCTCGCATCTCCTTGTAGAAAGGTGCCTGATAATAAAGACCTGTAGCAAATCTGAAAGTGTAGTTGGGGTTAAAGGCTGGTACTAATGCTATTGATGCTCTTGGAGATACTATTGTCTCTTTATTAAACGACCAGTTGGCCAGTCTTACGCCATAATTGAGTGTAAAGTAATTCTCTCCCTTAGCGAATTTATACGTATCCTGGATATATGCCTCGATACGATGGCTCTTTACATCGTTCTTTGCCGACAGAGTATATATAAGGTCCAGTCTGTCAGCCTGATGTGGCCATGAATATCCGCTGGAATCGCGCATCTCATATTCCCTTAGCTGTTCTTTGATGCGTTCTGTCTTGTATGTCAGTCCTGCCTCGATGTCGTGATGCAGGGTCTTGTGGTTGCCTATGAGTTTAAAACTTATCACATCTGCAGTCAGATAGTTTCGGGCATGTTCCATATATGTTCCTACTCCTAAGTTCTCCGTCGTCTGGGTGTCATCGAGCCAATATTGTCCAATAATGTCGTATGTCTCTTTTTCTTTAGTGTGAAAGGCTGATGTCAGGAATTTTATCTGAGTGGAATCGCCGAAATGACGAGTTATCGATGCTGTTCCGAACAATGTCCTGAACACATCCTTCTCTTGTCCGTCGAAATAGACCTTAAACGATTTAACATCCTGCATGGTACCAAAACTGGTCTCACGATCCTTTGGTATGAAGTTATAGTGATTCTCAGATATGTTGCCTATAAAATCAATAGTCCATCTCTGATTGGGTCTATAACTGATATAAGTCTGATAATCAAGAAAATTAGGCTTATACTCTCCAGTGGTTTCTAAAGAGCCTAACAGGTACCTGTTTGTCTTATATCTTATTCCGTGAGTCATCGAGAAATTCTTGTTGCCTATACCCACATAACCACTTGCTCCCAAGAGCGATGCTGTAGCACTGGCCTCAAAGTCTTTTACCTTCTTGTATGTGATGTCGAGGGTTGATGACATCTTGTCACCATATTTCGCTTCGAATCCTCCTGATGAGAATCCTATTTTCTCCACCATGTCGGCATTAATGACAGACAGTCCTTCCTGTTGTCCACTACTTATGAGCATAGGCCTGTAGACCTCTACATTATTAATATAAACAGAGTTCTCGTCGAATGATCCTCCTCGTACGTTATATTGCGATGACAGTTCGTTATGAGTCGATACACCTGCCTGCTGTTGGATGAGTTCCTCTACGGCATTGCCAGTGGTAGATGGTCCTTGTTTTGCGTCTTTTATGTCCAGCTGTTCAGTGCCTGATGTCTGTCGTCTGCGCTCTGTCACTGTTACTTCCTGCAGGGCTTCCATAGGTTGCATCACCAGCGTTATCGTCATCCGGCCCTTGGGTTTGCGGAACACCCTCTTCCTACTGGCATAGCCCACCATCGAGAATCTTACCTCTACAGAGTCCTCGCTTTGCAGATTGAGTGAGAACTCACCCTTTAAGTCGGTCATCGTCACTTTTCCCTGTTTCAGGCAGGATACGGTAACAAGTTCGAGAGCCTTCTCCTCATTGTCAACCACCTTTCCCCTTAGTATAAAGTCGTCGGCATTTATCGGCAAAACGGCAGTTAGCAGTAATGTAAGCATTACGGCTGCAACTCTCAGTTGCCAGCTATATATATATGTATGATGTGATATAGCGTTCATTTTTACAAATAACGCACATTGTTGCAGATTTATTGTGCTCTTTGTGGCAAATCTTACAGATTCGTCATCATTCCGATTTCAGGACCCACACCTTATGTGAGTGACTGCCCCTGTTGGTGATGTGGGAATTCGGGTCGGCAACTATCTTACGCAAGTCGTGTGATGCTGCCGTTCTGCAGAATCTAAAATTCTCCAATATATTGAAGATAAAATCCCATTTATTTTGTTTTTTTTGTTCCTTCGGCAAACTTTTGCGAACTAGAAAAGGGATTGAAAACTATTGCGAACGTAAAAGTTTGGAGGATTCAGGAAAAAGCATTACCTTTGCACTATGATTTACGAAATAGTCATAGGAATACTGGTGTATGCAGTGCTGTTTGTAGTGACGGTGCAGAGTAGCCGGCGTAAGGTGCAGGACTTGCAGGCCCGCCTTGACAAGGTGCATAGCCTTCAGCAACAGCAACAGGCTCAAAGCCAGCAGAGCGTCGCCCAGAACGAAGCCAAGATTCGTGAGCTGGAGGTACTTCTAAAGAAACTGGGCGACGAGAACTCTCTCCTGCGACTTGAGCTTGAGGAAAAGAAGGCTACCCTCGCGTATAATAATGAGGTGGCTCTTATAGAAAACGAGAAGCGCCAACAGGCAGAGACCATCGTATTCTCTTCCGACATATATATCCACTTGCAGGAATGTCTGGAGGCCGGTAAGAGCCTGAACTATCACGACTGGCTGGATCTGGCCCGGTTGGTAGACGGCGTATATACAGGCTTTACAGAGAAACTGTACAGTCTCTATCGTATGACCGAACAAGACTATCACGTTAGCCTACTTATCAAAGTGCGAATCCAGCCGAAGGATATAGCCCTGCTTACAGCTCATTCAAAGGAGAGCGTTGCCTCTACTCGAAGCAGGCTTTATCAGAAGGTATTCGGACAGAAAGGCTCGTCGAAGGATTGGGATGATTTTGTTTTATCACTTTAAATAATATTAGGTATGATTGATTACTTGGCACAACACTTATGGCAGATGTGGGCGGTGATAGCCGTCGTATGTCTGATTCTGGAGCTTACGGCTGGTGACTTCTTCATCATCTGTTTCTCAATAGGAGCCTTCTTTGCTGCCATAGCCGCAGCATGTGGGTTGGGAATCTATATGCAGTTGCTCGTCTTTGCTGTCTTCTCGCTTATCAGCCTCTTCTGGGTTCGTCCCTTTGCCAAACGTTATCTTCACAAGGGTGAGGATAATCGTGTGAGTAATGCCGATGCTCTGATGGGGCGTCAGGGTAGGGTCGTGGAGACCATCAAAGCCGATGGTTTTGGAAGGGTTCAGATTGACGGCGACATCTGGAAGGCTGTCACTAACGAGCCACAGGATATTCCAGAAGGTACCAATGTCCTTGTGGTTGGACGTGAGAGCACGATTATTACAGTAGAGAGTGTTAAGAATTAAATAATCTTTAAATAGTATTTTTCATTATGGATACAATGTTTTTCATTTTCCTGGCTATCGTGTTATTGGTGATTATCTTCGCCAAGATGGCCCTTGTTATCATCCCTCAGTCAGAGACAAAGATAATAGAGCGTTTAGGACGCTACTATGCTACTCTGCAGCCAGGTATCAACATCATCATTCCTTTTATCGACCGTGCAAAGAGTATCGTAGTGCTCAATCATGGCCGTTATCAGTATTCAACCACCATCGACCTTCGTGAGCAGGTATATGACTTCCCGAAGCAGAACGTGATTACAAAGGACAATGTTCAGACAGAGATCAACGCCCTGCTGTATTTCCAGATTGTAGACCCTTTCAAGGCTACATACGAGATCAATAACCTGCCAAACGCTATCGAGAAACTGACTCAGACCACACTCCGTAACATCATCGGAGAGCTGGAGCTCGATGAGACTCTTACCTCACGTGACACTATCAATAAGAAGCTTTCTGCTGTGTTAGATGATGCTACCGACAAGTGGGGAGTAAAGGTTAATCGTGTGGAGCTGCAGGATATCACTCCTCCTGATTCTGTACTTACAGCGATGGAGAAGCAGATGCAGGCAGAGCGTAACAAACGAGCCCAGATCCTGACCTCAGAAGGACAGAAGGCTGCCGAGATCCTTGCTTCAGAAGGAGAGCGTACTGCTATAGTGAATAAGGCAGAGGCCGCCAAGGAACAGGCTATCCTCGAGGCAGAAGGAGAGGCTCAGGCACGTATCCGCAAGGCAGAGGCAGAGGCAAAGGCCATCGAACTCATCTCTGAAGCTGTCGGCAAGAGCACCAATCCTGCCAACTATCTGCTGGCACAGAAATATATCCAGATGATGCAGGAGTTGGCTGAGGGTGACAAGACCAAGACTGTCTATCTGCCATATGAGGCTACCAATTTGTTGGGTTCTATAGGTGGAATTAAAGACCTCTTCAAAGCAGAATAATACTTTTTTGCAAAAAATAAGGGCAGGATGTAGTGTTTCTGAATAAAATTGTGTAAATTTGCAGCCGAATTAGGCACTTTGCCATTTCACAACGCAAATTCATACTGTATGGTACACAATATTTTCAAGGGACTGGGCATCGCCCTTATTACCCCTTTCAAGGAAGACGGCTCCGTTGACTACGAGGCATTGATACGTCTGCTCGACTATCAACTCAGCAACGGTGCCGACTTTTTTTGTATTCTCGCAACAACCGGTGAGACACCAGTGCTTACACCTGCTGAGAAACTAAAGATCAAAGATACAATCGTTGACTATGTTCAGGGACGTGTGCCTATCCTGATGGGATGTGGCGGATACAACACTGCTGCGGTGGTGGAAGAACTGAAGACAGGTGACTTCCGAGGTGTTGACGGTATATTGAGCGTTTGTCCTTATTACAACAAACCGTCTCAGGAAGGTCTCTACCAGCATTTCAAGGCTATTGCTGCTGCAACGAAACTGCCAGTAGTGCTTTATAATGTCCCTGGTCGTACGGGAGTCAACATGCAGGCTGCCACCACTGTTCGACTGGCTCGCGACTGTCAGAATATCGTTGCCATCAAGGAGGCAAGCGGAAACCTCGAACAGGTAGATGAGATTATAAAGAACAAACCCAATGACTTCGATGTTATCTCTGGAGATGATGCTCTTACGTTCCCGATGGTTAGCTGTGGAGCAGTAGGAGTGATCAGTGTTATCGGTAATGCACTCCCGAAGGAGTTCTCTAAGATGATCCGACTGCAGATGCGTGGTGAGTATGATCCTGCACGTAAGATTCATCATCGTTTTACGGATCTCTTTTCTCTGTTGTTTGTTGATGGTAATCCTGCCGGTGTCAAGGCAATGCTCTCCGAGATGGGATTCATCAATAACGTACTTCGTCTGCCACTTGTTCCGATGCGTATCAAGAACATGCAGCGAATGTCTGAAATCCTCAAGGAACTGAAGATATAAACCTCAATCCTATGGTTGAAGAGTCGAAGGTCATACATGAGATAACTCCGTTGATGGGTAAGGATCTGCTCTATATAGCAGAGCGCCATAAGAAAGAGTTTACATATCCCATTCATAACCATGAGGTCTACGAACTGAACTTCGTCGAGCATGCTCCAGGAGTGCGACGTACCGTAGGTGACTCAAGTGAGGTGATCGGTGATTATGATCTCGTACTTATTACTTCTGCTGACCTCGAACATGTGTGGGAGCAGAATACCTGTACCAGTGAGGATATTCATGAGATAACAATTCATTTTGACCTTAATTTCGATTCTTCCAGTTTTTTGGGAAAGAACCCATTCACCTCGCTTCGCGCTATGATGCTTGAGGCGCGTAAGGGTCTTTGTTTCCCGATGGATGCTATCATGAAGGTGTATCAGCATCTCAATACCCTAAGTAGTATAAAGGATGGATTCTATGCATTTACACAGTTTTTGACTATTCTTTATGAACTCTCACGATGTGATGGTGCCAGGACACTTGCCACAAGCAGCTATGCCAAGGTCGAGGTGGCCAGTGACAGCAGAAGAGTCCTCAAGGTAAAGAACTACATCAACCAGAATTATCAGAATGAGATACGTCTTTCTGATGTAGCCAGTCTTGCCGGAATGAGTCCCAGTGCCTTCAGCCGGTTCTTCAAACTGCATACAGGACGTAATCTCAGTGACTATATCATTGACCTGCGTCTTGGCTATGCCAGTAGGATGTTGGTCGACAGCACCCATTCGATAGCGGAAATAGGTTACGGTTGCGGGTTTAACAACCTCAGCAATTTCAACCGTATCTTTAAGAAGAAGAAGGGTTGCAGTCCTTCGGAATTCCGTGAGAATTACCATAAAACACGTATTATCGTGTAAAAAATGCACTTTTTTCGAAAAAAGTTGCGAAAATATTTGGTTAGTTCAGAAAAAGTGCGTACCTTTGCACCCGCAAATCAGAAATGAAGGAACTTTTTTGCAGGTTGGTTTCGCCGACCAAACAAAAAATTTGGTTCCGTAGCTCAACTGAATAGAGCATCTGACTACGGATCAGAAGGTTGTGGGTTTGAATCCCGCCGGAATCACAAGAAGAGAGAAAATCGAAAGATTTCCTCTCTTTTTTTGTTAATACAAAAATAAATCGTATCTTTGCAGAAAAATTATGTCTTATGGAAGATTCAGGATTGAACAGATATTTGGATGAGATAGGTCGTGAGTCACTGCTCTCTGTTGAGGAAGAAGCCAAGCTCTCTGAGCAGATAAAGGCCGGAAACACCCGTGCGCTCAACAAACTTGTGGAGGCCAACCTCCGTTTTGTGGTGTCTATCGCCAGTCAGTATAAGGGTAAAGGTCTCTCTATGGATGACCTTATCAGTGAAGGCAATCTCGGACTGATGAAAGCCGCAGGGAAGTTTGACGCATCAAAAGGTACTCGTTTCGTGAACTACGCAGTGGTCTATGTCCGTCAGTTTATCGAGAAAGCGATAGACCAACAGACAGGTCTATATACTGTTCCCAAGGATGTTAAGAATGAGATGGCAGCGCGTCAGCAGAGTATGCCTCTCTCTGTCGATGCTCCCCTGGGACATCGTACAAATATGAGTCTACTCTCTGTTATCATCAATCAGGATGCTCCTTTTGCCGACGAACGTATCCACTCTGAGGCTATCGAGGATGCCATAGAGTTTGCCTTGGGGTCTCTTGACAAACGTGAGAGTAGGGTGGTGAATGCCTATTTCGGCATCGACCAGGAGCATGAGACGATGGCTGAGATAGCTGAGGATATGGATCTCAAGAGAGAACGTGTGCGTCAGATTCGAGACAAGGCAGTACGTAAGCTTCGTAAGGCTTATAAGACCAGACTCTACGAATTAAAGAAATAAAAAAGCTCCCGGCTGGGAGCTTTTCTTATTTTATCAGGTCTACTGAACGTTTGAGGAACTTATCGAGTGCCTCGCCCTTAAGCATACCGTTCTGTAGGAGCGCGAGGTCGATGAGCTGGTGAACGATAGAGTTACCCTTGGCATAGTCTGCAAGAACCTGCTGTTTCTTGTCCTTCTGTTCCTGGACAGCCTTCTCTGCCTCTGCCTTCTGGTCTTTGTCCTCCTGGGTCAGTTCATCGTATTTCTTTTTGTCCTGAGCCTGACGGATAGCTGCCAGACGAGCCTCCTGACCCTTAAGTTCTGACACGATAGGCTTCAGAGCCTCCTCAGTGGCAGACTTACTCTCATCGAGCACCTTCTTGACAAGTGGATGGTCAGAGTTGAGTACGAGGTTGAAGCTGTCAGGCATCTGACCATAGAATCCCATACCTGCCTGGAACTTACTCATATCCTTCATACGACGCATATACTCATTCTGTGTGATGATGACAGGACGGGACTCTGCACCGAGAGCATCAACCTGAACCATAAACTCTGCTTTGTCGATCTTTGGCAACTGAGTACGGAATACTGCTGACAAATTGTCACTCTCGTCCTCAGAGAGGTCCGACTTAGGAGCATCGCTCTTGACAATCAGACGGTCGATGATGTCGGAATCAACACGTGTGAAACGGCTCTTCTCAAACTTCTGTTCAAGAGTCTGGATGGTAGGAACATCGAGCTGACCATCAAGCAGAAGTACTGAATATCCTTTGTCTTGAGCAGCCTTGATATAGCTGTACTGCTCTTCCTTATCGGTAGCATAGAGATATACGAGCATGTCGTCCTTGTCCTTCTGAGAAGCCTCGATAAGTGTCTTATACTCGTCGAAGGTGAAATACTTACCCTCGGTATCTTTCATCAGGGCGAAGTCCTTAGCGCGGTCGTAGAAGTTCTCCTCAGAGAGGATTCCGTAGTTGATGAAGAGCTTCAGGTCGTCCCATTTCTCCTCATATTCCTTACGGTTCTCAGCGAAGATAGCCTTCAGACGGTCTGCTACCTTCTTTGTGATATAGGTAGAGATCTTCTTAACCTCACGGTCGCTCTGCAGATAGCTGCGGCTTACGTTCAGAGGAATATCTGGAGAGTCGATGACTCCATGCAGCAAGGTAAGGAACTCAGGAACGATACCTTCCACCTGATCTGTTACAAACACCTGATTACAGTAGAGCTGTATCTTATTACGCTGTAGTTCGATGTTTGACTTGATCTTCGGGAAATAGAGGATACCAGTGAGGTTGAATGGGTAGTCAACGTTCAGGTGAATCCAGAACAGAGGCTCATCGCTCATAGGATAGAGGGTGCGATAGAAACTCTTGTAGTCCTCGTCCTTCAGTGTGCTTGGGGTCTTGGTCCACAGTGGCTCCACATTATTGATGATGTTATCCTCATCGGTATCTACCTGTTTGCCGTCCTTCCATTCGGTCTTCTTGCCGAAGGCTACTGGCACAGCCATAAACTTACAATACTTGTTGAGCAGACCCTCAAGCTTGTACTTATCGAGGAACTCCTTGCAGTCGTCGTCGATATATAGGATGATGTCGGAACCACGATCCTCACGCTCTGCATCGTCGATCTCGTAGGCAGGACTACCGTCACAACTCCACTTCACAGCCTTAGAACCATCCTTCCAGGATTTTGTGATGATCTCCACCTTCTTAGAGACCATGAAGCTTGAGTAGAATCCCAGTCCGAAGTGACCGATGATGTTGTTGGCATTATCCTTGTATTTCTCAAGGAAGTCGGTTACTCCAGAGAATGCTATCTGGTTGATATACTTGTCGATCTCCTCCTCTGTCATTCCGATACCATGATCGCTGATGGTGATGGTACCCTTGTCGGCATCGAAGTTCACACGGACTGTAAGATCACCTAGCTCTCCCTTGAAATCGCCCTTCTCCTGAAGGGTCTTCATCTTCTGCGTAGCGTCTACGGCATTTGAAACCATCTCACGGAGGAAGATCTCGTGATCACTATAAAGAAACTTTTTGATGACTGGGAAAATATTCTCAGTCGTTACACCAATGTTACCTTTTTGCATAATATGTCATTTTTAAACGTTTGACATTCATCTTGCAAATACCGTGCCAAATATTTGGTTGTTTCACTAAAAGTGAGTAATTTTGCACCCGCTTATAATATATAATAAGGTATAAGGATGACAGCAAGGAATAAGAAAAGACGTTGGCACTGCCTCCCGGGTCAGGAACCTACAGAGATGGACAAGACCATCATGTACTGGGAGAACAAAGGCAAGGAAGTGCCTACACGTGAACTGATAAAGACCCCGGAACAGATAGAAGGTATCCGTAAGGCAGGTGTCATCAACACCGGAGTGCTCGATGAGGTGGCTAAGAAGATACATGCAGGAATGTCGACGCTGGAGATAGACCAGATTTGTCGTAAGTACTGCGAAGAGCATAATGCCATTCCGGCATGTCTCGACTATGAAGGATTCCCGATGAGCGTATGCACTTCAATCAATGAGGTGGTGTGTCACGGTATCCCTAAGGAAGAGGATGTGCTCCAGGAAGGTGATATCATCAACGTTGACTTCACAACTATCCTTGACGGCTATTATGCTGATGCCAGCAGAATGTTCATCATCGGTAAGACAACGCCCGAGAAGGAACAGCTGGTACGCGTGGCAAAGGAATGTCTTGAGATAGGTATGGAAGTGGCGAAGCCTTACTCTTTCGTTGGTGACATCGGTCATGCGATAGAGAAACACTGTAAGAAATACAACTATGGAGTGGTTCGTGACCTCTGTGGTCATGGGGTAGGGCTTCAGTTCCATGAGGAACCGGATATAGCCCATTTCGGACATCGAGGTACAGGAATGCTTCTTGTTCCGGGTATGGTGTTCACCATCGAACCGATGATCAACATGGGTACCTGGCGAGTGTTTGTTGATGAAGATGATCCATATGGATGGGAGGTGATCACTGATGATGAGCTTCCAAGTGCCCAGTGGGAGCATACATTGCTGATGACAGAGCATGGTGTGGAGATACTTACATATTAGTGAATAGAGAATAGTGGATAAGGATATATATATATTAGGTATAGAGTCAAGCTGTGACGATACGTCAGCTGCAGTTCTTAAGAATGGTATACTGCTCAGTAATGTCACTGCATCGCAGGCTGTTCATGAGGCTTATGGGGGTGTGGTTCCCGAACTGGCATCAAGAGCACATCAGCAGAATGTCGTTCCTGTCGTTGACCAGGCCATTAAGAAGGCCGGTATAACTAAGGAACAGCTGACGGCTATTGCTTTTACCAGAGGACCAGGACTTATGGGTTCTCTGCTCGTGGGTGTAAGCTTTGCTAAGGGTTTTGCCCGTAGTCTGGGTATCCCTATGATAGATGTGAACCATCTTCAGGGACATGTGATGGCACATTTCATCAAGGAAAGCGAGGATGATGCTCATCTGCCTACTCTGCCATTCCTCTGTCTTCTGGTGAGTGGAGGAAACTCGCAGATTGTGAAGGTGAATGCATATAACGATATGGAGGTGTTGGGTCAGACCATCGACGATGCTGCCGGAGAGGCTATCGACAAGTGTTCGAAGGTGATGGGACTGGGATATCCCGGTGGTCCTATCATCGACCGTCTGGCTCGTCAGGGTAACCCTAAGGCATTTCATTTCTCAGAACCAAACATACCCGACCTCGACTATAGTTTCTCAGGACTGAAGACCTCTTTTCTGTATTCTCTTCAGAAATGGGTGGCAGAAGATCCCGATTTCATCGAGAAAAACAAGGAGGATATCGCTGCTTCACTGGAGTGGACTATTGTGGATATCCTCATGAAGAAACTGAAGAAGGCAGTAAAACAGACTGGTATCAAACATGTGGCTGTGGCAGGAGGTGTGAGTGCCAACAATGGACTCCGCAATGCCTTCTACGATGCTCAGAAACGTTATGGCTGGACAATATATATTCCAAAGTTCAGCTATACCACCGACAATGCTGCGATGATAGGTATCGTAGGGTATTATAAATATCTCGATGGGGAGTTTTGTGGTATTGATGCCCCTGCATTCTCGAAGGTAACATTTACTTGACCATTTGACAATTTCACAAATTGGCAATTGGTTTGCAAATCGAAAAATAGTATAATAGTCAAATAGTAAAATTTATCAATGGATTTTGAAGCAAAGATTATAAGCAGGGAAGTTAGTGAACTGCTATGGGAAATGGAAAAGACAGTCGGTACTGCTGAGAGTTGTACTGGTGGCAGGATAGCAGAGGCGATTATCGCTGTGCCTGGTGCATCTAAGTATTTCAAGGGTGGTATTATCTCTTATGTCAATGAGATAAAGGAGTCAATTCTTGGCGTTGACCATCAGGTGCTTGAAGAGCAGACAGCTGTATGTGAGGAAGTTGCGAAACAGATGGTGATAGGAGCATGTAAGGCACTGAACACCGACTATGCTATTTCTGCAACAGGTATCGCAGGTCCTACAGGTGGTACCAAAGAGATTCCAGTAGGAACTATCTGGCTTGCCTGTGGTAATGATGAAAGAATCTCTACTATCAAGGTACAGGAAGATCATGGCCGTGATATTAATCTTGCCATAGCTACGAATGTGGCTATGCAACTGTTTTTAGACCACCTTAAAGGCGAAAATTTTGAGAAAAAGGAACTTGAAGGTTAAAAAATCATAAATTACTATTCAATTCTTATTTCTCACCTGTTATTTCTCAATTAAAATATGTACCTTTGCACCCTGTTTGGAATAAGTAGTTAAAAAGAACAAGTAAAAAGTAGATAGAAATGTCTAAAGTTTGTCAAATTACAGGAAAGAAGGCACAGATAGGTTGTAATGTGTCTCACTCAAAGCACCACACAAAGAGAAGCTTTGATGTCAACCTGTTCAGCAAGAAGTTCTACTATGTAGAGGAGGGTTGCTGGATTCAGTTGAAGATCAGCGCTGCTGGCCTTCGTATGATTAACAAGGTAGGTCTTGACGCTGCATTGAAGCAGGCTGTTGCTAAGGGATATGTAGACTGGAAGGACATTAAAGTTATAGGAGACTAAGCACTATGGCAGGCAAGAAAGCAAAAGGTAATCGCGTTCAGGTAATCCTGGAGTGCACCGAGATGAAGAATAGTGGTCTTCCCGGAACAAGCCGTTATATCACTACAAAGAATCGTAAGAACACGGCTGAGCGTCTGGAGTTGATGAAGTATAACCCAATCCTGAAGAAGATGACTCTTCACAAGGAGATTAAATAAGCAAGACTGAAGTATGGCAAAGAAAACCGTTGCTACCCTCCATGAAGGTTCAAAGGATGGTCGCGCTTACACAAAGGTAATCAAGATGGTGAGCAGATGGTTCCTAACGAGGCTGTTAAGGACTTTTTCAAGAATTAATTTAAAAAAGGATAAAAAGAGAGGTTGCAACACGTTTTGCAACCTCTTTTTTTTGCCATTTCATCGGAATTTATTAATTTTGCACCCATAATAAATATATTATGGGAATTTTTGGATTTTTCAATAAAGATAAGAAGGAAACACTCGATAAAGGTCTTGAGAAGACAAAGAGTAGCGTGTTTGATAAATTGGCTCGTGCCGTAGCCGGGAAATCAAAGGTTGATGACGATGTTCTCGACAACCTGGAAGAGGTGTTGATAACGAGTGATGTCGGTGTGGACACCACTCTGAAGATCATCGAGCGAATCGAAGAGCGTGTAGCTCGCGATAAGTATGTGTCCACCTCTGAGCTCAACGGAATACTTAAGGATGAGATTGCCAAGCTCCTGGCAGAGAATAATACAGAGGATAATGACAATTGGGATCTGCCCAGCGACCATAAGCCATACGTCATACTGGTCGTTGGCGTAAATGGTGTGGGTAAGACCACAACTATCGGAAAACTCGCCTGGCAGTTTAAGCAGGCGGGAAAGAAGGTTTATCTGGGAGCTGCCGACACATTCCGTGCAGCAGCAGTAGACCAGCTCTGTATCTGGGGCGAGAGAGTGGGAGTGCCTGTCATCAAACAACAGATGGGCTCAGACCCTGCATCTGTGGCTTTTGACACCCTCCAGAGTGCAAAGGCTAATGGTGCTGACGTGGTGCTTATTGATACCGCGGGACGTCTGCATAATAAGGTTGGTCTTATGAATGAGCTCAAGAAGATCAAGGATGTCATGAAGAAGGTCATGCCTGAGGCTCCTGATGAGGTGATGCTCGTGCTTGATGGCTCAACTGGGCAGAACGCTTTCGAACAGGCAAAACAGTTCTCTGCTGTCACGCAGATAACATCACTGGCTATCACAAAACTCGATGGAACCGCAAAGGGTGGTGTGGTGATTGGTATCTCTGACCAGTTGAAAGTGCCTGTAAAGTATATCGGTCTGGGCGAGCGCATGGAAGACCTGCAGCTGTTTAACAAGAGACAGTTTGTCGATTCACTTTTTTATGCGTGATGAAGAAGACAATAGATTTTTTTTCACTTGGATGTTCGAAGAACCTCGTTGACAGCGAGACTCTTATGGGACTGATGGAGGCTAACGGCTATCAGTGTACTCACGATAGCGATAACCCTCAGGGTGAGATTGTCGTTGTCAATACCTGTGGATTCATCAATGATGCCAAGGAGGAGAGCATCAACACCATCCTGGAGTTTGCTCAGGCAAAGACCGAGGGAAAGATAGAAAAGCTCTTTGTCATGGGTTGTCTCTCAGAGAGATACCTCGCAGAACTTGAGGAGGAGATTCCTGAGGTGGATGGCTGGTATGGTAAGTTTAACTATAAACAGCTGCTTAAGGACTTGAATGGTGAGGATTTCAACGTTTGCGAGGGTAAGCGTCATATCACTACTCCCAAGCATTACGCCTATATCAAGATAAGCGAAGGCTGTGATCGCCATTGTGCCTACTGTGCCATCCCTCTGATAACAGGCAGACATCAGAGTAGGCCTATGGAGGACATCCTCGATGAGGTGAGATATCTTGTAAGTCAGGGTACAAAAGAGTTTAATGTCATCGCCCAGGAACTCACATATTATGGAGTCGACATCGATGGCAGACAGCATATCGCAGAACTCATAGAGAAGATGGCAGACATCGATGGTGTCGAGTGGATCAGACTGCATTATGCCTATCCCACACATTTCCCCTGGGACCTCCTGAGAGTGATGCGTGAGAAGAAAAACGTATGCAAATACCTCGATATCGCCCTGCAGCATATCTCTGATAATATGCTGACCAGGATGAGACGTAACGTCACAAGACAGGAGACCTACGGACTTGTTGAACGACTGCGTAAGGAGGTCCCTGGCATACATATCCGTACAACTCTGATGGTTGGATTCCCCGGGGAGACAGAAGATGACTTCAACGAACTCATCGAATTCACTAAGTGGGCTCGTTTTGAACGTATGGGAGCCTTCTCTTATTCTGAAGAGGAAGGTACATATTCTGAAAAGAACTATGAGGACGATGTTCCTGAGGATGTTAAGCAGAGACGTCTCGATAGACTGATGAGAGTCCAGCAGAACATCAGTGCGGAGCTGGAGGCAGATAAGATTGGTACCATTCAGAGAGTTATCATCGACCGACGTGAAGGCGACTATTATATAGGACGCACTGAGTATTGTTCTCCTGAGGTCGATCCTGAGGTACTTATTCCCTCTGATGAGAAACCTCTTACCATCGGTGAATTCTACGACGTGAGAATAACTGACTCGGAAGAGTTTGATTTATATGCAACAACTACTATCAAATAGCAATATATGAATAACAAAGACTTCATAACAGAACTTGCCGAAAAGACGGGCTATTCAGCAGAAGAGGCTCAACGTATGGTTGACATCGTAGTAGAGACGATGGCTGACCGTTTCCAGGAGGGCGATGTTGTACTTATTCCTAATTTCGGCTCTTTCGAGATAAAGAGAAAGATGGAACGTATCATGGTTAATCCTTCTACAGGACAACGTATGCTTGTTCCACCCAAACTCGTGCTTAACTTCAAACCCAATTCCAATTGGAAGGAACGTGTAAAGAATGGAGGAACTGAGTGATGGGAAAGATATCTGTTAATGAACTCGCAACAAAACTGATAGACCGCAAGGGATTGTCAAAGAAACAGGCAGCATCCTTTGTTAATGATATGTTTGATATCATTCAGAAAGGACTGGAGCAGGATAAGATAATGAAAGTGAAGGGCTTCGGAACTTTTAAGATTATCAGTGTCGATGATCGTGAGAGTATCAATGTCAATACTGGAGAACGGGTGTTGATAGGAGGTCATAGCAAGATTACATTCACTCCGGATAATGTGATGAAGGAACTGGTGAACAAACCTTTCTCACAGTTTGAGACAGTAGTCCTGAATGATGGTGTCGAATTTGAAGATGCCCCCGACAGTTCTGCTTCTGAGGAGAATGTGGCTACCTCTGCTCCACCGGTGGATTTCGTGACAGAACCAGAGCCCGTCAGGAAAGAGCCTGTCGTTCAACAGAAAGAGCCTCTTGTCGAAAAAGAAGTAAATATTCCGATACTGTTGGGAGAGTTGGAAGACTCTGACAAATCAGAGACTCCTGCTGAATCAGAGAGTTCCAATGAGGAAGAATACGCAAATGAAGTGGAGTCACCTGCGGCTTGGAAGAAATGGATTATTCCTGTTCTCTTCCTTCTCATCGGATTCTCAGCAGGATATCTCGTGTGTGATACGATACACGAGCAGTATGCTATCCCAAAAGAATTTCTGACTGAGGATGAAACTTTACCTGAGCCACAGCCTCAGCCTGTTGTGACCGACAGTATGACACAAGATAAAACTACAGTGGAGGATTCTGTGGCTGTCATGCCTGAGGTTAAGCCAGAACCGAAGCCGGAACCAAAACCTGAGCCAAAGAAGGAAATAAAACCCGAGCCTGTTGTCTCTATGGAGAAATATGAGAAGATGGACTCCCGCGTTCTTCATGGCGCATATAGAATTGTTGGTACAGACCATGTAGAGAAGATCAAGGCAACAGATAATCTTGCAAGGATCTGTAAACGTACCATCGGTCCTGGTATGGAGTGTTATCTTGAGGTCTATAATGGTATCAAGGGCGATGCAGACCTGAAGCCGGGAAAGGATATCAAGATTCCAAAGCTTGAACTTAAAAAGAAGAATAAGACAAATAACAAATAAAATATAAAAAATAATATCATGGCAGAAGCAATTGACATCCGTGAGTTGAATATTCGGATAGAACAGCAAAGCGCATTTGTTACAAATCTTGTAGCAGGAATGGATCGTGTCATCGTTGGTCAGAAACACCTCGTTGACTCGTTACTTATAGGTCTCCTCAGTGATGGACATATCCTCCTTGAGGGTGTCCCCGGATTGGCAAAGACATTGGCCATCAAGACCTTGGCACAGCTTATAGATTCTGATTACAGTCGTATTCAGTTTACTCCCGACCTTCTCCCTGCTGACGTGATAGGTACGATGATCTACTCTCAGAAGGACGAGAAGTTCCAAGTGAAGAAAGGTCCTGTATTTGCCAACTTCGTCTTGGCAGATGAAATCAACCGTGCTCCAGCGAAGGTTCAGAGTGCTCTCCTCGAGGCTATGCAGGAGAAACAGGTGACCATCGGTAGCGATACCTTCCAGCTTCCAAATCCTTTCCTCGTTATGGCCACACAAAACCCCATCGAACAGGAGGGAACATACCCTCTTCCTGAGGCTCAGGTTGACCGTTTCATGCTGAAGGTTGTCATCGACTATCCGACGCTCGATGAGGAGAAGAAGATTATCCGTGAGAATATCGCAGGTGAGATGCCAAAGGTAACACCTGTGACTACTGCAGATGAGATCCTCAAGGCAAGAAGTGTTGTTCGTGAGGTTTATCTCGACGAGAAGATCGAACAGTATATCGCTGATATCGTATTCGCAACCCGTTATCCTGACCGTTATGGTCTGAAGGACCTTAAGGATATGATCAGCTTCGGTGGTTCTCCTCGTGCAAGTATTAACCTTGCTAAGGCAGCACGTGCATACGCCTTTATCAAGCGTCGCGGTTATGTCGTTCCTGAGGATATCCGTGCTGTGGCTCATGATGTGCTGCGTCATCGTATCGGTCTTACCTATGAGGCAGAGGCCAGCAACATCACCAGCGAGGAGATTGTCTCTAAGATCATCAATAAGGTCGAAGTCCCCTGATCCCAGGAAGACCTGGGATATCCTAGGATCGCCTAGAATCATCTAGAACATCCAAGAATTGCCTGGCATAATTATGGAAACAAGTGAGATCATAAAGAAGGTCCGTAAGATTGAGATCAAGGCCAGAGGTCTGAGCTCAAACATCTTCGCAGGTCAGTATCACTCTGCCTTCAAGGGTAGGGGAATGGCCTTCAGCGAGGTGCGTGAGTATCAGTTTGGTGATGATGTCAGAGATATCGACTGGAATGTCACTGCCCGTTTTCATCGTCCTTATGTGAAGGTCTTTGAGGAGGAACGTGAACTGACGGTAATGCTTCTCATTGATGTCAGCGGATCTCTTGACTTCGGTACCCAGAAACAGATGAAACGTGATATGGTGACGGAGATAGCTGCCACCATAGCCTTCAGCGCGATACAGAACAATGATAAGATCGGTGTGGTGTTCTTCTCAGACAAGATCGAGAAGTACATACCTCCGAAGAAAGGACGTAAGCATATCCTCTATATCATCCGTGAGATGCTTGATTTCCATCCGGAGTCGAAGAAAACGGATGTGAAACAGGCTGTAGAGTTCCTCTCCAGTGTTCAGAAGCGCCGTACCACATCTTTCATCCTCAGCGACTTCTATGTACGTAATGACTTCATGCAGTCATTGCAGATAGCTAACCGCAAACATGATGTAGTTGCTATTCAGGTCTACGACCAACGTGCAAAGGAACTGCCTGACGTGGGACTGATGAAGGTTGTTGATGCTGAGACTGGTTTCGAACAGTATGTCGATACCAGTTCCAAGCGTCTGCGTGACTCTTATCGTAAGTATTGGATGGACAGGCAGAGTCAGCTGCAGGAGACGTTTAATAAGAGTAATGTTGATAATGTCAGTATCGCCACAAACGAAGATTTCGTAAAGTCCTTGCTGATGTTGTTTAAACAAAGAAGTTGATGAAGAAGTATTTATTTGTCATATTGGCAATGGTGACTTGTGCTGTTCATGCACAGGTGTCTGTAGAGGCGAGCATCGACAATATCGAGATGCTTGTAGGCCAACAGGCGCATGTCACTCTGAAGGCTGTGGCTAAGGAGAACTCTAAAGTGGAGTTCCCTTCCTTCCAGCCATCACAATATGTAACACCTGGCATAGAGGTTCTTAATTGTCAGCCTCAGGAAGACAAGAAAACGGATAATGGTTTCGTGGAGAAGTCGATGGTTTACACCCTCACTTCTTTTGACGATACCTTATACTATATCCCTCCAATGACCGTTAAGGTTGATGGTAAGCCTTATCAGACAAAAAGTCTTGCTCTTAAGGTGCTCACCATCGAGGTCGACACCACTCATGTGGAACAGTTCTTCCCTCCTAAGGGTGTTCAGGAGAATCCTTTCCTCTGGAGTGAATGGAGCTTGATTTTCTGGTTGAGTGTGTTGTTGCTAATTGTCTCTGTGATAACTTATTACCTGTATGTCCGCTTAAGAGACAATAAGCCTATAATCACTCATATCCGTATAGTCAAGAAACTCCTGCCTCATCAGAAGGCATTGAAGGAGATTGAGCAGATAAAGGCGGATAAGATGGTTACCTCGGAGAATCCGAAGGAGTACTATACCAAGCTTACAGACACTCTGAGAAAGTATATTGAGGAACGTTATGGCTTCAATGCCATGGAGATGACCAGCAGTGAGATAATCGGGAAACTAATGGCCACACAGGATCAGAAGTCTCTCGATGAACTGCGACATCTGTTCACCACGGCTGATCTGGTGAAGTTCGCTAAGTACTCCACTCTCATCAATGAGAACGACATGAACCTTGTCAGTGCCATCGACTTCATCAACCAGACTAAGCTCGAGAATGTTCCTACCGAGGAGACTATTAAGCCACAGCTCTCTGAAGAGGATCAGCATAGTGTGAAGACGAGACGTCTGCTGAAGATGTTCATCTCTGCTCTGCTCGTCATCAGCGTAGCATTGCTTGTATATGTGGTATGGTCGATTATTGAATTGATTAAATAGGAAATATGGAATTTGCCAATAAAGAATATCTGTTTCTGCTGTTGCTGATCATACCTTATGTCATCTGGTATGTGATGTACAGGAAGAAGACGGAACCTACCATGCGGATGAGCGATACCTTTGCCTTCCGTGATGCACCAAAGAGTTGGAAGATGCGGCTCATGCCTCTCTCCCCACTGCTCCGCATCCTGGCTTTTGCCATGATTGTGTTTGTGCTTGCACGTCCTCAGACTCAGAATTCATGGAAGAACAAGACTGTCGAGGGTATCGATATCATGCTGGCAATGGACGTCTCTACATCCATGTTGGCAGAAGACCTGAAGCCCAACCGTATAGAGGCGGCAAAACAGGTGGCTGCGGAGTTTGTCTCAGGACGTCCTAACGATAATATCGGACTGAGCATCTTCGCTGGTGAGGCATTCACACAGTGTCCTATGACCATTGATCATGCCTCGTTGCTCAACCTCCTGCATAACGTAAGGACCGACATTGCTGCAAGAGGTCTTATCGAGGATGGTACTGCTATAGGCATGGGTCTCGCAAATGCTGTCTCTCGTCTTAAGGACTCTAAGGCAAAGAGTAAGGTGGTGATACTCCTTACCGATGGTAGTAACAACCGTGGTGATATCTCTCCGATGACAGCTGCTGAGATAGCAAAGAGTCTGGGTATCAGAGTCTATACCATCGGAGTAGGAACAAATAAGGTTGCTCCTTACCCTATGCCTGTGGCTGGTGGTGTACAGTATGTGAATATCCCTGTGGAGATTGATAATCAGACGCTTAGCGAGATTGCTGCAGCCACAGAGGGCGATTTCTATCGTGCCACGAATACAAAAGAGCTTCGTAAGATATATCAGGAGATTGACCAGCTGGAGAAGTCGAAACTCGATGTTAAGCAGTTCAGTAAGAAATACGAGGCGTTCCAGCCTTTTGCCATCATCGCTGTGCTGGCCCTGCTGCTCGAAATCCTGCTTCGCATCACCATCTTCCGACGCATCCCCTGAATAGTAAATAGTAAAATAGTAAATAGTCAAATAGTCAAATAAAACCGTGTTTAGATTTGAAGACCCCATATATCTCTGGCTGTTAGTGCTGATACCTGTATTTGCACTCGTCAGGTTCATCACATATCGTAACCAGAAGAAAAAACTGCGTAAGTTTGGTGATCCCAAGCTGTTGAAGGATCTGATGCCCGATGTGTCTCGCTTCCGTCCTATGGTGAAGTTCTGGCTCCTTCAGGCTGCACTGGCTTTACTTATCGTGATGCTGGCAAGACCTCAGATGGGAACGAAGATAAGTCAGGAGAAACGTACTGGCATAGAGACGATTATCGCTCTCGACATCTCCAACTCCATGAGGGCGGAGGATATCGTGCCTAGTCGTCTTGACCGTAGTAAGATGATGGTGGAGAACCTCGTTGACCACTTCACCAATGATAAGATAGGACTGATAGTCTTTGCCGGTGATGCCTTCGTGCAGTTGCCTATCACAAGCGACTATGTGTCGGCGAAGATGTTCCTATCAAGCATCGACCCTTCGATGATGGCCACTCAGGGTACTGACATCGCTGCTGCGATAGACATGGCGATGAACAGTTTTACTCAGGAGGAGGGTATCGGTAAGGCGATAATAGTCATCACCGACGGAGAGAACCATGAGAGTGGTGCCCTCGAGGCTGCCGAGGCGGCAAAGAAGAAGGGTATGCGTGTGTATGTCCTTGGTGTGGGTAGTGCCCAGGGGGCTCCTATCCCCATCCCGGGAACTGGGGATTATATGAAGGACAATACTGGTAGTACCGTGATGTCGGCTCTCAACGAGGATATGTGTCGTCAGGTGGCTCAGGCTGGTGGGGGAGCATATATCCATGTGGAGAACAACAGTGCTGCACAACAGCAGCTTGACAACGAACTCGACAAGCTCTCGAAGAAAGAGACCTCAACGACTGTCTACAGCGATTTCGACGAACAGTTCCAGGCCTTTGGTGTCCTGGTTCTGCTCTTGCTTATCCTCGAGATATGTATCTTCGACCGCAGGAATCCTCTCCTGAAGAACATCTCGCTGTTTAAGAGAAAGAGCAACTCTGCCTCAATGCGCATGTTCCTCTTCATCGCCCTTACTCTTACATCTTGCATCTTACCTCTTACTTCTTCCGCCCAGACCGACAGATCCTATAACCGTCAGGGTAACAAACAGTTCGAGGCAGGTGATTATGCCAATGCAGAGGTGTCTTACCGTAAGGCGATAGAGAAGAATCCTCGCAACCCTCAGGCTGCATATAACCTGGGAAATGCCCTTATGGCTCAGAAGAAAGACTCTGCTGCCATCGAACAGTTCCAGAGTGCTGCACGTATGGAAACGAATCCTCTGCGTAAGTATCAGTCATTCCATAACATCGGTGTCATTTGTCAGACTCATAAGATGTATGGTGAGGCCATCGAGGCGTATAAGAGTGCCCTCCGCCTGAATCCTAATGACGACGAGACAAGATATAATCTCGTTCTCTGCAAACATCAGCAGAAGAAGCAGGATCAGAACAAGCAGAACCAACAGAATCAGGACCAGCAGAAGAAAGATGACAAGAAAGACGATAAGAAAGACGAACAGAAGAAAGATCAGAATAAAGACGAGAAACAGAAGCAGCAGGAGCAGAAGCCTCAGATGAGTAAGGACAATGCTGAACAGTTGCTTAACGCTGCCATGCAACAGGAGAAACAGACTCAGGATCGTCTGAAGAAAGCTCAGCAGCAGCCTCAGCGTCGTAACATACAGAAGAATTGGTGATGAGAAAATTGTTATTGATAATAGGTATGGTCTGTGTCACAGCGGCAGCTGTGGCACAGACCCTGATGGGTTCTGCACCATCTCACGTAGCTATGGGTGAGCAGTTCCGCCTTACATATACTGTCAACACTCAGAATGTCAGTGAGTTCCGGGCTGGCGACATCCCTGATGCCTTTGAGGTGCTCATAGGCCCTAACCGTTCTGTGCAGTCAAGTTATCAGATGATCAACGGACATACTAGCTCCACGTCATCGATAACATATACCTATATCGTTGTTGCAATGAAGAACGGCTCTTTCACCATCCCTGCTGCCCATGTTGTTGTTGATGGCAAGACGATAGCATCCAACCCTATTAAGATAACTGTCTCTGGCAAGAGTCAGGCGAATAGCGGTGGTTCAAGCTCAAGACAGAGGGATAATGATGGTGCCGAACTGCGTGATGCAGGTAGTCGTATCTCCGGCTCAGACCTCTTCATCAAGGTGAGTGCGAATAAGAGACGTGTATACGAACAGGAGCCTATCCTCCTTACATATAAGGTATATACCCTTGTGTCGCTCACCCAACTTGAAGGAAAGATGCCTGACCTTAAGGGATTCCATACCCAGGAGGTAGACCTTCCACAACAGAAGAGCTTCAAGGTAGAGACTGTCAACGGACGTCCTTATCGCACTGTCACATGGAGCCAGTATGTGATGTTCCCGCAGATCACGGGAAAACTCCAGATACCAAGCATCACCTTCAATGGCATCGTGGTACAGCAGAACCGTAACATCGATCCTTTTGAGGCTTTCTTCAATGGTGGCTCGGGATACATAGAGGTGAAGAAACAGATCCAGGCTCCAGGCATAGAGATACAAGTAGATCAATTACCTCAGCGGCCGGCTACGTTCTCTGGTGGAGTGGGTAAGTTCAGTATCTCCGCTCAGTTGGATAAGACGAATGTAAAAGCCAATGACCCTATCCGACTCAGGGTTATCATCAGTGGTACTGGCAACCTCAAACTCATAAAACAGCCTGAGGTGGCTTTCCCCAAGGACTTCGACAAGTATGATGCGAAGATCACCGATAAGACCAAGCTCACTTCCAATGGTCTGGAGGGCTCTATGATCTACGATATCCTTGCTGTTCCCCGTCATCAGGGCAAATATGAGATTCCTCCTGTCGAGTTCACCTATTTCAATACCGAGACAAAGAAATACGAGACGGTAAAGAGTGAGGGCTTCACTCTCGATGTCGCAAAGGGCTCTGGTAGCAGTAGTATGAGTGACTTCACCGGTCAGGAGGATCTCCAGCTGTTGAATAAGGATATCCGATATATCAAGACAGGTGATACCCGTCAGCATTCACTCGATGATTTCTTCTTCGGTTCAACGAGGTATATCGTATCTATCATACTGATGGTCCTGGTGTTCATCTCTCTGTTTGTCATCTTCCGTCAGAGGGCTATAGAGAATGCAAACATCACCAAACGTCGTGCGGGTAAGGCTAATAAGGTGGCCACAAAACGTCTTAAGAAGGCCTCTAAGCTGATGGCAGAGAACAAGCCTGGTGAGTTCTATGACGAGGTGTTGCGTGCTCTCTGGGGCTATGTTGGCGACAAACTGAATATCCCTGTAGAACAGCTCTCTCATGATAATATCAGCATGCGTCTTTCTGAGCGTAATGTCAATGAAGAGACGATATCACAGTTCATAGGCGCTCTCGACGAGTGTGAGTTTGAGCGTTATGCCCCAGGTGATCCTAAAGGTAATATGAATAAGGTATACGAAAAGGCTATGACAGCCATCGAACAGATCGAGAAAACGAAAAATGATAAATGATAAAGGATAAATGACAAACGTGGGAAAGTTTATGAAGATATATAATATAAGGAAATTGATGATGGTGATAGGTTTATCATTTATCATTTATCCATTATCCATTAACTATGCTTCCGCCCAGACAAAGGCAGAGGCTGACTCTGCATATGTAAGAGGCGAATACCAGCAGGCCATCAAGGACTACGAGGCTCTTCTTAAACATGGCGCATCTGCTGACCTCTATTATAATCTCGGCAATGCGTATTATCGTACGGAGAACATCACCAAGGCTGTACTTAACTACGAACGTGCGCTGTTACTCTCACCGAGTGACCGTGATATCCGTTTCAACCTTCAGATGGCCCGAAGCAAGACCATCGATAAGATTACCCCAGAACAGGAGATGTTCTTCATCACATGGTATCGTTCTCTCATCAACCTTGCAAGTGTCGACGGATGGGCTCGTACTGCTCTCATCGCCTTGGCCCTGGCCATCATCCTGGCATTGGCGTATCTCTTCTCAGAACGTATATGGCTCCGTAAGGTAGGATTCTTCGGGGCGATATTCCTCATTGCGGTGTTTATATTGAGTAATGTCTTCGCTCATCAGCAGAAAGACCTTCTCATCAACCGCAGGGGAGCGATTGTCACAGCTGGAGCGGTGACAGTGAAGAGCACACCCGACAAGAAAGGTACCGACCTCTTTATCCTTCACGAGGGAACGAAGGTAACAATTACTGATGCCTCGATGAAAGAGTGGAAGGGCATACGACTTGCTGATGGTAAGGAGGGATGGATAGAGACAAAACAGATAGAACTGATATAGATATGGACTGGCAGGCGATAATAGATCTTGACAAGGAACTGCTGCTATGGTTCAATGGCAGTCAGTCGCTCTATCTCGACTCGTTGGTACGTACTCTCACCAACGGATGGACATGGCTGCCTCTCTACCTGAGTCTGTGCTTTGTCGTGATAAAGAATAACGATACAGTACAGAAGATTCTGTTTGTCATCGCATGTGCTGGATTATGTATCCTCATCGCAGGGACTGTCGATGACGAGATTGTCAAACCCACTGTTGCCAGATGGCGGCCTACCCATGACCCGCAGATAGGTATGCTGGTAGATATCGTGGATGGCTATCGTGGAGGGCTCTATGGCTTCTTCTCTGCCCATGCCTCCAACACCTTCAGCCTCACTATCTTCTTCTGGTGGCTCATGCGTAGCCGACTGCTGACAACAGCGATGGTGCTGTGGTCCCTCACCAATTGTTGGACACGTCTTTATCTCGGTGTTCATTATCCTGGTGATATCCTTGTTGGTCTCTGCTGGGGCTTTATCTCTGGGTCCCTGGTGTTCCTGTTCTATCACCGTGTCACTCGTAACCAGAAAAGGAGATATATGCCTGGCGACATGAATATCCCGGTTGGCGTGCTTGTGTTCACCCTTGTCTTCGCACTTATAAAATCATCGTTTGCATGACAGATCCACGACATATACATATAAGCGACTATAACTATCCGCTCCCAGACGAACGCATAGCGAAGTTTCCTATCGCTCAGCGTGATCACTCCAAACTGCTTCTTTATAAGCATGGTGAGGTGGGGGAGGATATGTTCTATAACCTCCCGAAATATCTTCCTAAGGGAGCCCTGATGGTGTTCAACAACACGAAGGTCATCCAGGCACGTATGCATTTCCGTAAGACAGATGCCAATGGCGATCATACTGGTGCCCTCATTGAGATCTTCCTCCTTGAACCGGCAGAGCCCTCCGACTATGAACTGATGTTCCAGACCTCCGGCCATTGTGCCTGGTACTGTCTCGTCGGAAATCTCAAGAAGTGGAAGGGTGGAGCCCTGACTCGTGAAATAGAGATTAATGGTCAGAAAATCACCATTACCGCCACTCGTGGTCCCATCCATGGCACATCCCATCGCATAGACTTCACCTGGTCCATAAACGATCACAGTTTCGCGGAGATCATCGACGCGATAGGCGAACTCCCCATTCCTCCCTATCTTAACCGTGATACCCAGGAGAGCGACAAGACAACCTATCAGACAGTCTACTCAAAGATCAAGGGTAGTGTTGCGGCTCCGACAGCTGGTCTGCATTTCACTCCTGAGGTTCTCGCTGCCATCGATGCTGCTGGCATAGACCGTGAGGAACTGACTCTTCACGTTGGTGCTGGAACCTTCAAACCTGTCAAGAGCGAAGAGATAGAGGGTCATGAGATGCATACGGAGTATATCAGTGTACGTCGTGACACCATCCAGAAACTCATCGACCATGATGCCTCTGCCATCGCAGTAGGCACCACCAGTGTCCGTACCCTTGAGAGCCTCTACTACATGGGTCTAAAGGTTCTACGCAATCCCAACCTCTCTGAAACCCAACTCCACGTATCCCAATGGGAACCCTACGGTCAGGAGCACATCGGGGACTGTCCCCTGTGTGCTCCCCTCGACAGCCTCAAGGCCCTCGCTTCCTGGATGGACGCACATGACTTAAAGGTTCTCAACTCCAGCACCCAGATCATCATCGCTCCAGGCTATGACTACAAAATAGTAAAGATGCTCGTCACCAATTTCCATCAGCCTCAGTCTACACTCTTGCTTCTGGTGAGTGCTTTCGTTCATGGCGACTGGCATAAAATCTACGACTACGCCCTGGCTCATGACTTCCGTTTCCTGAGCTATGGCGACTCATCATTATTAATACCGTAACCATTTAATAGAAAGAAGAATATGAAAAATTGTCCGAGATTTATTTTAGTGTCACTTCTCTGCCTCTGGTCTGTAAATATCAATGCTCAGAGCAAGACGCTCCTTATCTCCGAGTCTGGTCTTCCTTACACAGAACAGACATGGTATGCCTATGGCGCAGGTCAGCCCCTCGTGGAGACCGACATCACCTCCAACTGGAATCTTGGCAAACGGATTGTCTCTGCTGCATATACCAGTGAGGGATGGCTCGTTATCATGGCAATGAACACGGAATACATCCAACAGTCGTTCTCTCTCACCGACGAGTGGCCAGAGGAGTGGATTGATGCTAAGACGAAACAGGGTTTTGCGATAACCTCTCTCTCCAGAAGTGAGAAAGAGTGGCTTATCGTGATGTCGCAGGGCTCAGGTATCACCGGTCAGACGATATGGCGTAACTCTTGGACAAACCTCGCTCCTTGGATAGCAGAACAGTATAGCAAAGGTTATTTCATCACCGACCTTGCCTATGATGGCAAAGCCTGGACAGTAGTGATGTCTAAGACTCCCAAGTACCTCTCTCAAGGTTATCTCTGGGAGGCTGACACCTCTGAACTACTCTCAAGGGTAGAACATGGAGTATGGAAACGTGGCTTTAACCTTCATCAGGTAGTCTATGGTGAGGACAGCTATGTGGTGGTCTTCGGCAACTTCGCCAATGGTGACGACCGTTTCCAGAACCTTCAGGTAAACCCTGATGACCCTAAGGAATATATCCGTCAACAGTGGGACCGTGGCATCTCCATCGCATACGTCGGTGGTGGCCTCCCTAAAAAGAAATAACTTATGTTCCTATGTCAAAAATAGATATAATAATAAAAGATAGTCTTCTTCAGCAGGCTGCGATGGAAGGCATGGATGCCTTCGTGAAGGTCTTTGTGGATGGCATAAGAAATGCAATAGGTGGTGAACTGACATCGGAGACGATGGCTGAACTTAACTCCGACCAGATAACCCTCCTTGCCTGGGACATGCTTCACGAAGAAGTCATGGATGGCGGATTTGTACAGCTTATCCACAACGGTCTGGGAGAGTTCATCTTCAAGAATCCCTTTGCCAAGGCCCTCAACAAGATGTGGGGCATGCGTGAGCTCTCAAAACTAATCTACGAGGCTCATACGCTTTGGCTGAAATATAGAGACGAGATAGAGAAGGAGTGCAACGAGGAGGAGTTTATGGCTCTCTTCGAGAAGTTCCCTGAATTCGACGACCTCGACGATAAGTTCATTGAGAACGAGGAGGAATGGACTGACGATATCGCTCACTACATCGATGACAACCTCGAAAAATTCGCAATCATAGAATGAATAAAACGGAAGAATTATTACGGAAGAAAAGTCCGGTACAGATAAAGAACCGCAAGGCCTCGTTTGAGTATTTCTTCATCGAGACCTTCACTGCCGGCATTGTCCTTACAGGAACGGAGATAAAGAGCATCCGTATGGGTAAGGCCAGTCTGGTGGATACATACTGCACGGTCATCAACGGTGAACTGTGGGTGAAAGGCATGAACGTAAGTCCTTATTTCTATGGCTCCTACAACAACCATGAGATGAAGCGTGACCGCAAGCTCCTGCTCACGAAACGAGAGATACGCCAACTCGAGAGTGCCACAAAACAGACGGGTTATACCATCGTGCCCATCCTTGTGTTCATCGACGACAAAGGACGTGCCAAGATGGACATCGCCCTCTGTAAGGGTAAGAAGGAGTTCGACAAGCGTCAGACCCTTAAGGAAAAGGAGGATCGCCGTGAGATGGACCGCGCGATGAAAGTCTTTAAATAGTGAAGAGTGAATAATTCAGGTAATCATAAAGTTCAAAGTCAGCTTGAGGATCGTATTCTCGTGCTGGATGGCGCTATGGGCACCATGGTGGGTGCTGTGATGGGAAAAGTCGGCAATACCGACGAACTCAACCTCACACGCCCAGATATCATCGCAGAGATACATCGCAAATACCTCGATGCAGGGGCGGATATCATCACCACCAACACCTTCAGCAGTCAACGCATCTCACAGGCTGACTATCATCTCGAAGACTCAGCCCGACAGATGGCTCTCGAAGGTGCGAGGATAGCCCGTAGGATGGCGGATGAGTTCACTACAGAGGAGAAACCGCGTTTTGTGGCAGGATCCATCGGTCCTACCAACAAGACTCTCTCGATGTCACCTGATGTCAGCAACCCGGCGGCTCGTGAGATAACCTATGACGAACTGCTTGAGGCCTATATGGAACAGGCAGACGGTCTTGTCGAGGGTGGGGTGGACACTCTTCTCATCGAGACCATCTTTGACACTCTCAACGCCAAATGTGCCATTGATGCCTGTATGCGTGTCATGGAGCAGCGTAATGTTGAGCTCCCTATCATGCTTAGCGTCACCATAAGCGACCTTGCAGGACGTACTCTCTCAGGACAGACCCTCGATGCCTTCCTTGCCAGTGTGAGCACGTATCCTATCTTCAGTGTCGGTCTTAACTGTTCCTTCGGTGCCACACAGATGAAACCTTACCTCCGTCAACTGGCACGTAAGGCTCCATATTACATCTCCTGTTACCCCAATGCCGGTCTTCCCAACGCTATGGGACTCTACGACGAGACTCCAGAGTCCATGGCCCCGAAGATGGCTGAGCTTGTTGACGAAGGCCTCGTAAACATCATTGGCGGCTGCTGTGGCACCACCGATGGGTTTATACGTTTGTATGGACCAATAGTCGAAGGCAAAAGACCTCATAGGATTGCGGATTCGAAGAGCCCGACGATGTGGCTATCGGGACTGGAACTGTTGGATGTGACGCCTGAAGTACAGTTTGTCAATGTCGGTGAGCGTTGTAACGTGGCTGGTTCGCGAAAATTCCTTCGACTTATAAAAGAAAAGAATTACGATGAGGCTCTTACCATTGCCCGAAAACAGGTGGAAGACGGGGCTCTCGTTATCGATATCAACATGGATGATGGTCTGCTCGATGCCAAGACAGAGATGCAGACATTCCTCAATATGATTGCTGCAGAACCCGACATCGCAAAGGTGCCTGTGATGATCGACTCCTCCAACTGGGACGTCATTGTGGCAGGTCTGAAGTGTGTCCAGGGTAAGAGCATTGTCAACTCCATCTCGCTGAAGGAAGGTGAGGAGAAGTTCATCGAACATGCTCTCGACGTGATGCGCTATGGGGCAGCTGTGGTGGTGATGTGCTTCGATGAGAAGGGGCAGGCCACGAGCTATGAACGACGTGTCGAGATTGCAGAACGGGCTTATCGCATACTCACTGAGAGGGTAGGGATGAACCCTCACGACATTATCTTCGACCCAAATATCCTTGCCATCGCAACAGGTATGGAGGAGCATAATGCCTATGCTGCCGACTTCATCCGGGCTACAGAATGGATACGTAAGAACCTCCCTGGCGCACATGTCAGTGGTGGTGTATCCAACCTCAGTTTCTCCTTCCGGGGCAACAACTATATCCGTGAGGCGATGCATGCTGTATTCCTCTATCATGCCATCAGTCACGGCATGGACTTCGGAATCGTAAATCCTTCTACCAAAGTTACTTACTCTGATATACCTCAAGCACAACTCGAAATCATCGAGGATGCCATCCTTTTCCGACGTGATGATGCCTGCGAACGTCTTACCGACCTCGCTGGGGAACTTGCTGCGGAGATGGAGACAAGGAAGAGCGGAGATATTGATTCACGGACCCCGGGATCTACGGATTCAAAGAATAATGGAGATGGCCCCGATGTGACAACTTCTGTAGAGGAGCGGTTGGCGACGGCTCTGCAGAAGGGTATTGGTGATAACCTGGAGAGAGACCTTAAGGAGGCCTTGGAGAAATACCCCAAAGCAGTTGATATCATCGAGGGACCTCTGATGGATGGTATGAATAAGGTGGGAAAACTCTTCGGTGAAGGAAAGATGTTCCTGCCTCAGGTGGTGAAGACAGCCAGGACTATGAAACAGGCTGTGGGCATCCTCCAGCCATATATCGAGGCCCAGAAGGCAGAAAGGCTACGGGTAGGCGAGCGCAGCTCGGGAATGGGTGTGAAGAGTGCGGGAAAGGTGCTCCTCGCCACTGTCAAGGGTGATGTTCACGACATAGGAAAGAATATCGTGAGTGTTGTGATGGCCTGCAACGGCTACGAGGTCATCGACATGGGTGTGATGGTGCCTGCAGAACAGATTGTCCGTAAGGCGAAGGATGAGAATGTGGATATCATCGGTCTCAGCGGTCTTATCACTCCCAGTCTCGAGGAGATGGTCAATGTGGCGGAGGAACTGAAACGTGCCGGCCTGAATATCCCCATCATGATTGGTGGTGCCACTACCAGTGAACTCCATGTGGCCCTGAAGATAGCCCCTGTCTATGGCGGTCCTGTGGTGTGGATGAAGGATGCCTCTCAGAATGCCATCACAGCCAATCGTCTCATGACCGAGGAATCTCTCGTTGAGCGCGAGCTCGAAGAAAAATATGCTCACCTGCGCGATGATTACGCTCAGGAACAACAGTCTCTCGTATCCCTCGAAGAGGCCCGTAAGAAGAAACCAAATTTGTTTTAAAATATGAACAAGATGCGATTTAACAAAGGCTGGGCGCTGCCCATATTATTTTTTATTTTTTATTTTTTATCTAGCCCCGTAGGGGCGCAGCCCAAGCGTGAGTTCCGTGGTGCGTGGATACAATGTGTCAATGGCCAGTTCCAGGGCTTGGGAACCCAGAAGATGCAGCAGACCCTCTCTTACCAGCTCGACGAACTCCAGAAAGACGGTTGTAATGTCATCATCTTTCAGGTACGTCCTGAGTGCGATGCCCTCTATGAGAGCAAGCTCGAGCCATGGAGTCGTTTCCTGACCGGCAAACAGGGAGTAGCACCTTCTCCATATTGGGACCCGCTCCAGTGGATGATTACCGAGTGTCATCGTCGTGGCATGGAGCTCCACGCCTGGATCAATCCCTATCGAGCAAAGACGAAGACTACCAAACAGCTCGCCTCCAACCATATCGCAGTGCGTAAACCCCTCAGTTGTTTCAGCTATGATGATCTCTTCATCCTCAATCCGGGTCTTCCCGAGAATCGTGATTACATCTGTGAGGTGGCGCGTGATATCGTGAGTCGTTATGATGTCGATGGCATCCATATGGACGACTATTTCTATCCCTATCCTGTACAGGGCGAGACCATCCCCGACCAGGAACTCTTCCGCGAGAACTCCAATGGCATCAGGGATATCAACGACTGGCGCAGATATAATGTCAACCTCTTCATCGAACAGTTCTATAAGACCATCCACGAGACTAAGCCTTGGGTAAAGGTCGGTATCTCTCCTTTTGGTATTTATCGTAACAAAAAGAGTTCTCCGATGGGTAGTAATACCAACGGCACTCAGAACTACGATGACCTCTATGCCGACATTCTTCTCTGGGTAAACAACGGTTGGTTGGACTACAATGTTCCCCAGATATATTGGGAGATTGGCAACAAGGCAGCTGACTACGAGACCCTCATCAAATGGTGGAACCAGTATGCCTCTAACCGACCTCTCGTCATCGGTGAGGATGTGGAGCGTACAGTGAAACATCAAGACCCCCAAAATCCTAACACCCATCAGCTTGGAGCCAAGATGCGTCTCCACCAGCAGTTGCCTGCTGTCAAGGGTACTGTCCTGTGGTATGCCAAGGCTGCTGTGGATAATGTCGGTCAGTATGGTTCATCCCTTCGCAACAACTACTGGCGATTCCCAGCCCTTCAGCCTGAGATGTCTTTCATCACCGACAAGGCTCCCAAGAAGGTGCGTAAGGTGAAGCCCGTTTGGACTGACGACGGTTATATCCTCTTCTGGACAGCCCCGAAATCCAAGGACTGGAAAGACGAGGCAGTGAAATACGTTGTCTATCGTTTTGCCAAGGGTGAGAAGGTCAACACCAGCGATGCCTCAAAGATTGTGGCCATCACCACAGTGCCCTTCTACCGACTCCCATACAACGATGGTAAGGAGAAGTTCACCTATGTCATCTCTGCCCTCAACCGTATCGACAACGAGAGCAAATCCGTCAAAAAGAAGATAAAACTCTAAATCCCTGCATCTATGCCGTTCTCCCGTCGCACCATCCTCATAGCCTCAGCTATTCTCGTAGCTCTATTATCATTAGTCATTTATCGTTTATCTAATTCCAGCGACAGCATGTCGCCAGCGGAGCTTCAGATGAAACTCGACAGCATCCAACGCCTCGAGGCTAAGGAGCGTCTTGCCGCCCAGGGTATCCACCTCGACCGTGAGGTGTCTCCAGTCCAGCTCTTCTACGACTCCCTGGAAATCCAGCCCCTGCCTATACGTTACTCCGAGGAGTATGTGACAGGTCTCCCTAACTATAAGACGGTACCTGCAGAACTCGCTTCCTTCATGGGGCTCGAGGGTCGTGTGGAACCAAAGGCCATCTCAATTCCTGAGACTGCAGGAGCACGACTGATGATTCTTGCAGCTGATGAGGGCGATGGTCTCTATTCCCTCTGGCTTTACTCACTCGACGATGAGTATATGCCAGTCGACAAGCTCTGTCTTTATGCCATTAACAAAGAGGATGCCAAGGCTAATCTCGAGGCGGATCCCGAAGACCAGCTGATACAGGACTTCGTTGTTACCAGCGACTACGAAGTACGACTTACCGACTATACAGGCAAATTCAAGGCCGAGGTTCAGCGTGTCTTCCATATCGACCCTTCGCGACATTTCAGTGAAGACGAAGAGATAGATTACGAATTAAATAAATAAAAATTGTTTATTTATAAATGAAATCCAATTTTTTTTCGTACCTTTGCACCCGATTTCATGACCCTTCCTTGGGTTTTGAGTCGGGTAGTCTTTATATGTCACTAGAGATCAGTACATTACGGACGAATTCAATAGTCGTGAAATCCATTGTCTCCACATTCATTTTTGTGGTGACCCCAAGGAACATCCTTTTCCCAAACGTCTCCAACGAGTAACATGTTCAAGGAAAACGACCTCCACTGGTTCCCTATGCGGGTAAGAAACTCCAGCGTCAATCGCTTGGAGACGATGCTCGAGCGTCTTAACAAACAAGACGATATCTGTGAGGCTTTCGCGCCCCTGGGATTTATAAGGGTAAGGATGGATAAGATGGACTTCGCTCCGTTACTGTTGAATTACGTCTTCGTACGGTCGACCTTTGCCAAACTGGTGGCAGTGAAGAGCAATATGGAATATTTCGAGCCCCTTCGATTTGTCATGCATCCCGTGTATGATGCCAATTTCGACCGTCATGACGAGGTGCTCTACCTCCGTGATAAACAGATGGACGACTATAAGCGCATCACCTCTACGGATAACGAGAAGATAATCTTCCTCGATAACCTTGAATACGCTTGCAAGCCCAGTCAGCCTGTACAGATTATCGAAGGTGAATTCACTGGTGTCACCGGTCGCATCAAGCGTGTCGGTGGCAAGCGTTGTGTGGTCATGCCCATCGGTAACGAACTCGCCCCGGCCATCATCGATGTGCCTAACCGTTCCCTTCGTTACATCTCTGAAGAAGAAATTTAAAATCATAATATTATGTCTGAAGAAAAGAAAATTACCCTCGATCAGCTCGAGGATCTCCTGGAAGAGGAGTCAGGTGCCGGTAGTGGCAGTAAACTGAACTTCCAGACCATTTTTGCAGCCCTGGTGCTCAACTGGCACTGGTTTCTTTTGTCGCTCATCATCTTTGTGTGTGGTGCACTGATCTACCTGCGCTATTCAGAGCCGGTATATAAGGTATCTGCACGTATGCTCATCAAGGATCAGCAACGTTCTCGTAACAATGCTGCCCAGATGCTTGCCGGTGTTGAGGACCTCGGATTCCTCAGCAACTCATCCGGTATCGACAATGAGATTGAGGTGCTCCAGTCGCGCATTCTCCTCCGTGATGTGGTCAAGGACCTGAAGCTCTATACAGAGTATCGTAGTGAGGGACATGTCGTGGATCCGATCGTGTACAAGCAGCAGCCGTTCAGCATCGACCTTGATCCTGTACATCTCGACTCGCTCGACAAGGTGCTCCTCGAGAAGAAGCAGTCGCTCAGCATGAAGGTTTGGCGTGATGGCAGCAAATACAAGATCTCTGGCAATGAGAACCTTGGCAGCGGTGATCCTGTACCTTTTGAGCATAGTGCCGACTCACTGCCCGCAGTCTTCAAGACCAGCCTCGGTACTGTCACGATGACAGCCATCCCCGGCATCGAATTCAAGGAAGGCTCGACATACCTTGTCACTATCCTTCCTCCTATGCAGGTGGCAACCGATCTTCTCGCACGTCTCAGCATCAGTCCTACATCGAAGTTGACCGATATTGCCATGCTGACTCTTAACGACAAGAACTACCGTCGTGGTATGGATGTTCTGAATCAGCTGGCTATCTGCTACAACCGTCAGGCCAATGCCGACAAGAACGAGGTGGCCCTTCGCACAGAGGAGTTCATCAACGACCGTATGGCTAAGATCAACGAGGAGCTGGGAAGCACAGAGAGTGAGATTCAGCAGTTCAAGCAGCAGAATGCAGTGACCTCCCTGGCCGACGCATCTCAGTCGGTACAGATGTCGAATGAGTTCTCTGCACGTCTCTCTGAGGCCAACGCCCAGGTGCAGATGCTCGACTACATGCGAGATTTTGTCAACGATCCCAAAAACAAATATCAGATTATCCCCTCTAACGTAGGTGTTTCCGATGGAGCCTCTACGGCCCTCATCAACAACTATAACAAGGCTGTACAGGACCGTAACCGTCTGTTGAAGGCCGCCAGTGAGGAGGCTCCTCAGGTACGTACCCTGACAGCCACCATCGAAGAGCTTCAGTCATCTATCCAGACAGCCTTGATGCAGGCCCGTCGTACTGCCGACATCAACCGTCAGGGCATACAGTCACAGTTCTCTAAGTTCCAGGGTCGTGTGTCTGCTGCTCCTCTTCAGGAGCGTGTGCTCAATCAGGTAGGTCGTCAGCAGGATGTGAAGTCAACCCTTTATATGCTGCTGCTCCAAAAACGTGAGGAGAACAGTATCGCCCTGGCAGCTACTGCCGACAACGGAAAACTCATCGACGAGCCTTTGTTCGAAGGTCAGGTAAGTCCCAAGAAGGCTATCATTCTCCTGGGTGCTCTGGTGCTGGGCTTCGTGGTACCTGGATTCTTCATCTGGCTTATTTCGTTCTTCCGTTATAAGATTGAGGGTCATGAGGATCTGGCAAGTCTTACCGACCTGCCTATCATTGCCGACGTGGCTGTTGCTTCTGACAACGTCAAGGATGCTGCCGGTATCGTGGTGCAGGCCAACAAGAACAACCAGATCGACGAGATCTTCCGTTCGATGCGTACCAACATACAGTTTATGCTGAAGGGCGACGAGAAGGTTATCCTCTTCACCTCAAGTACTTCCGGTGAGGGTAAGACCTTTAATGCAGCCAACTTGGCGGTATCGTTTGCGCTCCTTGGCAAGAAGGTCATCCTCTGTGGTCTGGATATCCGTAAGCCTGCCTTAGGCCGACTCTTCGGTATCAACGACCGTAATGAGGGTATCACCTCACTCCTGACGCTCGACAAGGTTACTGAGAAGGCTCTCGACTCACAGATCAAGAAGGGTATCAACAACCCGAACCTCGACCTGTTGCTTGCCGGACCTGTTCCTCCTAACCCCACTGAGCTTCTGGCCCGTGACAACTTCAAGCAGGTTGTCGACATGCTTCGTGAGCGTTACGACTATGTCATCTTCGATACAGCCCCTGTAGGACTCGTTACCGACACCCTCACGATTGGTCAGCAGGCTGACATCACCGTCTATGTATGTCGTGCCGACTACACACCGAAGTCTGCCTTCGGTCTGCTGAATACTCTGGCCAAGGAACAGAAGATGCCAAATCCATGTGTGGTGCTCAACGGTATCGACATGTCTCGTCGTAAGTACGGCTATTACTATGGCTATGGTCGCTATGGTAAGTACGGTCGTTATGGCTATGGTCGCTACGGCTATGGTAAATACGGCTATGGTAACTACGGTAACTATGGCAACTATGGCCAGTATGCCGAGTCCCATTACGGCAACAAGGACGATGACTCTATCAAGAAATAAATCAAATCAATCCATGGTTATAGCAGTAGATTTTGATGGTACGATTGTTGAGAATCGTTATCCCGAGATAGGGCAGGAGCGCCCCTTTGCCATCGACACGCTGAAGATGATCATTGCCGACCGTCATCGTGTCATCCTCTGGACCTGTCGTGAGGGAAAGTTGCTTGATGACGCCATCGAGTGGTGTCGTGAGCGTGGTGTAGAGTTCTATGCTGCCAATCGCGACTATCCCGAGGAGACCACCGACAACAATCCCCATTTCACCCGTAAGCTCAAGGCCGACCTCTTTATCGACGATCGCAATGTAGGCGGTCTGCCCGATTGGGGTACCATCTACCGTATGGTGTCCCGTGGTAAGAAGTGGCGTCATCTCATCGACGAGGCTTATGCCGGTCAGAAGGACTATACCGAGGGTTCCCTCTACCGTCACTCTCACACCCTCACCCGCCACTGGTGGCACTTCTGGAAATAATGTCTTTAAAAAATATTATTATGTCTAATAAATTCACTTTCGTTCTTCTGTCCCTCACGACAGTGTTTCTATTTTCGTGCAAAAGCCCGAAAAACGTTGCTTACATCCAGAACAGCGACTATGTCGACTTCTCTCGTTCCCAGGCCCTCTATGATGCCCGTATCATGCCTAAGGACATTCTGACGGTCACAGTCAATACCGTTAATCCTGAGGCATCAGCTCCGTTCAATCTCATTGTACGTAACACGCTCCAGAATACTTCAAGTACTATTGGTACATCTGGCGGTTCATTGCAGACCTATCTGGTTGATAACAACGGCTGTATCGAGTTTCCTGTTGTTGGAACCCTTGAGGTTGGCGGTCTTACCAAGTCACAGTGTGAGAAGCTCATCCACGACAAGATCCAGCGTTATATGAATGCTGAGGAGAATCCTGTTGTCACTGTCCGCATGTCAAACTATAAGATCTCTGTCATCGGTGAGGTAAACCGTCCTGGTATGTTCACTGTAGGCAACGAGAAGATCAATATCTTCGAGGCTCTTGCTCAGGCTGGTGACCTTACTATTTATGGTGTGCGCGAAAGGGTGAAGCTCATCCGCGAGGATGCCAAGGGTCATAAGGATGTATTTACCCTTAACCTCAATGATGCGGAGATTATCAACTCACCTTATTATTATCTTCAGCAGAACGATATCGTGTATGTAGAGCCTAACAAGGTTAAGGCCCAGAACTCTACCGTTGGTCAGACCACCACTCTGTGGTTCTCTGCCACCAGTATCCTGATTTCATTAACATCACTGCTCTATAACATCCTGAAGTAATTATGGCTGAGGAACATCATCATCACCATCATCATCACCATCGCAAGGACAGTGCCACCCGTTTCAAGGAGCGCAACCTTCGTGCGATTGTCCTCCGTAGGCAGTTAGAGAAATGGCTGAAGGTCGCCCTTCTGGTTGTCGCCATACTGATGATCATTGCTGTCATTCTCGTTTATAAGGTATTATAAGGTATAGTAAATTGTTTATTCTGACATAGCAAAATAAGAAGGGAGGAGGCGTAGAAGCAACAGAAAGCTATTTTTTCATAGGAATAGACGTTGATTTTTGTGTTGATTTGTAATGGAAGTGCAAAAAAATATAGTATTTTTGCAACGTGTTACTATTAAAAGCACTGATTTTAACGTTTAACAAATTAACACTATGAAAAAAGTTAGTTTTATTTTCGTGGCCCTGATGGGCATGATGGCTGCAAGTTGCAGCAACCAGAGTGATGAATTGAGTAACGAACAGACTGTAGAGCTGAGTCAGCTGGTGCCGGTAAGGGTGCATGTAGAGGGATTCTCCTTGTCGCAGGAGGAGTTCTCTGGAGCGCAAACCCGAGCGGCTCAGGATGTAGCTGACTACACCGATGTAAATGCTGTCACCTTAGCGTTCTACAAAGGGGATGGTACTGAGGCGGTTAAGACCACTCAACTGAGAGCTGATGGCTCGACGTACACTACCTTCGGTGAGTTTGAATGCTCGCTGCCGATGGGCAGTTACACGATGGTGGCAGTGGCCTACTACACTAACGAGAACAGTGTGTTGACACTGACCAGTCCCACCGAGGCATCGTTTAACGTTCGTGCCAGAGAGACGTTTGCATACACTCAGCCTGTTACTATCAGCAACACCAGTGCAGTGGATATCAGTGCAACGCTCAACCGCATCGTGACTATGCTGACGGTTGTCTCCAGCGATGGCAAGACCGCAGACGTCTCGAATGTCCGTATGACGTTCTCTGCGGGCGGCAAGGACTTCAACCCCACTACCGGATTCGCCATTGCCAATACCGGTTTTGCCAATACGGTGGGTAACAGTGCCGCTGTGGGTGCTACATCTACTTCGAGCACTATGTTTTTCCTCAACTCCGATGAGCAAAACATCGATGTGACGATTGAGACACTTGATGCAGGTGGTAATACGTTGTTCAGCAAGACGGTCACTAACGTCCCGTTCAAATGTAACCGCGTGACGAAGCTCACCGGAGCGATGTACACCAACTCGGGTGTGGATGGCGCCTTCCAGGTGGAAACCGCTTGGCTCGACGAATATAATGCAAACTTCTAATAGACTCCATCACGAGGTCCGTGCATGCCACCCGACCTGCCCGGACCTCGTATAAAGATAAAGACGATAGCCAACCGACGACGAACCGAGCGCAAAAGCGCACATTTTTCCCACTTCTGTAGCATAGGCGTAGCAAAAGTGTTAAAAAAAGAGAATTGCATGCACATTTAGAAAACCGAATATAGGTGTCAGCCAGAAGCCCCGTTGGGGTACAGGCTGCGGATTATTTAAGCCGCCACAGGCGGCATAAGAAAAGTAACAACAAAAACAATATTAGATTCCCAAATTCTGTTATTTTTGTATATAGTTTGCAATTAACGTAACATGAAGTCAATAAAGATTCATATCAACAGATTAGGTGCCGTTCATGACTCCACGCTGGAACTTAAGCCATTGATGATATTCTCTGGCGAGTCCGGTTTGGGTAAGAGTTATGTGGCTATTCTGGTTCACTACATCTACAAACTGCTGTCCGAGAATCGTCTTCAGGAGTTCTTCGGTGCCAACGGTTGGGATTTCGACCAACTTGCGTCGGCAAACCCTGAGAAGGGTACCTTCACTGTTCAGAGCGCCCAGTTGCTACAGTGGATAAATGCCGATGCCTGCCAATACATGCGCGATGCCGTAGGCAATCCCGACCTGCATGTTGACCTCTCAGTAGAGATGCCCATCACCCAACTTGAATACGTCTTTTCTTACCGCACCGTGCTTTACGGCATGGAAGGTAAGGAAGAGAAAAGCATGGTGTTCGAGTTGAACAGCAATTTCGACCTGCGCATTGAGGGCAACCCCAAGAGTGTAGGTGGAATGCCTTGGTCCATTTTGCTTCAGGCATCACTGTGCCATGATGTCTTTGGCGAGGAACGCCTTGATCAGACTTTCTGTATGGTCCCCGGTCGTGGAGCTCTGCTCAACATCCCCCTTACCCTTCAAGACCGTTTGAAGTCCACCAAGGACATCTACACTGAGTTCCTCAATGACTGGGCCGTAGTACGAGCTATGCCGCCACGTCGCGACAACGATTCCGACCTATTGAAGCTGCTTTATGACATCAATGGCGGTCAGATAGAGCTTGACGACGAAGACAAGGTCATCTATCGTCTTACCGACGGCGAACCGTTGCCTATCAATGCTGCAGCATCCTCCATCAAGGAGCTTGCTCCGCTCTATCTGCTGTTGGATAAGTATCCAGCAAGCCATCTCTCCATCCTCTTCGAGGAACCGGAGGCTCACCTGCATCCACAGAAGCAGGTAGATATAGCTGACTTCGTAGTTCGCGCCATCAATAAGGGGTCTCACATGCAGATAACTACCCATAGTGACTATTTCCTCCGTCGTCTCAACGACCGCATCTTCCTGCATAAGATTCAGAATATCAACAAGGAAGTATATGCAGAATCGCTTTCCAAGTATGGTTATAGCGATCTCACTGTCAATCCATCACTGATAGGCGCCTATCTGCTTCGCCGAGGAGCAGACGGCAACGTAAAGTTGGTTTCTCAGAGTTTAGACAAGGGTATCCCATACGAGTCCTTCTATGATGTTATCAAGAAGGAGGCACGTTATAGCCTTGATATTCAGCAAACCTATTATAAGTTAGCAGAGAACCATGCTGAGTAGTTTTAGTGCCGCTTGGAACAGCCTGTTTACCAAGCATCCTTCCGAATATAAGACTGGTGGTGTTACCATCACCGAGAAAGGCGTTGCAGCCAAGAACAAGAGCCTGACTGTTATCTGTGATGAAGCAGTTTCGTTCCCTTCCAAGCAATTCGATTGTTACGACCTGTTCAGCGCTCTTTCCAAGCGCAATTGTGATAGTGTCTTGCTTGTCAAGAACAATGAAGACAGCTATGACCTCGTATATGTCGAAATGAAGTCACGTTTTGATTCGCATGAAAGTTTCGAAGCAAAATGTCAGATAACAGAAACGAGCGCTAAGATACAGTCATTGTTTCGGATGATGAAGCCTTATGCATCGTTACCTATCCGTAAGGTTTTTGGTGTGATAGAGCACCAGCAGCTTGATGCAGACCAAGTTGATTACTGGTCAAAGCTTCAGCAACTGCCAGATAGTGAATTGGATTTTGGTTGGAAGCTAATCAAGTATGGTACGGTCAAAGGCAAGACCCTTTTTAGTACAGAACTCGCCATGCCAACAGAGATGACCTTCAGAATACTCCTCTCCGACGATGCGCACTATACCGTCAGTTATAGTGACCTCTGCGGATAATAAGATGTTCTTCTCAAAGTCATCATTTGAAATGATTGAAAACGTGAGATTCGTAAGGATTTGTGCAATAGCAAGACCAAGATTACTAAGCATGATATACTGTTGAACCTTACGCAGAGTGAGGAAGAGGCGAGGAAATTATTTGATTAGTTGAATTAAGAATAATACAGAGATGATGGATAGGACAAAGACAAATGATGTTGCGGAGTTGACGAAGTTGAGTCTGAAAACATTTCTCAATATCGGGCAGATGGCTCGGTATAGGTATCTGTATACTTATGGAAAGGAGTTACAAAAGGATTGCCCGGCTCAGGTGAATGCATGTGAATTGGCTCAGAATAGAGACAACATGATTAAATACACATGCCTTGCAGGATTAGGTGCTCTCGGGTTGTTGGCTTTTGGAATTGCAGGCTTGATTAGCAAGGAATAGATCCCTGCGGAGAACCGCAGGGCACGGTGGCTTGATAAGCATGAAATGCTTAAACAATAAACGAAGCAATTGAGCGGAGTATTGACTTGCAAGCGAAGAATGAAATAAAAAGCAAAATAATGTATGATAACTGATTTTCGTATACAAAATCTTAGGAGTATCAAGGATTCAGGTGAAATCAAACTGAAGCCTATAATGATATTGCTTGGGGCAAACAGCTCTGGTAAGAGTACATTTCTTCGTAGTTTCCCGCTTTTTACACAGTCTGTGGATAAAAAGCTCAGAGGACCCATTGCTTGGTTTGACACATCTTTTGTTGATTTTGGTGACTTTAAAACGGCAAAGAACAGATATGCTGAGGAGTCGGAAGGCATCAGTTTCTACTACAGGTTCAGAAAAATTCTGTATTCGCCTCGTTTTCGTCGTTACTATTATAATGATATAGAATCTCTCGATAGTGATGATTTACAAGAAGGGGATGTTATGTTCACACTCCATGAGGACGGGAAAGGAACATATATCAAAACATTCTCTATTAACCTTGTAAATGCACATTATCAGCTGGAAATAGATGACCGTAATGGGTCAGTACATTTTCTTAATAGTAGCGTTGAAGATGAACTTAGTGAAAGGTTCAAGTTTAATTTCAATACGGCATTTGGAATTTTACCATCTATTGTACCCAACAAAGTAAGTGAGAGTTCCAGTTCTTTTGCTGCATATATAGCAGAAAAACTTGTCAATATTTTTAAAAAACATTGCAACAAGCGCCTTCAGAATGTAGAACGGTTATACTATATCCTAGCTTATCATAGACTGGACAAACAAGGGTTCTTGAATAGAATGAAGCAAGGTAGTGGTATTCTTTCTTTCCAAAAGAGCATTCAAAATTGGACTGTCAATACTCAGGAGTTCAACTATATATATAGTTTGTTTGTATTAATGAAACTCAATGCTATAATAGAAATTGTGAACACTGAGGTTGCCTCTTTCTATCATGAATGTGACTATATTGCACCGATGAGGGCAGAGGCAAATAGATATTACAGAATACAGGGATTGCAGGTAAATTCCGTTGATTCTGATGGTCATAATCTCCTTGAATTTATTGCGTCTTTAAGTGTTAAGGAGAAAATTAGCTATGACAAGTTTGTTAAGGATGTTCTTGGGGTCACCGTTGATATTCCTTCTGAGTCAGGTATGAAAAGTTTGCGAATTAAGACTGAAAATGGAGACTTCAGTATTGCAGACGTAGGATATGGCTATTCTCAGGTATTGCCAGTAATCACAAAGTTATGGCATACTACCTATATTCGGACAGAAGCTATTAACTCTCCTAACCGATATAAATATAGAGATTTCGAAAAGGCAACACTTTTGATGGAGCAACCGGAATTACACCTTCATCCTGCTATGCAGGCAAAGGTAGCCGACACTTTTGTAAAGGCTATTGAAGAGACGCGACAAGCCAGCTCCGATATTACACTTATTGTAGAAACTCACAGCCAGGCTATTGTTAATAGGATTGGACGACGTATTTATGAGGGGAGAATAAAGCCAGAGGATGTGAATGTACTCTTATTCAATAAAGATGACCAAAATAGGAATACAATTATCCGTGAAATTGAATTTAGTGAGAAAGGACGTTTGAAAGACTGGCCTCTCGGTTTTTTCGATCCAATAGATTGATTTTATGCTGTTTTATTTGGATAATTCCTTGATTGTTGATGCGAGTCATCAAGAATATAAACCGATACTACGATCTGTTCATAATCTTGCCACGCAGGCTGTCGAGGGGAATCATCTTCTTTTGGGCGAAGTTGAGGTTATTGACCATTTTCGTGAAATATTCGAGAATGATGTAATCGTTGGTCAGTTGTTTCAAAAACTTGCTAGTAATATAGCAATAAATTCGGTTCCATCTTCTGTCACTTTCTATATGGAGGTAATCCGAGGAGCGAATAACCAAAGAGTGGAAGGTGGCGTTACAATATATCAGATGAATTATACCCATTTCTCCACTCTAGATGCATCAGGGCAGACAATGGCAATCGGTGAAGATCTTAATGATGTTAAAGTCTTTGAGCACATATTAAAGTGGTTTATCAGCAGGACGCATTCAAATTTTCATTATAGCCTTCATCCGCTGGGAGGAAATGGAAGAAATATTCATCGAGTGGTGCAAAACGAACTTAATTCTAAGCATATAACTATTTGCATTATAGATACAGATAAGAAATATCCAAATGATACACCAGCCCCCGATAGTACATATTCACTATGTCTTCCTGTTGGTAACGGAGTGCCCTATTATCAGTTTGTTCCTCTTAATGTGCATGAGATAGAAAACATCATTCCTCTAAACTATATAGATGCATTCGATGTTTGGACAACAGGAACTGCAACTGATGTACGTAACAAAAGGGCTTTTGATTTTTTAAGGTCGCAGGCCAATGACCTTTTACCATATTTTGATTACAAAAAGGGTATTCATAAAACTACAGAACTTACATCAAATGCAGATTATACGGACTATGCTGAAAAGTGTTTCTTGGTTAATTCAGACAAGACATCTGCTTATGCTAACTTTACTATTTATTTGTCAGGAATTGGTGATAAAGGCATAGTTTATGAGCAATTATTGGGTGGTAGCGGCATTTTAAATAGAACAGTAGCATTAATAGATTCTCCATCCTGCCCTGCTCCAGTTTTAGAGGCTTACCAGGAAGCAGACTGGTGTGTTATAGGGCAGAATATGTTGAATTGGTGTATTGCAAAATATAGAGAAGATGTGAACTAGTAAAATTTGTAAGAATAGATAATAGAGGACACCTCTCTTACTCGCGGGCGAAGTTGCAATGGATCGTAAGCTGTCAATTTTGACGTCTTGTGTATGAAGTGGGAAAATGATACCTTTCTTGAGACCTTCGGAACAAGCGGCATAGCCGAGCGGGCCTCGTTTTAAGAAGAGCTATGGTATACAGAGATGGAAAAAGACCAGTTGATATCAATGATACACTTCCTTGTTAAGCGCGAGGATGAACGGGCCCAGGAGAACCAGGAACTGAAGGATATGGTGAAGGAGTTGAGGGATACGCACAAGCAGGATGTGAAGACCCAGACAAGCCTGATGAAGTCTATTGATAACCTGACCAGTCAGGTGGCCGACCTTACCACTCAGAACAAGACGCTACAGAAGAAGGTAAACGACCTGCTCTCTCAGATATCCGTAGGCAACAAATAATGATGATATAACAAACGTTACACCCTATGACAGTAGAGCGCAAACGCTTTCCCAGGAATTCTTCAATGCTGCGATTAAGCGAGAACAGTTCCGAATGTATTCGAGAATTGTCGAGCGTGAGCAGCTTCGGAGTTTATCCAAGGCAATCATGCAAGGAAGAACCGATTACGAAAACATGTTACCGATGACCATCGGTATTAAAAAAATAATAAAGTTTAATTTGATTTAGACGCTTCAGGTGGCGAAAGCTGCCCTAAAAGGTACTTTTCAAGCCTGGACGTCAAAATTGACAACTTACTAACGATGAAGCGTGTTTTCAATATCATATTATTGATAATAACAGTTATCTGCTTATGCGTAATAGCATATGTGAGATTGGGAATTGGTTTTCCAATATGGCATACAGATAATTATCAGAACTACAATTTGGTTATTGAAAATCTGTCATATAGCTATATAGCAGGTGTTTTTGTGTATTTATTGACTTTGGTTCTCCCTGACTGGTGGGAATCTCGTCGCCTTAGACCTATAGTTGATAAAAAGATAGCCCATATTGCGGTGTTGTTCAATAAACAATTATTGGGTTTTGGAACGCCCCAAAGTGAAACCCATAAGGATGGATTATATCAAATAGATTGTACTAAAATAGAAGAAAGTCTTGACGTAATGGATAAGGCTGATTGGAATGCAGCAAACCCTGTGGTTAACAATATACTCAATAATAAGTTGTATCAAACATATAAGCATGATCTCGATGCTATTATTCTTGCAATAACAGATATTCTCCTAACATATAAATCTCAGCTAAGTCAAGATGATATAATGCATCTTGAGAACATAAGGCAGACAGATTG
>CACWLC010000008.1 GCA_902761605.1 uncultured Prevotellaceae bacterium
ATATTGGAGGTAATACTACCGTAAATATAGGTACTGCAGAAAAAGTCTATCTTACTTCAGAACCTACCTATTTGGGAGATGGTAATTATAACGAGATTACTGCCGATGAAGACCCCCACAAGGGTATGTTTGAGGTGGCTGCAAAGGGTGCCTATATCATCGGTAGTGTCTTTGGTGGCGGTAATGCTGCCGACGTGCTGGGCAATACCAACGTCACAGTGAGTGGCGGCTATGTCTTCAACGGTATCTTTGGTGGCGGCTATGCCGGTTCAGTGGGTACATTCACCAGAAGTACGGCTGCTGCAGATGTCAACATCTATGGACATACGGCTCATACTGGTTGTATTGGTAAGCCCGTTTCTTGCGCAGAAGGTACTGGTAAGTGTACGGTGGTCGTTGACGGCGGTCAGATTGGTCCTATTTCCGTGGCGACAGAGGGTATGAACAGGGCGAAAGCAGATGGCGGTCCCGTACCAGAAGGTTGGGTATGGGGTGCAGGTCAGGGTCTTGTAGAAGATCCGGCGACACACCCTGATACACACTTTACGTCATACGTGGGAAGTACGGATGTGACCATTGGTGGAACGGCTCTCATCATGGAATCTATCATTGGTGGTGGTGAGTTCGGACGTGTGCTTGGCAATACGTTGGTGAAGATAGAAGGCGGCCAGATTGGTATCGGTGCAAACCAGACGGAAACCGTAGCTGGCGTGCTTCAGCCTAAGCGCTATACGGACGACCAGTTCGTCAATCCTCTCACAACGACTGTCACCGATGCAAAAGCTTTGGCTGAATGTTCACACTACCCATACGGAAGGAATATTGGTACGAGTGAAAACCCCAACTGGGTTTATCTGCCCTATGACCCGTATTACGATGATAATAAAACCTATGCTGATGCTCATGATTTGGGTCCTGCCAGCACTTCTGATCCTTCTGACGGTAAGACGTGGATTGGCTGCGTGTTCGGTGGTGGATCTGGTTACATGCCCTTCAAGAAAGAAGGCGATTCTGGCTACGAATGGGTACGTTCAGCCGGTTGGGTAGAAGGCAATTCCGAAGTGCTTATCTCCGGCGGTCATATCCTGACGAACGTCTATGGAGGCAACGAGGTTACTGACGTCAAAGGTAAATCTATCGTGAAGATGACTGGCGGTACGATTGGTGTGCCGCGTACCCTGGAACAGATTGCTGCACACCCGTTAAGCTGCTACCTCTTTGGTGCTGGTAAGGGTGACGATCGCTCTCACTTCTATGACTACACCAATGTGGGTAGTGTAGAGGTTGAGGTATCGGGTGGTATCATCTACGGTTCTGTCTTCGGTGGCTCGGAGGATGGTCACGTTTTAGGTGATATTAAAGTGGATATCAAGCCTGGTGCCGTCATCGGTACCCATGGTACCTCATACGTGGATGGAAACGTCTTCGGTGCTGGTCGCGGCTTCTCCGGCAACACTCTCACAGCAGGTAATGTCGGTGGAAATGTGACGCTGAATATCTCAGGTGGTAACATACTTGGTTCGGTCTATGGCGGTGGACGTCTGGCCTCTGTGGGCACCTATCTTGTTCCGTCAGGTGATGACAATTACGGCGAGCTGATTCCTGACGATGGAGATGACAAGCATGGACATATCACTATCAATATCACTGGCGGTACCATTGGTAACAATGCGGAATATCTTTACAATCCGACGGCTGCTCAGAAGGCAGCGATACCCAACACTACCTTCGACAGTCAGAACCGTCTGCAATACACCAAGGGCGGTAACGTGTTTACGGCTGGCATGGGCCGACTCTACGCACTGGATAACAAGACCGTGCTGACGTCATGGCAGAAGCTGGGTCAGTGTAAGCAGACCACGCTGAACATGACTGGCGGAACGGTGAAGAGCAGTGTCTACGGTGGTGGCGAGATTGGTATTGTTGCTCAGAACGCTACGCTGAACATCAATGGCGGCACTGTCGGCACGAAGGTCGCTGATACAGGAGATGCTACGAAGTATTACTACTTCGGCAGTGTGTTCGGAGGTGGTAAGGGCAGCACGGATAATATTGAAGGTATCAGTGCGGCAGGAACCACACAAGGTAATGTGGAAGTTCTTCTGAACAAAACGGTTGCGTCTAACGATGCTGCAAAGGGTGCTATCGTGCATCAGGTATTCGGTTGCAACGATATGAACGGTTCGCCAAAGGGCACTGTCACCGTACACGTCTATGCTACGCAGAATGCAGACGAAGACAACATCAGCACCAAACCGGCTAGGGGTACTGAGACGTTTGACGTCGAAGCAGTCTATGGCGGTGGTAATCTGGCAGCTTATGAGCCTGAAGGTGGTAAGAATACCACGAAATCTACCAAGGTCATCATCGACGGTTGTGGACTGACCAGTATCAAACAGGTGTATGGTGGTGGTAACGCTGCTTCTACACCCGCCACCAATGTGGAAATCAATGGCACCTACGAGATTCTGGAACTCTTCGGAGGAGGTAATGGTTTTGACAATCTTCCAGACGGAAGACCTAACCCCGGTGCTAACGTAGGTTATAAGAACTATACGGTGTACACGAAAGACGGGGACAACTGGGTAGCCAGTGATGACCCGAATTATGACACGAAAGAAGAACGAACCGCAGGAACCAGTGGTATCACCTACGGTACCGGTCAGGCTTTCATCAATGTTTATGGTGGTACGATACACCGTGTCTTTGGCGGCTCTAACACCAAGGGTAATGTGCGTCAGACAGCTGTCACCTTGCTGGATGAGAACAGTGGATGTGAGTTCTGCGTGGATGAGGCCTACGGTGGTGGCAAGAGTGCTCCAATGGATGCTGAGGCTAAGTTGCTGATGTCATGTATCCCAGGACTGCAGGCTGCCTATGGTGGTGCTGAGGCCGCCGCTATCAAGGGTAATGTGACACTGAATATCACCAATGGTACCTTCGACCGTGTGTTCGGTGGTAATAACCTCAGTGGTACAATTGATGGCTCCATCACTGTGAACATCGAGGAGGTAGGCTGTCGTCCTATCAAGATTGGTGAGCTCTATGGTGGTGGTAACCAGGCAGGTTACTCTGTTTATGGATACAACGATGATGGTACACCGAAAGAGACTGGCACGAAGCTCTATGAAGATCCTCAAGTCAACGTAATGTCGTTTACCAGCATCGGTAAAGTCTTTGGCGGTGGCTATGGTAGCAGTGCTACGATGGTGGGTAATCCAACCGTGAACGTCAATGAGATCTATGGCAGATACTATAATGATGATAGTTCTATTGTCGGTGAGGATGCAAAAACTCTTGGCGACTACCCCATCCCGTCACATGCCAAGGGCAAGATGGGTGCTATCCATACTGTCTTCGGTGGTGGTAATGCGGCAAAGGTCATCGGTAATGCCACCGTCAACATCGCTACCGCCGCTGAGGTGTATATAGTGAAGCAGGTGACTGCAGGTGATGCTTTGCCAGAAGGCTGCTACACCCGCAGCGGAGCAGGTACAACTGTCGATCCGTTCGTCTATACCACTGCCACAGGCACAGCCTCGGCAGACGTCACCTACTACGAAAAGAAGGAGGTTCTCGGTGTTGACATCCGCGGTAATGTCTATGGTGGTGGAAATAATGCCGAGGTGACAGGTAACACCAATGTTACTATTGGCAGCAGAAAAGAAACAACCGATTAACAGAGCAAGGTATTCTGCCAAATGACGTATAAACTCACGCCCCTGGTCATTGCTGATCCGGGGCGTGGTATTTACGAAGCAATAACCCACTCCTCTGGGACGCGGGTGTCGGCATTAAACTTCACACCGACCTTAACCACCTTGCGACCATCAGCCTGATAGGGTATGGCATAGCCTTTGGAGTCTATCTGTTCCAAGGCCTTCTGGGCTGTCTCGTCTTTCTTCAATTCGAATACGTATATGGTGTCAGGCATCCATACTACCATATCCACCCTTCCTCCGGCACACTTTACCTGAGTACGGACATAGAAATTTAGCATCGAGAATACCAGATACATCGTATATTCATAGAATCCCTCGGCAGTTGCTGCTTCAGCCAGTTTCTGCTTAAATCCCTCTATGTATGGAATCCCAGCCATATAGGCTTGCATCTCTCGCATCGCCAAATCGATAACCTTTTGTTTCAGGGCACGCCAGAACTTCAGTGCGAAACCGGCCTTTACATCCCTAGACTCTATGCCGGTATACACAGGCAGCAGTCCCTCTACATACCCGATACGCACTTCCTGATTAGGTATGGCCAGCGAGTACATCTCCGATTCAGGATCGTAGCCTTTTATCGTCAGATAACCGCTCTGATAAAGCAGCGGCAGGGCATTCTTCATATTCTCTGTAGGCTGGTCGAAATCAAAAGAGAACACCTCAAGACTGTCTATCGAAGTTATGTCTGTATGGAAATGTTGCAGTTGGCGGATAAGAAAAGTGGGAGTGCCGCTCTCAAACCAGTAGTTTGACAAGTCTTTCTGCAAGAAAGCCCTCAGGAGACTGAAAGGATTATACACTTCTTCGGAATTTCTAGTGAAGTGATACCCGTCGTACCTTAGCTTAAGTTTCTGGTGCATCTCTTCAGGCGAGATATCGTATGTCTCAGCCAGATGCTCTATATCTTCTTTAAGCACGGTGGTCAATTCCGACTCTGTGATACCGCAGATGGCAGCAAAATTCCTGTCCATCGTAATGTTCGTCAAATTATTGATAGTCGAAAAGATGCTGAGCTGCGAGAATTTTGTGATGCCGGTGATGAAGCAGAACTTGATTATCGCCTCGTTGGCCTTCAGCGGCTGGTAGAACTCCTGCATCACCTCTCGCTTTGCATCGAGTGTTTCCGCTTCGTGAAGCACTTCCAGCAGTGGTGCGTCATACTCATCGATGATTACTACCACCTTACGTCCGGTCTGCTCGTTGGCCCGTTGTAAGATACCCGTCAGACACTGACCAGGAGTATCTTCCTGCTCATTACTGCCATATATTTTCAGATAGCCCCGAAGTACGAACTTCAGCGATTGTCGCAAGTCGTCGGCAGTCCTCCTCCCCTTGGCACTGCTCAAGTCCAGGCGAATGACGGGATACTCTGTCCATTCCTTCTCCAGCGGCATGATTTTCAGGCCCTCGAAGAGTTTTTTGTCGCCTTTGAAGTACGACTCAAGCGTGGATGTCAGCAATGACTTACCAAACCTTCGCGGCCGACTCATAAATATAAACTTGGCATAGTGGGCGAGCCGCCAAACGAGGTCGGTCTTGTCTACGTATACATACCCCTCCCGAATCATCTCCGAGAATGTCTGAATGCCTACTGGATAACGTCTCTCTGTCATAGCTGAACCGTATTTCTGTTGCAAAGATAGATGTAATTTCCGACATTTGCAAATTTTGGAGCTTCAAATACAGAAAAAAATTCATTTCCCTTGCCAAGTCGACGTAATTCGAATGCTGAGATTCATATTTGCTGCCACACACAACACATCTGCCACTATATATAACTCCTTTTAAATAAAAGAATTATATTAAATTGTGGCAACGTGGCGGCAAACTTCCAAAATAGAGATTATCTCAACGAGAGTCGTAATCCAGTTTCAATGCACATAGACACGCCCCTGGTCATTGCTGATCCGGGGCGTGTTATTTCCCGCTGACAGCGATGTCGGCAAAGGAATTAGGATAGTTGTCGCGGAGGATATCGGGAACGATTTCGCTGACGCCAAGGCCACTGACACCTGCAACTACAATCTTATAGAAATTGTTTCTTAGCACACCGTAGCCCATCGCATCCATCGGGTCGGAGATGTTGGTGCGATGCTGAATCCAATAGGTATAGTACGTCTCATAGACACCCATGTTGAAGTTACACTTCTTGATACCATAATTCTTCAGCTGGGAGTCAGTATAGGTAGCCAGTTCATCGAGAGTCAGTCCTGCAGCATAGTTTATTGCCTGGATAGAGCCATAGAAATTAAAATTATACAGATACAGGGTGTGAGGCCAGTACTCTGCACGGCGCTCCTCAACCAGTTTCCTTGTCTTATTATCATAGAGATATACGAAGACTGGGCTTACCGCAGCCTTGAACACTATACCCGGTGAATAACCATTTACCTGACTCTCCTTAAAGGATGTATTCTCAAGGATATAGGCATATCCGTAGTTTCCTGCGGTGGGTACCGGCGCAAAGTCATCAGTGCTGAAAGCGCCATACCAGGACTGGTAGTAACCCTTAATCAGTATAGCTTCAGCATACTTGTATGACTTCTGATAGAACAAAGGATCGATGACATACTGATTTGATCCCTCGGTATATTCATCAAAATTGTCGGGCAAGACAAAACGCGGCTTATCACCCAGACGGTTCATCTCTGCCTTATGCTGGAAGAGATAGTACTGCTTGTTGAGATTCACGAGTTTATAGTTCGCGATGTTGATATCAGCATATTTCCTGCCATCATGACTGAGCTCGAAGTTATTCTTTGCAACACCAATCTGAAGTTTCGCCATCACACGCTCCATGTTGATCTGGAAAGAATATTTCTTTCCGGACCATGGCATCAAATCGACGTTCAACAGCGAAGTAGGCCTACTGGTCATTACCGCACCAGTAAATGGCAGACTGGCTTCAACACCAGAGCTGTAGGTGATGTCATCAACAAGGTCGAGGAACTTATCCTGATCTGTGATGTCATCAGGCACATTATGGTAGTTGGCAATCGCAAAGATGTTGTACACCCCGACCTTTAGTCTTACAGAGTTTATAATATAAGTAATATCATACTGCTTGTCGTAAGGATCTTCATCTCGTGTAAGATTTTCCAATGATACCTTCTTCACAAATTTCTTTGTCGCCGCATCAAAGAAGAAGAACTCGATATGGCTGATGGTGTACTCGTTCTGGAAATAATCATCTGCAGCACGTGTGGCTGACATCACATTAATCTTGAACGACGTATCGACAGTATTCTTTTCGATAATGTCACCTACGAGGCCCTCCAGGATGGAGTCGAGTGTATCAAAGTCTGCCAGAGGGTTGTCGGTAAGAATAGCCCTAACCACACCACCACTGACGATATATGTACGCGGAATGCCGCTGGTGGCAAACTTATAATACAGCTTCTTGTCCTGAGGGGCATATACTGGCATCGACAGTCCTGTCTTATCCCAGTACTCCATTGCCTCATCCGTTGTCTGGCTTCTCGGCACGGTAAGCACAGTCATCACGTCCTTGTACTTATCGTAGATCCGTTGGAGTACGGGCAGTTCCTTCTGGCAGTCACCGCAGCCTGTATCAAAGAAACTCAGCATATAGACCTGATTCTGGAGCGAGGATGACGATATGGTCGTACCCCCGTCGGCAGTGAGTATGAATTCGGGCACAGCCTCCCCCACTTTCACCACGTCGGCAGATATACTGTCTCTCCCCTCTTCATTCTGACATGCAGACAGCGTGAAGGCAGCGAGAGCCAGGAAGAGCTGTGGCAGATATGATATGACGAATCGCTTCACTTTCTACAACTTTAAATGATTCTTAGCCCTTAGGCGCCATGAGTTGACCTGGAGCTGGATAAGCTGATTAAGATCTTCAGAAAGGACAAAGACTACGGTATAGAAGTCCTGACGGTCGAGATATTCCTGTACTGGCATCGGACTACCGTCGTTTCCATAGAGAGACCCTAACATACCAATATATTCAGGTAATGAGATATCGAAGACCTTCTCGCCTGTATCCTTCTTCTCAAGGATGAGCCTACAGTCGGTATCCTGCATCAGGCGCAAAGTGTTCAGATTATATTTTACACCCTGCAGTTTACCATATTCAATATCGTCGATTGTAACGGAGCTCTTCTCGAATGGCATGTAGGTTGTCTCCTTATCTGCCACAAGATCGTTTTCGATGTCCATCTCTCCGTTGGCAGAGACAAGTTTCATGTCATAGTCGTCAGGACTCAGGGGATCGTCTGAAGAAAGCTGCACTACGAGGCATGCCAGTTGATTGGTATCCTTCATCATATACACGTCGTGGGTAGCATAGGAATCGTTATAGTGTACCGTTTTCAGGTAACCATAATACAAATCCTGCAGACGTGAAGACACCGTAGCACCGGAGTTCTCTACCGCGAGGCGGAACTCATCCATCTTATCTTTGTCACCCCCCAGGCCATACTGTCTGCCTGACAGGCCTCCCCAGACCACGAACTGATAGTCGCCCTCTTCCAGACCCTCTATCCTTACACGGTGCTTGTTGGCCGCCAGTGTCGACTGTGGCACATCCACCCGGGAAACAAAGTTCCCCTCCGAGTCGTAGATGAATACCGACACCTCCGAGATGCACTTGGCCGCAGCATCCACATCCAGCATATTACGGGTGTAGTGCAGGTTGAGCCAGAATCCATAGGGACAGTCGTCGTTCTCATCCTTTACCCAGGTACAGGAAGAAAGCAACAGGACAGCCAATATGTAGCAAAGGTGCTTCAAAGAACAATATTTGTCAGATCTCTTACTATCCATGGTTTTACGTTTAGGATAACCTGCAGGTATGTCTCACCCTCGTCAGGAGTGTCAGGTACTATTTCCGGTGTTCCATCTCCAAGGTCGGAGATACCGGTGATAAGCATACGATAGAGATTGTTACGGACAACACCGAACTCCATCACACCCATCTCCGTGGGGTTGTTGTTGTCCTGGTGTCTGATCCAGTACTTGTAATAGCAACGGTATCCGGCATCGGTCTTTTCAAACTTACGAGACTGGAACTGGCCTGTTGCCGTGCCAGCAGCGACGACAGCCGCTGACAGTGCTTCAGCAGAGTCATAGAACTTCTGGTTGAAATAATACAGGGTCTCAGGATATTTGGATTTATCGGTCACGAGTTCCATATTACCTGAAGTGCCCAGATGGTACACATTATTATTCGGTTCTATGACAGCCCTGAACAATACTCCTGTGGAATAGCCGTTCTTCTGAGCCGGTGCCAGTGCACAGTTCTCCAGGCAGTAGGCAGTCTTATATTCCGGTGTCTGCTTGGCAGCATTGAAAGCATTCCATTTCACATTGTCAGCGTTGCCATATTCTGGTGCGAAATTCTGATAATACTTGTCAGAGTTAGTGAAACCAGATGCATCGATGGTCTTCTTGAAGAAGTAAGGATCGATGACATAGCCGTTGACATCTGACACATTGCCGAAGTTAGTCGGGACTGTCCATTCCGGCTCTGCCAGTGTGGTAAGCACTGCTGTATGGCGGTATGTATAGAATGACTTTGGAAGGTTGACGATGAAATATCCGTCGAGCTTCACCGAAGCATACTTAGCACCCTTATTGTCTGTCACCTCGTATGTCTCAGATGCCTTGGCGATATCCAGGCGTGCGAGAACACGTTCCAGGGTGATATTGATTGTGTTGACATCAGTGTTCTTAGCCTTTGTAATGTCGACAGCCAAGTTTGCTGATGCCCGGTTTGTCATCACAACACCACCTGAGATATCCTCGATAAGTGCCTGGGCATAGGTCGCATTATCGATATCAGCAAGGAACTCGTCCTCGTTTTTCTTATCTATCTGTCTGCTGGTGTTTGCAGTAACGAAGATATCGTATTTTCCTTGTGGCACAGAAATGGGATCAGTGTCATAGATGACATTACCACCGGTGTCAGTGCCAGCGAATTTGATACCTGTGAGTGAGAAACTTTTTGCAAAGAGTCTGGTAGCATTGTCAAAGAGGTACACCCTAACAGAATTCACCTTGTACTCCTCGGGAGTTCCCTGTACATGGTTGTAACTGTCTTCCACACTTCGGGTAGCATTCGACGCGTTACTCTGTAACCGGAAGGCCACGTTGACATTTTCCTGAGAATCGTCATCGTTGCTGTCTCTGGTTGTAAGATCTTCGTTCTGCCCGCAACCGCATAGGAAGGCAATGGCCATCAATAGCGGAAAAAAGAATTTTCTGGATTGGTACATATGTCTGTAGTTTTTAATTGTTTTTCTTATTTAACTTCTTGAACTCCTCAAGCTGTTGTGTAGCTTCCTTCAGTCCCTGTCGGCTGGCCTGGTCAACAAGTTGCATGGCTTTCTCGACATCGCCCTTGAGATAAGCCACAATACCCAGGTTCATCGTCTTCTCAGGACAATTATTCACCTTACTGAGATATTCTGCCGCTTCGTCGGCCTCACCTTTCCTGAGAGCGAGACAAGCCATCGTCAGGTTGATATACGAATCCTTTGGATAGAGCAGATAGGCCTTACGGATGATAGAGTAGTATTTCTCCTGGTTGTCTGCATATTTATCAGCCAGTTTGTATATCTCATTAAGATTGAGGTTGATCGGACGTGTCTCAAACACCACCTCTGACTCCTCAACAGTAAACGGTCTTACAGTGTAAGTTACTGTATAATTGGTGCATCGCAGTGACGGATAGACATTTTTCAGGATATAGGCATAACCCTGTGGAGCCTCGCTGCGCATACGTTTCTCCTTTGCATCGGGATCAGCCGAGGAGGTAGCTATGCTGAGCAGTGTGCTCTGCTGCGGGATCGTCTTGTTTTCCCTGAGATACTTCAACAGTCCGTCCCAGTTCTCGCCTCTGCCACGAGCCTCCATCCTTATGCCCTTTACCATACCTACACGCTGCAGATACTGGCGGAGAGCATCGGTACGTTTCTCACTGAGCATAACGTTATGAGAATTGGAGCCCTCCGGTGATGCATATCCCTCAATTGTCATCTTCTGGATGGTGACGTTGGAGTCGTTCTTCACGATGTTCACTGAGTTATGTATCTTCTGTAGCTCTGATGGATTGTTCATGTAGTCGGGCAGGATATCCCACTTGTTAACCACAAAGCAGAGATACGCTGAGCCCTTCTCATGGCGCACCTTCACGCTCTTGTCGGCAGGAGGAAGGAGATATACCGGGAAGAGCTTTATCGGAGTCTCCTTCTTCTTCTCAAACGAGGCCACAATCTCCTCGCCCCTGTCCTTGAACTCCTTGCATGCACAACTCTTCTTCTTTACCTTCAGCACGGCATTATCCATCCATGACTCATACTTTATCGTACGGAGGTATTCGATGTGCAGGTCCTCACCGTTCTTCTTTTGTAAGGCGAGTGCATTAGGAAACTCATTCTTCAGGTCGCGCTCGAAATATATCTGCTGGTTACGGCTGTTGATGAAGATCAGCGGGAACTCAGCCTTTCGCAACGTTGTGGTATCTATCAGCTCAGGAGCAACGATGACTGACTGGGCAAACGGAATATCCTGGATGGCAGTCAGTTGGAGTGACACCACCACATTGCTGTCAACCACTGCCATTGCCGAGCGGTCAACCGTCATCACATAGTCGTATTTAGCCTTTCTGGTCTTATTATTGTCTGGCGCCAATGACGCAGCAACTGTCAGCGGGGCCATCAGAAACAAAAGCGTGGTAAAATAGGAATATATTTTCATTTTGACAGAGTGATAAAATTAAAAAACATAAATGAGGCTTAGTCCGATCCTTGAGATACCTATATAGTTATATTTACCCTCGTCTCTGAGGATTCCACAAACCTCGCACGCGTACTTCTTATAATTAATATAGGTGTATCCTGCACCTATCTCGCCACCGATGTTCCAATGTTTGGCCAGAGCATATTCGTAACCCACACCTATGCCGCCTCCTAGGAACCAGCCCTCATAACGGTTGGGTTTGAGTCCCTTAAGCAAACCGAACGGCAGGGTCTCGTTACCAATATTAAACTGTCCGCCATGGACATATGGTCCCCAGAAGAAGCCGTTCATCACCTGGCAAGGCCACAGACGGTACTGTGCCTGGACGGTCCAATGCTTATGAACCTCCTCATCCCCTCTTTTCCATGGTCGGATGCTGCCATAAAGTTCGAGACTGTTACTGTTCATTAACGGGATTTCCACACCTGCGGAAAAAGCCCCAGCCACATCAAACAAGAGATTGTTGTTAATGGCGATGTGCTGACCACGTACTGGAATACAGTGTGTTATTATCAGCAACAATATTAGTATAGTAGTTTTCTTAAACATCTTCTTATTAAGTTCTACAAAAAAGATTATAAATCGCACCGCAAATATACAAAAAAGAATTCTGAATTATGCAGACAAAACCAAAATTTTATTCTTTTTTAACACAACAAAGAAATCGCACAGAATGAAGGCATCCTGTGCGATAATCTGTCAAAACGTTATCTAAAGGGCTTTTTTACTTGCTTTTTGCACGTTTTGCGGCGGCTTTCTTGTAAGCCTTCATCTCGACAATGGTGGCGAGGCCAGCCTTTACACGGAACTCCTGACGAGCCAGACGCATCTGCTCGAGGAAACGCTCGCTGGTGTGCAGACGGGCATAGGCGGCAGAAGCTGCCAGACGGGCGGCATTGACATCACTCTGCCAGTGGGCACCCACGATGATACGGCTGTCGCCATACATCAGGCCACGGGCCAGGATGGTGTCGGCGCGATCAGGGTTGATCTCTGAGAGCAACAGGGCTGAGCTCCATCCGAGGAGAGTGTGTCCAGAGGGATAAGAACCATTCTTACGCAGTGCGGGCTCATCGGCGGGGTAGAGTGTAGGCTCGTTGAAGCGCATGAACGGGCGCTTACGCATATAATAACGCTTCGGCAGGGTACAGATACTGTCGCAGGTAGCCGTTCCCTCACGCAGAACCTTGTAGATCTCAGGTGTCTCTTCCTTTGAGATCTTCATTCCGAAAGGCTCACTGAACTCACGGATGATACAGTCGAGGCCATAGACGGCATCGCGTATGGCAATGTCGGCACGCTCCTTGTCGTTACGCATCTGCTTGCCCCAGAAATACTGCATGATATCATAGGCGAAGGCCGGTCCGATGGTGTCGGGAGGAGCCGGGCACCACTTAATCATGTCGGGCATCTCGTCGGTGGTGAAATACGCATTTACGGGCTCTTTGTCACTCTGTGCAGAAGCACATACGGCAGCCATCAACATGACGGCCATCATCATTAGTTTCTTCATAATACAATTATTTTTTGTTGATGTTTAGAATTTCACTTGCAGGCGTGTCTCGAGGATTGTTGCCTCATTGTCGGCAAAGCCGCTGCGGTTGGTAACCTTCGTCCACGAGGCACGGATACGCCAGATCATATATTTATTAGGATAATAGTCGTAGCAGAGCGCCCAGTCATTGAGGTAACCGCCATAGATGCCGGCAGTATGATCCGACAGCGAGGTGTAGTTATACTGCAGACAGAGTTCCATATTGCCGGGATCAGGAGTGGCGATACCTCCGTCGGCCATGTTAGGACTGTAGTTGCGTCCCTTGATGAGACCACGCAAGGTGACGTAGGCTCCGCTGCCGGTAAACGACTTCTGGTTGTTGTCGCGTGTGATGGTGTTGAGGTAATACTGTCCGATGACGGCAAAGCGGCCATAGGAATACATTATCTCCGGTGAAAACCTATACATCATCTTAGCATCGGTAACGACAGCCTGTTGGGAGTTGACCTTAGCCACACGAGTAGGCCAGCGGGTGCTTAGGGTAAACTGCTTGTGGTTCTGTTCCTTATCCTCGCTATAACGGGCGCCTTCGATACCACCGTTGATACCCACCTGGAACATCTTTCCCCGCTCGGCAAATGGACGGTAGAGCAGACGTGTCATCGCACCTAAACCCTCATTGCCGAGCTTATCTGTGGTCTGTTTCATGGCATCGGTCTCAACGACAACACTCGCCGTAGCCAGGAATTTCTTACCGTTATACTCATACATAAGACCAATCATTCGGTCGTTGTTGAACACGGCATTGCTCTGAGGCTCCTCCATCGTCTCCTTGAACGATGAACTGGTGGCACTCTGGTAGCCATACTGATGTATGAAGTATCCGCCGCGCACGAAGTTCTGTTTGTCGAAGTCGTACTGCAGCCACACGTCCTTCATGTTTACCTTGCCATAGGCATAGCCCATGTCGATCTTACCCTTCCACTTGTCGTAGGTGAAGCCTACGCCTACACGCATATCGGGTATGCCGACACCACTCTTCAGTTCATCTTCCTGATGACTGGAGTTGATGTAGGCAGCGTCGAAAAGGATACGTCCGGAGGGTTTTACCTTTAGTTCCGGTTCCTGAGCACAAACAACAGTGGTTATTGCCAATGCCACCGCCAAAAGATTCACTCGGGCTGTCATACATACCATTTGTTAATTAATTGATTCCGTTAATTGAGGGCAAAGATACTAAAAATTCAATTAAGTACAAAGATTTAGCCAGACAAGGTTGTTTAAATATTCTTAATTCAGTTAATTCTTCTTAAATATCACTATTCTTCATCACCTGCGCGCTTGCGTATAGAAAAAAAGTCGTACCTTTGCAGTCCGATTTTGGGGAGAGACTTAGAATCCCCATGAATCCTGGTGTGAATAGCGGCGTCTTTGGCCGGGCGAAGCGGTTCGTGAATCCTGGGTTCTGCGTTCGTTAGACTTGCAACCGGGTTTAGACTCTCGGATGTGGGTTTATGCGCGTACATAAATTATTAAGTTAAACTGTTTTTTAGTAGTAAAATTAAATTTTAAAATGAACACTTTAAGTTACAAGACTATTTCCGTGAACAAGGAAACAGCGAAGAAGGAGTGGGTGGTAATCGATGCCACAGACCAGGTTGTTGGTCGTCTCGCTTCTAAGGTAGCTAAGCTGATTCGCGGAAAGTACAAGCCAACTTTCACCCCACATGTTGACTGTGGTGACAACGTAATCCTTATCAACGCTGATAAGGTAGTATTCACTGGTAAGAAAGAGACCGATAAGGTTTACACCCGCTACACAGGTTATCCTGGTGGTCAGCGTTTCCAGACTCCTGCTGAGCTGCGCAAGCGCAATGGTGGTGTGGAGAAGTTCCTCCGTCACGCCGTTAAGGGTATGCTGCCAAAGGGTCCTCTGGGTCGCAGCCTGCTGAACAACCTCTACATTTATGAGGGAACAGAACATCCGCACGAGGCACAGAAGCCAAAGGCAATTGATATTAACCAGTATAAATAATTAAGGAAAGATGGAAGTAATTAACGCAATAGGTCGTCGCAAGAGCTCAGTTGCCCGCGTATATGTTTCTGAGGGTACTGGTAAGATCACGATCAACAAGAAAGATTTAGAGGTATATTTCCCATCAGCAATTCTGCAGTATGTGGTTAAGCAGCCACTGAACCTGTTGGAGGTAGCTGAGAAGTATGACATCAAGGCCAACCTCGACGGTGGTGGTTTCACTGGCCAGAGCCAGGCTCTCCGCCTCGCCATCGCACGTGCCCTGGTGAAGATCAACGAAGAAGACAAGAAGACACTGAAGACTGCTGGTTTCCTGACACGTGACAGCCGTGAGGTAGAGCGTAAGAAGCCAGGTCAGCCAAAGGCTCGTCGCCGCTTCCAGTTCAGTAAGCGTTAATTTTCAGATGATAGTTGACAGTGGAGAGTGGACAGTTATGATTACTTCTTCCCTTCCTGTCAGTCTCTGAGAATAACTGAATTAGTTTAGTATCTAAACTGGAGGGATTCATGCTAGGCATACCTAGGAAAGACTAGGAGATACTAGGATAATCTAGGACTAAAGACTACCCGCCAGCTGATTCTAAGAAAGAATTAAAAAGAAAGTAAACAATTAAAAAAGAAAAAAGAAAATGGCAAGAACAAATTTTGACCAGTTGCTGCAGGCAGGCTGTCATTTCGGTCACCTGAAGCGTAAGTGGAACCCAGCAATGGCTCCATACATCTATACCGAGCGTAACGGTATTCATATTATCGACCTGCACAAGACAGTAGCTAAGATCGACGAGGCTGCTGACGCCCTGAAGCAGATTGCCAAGAGTGGCAAGAAGGTGCTGTTCGTCGCTACTAAAAAACAGACAAAGGAAGTGATCGCTGAGAAGGCTGCAAGCATCAACATGCCATACGTTATCGAGCGTTGGCCAGGTGGTATGCTCACCAACTTCCCCACGATTCGCAAGGCCGTGAAGAAAATGGCGAACATCGATAAGCTGATGAATGACGGTACATACGGTAATCTGTCAAAGCGCGAGTTGCTGCAGATCACACGTCAGCGTGCTAAGCTGGAGAAGAACCTTGGTTCTATCGCCGACCTGACACGTCTGCCAAGTGCCCTCTTCGTTGTTGACGTACTGAAGGAGAACATTGCCGTTCGCGAGGCTAACCGTCTTGGTATCCCCGTATTCGGTATCGTTGATACCAACTCAGATCCTAACAACATCGACTTCGTTATCCCAGCAAACGACGACGCTAAGGACAGCGTAGAGGTAATCCTCAACGCTTGCTGTGCAGCTATCGCCGAGGGTATCGAGGAGCGTAAGGCTGAGAAGGCTGACGAGAAGGCTGCTGACGCTCAGGAAGGTGAGGAAGAAGAGGCAAAGCCAAAGCGCGCTCGCAAGGCACGTAAGGATGCTGACGCTCCCGCTGCCGAGGAGGCTGCTCCCGCTGAGGAAGAGGCACCCGCTGCAGAGTAATCATAAAGTTTAAAGTTCAAAGTTTAAAGTTCAAAGTAAAATTATGGCAATTTCAATTGACGATATCAAGAAGCTTCGCGCAATGACCGGTGCTGGTCTGGCTGACGTAAAGAAGGCTCTGACCGAGGCTGATGGCGACTTCGACAAGGCTAAGGAACTGCTCCGTGAGCGTGGCCTGGCTATCGCTGCCAAGCGTAGCGACCGTGAGACATCTAATGGTTGTGTACTCGTAAAGAAGGTAGATGGCTTCGCAGCTATGATCGCCCTGAAGTGCGAGACCGACTTTGTTGCTAACGGTGCCGACTTCATCGCTCTGACCCAGAGCATCCTCGACGCTGCTGTTGCTGCCAAGGCTGCTGACCTTGAGGCTGTTAAGGCCCTCGACATCAACGGTCAGACCGCTCAGGAGGCTGTTACACAGCGCTCAGGTATCACCGGTGAGAAGATGGAGCTCGACGGCTACCTGACTCTCGAGGGTGACAACGTGGAGGTTTACGACCACATGGGCAAGCACACCCTGTGCACCATGGTACAGACCAACAAGCCCGCTGCTGAGCAGGGTCACCTCGTAGCTATGCAGGTGGCTGCCATGAAGCCAGTAGCTCTCGATGCTCAGAGCGTTGACCAGAAGATCCTCGACGAGGAGTACAAGACCTCATTCGAGAAGACCAAGCTGGAGCAGGTAGAGAAGTTCGTTGAGATGAAGATTAAGAAGGCAGGCATCAATCCTAACCTCGTTGACTCTGAGGATCACATCGAGAGCAACATGGCTAAGGGTTGGCTGACCCAGGCTCAGGCTGACGAGGCCCGTAAGATCATTGCTGAGGCAAAGGTCGAGGGTGAGGCTCAGCTGAAGATGCCTATGATCGAGAACATCGCCAAGGGTCGTGTTCAGAAGTTCCTGAAGGAGAGCTGCCTGGTTGACCAGGAGTTCCAGTTCGGTCACCGCTTTCAAGCGCTTCACACTCATAGCAGACTAATGAAGATCTTCGCTATAGGAATGAATTATGCAGCCCACAACAGTGAGCTGCATAATTTCGTTAAACGCCCCGACGAGCCAGTGATCTTCACCAAGGCCGACTCAGCGATATTAAATCAGGGGAAGCCCTTCTTTATCCCCGACCAGTGGGGACGTATCGACTACGAGGCAGAGATGGTGGTACGAATCTGCCGACTGGGAAAGAATATCCCCGAGCGTTTTGCTCACCGTTATTATGATGCCGTCACGGTAGGCATCGACTTCACCGCCCGCGACCTCCAGAAGAAAGCCTCTGAGAAAGGTCAGCCATGGACCATCTGCAAAGGCTTCGACGGTTCGGCAGCCATCGGTGAATGGGTACCCAAGGATAAATTCCTTGATATCCAGAGCATCCACTTCCATCTCGACATCAACGGCAAGACCGTTCAGGAGGGCTGTACGAGTGACATGCTTTACAAGGTAGATGAGATCATCGCCTATATCTCACAGTTCTTTACCTTAAAGACAGGCGACATCCTTTATACCGGTACCCCAGCGGGTGTAGGACCCGTGCATATCGACGACCATCTGGAGGGATGGCTCGAGGAAAGGAAGGTGCTGGAGTTTAATTGTAAGTAGTATTCTACAATAAATCAGCGCAATATCCGTTATTATAGAGAAGTGAAAAATTGTCGGAGGCTTATAATAAGCTTGACTCTTATGCTTCTCTGCTTACAGGGTATTGCACAAGAGGCTGTCACCTTGCCCTCGCAGGAGGCCAGGCGGGGAGCCGACATATCACCATCAGAACGCTATGTCCAGCACTCTGTGTTGCAGAGTGGCAAATGGGCAAAGATAAGAATTTCCGGGAGTGGGATATACCAGCTATCGGCAGCATTGATACGCAAATGCGGATTCTCGGATATCACGAAGGTGAAAGTATACGGCTATGGTGGAGCACTACAGCCAGAGAGTCTTACCGGTGAGTATCTCAAAGCGACCGACGACCTGAAGGAAGTGCCGGTATGTGTGGTAGGCGACAAGAGACTCTTCTATGCCGTAGGTCCTGTGACATGGGAGTCGGCAACATCCACCGACCGTATACGAAACAACTATTCCTCCTACGGATACTATTTCCTTACAGAGAGCGATGAAGAGCCGAAGAGCCTCAGCCAGGAAGAGTTTAAGACGACCTATTACCCCCTGGCAGACGACTATCACTCACTCTATGAGGTAGACGATTATGCATGGTTCCACGGAGGACGTAAGCTCTTCGACAAGACCCTCTATGCCATCGGCACCCCACAGAGCTATACCCTATCCGCCAACAGTACCTCAGGCACCCTTGCCATAGCGATGAGCTATAACGCATATTTCGATGCCACAGTAGAGGTGAACGGCAAAGAGATAGGAAAGATTATCGTCAGCGCAGAAGAGATAGCCGCCTCCAAGAGCAAAGGCGACCCTATCGATTATGTGGACAGCTACGCCAAGGCAGCCGACCACACCTGGACATTCAAGGCAGAAAACATTCTCGAAGCCTCGAACACCATCAAGATCACACAGACATCAGGTGGAGAGGTAAGACTCGACCATATATCACTCACTTCCGAACAGCCCAAAGCCCTACCCGACTTCACTTCAACCGACTTCCCCGTACCGGACTATGTGGGTAATATAAGCAACCAGGACCATCATGGTGATACCTCTGCGGATATGATAATCATCATCCCAACAAGTCAGAAATGGCTGTCGCAGGCAGAGAGGATAAAGGACCTCCATGAAAACAAAGACGGAATGATTGTCCGTATCATCCCGGCCGACGAGCTCTATAATGAGTTTTCGAGCGGTACCCCCGATGCCAATGCCTATCGCAGATACCTGAAGATGCTCTACGACCGTGCGGAGACAAACGACGACGCCCCGAAGTATCTCTTGCTCTTCGGCGACGGAGCATGGGACAACAGGATGCTCAGCTCAGGATGGACGAACTACTCGCCCGACGATTTCCTGCTCTGCTATGAGAGCGAGAACTCATTCAGTTCGGTATATTGTTATGTCAGCGACGACTATTTCTGTCTGCTCGATGACGGGGAACAGATACAAGAGAAGAGCGGCAGCGGATACACATATACCGGAAGACCCGATGTGGCCGTAGGTCGTCTGCCCTGTCGTACCCTCGATGATGCGAAGACCCTCACCGACAAGACCGTCAGCTACGCCAACAACGAGTATGCCGGCAGTTGGCAGAACACCATCATGTTTATGGGCGACGACGGTAATAACAACACCCACATGGCCACTGCCGAAAAGGTGGCTACGATGGTGCAGAACAAGTACCCCGGATATAATATCAACAAGGTATACTGGGATGCCTATACCCGTCAGAGTTCATCCACCGGCAACAGCTACCCCGACGTCACCAATCTGTTAAAGAACCAGATGAGCGAAGGAGCACTTATCATGAACTACAGCGGTCACGGTATCAACTACGCCCTGTCGCATGAGTTTGTGTTACGCACTACCGACTTTGAGAACACGGTATCCAACAACCTCCCCTTGTGGATCACCGCCTCATGCGATATCATGCCCTTCGACGGACAGGATGAAAATATCGGAGAGACAGCGATGCTGAACAAGAAAGGTGGAGCCATAGCCTTCTTCGGAACGACACGAACCGTCTATTCCAACTATAACGAAGTGATCAACCTCGGATTCTCAGAATATGTGCTCGGCTATACCAACGGTAAGCGGAACACCATCGGTGAGGCAGCACGGATAACCAAGTGCGAGCTTGTGGATACCCGGAAAGACCTGACACCAAACAAGTTACAGTACACCCTGCTCGGTGACCCAGCCCTCACCCTCGCCGCTCCTACCCAGGAGATTGTGGTCGATGAGATCAACGGGATACCGATGACAGGAGAGACGGACATCTACCTTTCCGCCGGATCGATAGCCACCATCAAGGGACATGTGCTGTGGGACGATGATATCGACAGCGATTTCAACGGAGTCATCTCTGCCTCTGTGAAAGATGCCGAAGAGACCATTACTTGTAAGGTCAACGATCCGAGCGAGACGGATAACCCATTTGTCTATAAGGACCGTACGAAGGTGATATATAAAGGCTCCAACAATATCCAAGACGGAGAGTTCTCCCTCACTTTTGCTGTGCCAAAGGACATCAGCTATACCGAAGGCTATGGTCAGATAACCCTCTATGCAGTTAGTAATGACAATATACGAGAGGCCCATGGCGAGACAGAGGGATTTATACTCAACGGAAGCAGTATAGTAACCAACGACTCTATCGGTCCGAGCATATACTGCTATCTGAACTCCAGTACGTTTAAGAACGGGAACACGGTGAATACCACCCCATATTTTATCGCAGAGCTCTACGACGACAGCGGTATCAACGCCTCAGGCAGCAGCATCGGTCACGACCTTGAGCTGATAGTGGATGGAGATATGTTGAAGACATACAATCTGAACAGCTATTTCAACTATGACTTCGGTGACTATCGCAGTGGTAAGTTGGGATTCAGCATACCAGAGTTGAGTGAAGGACATCATAAGCTGCTGTTCCGTGCCTGGGATGTGCTGAATAACTCTTCTACGGCAGAGCTTGACTTTGAGGTGAAGAAGGATCTTGCACCAAACTGCCTGAATGTTATATGCAAACGTAACCCCGGCTCCAGCAACCTCACCTTCACCATCACCCACGACCGTGCAGGAAGCAATATCAACATACAGTTGGATATCTACGATACGTCAGGACGACAGTTATGGAGACATAAGGAGTCGGGCATATCGTCGAATGACACCTATACCTTTGATTGGGACCAGTCTGTTGACGGTGGAAGAGTCTTGCAGACAGGTGTCTATATCTTTAAGGTATCCCTCAGCAGTGACGGTGGCGGTGAGTCATCGAAGGCTATAAAACAGGTAATAACAAAGAAATAACAGAATATGAATATGCATAAGACGTCAAAGATAACCCTGAAGAGAGTAATGGTATTATCATTTATCATTTCTCAATTATCATTTAGCACAGTCCTGGCTCAGGACGATGACAAGCGGGTGATGTTCAATCCTGTCAACCATGCGGTGATATCCCAGACCATCGCCCCTGATGCCCGAGGAGCAGGTATGGGTGATGTGGGAGCCGCTACCGACCCGGATGTCAACTCCCAGTACTGGAACCCCGCTAAGTATCCGTTCTGTATCTCCAGAGCCGGTATAGCACTCAACTACACCCCCTGGCTGCGCCAGTTGGTGAACGATATCGACCTGGCGTATGTGGCAGGCTATTACCGTATCGGTGACTATTCAGCCATCTCCGGTTCGCTGCGTTATTTCTCACTCGGAGAAGTATATACCGACTACGGCAGTTCCGACATGACGGTGAAGCCCTACGAGATGTCGCTCGATGTGGCATACTCTCTGATGCTGTCGGAGAACTTCGCTATGGCAGCCGCCCTGAGATGGATATACAGCGACCTGCGATATGACTACAGCGAGGACTCCAAGCCAGCCTCCGCCTTTGCTGCCGACCTGGCGATGTATTACCATAAATATGTTATGCTGGGCAGTCGCGAGTGTCAGTTGGGATTAGGACTGAACTTCTCGAATATCGGTTCAAAGATATCGTTCTACGGTGACGAAGAGAGTCAGTTCCTGCCTGCAAACATGCGTCTGGGAGCATCGCTGATGGTGCCTATGGATGAGTATAACCGTTTTACCATCACTGCCGATGCCAACAAACTGCTTGTGCCTACTGTGCCTGTACAGAATGAGGGCGAGTCGAACTCCGACTATCAGGATCGTGTACGTCGTGAGTATAGTGATGTGAGTGCCATCAGCGGTATCTTCAAGAGTTTCGGTGATGCCCCTGGAGGTTTCAAGGAGGAGTTGGAGGAGATACAATGGAGCGTGGGAGCGGAGTATGTATATCACGATCAGTTCTCGTTGCGTGCAGGATATCATCATCAGGCAGAGTCGAAGGGTAACCTGAAGTACTTCACCATCGGTGGCGGATTCAGGATGAATGTGTTCTCTCTCGATGTGGGTTATGTCATCTCTACGGCACGTAGTAATCCTCTCGACCAGACATTGAGGTTTACGTTAGCCTTCGATATGGACGGGATAAAGGACCTGTTCAGAAGGTAAAAAGGTAAAAAGGTAAAAAGGGGAAAAAGAGATATGAAGATTAGGGTTGGAATGGGCTTTGATGTCCATCAGTTAGTAGAAGGCCGCGACCTGTGGATGGGCGGCATAAAGTTAGAACACAGTAAGGGACTCTTAGGACATAGCGATGCCGACGTGCTATTGCATGCTGTCTGCGATGCCCTCCTCGGTGCAGCGAACATGCGTGATATCGGTTATCATTTCCCAGACACATCGGCAGAGACCGATGGCATGGACAGTAAGATTATCCTCAAGAAGACCATCGAACTGATTGCCACGAAGGGTTATCGTCTGGTGAATATCGATGCCACGATATGTGCCGAGCGTCCGAAGATGAACCCTCATATACCCGAGATGAAGGAGTGTATGGCGAAGGTTATCGGGTGTGATGTCGATGATATATCTATCAAGGCTACTACAACCGAGAAGCTTGGATTCACCGGGCGTGAAGAGGGAATCTCGGCTTATGCTGTGGTGTTGATTGAGAAAGGGTAGGACATCCTAGGATATTCGAGGATGTTCGAGGATAATCCAGGTTGTTCAGAGGGCGTCGATATATTCGTAGAGCTTTTTGTAGAATGGGTGGCGTGTCATCGTTGATGCGTCACCTAATATTATCAGTTTCATTCTGGCGCGAGTGATGGCGACATTCATTCTGCGGAGGTCGCGAAGGAAACCTATCTGTCCCTCGTCATTTGCCCGGACGAGTGAGATAAGAATGATGTCACGCTCCTGTCCTTGGAAACCGTCGACTGTATTCACACTGATCAGGCTGCGATAAGGTTTGAAGAACTCACGTTTCTTAAATAGCCGGCGAAGATACTGCACCTGAGCACGATAAGGAGAGATGACACCCACGTCTAGGCGTTCGTCGAGGATTCGTTCCTTGCCGATTTTCTTGAAGTAAGTCTCGAGGGCGAGCAAAGTCAGTTCTGCCTCGGCCCTGTTGATTCGTCCGAAAGATTCGCCAACGAATTCCTCACGGAAAAGTGGATAGTTAAATTCACTCGTATCTATCCACGTCATCGGGATGTCGAGGTCGAGGATGCTGCGGTATTTCACCTCGGGGGCACTCTCCACCTTATTGCCATAGAACCAGTCGGACGAGAAGCGCATAATCTCCTCGTTCATACGATACTGCATCTTTAGGAGAGTCACTGTCTCAGGTTTGTTTTCTACTATCCGTTCCATGAGCGTCTTGCCTAATCCTGCCTTCATGGCGGCAAAACTCTTGATGGTGGGAGGCAGTTGGCAGTGGTCGCCAGCAAGTATCACCCTTGACACCCTCCGGATAGGAATCCAACAAGCCGCCTCGAGCGCCTGAGCCGCCTCATCGATAAACAAAGTGCCGAACTTCTGTCCCTCGAGCAGTCTGTTTGCCGAGCCAACCAGTGTGCAGGCGATGACACGAGCCTCACCAAAAAGTTGGGCGTTTATGCGCAGCTCGAGTTCTGTAGCCCGTTCCTTCAGACGTTCCATCTTCTGATGGAATCTCTCGTCGCCACGTTTACGGTGACTTCGCAGATCACGGATAGCCTTACGGATGGCCCAGAGCAGTTCGTAGTCGGGATGACTCTCGAAACGTCGTTCGTAGGTAAAGGAGAGCATCTTATCATTTACTCTCGTAGGATTACCTATACGCAACACGTTGATGCCACGGTCAACAAGTTTCTCGGAGATCCAGTCGACCGCCATATTACTCTGAGCACACACCAGCACCTGGTTCTCGCGACGCAGTGTCTCATAGATAGCCTCAACGAGAGTCGTTGTCTTACCTGTTCCCGGGGGTCCGTGAACGATGGCCACGTCCTTCGCCCGAAGCACCTTGTTTACCGCATCCTCCTGGGTCTGATTGAGATAAGGAAAATGCATCGGAGCAAAGCTGAATGTCTCTGCCCGCATGCCACCGCCATCAGCTCTTGAAGGAGAATAGAAGAGGTCACGGAGATATCCTAACCGACCCTTGGCACGCATCACCCTGTCGAGAGCCTCGAACATCATCTTATAGCTTGTCTCATCGAAGAATAGTTGGATGCCTACGTTCTCTGCGCCCTGGACATCGATAAGCTGGCCATTATCAGGGACCGCCACCACCATCCTGTCGCCATCGACATAGCTTACGGTGGCGGTGAAGGGGAAATAGGATATCCTAGGATCACTAGAAACTCTAGGGGCCCTAGGATTTATAGGATCTTTAGGATTACAGGTAAAGAAAGCCACTGGTCGGCCGAATTCGAAGTTATGCTCTATCTCATCATCCTCGCCCTGACGATACACCTCGGCCACCAGTTGGTTGAGAGAGTTATAGTAGCTCTTCCCCATTTTTACTGGCCACCAGGCATCACCACGTTTCACCTTCCGCTGCAGCCCCATCTCCTCGGTCTGTTTGCGGTAGGCTTCCTTCTCGGCCTGATACTCCATCTGTAGCAACAGCCGTTGTTGTTGGAGTGCCAATATCGGCGTATTCTGCTGATTACCCATAAATCGCCTGCAAAGTTACAAAATAGAAATGAGTATCGGAAACAAATTAGAATAATTAGAATAATTTTATCCACAAATCAGAATAGATTTATTCTTTTTTTGTACCTTTGCACCCGGAATGAAACAGATATTGCTTATAAACGATGTTGTGGGCTACGGCAAGGTAGGCATGGGAGCCATGCTGCCGATATTGTCGTATCTGGGTATTCCCACTTACAGTCTGCCCACGGCCCTCGTGTCGAACACCCTCGACTACGGGAAGTTTAATATACAGGACACCACCGAGTATATCCGTGGTACCCTGCCAGTATGGAAAGAGTTGGGTTTCGGTTTCGATGCGATATGTACAGGACTGATGTTCAGCGAAGAACAGGCAAAGCTTGTTGCCGGATACTGTCGGGAACAAGGTGAGCAGTCGACAACGGTCTTCGTCGACCCTATCCTCGGTGACGGCGGACGGCTATATAACGGTATGACAGAGCGCCAGGTAGAGTTAGCCCGTGAGATGGTCAGTGTGGCAGACCTCACCTTTCCAAACTATACCGAGGCCTGCTATCTCACCAATACACCTATCAAGATGGACGGTATCTCATGGGAGGAGGCAGGCGACCTTCTTGACGACCTGCGCGAGATTGGTTGTAAGTCGGCCCTTATCACCAGTTGTAAGATCGACGGTCAGAATGCCGTATGCGGATATAACCACTACGATGATACATATTTCCATCTCAACTATCACGAGATACCCGGACTGTTTCATGGTACAGGAGATATCTTCTCGGCAGTGCTCATCGGTCATCTGTTGAACGGCGAACCACTGAAGACGAGCACACGTACGGCAATGGATACAGTGTTCCGTATGATCGACCGCTATCGTAACCTTGGTGACAAGAACAAGGGTATCCCCGTAGAGAGATGTCTTGACCTGCTGTGATATGCTGCACCCTCTGTCTTCTGATATCCCCAAGCCGGAGCGGTTTACCTATCCTTTCTGTTATGAGCCCCATCCGTTGTGTATTCTTGCAGCGGAGGAGGTGAAGCGTGAGATAGAGAGGATTGGGCCAAAAGAGGGAAAGATGTTCGGGGTGCTGGTAGTGGAAGGAGGCTTCTTAGCGGCATATTCGGGGTTGTTGGAAGGTAGAAACGACTGGGAGTATTTCGTGCCTCCGGTGTATGACGCCCAACAGCCAGACGGATATTTCAAACAACGCGAGAAAGAGATATCTCTCGCTTCTCACCACTCACCTCTCACTTCTAAAAAGATGTCGCAGGATCTGCAGCTGTGGCTTTTCCGTCAGTATCGGATGCTGAATGCAAAAGGCGAGACTAAGGACCTGGTAGATATCTGGCACGATTATCACACATCACCCAAGATCCGTGATAAATACCCGTTGCCTCCAGGAGGTACGGGTGACTGTTGTGCACCCAAGCTCCTTCAGTATGCCTATCAGCATGGGCTAAAGCCGATTTGTATGGCAGAGTTCTGGTGGGGCCCATCGCCGAAGAGTGCCATCCGTCATCATGGCGAATTCTACCCTGCCTGTCGTGGGAAATGTCTGCCCGTGCTCACATGGATGCTGCAGGGGTTGGATGTAGATCCCAATCCCGAGGAGAAGGGTCTTCCACATCTTGGCGTCGAGATTGTATATGAGGACGAGGCGATAGCAGTGCTCAACAAGCCATCGGGGATGCTCAGTGCTCCGGGACGCATAGACAGTTACTCTGTTGCCACCTGGGCCCAGCAGCGGTGGAAAGGGGCGATGTTAGTTCACCGCCTCGACATGATGACATCGGGTATCATCATTGTTGCAAAGACCCAGGAAGCATATCACCACCTGCAGCGACAGTTTGAAGAAAGGACAATAAAGAAGAAATACCTCGCTCTCGTGGAGGGTGTGCCTGAGAAAGATCACGGCATCATCGACCTTCCCCTCTCCAGCGATCCGATAAATCATCCCCGTCAGATGGTAGATTACGAACATGGCAAACGGGCTATCACAGAGTACAGAATCGTGAAAACCCTGGACAGCGGTAGCAAACTCTACACTCTAAACTCTAAACTCTACACTTTACTTTCCCTCTGGCCACACACAGGCAGAACGCACCAACTCCGCATGCACTGTGCCCATCAAGAAGGCCTGAACTGTCCTATCGTCGGTGATGAGCTCTATGGTCACAAGTCAGACCGTCTGTACCTTCAGGCTCAGGCAATAACATTTGTGCACCCCCTTACAAAGAATAGGATGCACATAGAACTTCCAGATTCCTTAACTTGAGAAAAAACTAACCTTTTCTATGTTTGTCCAGTTTATGGAGGATAAAGTTAAACGCCTCCAGGCCTACGAGCACTAGGAAAGTAGCCGAAGCGGCAAGGATATGCATTCCTCCTCCACAGGCAAGACCGATGGCAGCCGTCACCCAGAGACCAGCAGCAGTTGTCAGTCCACGGACAGCATTCTCATTCTTCTGGAAGATGATAGTACCCGCACCGATGAAACCGATACCAGACACCACCTGAGCAGCCACACGCGACACATCCCATCGGTGTTCCGGTGTAGACATCGCCCCCTCGAATCCATAGGCAGAGACAATCATAAACAGTGCCGAACCCAGAGCCACGAGAAAGTGGGTACGGAACCCGGCCTCCTTTGCCCTATATTCACGTTCAAGACCGATGGCACCACCGAGAAGAGCCGCCACAAAGATGCGTATTATGAATTCTATTGTCATTTCATCCATATCGTTGTTGTTTTAAATTCGTTGGCAAAGGTAATGCAAATCGCGCAAAACACCAAAAAATAAACACGAAATTAAAGAAATCCTTGGCTGTTTCACGATTATTTTGTACTTTTGCGACATCATGCGGCGAATACGGCAACTACTGACACTGATTATCCTGGCGCTTTTCATCGCCAACGGCAGCAAGGCACAGGACGCTTTGTTGACAGAGAGGTATAATGTGTCATATATCGATCTCAGTAATGGTCTGCCACATAATAATGTCAGCGCGATATTCACCGATTCCAACGGTTTCCTGTGGATAGGCACTTATGGTGGAGGACTGGTGCGTTATGACGGCTATGGTATGATGTATCCCATGCTCAGACTCAACAGTAACTCCTGCAAGAGTATCACCGAGGACCGGTTTAAACGCCTCTGGGTGGCTTATGACGAAGGAACCAACGTGATTGACCTGAAGACAATGTCTGGAGCCATTCCCGTGAAGATGCCCGAGAAATACAAAGATCTGTTGTCAGAACCCTGCACAAAGGTACACTGCGATGCCTTGGGACGTATCTGGCTAATAACATATTCACATGTCAATCTACTCTCTTTCGATGATGAAGGAAACGTTGTACGCATCAGCTCTTACCGTTATCACGAGAACACGCCAGAGATAAGTATCCGCGATGTTGAGGGTAACGGCAAACCATGGATTGGCATCGACGGAGGACTTGTGAGACTTGTTGAGAAGAACGGCTCTCTTGTCAAGGAGGAGATTTCACCCCTTTTTGATGAACTCCGAGGCCTTTATATCACCGACATGCTGAAACGTGATAAAGTGATATGGATAACCACCAACAAGGCACTATTCAGATACGACCCTTATCAGCGCAACCTCACCAGATATGTACATTCTGCTGAACCTGGGGCACTATCACATATCTTCCTATCGAGTCTTGCCGTCACTCAGGATAATGTGCTGTTGGTAGGTTCGTTGTGCGGTGTCAACATGTATGACGACAAGAGCGACAGTTTCTCGGCATGGAGTACCGCCAGTCATCCACCGCTTAAGAGCGACTTCGTACATTGCATGTTGGTTGACAAGGGGCTGATATGGGTTGGAACGGAGTCAGGAGGTATCGCCAAGCTGGTACCCCGACAGTTGATGTTGCAGAATTACGTCCATTCCAACCTGCCATCGTCGATCTCGCCCAATCCCGTCAACGCTATGTATACCGAGGAAAATGGCAATCTGTGGGTAGGAACGGTTGAGGGAGGTCTTAACCTTAAGAAATCGGGAGAGACAGGTTTCATGCATTTTACTTCAGCCAACTCCGCCCTTTCACACAATAGCGTCTCCGCCCTTGCCTCTGACGGTAAAGGCACATTATGGGTAGGCACATGGGGTGGTGGCTTGAACGTGATGAGTCTAACAAGCCAGGAGCTGCATCGTTTCGAACTACCTGAGCATCAAGCTCGTTTAACCAATTTCATAGGTGCCCTGGCCTACGACAAGCAGAACAATGGCTTATGGATTGGCAGTAATGACGGTGTATTCTTCTATGATCTCGCAACCAGACAGCTACAAGAGCCTTTTGAGGGGAGCTATCTTATCCGAGGATGTATTGGCTCTATCATCGACAAAGACGGCATGCTTTGGATGGGATGCATGCGCGGTGCTATCACCGTCGACCTGAAGTCGCGCAAAGATGATAAGTTCATTTGCCGTAACCTACCCTACCGACTGGATAATCCCGATTCTAAGATCTACGACAAGATAAGCTCTTTCTGCGAGAGCAAGGATGGCAGTCTTTGGATTGGCAGCAACGGATATGGGCTTTATCATCGTACCGTCGGAGAGGATGGTCAGGAGCATTTCGAGGCCCTGACGATGGAAGACGGATTGGTAAACAACGCAGTGAAAGGAATTGTCGAAGACCGCAACGGCAGACTCTGGATAACAACCCTCAACGGACTGTCAGTATATGACCCAAACCTGAAGACCTTTACCAACTACTCCCAATACGACGGACTCATTAGCCCTCATTTCTACTGGAACTCAGCTATTATCTCCGAACAAGGCATTATCTGTCTCGGCAGTGAAGCCGGACTGACAGAAGTGAGCGGTGATAATGATGAAGCCAACAGTAGGAGACATTTAGTGTTCACACATCTGATTGTTGACAATGAGGATATACTGGCTGGCAGTAAATATCTCAGTGAAGATATCTCTATCGCCAAGACCATCACCCTTAGTGAAAGCAACCGTTCCTTCTCCATCGACTTCTCTGCACTCAACTACGGCTACGAAACACAGGGCATCTTCGGCTATAGGATGAAAGGCTTTGATAACGAGTGGACACTTCTGAAACCAGGCCAGCACTCAGTACGATACAGTGCATTGCCCGCAGGAAGTTATGTTTTTGAGGTTAAGTACGAGTCGGCAGTATCTTCTGACAGCAGTGATACTATAAGTATCGACATTATAGTAAAGCCGTACTTCTGGAAGAGCTGGTGGTTCCGCCTGCTGATGGGAATCCTCTTTGTTGTTCTACTTATCTATATATATAAAAGGTGGGTGACAGAACTTAGACGTCGTGAGGCAGAACAGCTACTTAACCCTATCCGTCAAGTTCTGGAAGAGTCAGAAGATCCCAGACAACTTCAAACACGCATTCGTAATATCCTCGACAATCAACAGCGTTATCGCATAAGCGTGGAGAAGAGCATTGAGGCCGACAAGGAAGAGGTGGCAAAGACTCAGAAGCCATTCATGGAACGTGTGATGGAAATCATGGAGGCGAATTACACTAACTCTGAGTTTGGAGTCCAGGAGTTCTGCGATGCTCTGGGCATGAGCCGCAGCGTTGCCAGCAAACACCTCAATTCCGAGGTGGGACTGCCAGCAGGACAGTTTATCCGTAACTACCGCCTAAACATGGCTAAGGAGATGCTCTCTGCCAAGACAGGTAACCGTAACATTACAGAGGTTGCATATGCCGTAGGCTTCAACGATCCCAAATACTTCACCCGCTGTTTTACCAAGATGTTCGGCAAGAGTCCCAGTGCCATTTAGTATTAGGGTAAACACCCTTTAGTATTAGGGTAGAGCACCTTTAGTGTTAGGGTAAAGGGACTTTAGTATTATGGTATCGTCAAAGCGACTATACTTGATTTACATCATTGACACATGTCAAGAGGTGGAAATTGCACGCATAAACATCAATAAACCGTTTTGTCCACCTAATAAACCGTTTTGTCCACCTAACATAAATGAATTTTTAACTAACTTTGCAGTAAATTTTTACTAATATAATTATTTTTTAATAACAACCTAACAAAAAAACGAATTGTATGAAGATTAAAAGATCATTCATTGCGTTTGTTGGCATGATTGGACTTATGGTCAGTCTTGTTTCTTGTGAGGATTGGGGAAAGATGGACCCGGAACCGGGTACTGACGTCTATCCAACTCGACAGAAACTCGATACCTATTCCTTTAATGAGGAGAGTATCGATGACATGGCCTATGTCACAGCGTACGACGCAGGTGTAGAGGCAGAATATGATGATTCCCTCTACAATCAGTCGCTTCATCTCAATGGAGCGAAGGTTCATCTGGCAAATCCGCTCACAGCAGTAAAGCTGCAAAACGGAGCTGGCTTTACTTTCTGGCTCAGAGCTCCAAAGGATCAGACCACGAGTCAGATGCTGACTCTTGCTGACGGAACATCCATTCTTCCTGCCACAGGAATCACTGGCCTCGAAGATGGCTACGTACACTTCATCGGTGTTCAGATCCGGGAGACAGGCTTTACCATATACAAAGATGGTGAAGCAGTAATGGCAACAAACGATTCTGACAACAAAGAATTAATTGCTGCAGTCAATTCTTCATCTGAAATCATTGTCGGATCAGAAGCCGGTGAGTTCAGACTCGACGATTTCACGACTATCCGCAATCAAATGACGGAAAAAGACGTTGCCCGTCCTGCTATCAAGAAAGGAGATGTCAAGTTACCAGAACCTGTCTACTTGCTTGACTTTAATAGTGGTTTAGGCGAAGCCGAAATCATCGGTGGAGGTTCACTGCGTAATGATGAAGCCACAGGTTTCGGTAAGGTATTCCAAAACATCGCTGGTGATAAGAGCACAAACTACCTGCATCTGCCCAGTCATATATTATCTCACTCGGCAGAGAGCCAGGAGATGACAATCGGTTTCTGGGTAAGCGCAGCCAATGCCGGTGACCTGAACAGCTATACCTATTCTCCATTCCTTACAGCATTTAACCATGCTCCTAACGGTGGTGATCAGGGTATGCCTATGTTCGCTCTTCAGAGCCGAGGTCCCGTTCAGATCAACAACAACGGATGGAGTGACTTTACCGGTGCCCAGCATGTTGATGGTAAGGTTAATATATATCATAAGAACGCATGGGAGGCTGGTGATGGCGCATATAATTTCGTAAGGAACTGGCTCGATGATGCCCAGTGGCACTATTTCGCAATCAGCTTCAAAGCAACCCAGGTAACTCAGTATCTTGACGGTCAGATAACCAACCAATGGGAGTTCGATCCTGCACAGGACGGTCAGAACGTTACCGGTCTGTTCAACAATGGTGCTGATTTGTCTTATATTGCCCTTGGTGGTAACCAGGCATGGGGATGGGGTGATCCGGATGCAGGATTCGCATTCGATGACTTCGTGGTTTATGACAAAGCCCTCAATATAGATCAGGTACAGAAGATTATTGATAACAAGACGAAAGGCGGAGGCGGCGGCATAGTATTGCCAGAGCCCGTATTCTTCAACAACTTCGACAACACATCTGGCCTGACCATCGTTGGAGGCGGTTCATTTACCACTGACGCCGACCCATATTTCGGAAAGGTATTCCAGAATATTACCGGTGGTATGCGACAGAACTACCTGCTGTTGCCAGAGGATGCCCTTTCTCATTCAGCAGAGACACATCAGATGTCAATCGGTGTTTGGGTAAATGCAGCGAATGCTGGTGCATCATCCGACTATATGTGGGCACCACTCTTCATGGCATACGGAGCAGCTCCAAACAATGGTGAGAACACATGGCCGATGTTCGCGTGCCAGTATCGTGGAGTCCTTCAGCTGAACAACGCAGGCTGGACAGATTATACCGACGTTCAGAATGTAGCAGGTGTAAACACTCTTTACCATAACGAGACCGACTGGCTTGCTGACAAGCAATGGCACTATTATACAGCGGTATTCGACGGTGAGAATGCTAAGGTTTACTTCGATGGAGAACTGAAGAACGAGTGGCAGATGGACGGCACCAATAACACCCAGATGGGTCTGTTCACAAATGGTGCAGACTTGAAATACATCTGCCTTGGTGGTAATCAGGCATGGAACTGGGGTGACAACGACCCGGGATTTGCATTCGATGATATCGCAATCTATGACATGGCGTTGACTGCATCTGATATTCAGGACATTATGACTGTAAAGAGAGGTGGAGGACAAGGTGAGACTGGTCCTGCAGCTTATTACCGTAATAAGTTCGAGGATGCAGACGGTGTCACAATCGTTGGCGGTGGTTCATTCGTAGATAGTGGCGATGCTCACGGAAAGGTATTCCAGAATATCACAGGTGGTATGCGACAGAACTATCTGTTACTGCCAGAGGATCTTCTCACCCACTCTGCCGAGTCAGAACAGCTCAGTATCTCCGTTTGGGTTAACGCATCCAAGGCTGGTGCCTCGGCAGACTATATGTGGGCACCTCTGTTCATGGCTTACGGTGCTGCACCTGTTAATGGTGAGAACACATGGCCAATGTTCGCTTGTCAGTATCGTGGAGTCCTACAGTTAAACAACGACGGTTGGACAGACTATACCGATGCTCAGAACGTAGCTGGTGTCAACACACTATATCACAACGAGACCGACTGGTTGGCTGACAAGCAGTGGCATTTGTATACAGTAGTATTCGATGACGAAAACGCAAAAGTATATTTCGATGGAGTTCTAAAGAACGAATGGCAGATGGATGGAACAGCCAATACCCAGAAGGGTCTGTTCCGCAAAGGTGGAGACCTGAAGTATATCTGTCTTGGCGGTAATCAGGCATGGAACTGGGGTGACAATGATCCCGGATTTGCCTTCGATGACATCCAGTTCTTTGACTTTGCTCTCTCAGAGTCTGACATTCAGGCTATCATGAAGCAGTATTAATTTAAATATAAGAAAGAATATGAACAACAAGATATTCAGATTTTTCCTGCTCGCAGGGTTGATGCTCCTCTCTTTGGGAGCATCGGCTCAGAGCAAGGTTACCGGAAAGGTGGTTGACGCCAATGGTGAAGAGATCATCGGTGCCACTGTCAGGGAGGCGGGCACCAAGAATGCCACCGTTACTGACTTCGACGGTAACTATGCAATCACGGTTGGTCCGAATGCTACACTGAACATCTCTTATATAGGTTATAAGGATGTGTCAGTGAAGGTAAACGGCCGGTCCGTAGTAGACATCACCATGACTGGTGACGAGACAGCCCTTGAGGAGGTCGTTGTCGTAGGTTATGGTCAGCAGAAGAAGGAGAGTGTGATCGGCGCCATCTCTCAGGTGACATCCAAGGATCTGCTCTCTACTCCAGCAGCCAACGTTTCTCAGGCTATCGCCGGTAAGATTCCAGGCGTTATCACCTCACAGACATCAGGTGCTCCTGGTGCCGACGATGCACAGATTTACATTCGTGGTCGTGCCACATTCGCAGGCGATGCACAGCCTCTGATCCTTGTGGATGGTGTTGAGCGTTCGTTCTCTCAGATTGCTCCCGACGATATCGAGACCATCTCCGTTCTTAAGGATGCATCTGCAACAGCCGTTTACGGTGTGCGCGGTGCTAACGGTGTTATGCTTATCACCACCAAGCGTGGTAAGGAGCAGAAGCCTGTGGTTAGTCTTACAGCAAACTTCCAGTGGCAAAGTCCCACCCGCAAGAACACTTACCTGAATAGTTATGAAACAGTTAAGTTACTTGAAGAGGCTCTTTCAAATGATGGTCTGCCATCTCAGTATTCTTCATATGACATCGAAATGTTCCAGAAGAGCGTCAATGGCCAGCTCACTGGTGCTGATGCACTGCTCTATCCAAATGTTGACTGGTATGATGAAGTTCTCAAGAGTTCTGCTCCTGCCCAGCGTTACAATGCTTCTGTACGTGGAGGAACAAAGCGCATGCGTTACTATGCATCACTGGAATATTATAATCAAGGCTCTCTTTTCAAGAACCTGAGCCGTGATGCTTACGGAAACTCTTCAAGTATGGGTTACAACCGTTATGCATTCCGTGCCAATGCCGACTTCTTCCTGACAAAAGACCTGACATTCTCTGTTAACTTCGGAACCCGTTTCGAAGAGCGTAGAGGACCTAACACCAATGAGTCTGCCGGTTGGAGCGATACATTCTATGAGCTTAACCATGAGCCAGGATGGGTTTATCCTGTGAAATACGAGATTCCTAATGGTGAAACCACCAAGACACTTTGGGGAGGTAATGCTCAGTATCAGAACAATATCGTTGGCCGTCTGTCGGATGCAGGATACTACAAGGGTATCAACACCATCAACGAGACGAACTTCATCTTCGACTATAAGATGGACTGGCTGACAAAAGGACTTTCAGCGAAGGCAATGATGTCGTTCGACTATGACAACTACCACCGTGATCGTTTCACACGCAGCTTTGCTACTTACGAGCCTGCAGACCGTGCTAACTACAACGACGGAAACTATCAAAACATGGACTCATATATTAAGTATAATACAGATACTAATATGACCAACTCGTTTGATACCAGTGACGGCAGTGCTGATAAATATGCAATCTATAAGCTCTACATGGAGGCGCAGCTCAATTACGCGCGTGTATTTAATGAGGTACACGATGTAACAGCAATGGTGCTCTACATGCAGAACGACTACCGAAACAACTCTGCACTGGCTCAGCGCTATCAGGGTATCGTAGGTCGTATCACTTATGGATATAATGAGCGATACTATGCCGAATTTAATGCCGGTTACAACGGCTCTGAGAACTTTGTCAAGGGCAAGCGCTTCGGTTTCTTCCCCGCTTTCTCTCTGGGTTGGCGAATCACCAATGAGAAATTCATGGAAGGAACAAAGGACTGGTTGTCGAACCTGAAACTCCGTGCCAGCTATGGTGAGGTCGGTAATGACAAGTATTCAGGCCAGCGTTTCCTGTATGAGCAGAAATGGAGTCAGATTAGTAACGACTACTACTTCGGTACCACAGGAACAACAGGTATCTATGAGCAGCAGTATCCTAACTTCGATGTAACCTGGGAGCGCGCCAAGAAGTACAATGTAGGTCTGGAATTCAACTTACTGAACAGCCTGATTACCGGTAATATCGATTACTTCTACGAGAAACGTAACGACATTCTTACAGAGTATCTGACCCGTCCACAATGGGTGGGAGTAACAATGGCAGTAGCCAACCTCGGTAAGACCAAGAACTCCGGTCTTGAAATTGAACTTCATCATAACAATACTATCGGCAAGGACTTCCAATACAATGTAGGTCTTACATTCTCTCACGCAAAGAATGAGATTCTCTCAAGAGACGAGCCTGCCGGTACAACAGACTACCGCAAACGTGAAGGTCATCCAATCGGTCAGTATTTCGGTCTCATTGCCGACGGTTTCCTGACAGCTGCCGACTGTGTCGAGGGCGGATACATCGACCAGCACAAGGCAACGTTCATCACCAACCGCCTTCAGCCAGGTGACCTGAAGTATGTTGACATGAACAACGACGGCTTTATCGATGACCGTGATGAGACATTCATCGGTTATAGCGATGTACCAGAGAATACATACGCACTGACTCTGGGAGCTAACTATAAAGGATGGGGCTTCTCAGTGATGTTCCAAGGTGTTGACCATGTTAGCCGCTATTACGATGCAGAGGCTATGTATGCCTTCATCAATGGTGGAAAGGTCAAGGAGCACCATCTTAACCGCTGGAACCCGGCTCTCAGTGAACAGGAGAATCTTGCAAATGCAGATTATCCACTACTTCATTATGCTTCAAACGGTGATCATAATCAGCGCCAGAATTCCTTCTTCCTTAAGAACGGTGCTTTCGTACGTCTGAAGAATATTGAGTTGAGTTATACACTGCCTCAGAACTGGATTAAGTATGTAGGCATGAGTCAGTGCCGTCTCTATGTGAATGCCAACAACCTGATTACATGGGATCACCTCGATGATCTGGTTGACCCTGAGAGCAACGGTTCCAACCGCTATCCAATCTGTAAGACGGTTAACTTCGGTTTGAACGTAACATTCTAAATTTGCCAATTATATGAAAAAGAATATAATCATATCGACAATGGTATTCTCGCTGGCAGCAACTTCTTGCAGCGACTTCCTCGACAAAGAGCCGAGTAACGACCTGTCAAAGGAGATCACTTTCAGCGGATGGACTACAGCACAGCAGTTCCACTGGGATACCTATAATTTCCTGCTGCATGGTGCTCTTCGCGTCAACAACTCATGGCTCGATGCAGCTACCGACCTATCTGAATGCGCCATCCCTACTGCTGGTACACGCACATCATTCAATATCGGAAACTACTACGGTGGCGGTGGTGCTGCTGAGTTCACAAGTCTTTGGGAAAGTCGCTATCGCGGTATCCGTAAGTGTAACATGACTCTGGCAGAGGTTGACAATGTTGAGAGACCTGCTGACGAGACAGAAGAACTCTTTGCAAGTGAAAAGGCTCAGGTGAAGAGTGAGGCACGATTCTTCCGTGCATGGTTCTACTGGGAACTCTTCCTCCGCTATGGTCCTGTACCCCTGGTTACAGAGGTTCTTGATCCGGAGGGTGACCTGCTGAGCAACTACAAGACACGCCCCTCTACGCGCGAGTACATTAATTTTATTATTCAGGAGCTGAACGCATGTGGCAACGGTATGCTCAGCTATGAGGATGCTACAGCCTCAAGCCGTGCAGGTCGTCTGAACCCGGCTGTGCCCGCAGCATTGCTCACCCGCATACTGCTTTACATGGCCAGCCCACGCTACGCTTCAGAAAGCGGTATCACATGGCAACAGGCTGCTGATGCTGCAAAGACTTTTATTGAGGAATGGGGTGACAAGTACCAGCTCTATAAGGATGCTGCAAATACTGACGTTCAGAACAACTACTATGCCCTGATACGTGACCCCTACACTGGCGGTAATAATGAAATTATCTTCTACCGTAACGATAACACAATTGGATGGGGAAGTATCAGTGCTGATACACCTATCGGAGAAGGTGGAAGCGGTGGAAACTGTCCGAGTCAGAATCTTGTCGATATGTACGACATGATTGACGGCAGTGCTCCATTCACAAGCTATGACGTTACAGGAGCCCCGGTATATAACGGTCTCTATCCTTCAGTTAACATTGCCAGCGGCTACGACGACCAGAGCATGTGGTCAGACCGTGACCCGCGTCTTGCTGCTACGATACTTTATCATGGTTCTCTGTGGAATAACCGTGAGATTGATGTTATTGCGGGACATGCAGACAACATGACCAGCAATGCCAACTCCACTCCTACCGGTTATTATATGCGCAAGTATATCCCAGAGACTATCCTTTCTGCAAACCACGGAGGTACTGCCCGACGCCTGTGGACTATCATACGCTATGCAGAGATTCTTCTCAACTATGCAGAGGCTCTCAACGAAGTTGGTTTTGAGGCTAACAAAGCCCAGATCTGCAGTCTGCTTGATCAGATCCGCAGCCGTGCAGGTATCAAAGGCAGTGTTGCTAATCGTGACGATCTCAACTCACAGTCGGCTATGCGTAACTTCATCCATAAGGAGCGTACAGTAGAGCTGGCATTCGAGGAGCATCGTCCTTGGGATGTCCGTCGTTGGAACTGTGCTAAGGAAGCTCTCTCACGTCCTATCTATGGCATTAATGTGGCTACCGATGGTACAATTACACGTAAGATAGCCCAGAACCGTGTATTTGAGGACAAGATGTATCTCTATCCTATCCCCGAAGGAGAAGTCTGGAAGGCAAATATCACAAACAATGCAGGTTGGTAATCCCTAACAATGAATTTGACGATTATGAATATTAGAATCAATAAAATAGCAAAGAGTCTGCTTGTTGTAGCCATGATGGGACTCTCCCTGACGGCTGCCGCCCAGAAGTCCAACGTGCTCAAGGGCCGTGTGGTAAACGCAGACGGAGAACCTGTTATCGGGGCTGTGGTCAACGTGGCCGAGGATAACAGAATTGTGCTGACCGATGAGAACGGCTTCTTCACACTGAAAGGCTTCAGGGCCGATGATGACGTGTGTGCTGCCGCCCTCGGTTATGAGAACGCTGTGGTAAAGGTAGACCCCAATGCCTCAGAGTTTGTCATCACACTGGCATATGAACTCCAGCCTATGGAGAAGATGATGCCTATCGCCTTCAGTTCAAAAAAAGAGAAATACATGACTGAAAGCCGTTCAGTAGTGAAAGGTACAGAGTTGCAGCGTTATCCTGTGACTGTGTTGCAGAACACTTTCAGCTCTACTCTTCCTGGTGTCGAGACTTATGAGTGGTCATCAGAGCCTGGATGGACAGAGACCCAGATGTATATCCGTGGTATCCGTACCATGAACAGCAATGCACGTAACCCGCTGATCATCGTTGATAACGTGGAGCGTGACCTTTCTTTCCTTGATGCATTCCCTATCGAGAACATCACCGTACTGAAGGATGCTGCTGCAACAGCTATTTATGGTATGCGTGGTGCCAACGGTGCTATCCTCGTGACAACAAAGCGTGGTGAGCAGGGTAAGACAAAGATTGACTTTACCCAGGAGGTAGGTTTCCAGATGCTTACCGACAAGATGGAAAACCAGAACTCTTACAACATGGCTCTTACACAGAACCGTGTAAAGTATCTGAACGGCCAGGATCCTCTCTGGAGCGAAGAGCAGATTGCCGAGTACAAGTTCGTCTCAGAGGGAGGACAGTATGCAGATGACGACATTCGCCGCTACAAGTACTTCAATACCAACTGGTTCGACCAACTCTATCGTAATTCGGCACCTGTCATTAAGTCAAACATCCAGATCTCTGGTGGTAATGACCGCGCACGCTACTATGTAAGCTTCTCTTATCTCCGTCAGGAAGGTATGTGGAACAAGACAGCTACCAGCTGGAACGATCACTTCTCTACCGACCACACGCTGAACCGTTGGAACCTGCGCACAAACATCGATATCAACGTCAACAAGTACCTCACTGTAGGCCTTGATCTCGGTGGACGTATTGACAATATCCAGCAGTCAAGAACCTCTGTGTTCGACCTGACTACCTTCGGTGCTGTTGAGTCAACTCCGATGGCTCCAGTGTTCTGTCCAAATGGTGAGGTGTATTCTACAGGTGCCTATTCAGGTTCTGCCCGTAACCCAATCCAGCAGATGGCTTCCGGTGGTATCAACAAGAACCGCCGCCGCAACCTCTACTCTACTCTGAATGTTACAGGCGATCTCGGAGCTATCACTCCCGGACTGAAGACCAACCTCTTGATTTCATTCGACGCATTCGACGTATTCATGGCATATCAGACCAATACATACGCAGCATATACCTATGACTACAACAATCCCGATGTTCAAAGAGTGGAGGACTTCACCTACACACGTACTAACACTTATGCAGAGTTGAGCAATCCCACTGCCCGTGAGCGTGCCAACAGTTACAACATCAACTTCAACTACGGTTTCTCTTACGACCGTGACTTCGGCAAGCATCATGTTGATGCCCGTGCCTTCCTGCGTGCATACCGTAACCGTGTGAACACTCTCGACTCTGAGAACCACCAGCCGGCTATGTTGTCATCACGTCGTAACCTCTCATGGAACGGCTATGCCAACTATGTGTACGACGACCGTTATATCCTGAATGCCAGCATCTCTCGCATGGGTAATGACAACTATCACCCCGACGAGCGTTGGGACACATTCTACGGAGTAGGTCTCGGTTGGATTGTGAGCAACGAGAAATTCATGAAGTACGACTGGCTCGACTTCTGGAAGATCCGTGCAAGCTATGGTAAGACCGGTCAGAGTGAGACCACAGGTGCCGATACCGGCCGTTACCCATATCAGTCTACCTTCGGCAGTGCCACCGGATATGCATTCGGTACAAATGCAACAAATGTGGGTGGTATGGCAGAAACACTTGCTGGTAACACAAACAACAAGTGGGAGATCTCCAAGATGGTCAATGCCGGTATGGACTGGCGCCTATGGGGTGGCAAGCTCTATGGCTCATTCGACTACTTCAAGGAATGGCGTTCGAATATACTTATTAACCGTAACACCATCCCTGCAGGTATCGGTATTTCCGTTGCTCAGGATTCCTATGGTAAAGTAGAGTCCTGGGGTATCGAGGCAGTCCTCGGTCATGAGAACAAGATTGGTGACTTCAAGTATAACATTGAGGCCAGTGTAGCATGGAACACCAACCGCATCACCGAGATGGACGAGCTCGAACCTAATGAAGAGTGGCTCCGCAAGACCGGTAAGCGCATTTTCGAACAGACCTCAGTACAGGCTCTTTATGAGAGCGTGTTCAATGGAACTGTCGGTGGCTGGAACCAGTATCAGTTCGTTCAGTGGGCTTCCGATCCCGCTCTTATCGCCACATCTCATGAAGACGCCATTGCCAATCCGGAGAAGTATCCTTATAACACCGCATCTGCAGGCAATCAGCCTCTTGGAACAGCTGTCTTCAAGGACCTCAACGGCGACCGCAAGATTGACTCAAACGACATGATGCCTATCGGCTACACTATCATTCCTGAAATTACTCCAAGCATATCACTGAGTGCAGAGTATAAAGGCTTCGACCTTAAGGTTGTCGGTACGGCATACCTGAATCGTAACGTATTCATCTCTCCTGCAGTTTCATTCTCCGGATGGTCTAACATGTCTACACATGAGGGTGTGAACTTCTGGGGTTATTACACAGACGACCCTGACGACCCTCGTAACGTGAATGCAAAGTACCCGCGTCCTGTATGGGGTGGTTACAACGCTATCGACTCTGACCGTGGTACTGGTACATATCAGAACGATATCTGGATTGTAAATGGTAACTATTTCGCACTGCGTAATATCGAGTTCGGCTATAGTCTACCTAAGAAACTTATCGCAAAGGCCCGTATGACGAAGTGCCGTATCTATGTATCCGGTTACAACCTGAAGAACTGGAGTAAGCTGCCTGATGGCATGGATCCAGAGAAACCTATGAGTTACTGCTGGTGGTATCCGAAGACACGTATCTTCAACGTCGGTGTAAACATTGGGTTCTAAGTTTCGCTTAATCAGACAATAAGATTTAAGAACTAAGAGAATATGAAAAAGAATATATTGATTTCCACAATGGTGTTCGTCCTGGCAGGAGCCACTATCTCTTGCTCAGACTTCCTCGATAAGGAAGTAGACCTCACGCAACAGGCTGACAATATTTTCAGCGACTACAACAATACGCGTGGATTCTTGGCTAACATCTATACATATTTGCCAGATGCCTTCTACGGATATAACGACGGACAGTATCTGAATGCATCAAAGGATGCCATGACCGACAATGCTGTCTCCTACTGGGACGTGCACTACTATCATCAGGTGCATAACGATGCTTTCGATGCTACGAACCATCAGTTTGCCAACTACTATTACAATCTGGACACCAGAGGTATACGTGCCTGCAACCAGTTCCTTAAAAATGCCCGTACCGATGTTATCGGTAATGCAGCAAAGACTGGTGATGACAACAAGTTAGGCGACCGTTGGATTGCAGAGGCTCGTGCTATTCGCGCAATACTTACATTTGACATGGCATGTTGGTTTGGTGATACTCCGATTTTCGTTACTGGGGAAAATGAGCCATATATCATGAATACGAGCGACCCGATGCCAGACCGCAGTTCTTTTACAGATGTAGTCGACTGGGTTGTGTCTGAGTGTGACGCTATCAAGAATGCTCTGCCTTTCCGTTATCAGAACGAAGACGAGAACTGGGGACGTGTGAATGGTGCAGCAGTCTATGCACTCAAGAGTCGTGCCCTGCTCTACAAGGCCTCTCCACTGCACAATACCAGCAATGATCAAAGTTGGTGGCAGGCAGCCGCTCAGGCTGCTGAAGATTTCATCTCAGCCAACAGTGCTCTTGGAGCACGTGCCTATCACCTTTACAGCACAGGTAATCCTAACAGCGATTACTATGACTGTTTCATATCTAATCCTGTGCTTAACCCAGAGTATATCCTCTCACGTTCCGTATGGACAACTGACGCTATCGAATGGGCTTGCTCACCGTGTGGCTTTGCTGGTAGCAATCAGGCCTACGGACGTACTAACCCTACACAGAACCTCGTTGACTCTTATGAGACAATCAATGGTCTGCCAATCGACCAGGATCCTACTTATGACGAGCAGAATCCTTATGCCAACCGTGACCCTCGTCTTGAGCAAACCATACTTCATCACGGCTCTATCTGGGGTGACAAGGTCAATGGCGAGGAGCGTGCGATAGACGTATGTCCTACCGGCATTGACTATGCTGAGCTTCACGGAGGAACCGTAACGGGCTATTATCCTAAGAAATTCGTCAACAACATGTCGTTCAAGAGTCCTACCTCATATCGCCATGCGTGCCCTATTTTCCGCTATGGGGAGATTCTACTGAATGCTGCTGAGGCATACGCTAATGCCGGCAATGCATCGAAAGCCATGGAGTATGTGAACCAGATACGTGCACGCGTAGGCATGCCTGCGTATAGTGGTCTTTCCGGCTCTTCACTCGTGGAAAGAATACAGAATGAACGCCGTATCGAACTTGTCTTTGAGGATCACCGTTACTTTGACGAGCGCCGTTGGAAACTCTTTGAAGGTAAGACAGCATCCAGTGAGACCAATTTGCCAATGTACAAGCAGGTATATAATCTCTATGGTGTTACACCTGACAGTGCCCCAGAAGCAGATGGTTCTTTCAAAGGGTCTTACAGCTACAATAAGAGCCTTAAGGATCCCGTTCGCGCATTCCGCAGTCCGAAGAACTATTATTTCCCAATACCAGACAATGAGGTTAAGGCCATCAGCAACTGGAGCCAGAACTCGGGCTGGGAACTCTCCTCAAAGAAGAATGATAACACTTCTGAAGCAACAGAATAATATCTCCTGACAATGGGGCGGACTGCCAATGCGCCCGCCCCATCTTTCTTTTCTTATTGAAGTAATTTTGTATGATGAAGAAATTTTTTTTCTCCATTATGCTGTTGTTGGCTCTGACCGCAACAGCTATGGCACAACAGAGACGCTTCCACAAGACGGAGGCTTTCAATACTGACACCCCTATGGTACACGACCCCGTGATGGCCTACGAGGACAGTACGTATTACATCTATGCCACTGGCATGGGTATACAACAGATGACATCAAAGGACCGAAAGATATGGACGGTATCGCCAAACCCAGTAATGACAGTAGTGCCGGGGTGGGCTTCCGACTCTGTACCTGGATTCAGAAACCACGTATGGGCACCAGATGTCATCCACTGGCATGGACGATGGTGGATGGCATATAGCTGTTCTACATTCGGCAAAAACGGATCTGCAATAGGACTGCTGAGCAACCGCTCACTAGCATTTCCTATGTGGCAAGATGAAGGATGCATCGTCACCTCTCGGGAGAAACGTGACAACTGGAATGCCATCGACCCTAATTTCGTCATCGACGACAAAGACCGGCCATGGCTTGTCTGGGGCTCCTTCTGGGACGGCATCCAAATAGTTCCCCTCGACACCACCATGCACCTGACAGGAATACCTCGCACCATCGCCCGCCGCTACGACCCCAGCTTCAAACCTTCAGAACCCAACCCTACATCTAAATACGCAGGCACTAACGCTATCGAGGCACCATTTATCTTCAAACACGGTGGATGGTATTACCTTTTTGTATCATGGGACTACTGTTGTCGAGGGTCCAAGAGCAACTACCGTGTGGCAGTAGGTCGCAGCAAGACTGTCGACGGACCTTATCTCGACCGTAAAGGAAAAAATATGGCTAACGGTGGCGGAACACTCTTCCTAGAGGGCGACAAAAAGGAATTTGAGGCAGCAGGGCACTGCGCTGCTTACACCTTTGGCGATGAGGACGTCTTCGTATGCCACGGCTATAGTGTGGAGAAAAAAGGAGCAGCAATATTAATACAGCGTAATATCACATGGACTGCCGACGGCTGGCCAGAACTGAAGTGAAAATTTAAAAAATTAATCAATCAAGACAATGAATAACTACATTATTAAACTACTGATTGTCGCATTGCCTTTTATGATGATCGGCTGCAGTATAAGCCAGTCGAAGAAGAATAGCGACTACCGGGTGGTTGTAACAGACGAATCGACCGTTGCCCAGACTATCTATGGAGCTATTCAGGGCTATCGTGATGGTGACGTGTTCACATTCAAAGGCATACCTTATGCTCAGGCAGAGAGATTTATGCCGCCAACGGCTCCAGAGAAACACAACGACACGTTGAAATGCCGACTCTATGGTCCGAAGGCTCCACAGATGGAATCGCTGGAATGGAAAGGAATCAACCAGACAGACTATGCCTTCGGAAATCAGTTCGTGTATGAACCAATGGACGAAAAGGGATGTATAGTGCTCAACGTATGGACCAAGGGTCTCAATGACGGCAAGAAACGACCTGTCTTCGTGTGGATTCATGGTGGCGGATATTTCGCGGGCTCAGGTCATGACCTGCCCTGCTACGAGGGATGGGCACTGGCTGAAAAAGGAGACATCGTAACACTGACACTCAACCACCGCCTGAACATTCTGGGCTACAGCGATCTGACAGCTCTTGGCGGGAAATACGAGAACTCCGTAAACCTCGGCATGCAGGATATAGTGATGGCACTTAAATGGGTGCACGACAACATCACCAATTTTGGCGGCGACCCGAACAATGTGACCATCGGCGGACAGTCTGGTGGTGGAGGGAAAGTATCGACATTACTTGCCATGCCTTCAGCTCATGGGTTGTTTCACAAGGCTATTATTCAGAGTGGATCAACACTAACTCAGACAGAACCGGAACAAAGCAGAGCGCTTGGATTGGCGATGCTAGAGGAATTGGGTGTCAATGCAAAGAATGCTGACAAGCTTCTGGACAGCTTTACCTATGAACAACTGCTCGACGCAAGCAATAAGGCTGTACAAAAACTGGCCAAAGCAGGAGACGGAGGTAGAAGGATGATGGGAGGTTCACCAGTGGTAGATGGCAATATCCTGCCGACACATCCCTTTAGCCCTGCAGCACCGGAGATCAGCAAGGACATACCTGTCATCATCGGTACCGACTTCAATGAATTCTCATTTGAGAACACACCTCTGACAATGGAGGAAGCAACAAAATTGCTCAAGGAACGTTATGGCGAAAAGACCGACGATTATATCGCTGCTTTTAAAAAGATGTATCCTGAGAAGACACCTCGTGAGATGGTGGCTATAGATTTGGGATTCCGAAAGGGAGCGATACGTCAGGCAGAACTGAAGAGTAGACAGAAGGGAGCACCGATATACCATTACCTATTTACATGGCAACCCACAACCAATGTACTGGCTGCATCACACGGAATGGAACTGCCGTTTATGTTCAACAACGTGGCCCTGCAACCGGAGATGACCGGCAACACCGCTGAGGCACATGCCTTGGAAAACATCATGAGCAATGCCTGGATACAGTTTATTAAGACTGGAGACCCGAATCATGAAGGGATGCCGAAGTGGGAGCCATTCACAGAAGAGAATCCTGTCTACATGATTTTTGACAACGAGTGTAAGATGAAAACCGTGGATGCCGACACCAAGGCGCTCATGGAATTCGGGAAACCAATATTTTAAAGGTAAAAAGGAAAAAGATATAATGAAGAAACTATTAAATACCGCCTTGCTGCTGACAAGTATCATAGCAGCAGGAGCACAAAATGAACCTATTTGTATCAACCTAGCACAGAAGGGGACTGTTGTGTCACCTTCCCTCTATGGCATCTTCTTTGAAGAGATCAACCATGCCGGTGACGGAGGACTCTATGCCGAACTAGTACAGAACCGTGGATTCGAAGAGCATGTGCTGCCATCTAGCATGACATACAAAAAGGGGAAAGCATATGCCATCGATGCCATGAACTATGAGCATCGCAACAACCGCAAGTGGAACATCCCATGGAATATTGAGGAGAAGAAGATGACTGGCTGGAAGGTTTCTTGGGACAATGCCACTGTGACAGGACAAGTGGTCAAGGCTAAACAACCGCTACATCCTAACACTCCCAACGCTATGCAACTCATCATCAAGAAGGTGCAACCGGGCGGTAGGGTCATACTGACAAACACAGGCTACTGGGGCATGGGGTTAAAACAGGATGAGAAATACGATCTACGCTTCTATGTCAACAGTAGCAACTTTAATGGCAATATTACTGCCCGCCTGAGAGACAGTGAAACTAAAACCACATTGGGCACCGCAGAATTTAAGGGCAAAGCCATCCATGGATGGACAGAATTTACCGCTACGCTGACTGCCAATGGTACAGCTTCAAAAGGAGAACTTGCCCTGGAGTTCGACAAACCAGGAACGATACTTATTGATTACGTGTCGCTCTTCCCACAGGCTACCTTTAAGGGACGCAAGAACGGACAACGGGCTGATGTCGCTCAAATGCTCGTAGACCTGCACCCGAGATTCATGCGCTGGCCTGGAGGATGTATCGTTGAGGGCGCTACATATGAGAATCGCGTGAAATGGAAAGAGACACTCGGTGACCCGATGACACGTCGTGGCGAATGGGACCTCTGGGGCTACCGTGCCACATGGGGCATGGGCTATCATGAGTTCCTGCTATTCTGTGAGGACCTCGGAATGGACGCTATGTTCGTCAACAATGCCGGTATGTCGTGCTCAGTACGCAACGGCGACTTCGTGAACAGCGATGCCGATATGGATGCCGTCATACAAGACTTCCGCGATGCTATCGACTATGCATTAGCAGACCCTACTTCTAACAAATGGGCGAAAATGCGCGCCGATGCAGGACATCCGAAACCGTTCCCCCTGAAATATGTGGAGATAGGCAACGAGAATGTCGGTCCTGAATATGTTACTCACTTCAATTATATCTTCAAGAAACTGAAGGCGGAATACCCGCAGATAATATTTATCAATACCCTTGGACATACTGACCCGCTGTTGGCGCAGATTCCAGGAGATTACATGGTTGACCCGCACTGGTATCGTAATCCCGACTTTTTCTTCAACAACAACCACCTCTTCGACGATGCACCAAGGACTCACGACATCTATGTCGGTGAGTATGCCTGCAACGGCGGTGTGGGAGCTGGCAACCTGATAGCAGCCATCAGCGAGGCTGCATTCATCATGGGTATGGAGCGTAACAGCGACGTGGTGAAGATGTCGTCGTATGCACCGCTCTTTGAGAACGAGAATCAGCGTGACTGGCCCTGCAACCTCATCCACATCAACAGCTCAGAGGTCTATGGCCGCGCATCCTACTACGTACAGCAAATGGCTGCCGAGAACCGTCCTACATATAATATATATGTGAGCGAAACCACACGCCCTGGCGAGAAGCATCTATTTGAAGCCGGTACTATCGCCCTCGGTGGATTCGGATCCAAATGCGAATACAAGGAAATCAATGTAATGACTGCCGACGGCAAGGTGAAGGAAATCACAGCTGACCAGTTCAAGTTCAAGAATGGCGAGTGGAACTGTGACAGAGGCTTAATCTCACTCATCAAGGCTGAACACGGGGCCATTGCACTACTGCCGTCATTCAAGGCCGACAGATATACGCTACAAATGAAGGTGCGCAAGATGGAGACTACGGGCAATGCATCAATATATTTTGGCATGGATAGCGAAGGCCGTAAAGGATATTCTGCCAACATAGGCGGATGGGGCAACCACATGGTGTCGCTGCAACCTGTACGTAATGGACGTCCTGGTGATTTCATCGGACATCCTGGAAATATGGAGATTGAGCAAGGGAAATGGTATAGTGTCAAGATTGAAATATCACCGGAATTTACCAAACTCTTTATTGATGGCAAGGAAATGTGTGGCGGAGAACCGCCAATGCAAACACCACAGCACTGTCAGGCGGGATATGATGAGGAAACCGAAGAACTAGTCATCAAGGTTGTCAACGGCACCAATCAGCCCTACCTACGTTCATTTGTTATTGATGGCACTAAGAACGTAATGCCTACAGGCAAGGTGATTACACTCTCTGGAAATGCTGAGGATGAGAATTCTTTCGAACAGCCTACAAAAGTGGCTCCAAAGACTTCACTCTATGGAAAGTTTGACAAACAATTTTCCTACGAGTTCGCACCTATGTCATTTACTATTATGCGTATTAAAGTTGTATTGTAGATTTTGTACTTATAAGTTAGTTAATTGATTAGTAGAGGGGAACTCATGTCGAGAAGATATTGGCTCCCCCTTTTATACAGAAAATAATAGAAACGACAACAACAGAGATTTAACAAACTTTAGAGACGGACAGGACAATAATTCACGGATATTTTGTATCTTTGTAGCCTACATAATGAATAAAAGAATATATTGATATGAGAAAAAAACTACTTTTACCTTTATTACTGTTACCTCTGGGTGTATTGGCTTACGACCTGAGCAGAGTAAGCGTACATGACCCAAGTATCGTTTGGGAACCGGAATCCCAGTATTACTATATCTTCGGTTCGCATCGGGCTGTAGCTAAAAGCAAAGATATGATTGGCTGGACAGATGTGAAAATAGGAAAACTTGATACTGGTGAGCTTGCAGGAGTGCCCTGGAAGACAAAGACAAGCGACAATGCCTTTAGCAAGGATGCCTTTGAGACCCCTGCTGTTACAAAGGTGAAGAAAGGTGGCCAGGAGGTTAGCCTGCCTAATTTCAACGCTCGTGCATGGGCTGCCCGTGGCACAATAATCACCAATAGGAATAGGAAAGAAAACAAAACATACAATATCAGCGGAAACCTATGGGCGCCAGATGTCATCTGGAACAAGTCGATGAAAAAATGGTGCATGTATATGAGCGTAAACGGTGATTATTGGTACTCGAGTATCGTATTGCTTACTGCCGACAATATTGAAGGGCCTTATGAATATCAGGCACCGGTGGTTATCAGCGGTTTCTTTGAGAACAATTCGTATAAAGACACCGATTTGGAACTGGTTATCGGTGAACAGGCTTCCCTACCCTCTCGATATGCAATGAAATCTGATGGAAACGGCAACTGGGGCGAACGCTATCCAAATAATATCGACCCATGTGTGTTCTATGACGAACATGGCAAGTTGTGGATGTCATACGGCTCATGGAGCGGTGGTATCTGGATGCTTGAACTCGACGAGAACACAGGCCTGCGTGACTATGATGTGACCTATACCCTCACCGGTAGCGGCAACGGTATCACTGTTGACCCATATTTCGGGAAAAAGATTGCTGGAGGGCATTATGTGTCTGGTGAGGCCTCATATATAGAATACATAGGAGGATATTATTTCCTTTTTATTTCATACGGCGGTTTGGAGGCAGGAGGTTATAATGACAAAGGTATACCTATTGGAGGCTACCAGATGCGAGTGTTCCGCTCAGAGAATCCCGATGGTCCGTATGTTGACACTAACGGCATCAGCGCCGTTTATAGCAGTTATGTGATGAATTATGGTCCCAACAGCGACAATCGTGGAGTGAACATCTTTGGAGCATACGGTGAATGGGGCTATCAGGCAAAAGGTAACTGGAGTGAACGGGCTCAGGGCCATAACAGTATCATCGATGCACCTGACGGACGAACCTATCTGGTATATCACACACGTTTCCAGAATCAGGGCGAAGGGCATCAGGTACGTGTGCACCAGGTGTTCCAAAACGAGAATGGCTGGCTCGTGGCAGCTCCTTTTGAATACACAGGCGAACAAGTGAAGAGTGCTGACATTGCTGCCACTCAGCAGATTGCCAACGACAAAATTGTCGGAGGCTACAAATTGCTGACCCATAGGTATGGCCTCAACCACGCCAATAAAGACCTGGCAACACCAGTAGAGGTGTCTCTCAATAGCGATGGTAGTATCAGTGGCGCATTATCTGGCTCATGGAGTATCAAGGAAGGAACTTCGTATATCACCATCAAGTTTGGTGGTGTAGACTATAGTGGAGTGATGGTAGAACAGACCATGGAACCTGGACTATCGAAGGTTGCTGCTTTCTCTGCCCTAGCTAAGAGTGGCGTTACCATCTGGGGTTACAAGTATACTGACACCACTACTCCTGAAGAACCGCCTGTGGAAGCCACATGGACTTATAGGCAGGACTTCAGTAGTACCGATGGGCTGACCATTGTCGGTAGTGGTTCGTTCATAGAGGATGCTACTTTTGGTCACGCCTATCAGAACGGAGGCGGGGCAGTCAGAAGCCATTACCTCCTGCTACCCGAGGATGTACTCTCACATGCCAAGGAAACACAGCAGATGACCATCGCCTTCTGGGTGAACGCCTCTAACGCGGGAGCACTGAATGACTATACTTATGCCCCATTATTCGCGGCATACGGGGCTGCTCCTGGTGCCACTAACACATGGCCTATGCTAACCATGCAGAGTCGAGGACCTGTACAATTGAACTGCTCTGGCTACTGCGACTTTGAGGGAACAAACCACGTAGCAGGCAAAGTAAACATCTACCATAAGAATGCATGGGAAGCTTCTGATGCAAAATACAACTTTGTACGAAACTGGCTTGATGACGGTAAATGGCACTACTATGCCATCACTTTCAAGGCCAACGAAGTGGTTCAGTATATGGATGGAGAGATTACCAACCAGTGGATTCTTAACCCCGCTGTTGAAGGACAGTGCATCACAGGTATCTTCAACCATGGTGCCGACTTAAAGTACATCTGCCTTGGAGGCAATCAGGCATGGGACTGGAATGACAATGATGCAAAGTTTATGTTTGCAAATCTGCTCATTCAGAACAACGCCATGTCGATGAGCGATATTAAAGCCCAGATGACTAGCGACACTACCAGCGGCATCTCTATCATCAGGAATGAAGAAAATTCTGACAGTTACATATATGATCTTCACGGACATAGGGTAACTGTTCTGAAGAAAAACTGTATATACATCCAGAACGGAAAGAAATTTGTTTGGAGATAAATGATTCAACATGAAATATCTAACTTTTATATTTTCTATTGCATATAGCCTGATGGTTTTTGCTCAAGAAAGGTCATGGACCGCAGATAATGGCAACGGTACATTTACCAATCCACTATTCTATGATGAGTTCTCTGATCCAGACATCATCCGTGTGGGCGATGACTTTTATCTTGCCGGCACCACCATGCACACTGTTCCCGGATTGGTGATTCTGCACTCCAAGGACCTGGTAAACTGGGAGAACATATCATATTGCTTTGACCGTTTCGACTTCGATGACGATGCCTTCTCACTAAAGAATCACAAGGAGATCTATGGTCAGGGCATCTGGGCTCCTGCCATCCGTTATGCCAACGGACAGTTTTATGTGTTCTCCAACATCAATGGCAAGGGCTTGCAATGCTATACATCAAAAGATATCCGCGGCCCTTGGAAACATCATAATATGCAAGGACGCATATACGACCTGTCTGTTCTCTTCGACGACGATGGTAAGCTGAGTTGAAACCCGACATGAGCGGACCTATCGAGGAAACAGAACGTACGATAATTCCCGAAGGCAATGCTGTTGGCGAAGGGCATCACATGTATAAGATAAATGGAATGTATTACCTTATCTCAACAGACTATAAGCCCAACGGGCGCACGCTCTGTAGCCGTTCAAAGAGTATCTGGGGCCCTTACGAAACCATCACTATCACTGCCGACGAGACATTCGGCTATCATGCAGCACCCCTGACTCAAGTGCCACGAGGAGAAAAATACCGTATCGGTGAAGATGGTACGAAATTTGGCATTCCTCAGGTAGACAAAGACGCAACAGCATGTACAAACATCCATCAGGGCGGTATCGTTGAAGACCAGAACGGACAATGGTGGGCACTGCTCATGATGGACTTCCATTCCATCGGTCGTACAGTGACCCTTGCTCCTATCACCTGGAAAGACGGATGGCCTATGCTTGGTCTTGAAGGGAACCTGGGCCGTGCACCTCGCACATGGTTCAAACCCAATATCAGCTTAAACGAGAAACATCATGCTCCATATGAACGCAATGAGGATTTCAATGGGAAAGCTCTTGGTCGGGTATGGCAATGGAATCACAACCCAGACGACAGCAAGTGGAGTCTTAAAAATGGGCGACTTCGCCTTCAGTCGATGCCTGCAGAGCAACTGATGTGGGCACGTAATTCTCTCACCCAGAGAGTCATCGGTCCAAAAAGCATCGCTACGGTAGAACTTTACACTAAAGGAATGAAGGATGGCGATGTGGCAGGATTGGGCAATATCAATGTTCCTTGTTCATGGATAGGCATAGTGAAGAATGGAAAAGAGATGACTCTGCGTTGCTTCGAGCAAGCCATCAACGATACTATTGATGTCTCTTTGGAAAAAGCTGATAAACTATGGCTACGTATGGTTGGCGACTTCGACAACGATTGTGCCCACTATGAGTATTCTCTCGATGGCGCGAGCTATAAACAGTTAGGTCGCGAGATGCCACTGTCTTATCAACTTATCTCATTCCAAGGCTCTCGCCACGCGCTCTTTGCCTTCAATCATAAGGGAAGGAATGGCGGCTATGCAGAGTTTGACAACTTCATAATAGAAGAACCCCTGGCAGACCGCAGTCATAACATCCCATACGGTAAGTCTATACGAATCATTAACCTTGCCACAAAGAAACCCATGAAGGCACTGACTCATGGACTGTTATATGATACAGATGCAAAAGACAACACTCCTCAGACACGTTTCCGTGTTATAGACAGAGGCCAGGGCAAGGTAATCCTCCAGTGTGAGGACGGCCGTTATATCTTCTGCGCAGGCTTTGGGATAGCTGGCGATGTACGTCTTACCACTGATGAATCCAGGGCAGAAGTCTTTCTTTGGCAAGACTATCTGAATCATGAGTTCATGCTCATGTCAATGAGAAACCACCGCTATATCGGCAAGAGTCCTACTACCGGTAGTCCTTACTCTATGGACTTCACCGGCTCCGACCCTGCCCGAAGAAATGGTGCTGTGTTCCGATGGATATGCGAATAGGTGCAACTTTTTTCATTTTTTTATTGTTTTTTCATTTCTTTTTCGTATCTTTGCCAACGGAAAAGTAAATAACAACTAAAAACAATACGAAAATGAAGAAGATCAAATCCCTTTTGCTGGTTGCCATCATGGCATTCTTCGGTGCTACAAGTGCCGTTGCAGGAAACTACATGAATATGGAACCATTGAAATTGCAGACTCCTGAGATGAAGCCTGAATTGGTGGCTATCCCCAACCGCGACTACCGCCCCGAACTGGAGTTACGCAATAGTTCTACAAGAGTAAGCGATGTCAATAAATACCGCATGACCTGGAATCGCACCAACGAGGGTGTTAAGCCTTACAAGGTTATGGATGACCTGACGTTTGTAGGTGTGCCCTTGTTTTTTGCAGGCTTGGCAGTAAAGGGCGACAAGGCTATGTTCCGCGTAAACAATAAGGATGGTAAGAAGAATACTCAGTTGCTTACCGACTTCAAGACGGGTATTGATGACTACACACAGTTCTTCGGTCCTGTCATGACTGTTGGTCTTAAGCTCGGAGGATATGAGGGACGTAGTGACTGGGGCCGTCTGTTGGCTTCGGCAGGTATGTCGTATGCCATCATGGCCGGTTTTGTCAATGGTATCAAGTATACTGCTAAGGAGATGCGTCCAGACGGTAGTAGTGCCAACTCATGGCCTTCTGGCCATACAGCCACTTCCTTCGTGGGTGCTACCATTCTGCATAAGGAGTATGGTCTTACCCGTTCACCATGGTTCTCTATCGCCGGTTATGGTGTTGCTACGGCTACAGGTATTATGCGTGTGTTGAACAACCGTCACTGGATTAGCGATGTAATGTCGGGAGCAGGTATCGGTATCATGTCAACAGAGTTGGGATATGCCCTTGGTGACATTCTCTTCAAGGGAAATGGTCTCCTGCGTAATGACCTTATATCCGACTCTGAGAATCCATCGTTCTTCGCAATCTCTATGGGTCTCGGATTGGGAACAAAGAATATCGGTTTCGGAATAGAAGATGTTGTAAACCCAGAGCGTTACAAGGCTTCAGACCTCGGCTATGATGACGAAGAGGCTATAGATGACGAAGAAGGTCCGAATATTCACTTCCGTCCGGCTACTGTAGTAGATGTAGAAGGAGCATATTTCTTCAACAAGTACATAGGTATCGGTGGTCGTGCACGTGTTCGTGCTATGTCAGCAAAGTCGTTCGGACAATATACAGAACTGGCTGCTGAGGATCAGGCTTACGGCTGGTATGATGTTGTGGGCGGACTTTATTCTAACAAGGATGAGTTCTATAAGAAGGCCGTAGAAGGTGGAAGTCCAATAGAAGATCTAGGTGGTGTCGTAGAGAGCGATCACTTGACTGAGTTTTCTGCCAGCGTCGGTCTGTATCTGAACCTGCCTCTGAGCAATCGTTTCTCATTAGGAACAAAGTTCCTTATCGGACGTTCGTTTACTCAGGAGCTTGATATCGATGGCTATGCCTCTGGTTACGTTAAGGATGTTAATTATCGTCTGGTTCTCCAAGACGGAAATCTGATTACAGATGAAAGCTATTTATCTTATCCTTTTAACACAAGCGCTGGAGATAAATACTCTTCAAAATGGGATTATCTGACTCTTGGCTCAGAGAGTTCTACCACATGGGGTACTGGTATTTCGCTGACCTATCGTTACAAGTCAAACTTTGCATGGAGATTGTTCGTAGACTACGATTACTCTAAGAAGAACTTCACCATGAAATACGATCCGTATCACTATCTTAAGGATGGTCTTACTGAAAATGCCTTCAACATGGTTCAGTTCGTGTCTGACTATTCAAATTATCTTGATCCTATTGAGTTCAGGAAGACAAAGAAGATGAACTATTACACCATTGGTATGTCATTTATGATAAATATCTAAGGGTATTCTTAACTCTTAGCGAAGCCGAGGGAGAGGACGCTGAAGCGAACTCCCTCGGCTTTGCTCATTTCTTTGGCACAGGCAATGATGGTGGCTCCTGTGGTAACGACATCATCGATGATAAGCAGATGCTTGCCTCTGATACTATCGCCATCGATGAGCTCGAAGACATTCTCCACATTCTCATTACGCTCCCAACGGCCTTTGCTGGTCTGGCTACCACTAAAAGTGTTTCGCTTTACAACCTTATCATAAATGGGTAGACGCGTTATTTTACTCACTCCCTTTGCTATCTCCATACTCTGGTTATAGCCCCTCTGACGTTCACGCTTTTTTGCAAGTGGTACAGGTACAATCCCATCAATTCCATCGAAGAAGTCGCCTCTTTCCAGTTCGCGAGCCATCATCCTTCCCATCGTCTCGCCTATCTCGGGATGGTTCTTGTATTTCAGTTCATAGAGGATATTAGCCGTTTCAGCATGAGCCTCATAGTAGAAGAGTGCTGTGGCCCGTTCGATGGGAATCTGTCCCCAGAACATCTTTGCCATGATATTCTCCTGAGGGTCACGCTGAAAACCGGTACGAGGCAGGTGAAGGTTACATTTCCCACAGAGCACCTCCTCCGTAACAGACAACCTTTCGCCACAGACGGTACATAGTCTTGGCGATATAAGGTCTAATAGACGAGTCCATAAACTAATCCTCATCGCTCTCAAAATCGTCTTCGTCGATATCGCTCACATCGAGACATTGACGGATGATGTCGAACGTAAATCCCCGTCCATAAGCAAAACGAACAAGCTTCTGGTTCAGTTCATAGTCGCTATTGGCCTTTATGCTCTTCCGTTTCTGTTTCAAGAGAGGCTTGAGCACGTCAAGATACTCTTTTTCATCGATTTCATCGAGAACTTCATCCTGTATCTCCTTATCGATACGTTTCATCCAAAGGCCCTGTTGTACCTTCCTACGACCCCACTTATTGTAGCGTATCTTGTCTTTCACGAAGGCACGGGCATAACGTCTGTCGTCTACATACCTCTCCTCGATAAGCTGTGCCATGACTCTCGCCTGAGCCTCCTCAGAGAGTTCCCAGCGTTTCATCTTCTCGAGCATCTCATACTGACAGTGCTCGGCATTTGCACATAAAGCGGCCAGCTGCAGGAAGGCCTCTTCTTCAGTCTTTTCTTTTTTCATATCTTAGTGGCTTTAAGGAAACGTAGTTTACCATATTGGTCTTTTCTCAGTTCTGTATGCTTGAATCCCATGTCAAGGAGCATCGACTCTGTATCCTCGGCATAGATGGGATTGAGTTCAAAAAACAACATCCCGTCTGGCTTTAATGCTTCAAGGGCATATTTTGCGATAGCCCTATAAAAGAGCAGAGGGTCGTCATCAGGAACAAATAATGCCAGATGCGGCTCATGCTCAAGCACATTTTTCTCCATCGCCTCTTTCTCCTTGTCGCAGATATATGGCGGATTGCTCACGATGATATCGTATTTAGAGGTGAGAGAAAGGCTATGGGTAGGCGAGCTTTGCTCAGGAATAATAATAAGGACATCCTTCTTTTCAAAGATGACTTCGGCTTCGAGGGCTTTGGCATTCTCTTGAGCAATATGCAATGCCTCATCGGATATATCCCAAGCAGTAACTTTTGCCTCAGGAATCTCCAAAGCCAGAGTAATAGCTATACACCCGCTACCCGTTCCGATATCGATCACCTCACACGGGGACAGGCACTCTGTGAGGTTTGACCTCACAGAGTGCCTGTGTGAGGTGATCCAGCGGCAGAGCTCTGCTGTTTCAGGGCGTGGGATTAGTACTCCAGGGGCCACATGGAACTGTCGTCCACAGAAATCTGCTACACCAATGACATACTGCACCGGTTCACCTTTTTCGAGACGGAGCATAATTTTTTCCAGTTCTTCTTGCTCATCTGCGGATAATTCACTAACTTTGCCGCAAAGAATATCGGTGAACGACAAACCGAAGCGCACGTCAAGCACCCAACGGACGATGGCTTTCGCCTCGTCAGCATCATAAAGTGATGATAGTCTGTGCCAATAGTCTTCGTATGTCATATCGCTTGCAAAGGTACGAAATATTCCTGACCCAGCAAAACGATGATGAATTTTTTATTTTTCAAAATTTGCTACCATGCTACCACCAACCTCTTGAAACCCATTTAAATAAAGATAACCCGGAAAGGTGGCAGCATGGTAGCAAAAAAACATAAATAAATTTTCATGTATCCTTCAGGAGTTTGAGATCGATCACCAGACTCTCAACTTGATTGTTTGCTTTAACGTAAGAAAAATAATATGGTTGCCCAAAATTAGCAACCTTTTGTCTGATTTATGCTTTTCTATGTGAATGTTTTTTTTCTGTAACTTTGGAAGAATTTGCAGGATTTCTTTGTATAAAGGTGATGCAGAGGATTGAGAAATTTCCGGGTTACGATTTGGAGACTGTTCTCAATTCAATGTTCTGCTATAAATTTCCTAAAAGAGCACCCGACTCAGAGCCACCGCCTGTTTCGTGGCTCATCATCGAGTGCAAAGGTACAACATTATTTTGAAGTGGGATGATAACTATAGCCTATATGTTCAAGTATCTCTCTTGCACCTCCACAAACGAGAGCGGATTGATGCGCCCTGTCTTGTCATCAATACCCACCACAATCATTCCGCCACGAGAATTGCTCTGTGCCACCATCTCGCAACTCACGTCATACTTGTTATCGCGAGTCACCCGCTCCTTGCGCTCGGCATTGCCGCTTCGCTTGTCGAAGAACTGCACTCGCGTCTGTTCTGCCGTGTCTCTTAAGCTTCAGGATGTCTTCTTTTGTCATTGTATTCCTTTATTCCTATAACGAGTTTATTCGTCTTTTTATTCCATCCAATCGCTCCTTCCAACCTTTAGCCTCGCTTTTCTTTCGCTCTGACCATACTCTTGAGTAAGCCTAGAAGCAGCCTAGAGTATGGCTAGAAGCTGCTTAGAGTATGGCTACACCTTGGGTAGAGCTTGTCAAAGTGCTTACAAAATCCTATTCTTCCTGCTCATAGTAATACGAATAGTCAATACCCTTCATGAATATCTCGCGGTCGTCAATCTTGTCAGTCATTGCACCTTCGAGCAATTCATGGATGCGACTACTATCCGTATGGCTGGCAATCATGGCGTCGAGATAGTCACGTTTATCAATCCGGCTCCAATCCACGCACATCTTTATACGCTTCTTGAATATCATGTCAAGCCAGATGCGCGTAGAACGGCCATTGCCCTCCATAAAAGGATGAGCCGCATTCATCTCTACATACTTCTCTACAATCTCGTCGAAAGTCGTCTCTGGCATCGCCTCTACGGTGTTCAGATAGCTATGCAGATGCTCTGCCAAACAGAACAGAGTATTACCCTTAGCGATGGTTTTCGTACGAATCTTGCCAGCGAAGTTATATAGTCCACCAAACAGATAGGCATGAATCTGCTGCAGCGCCTTAACAGTGCCCACATCTTTTTCTGCCACCAGGCGGCTCTCCCACAGCGTGTAGGCCTTCTTCCGGCTCTGCCCGTCGATAGTGTTATCGCTGTAGGTGAACCAATCGAGGAAGTCCATTGCCTGTTGGTTCCGAATGGCCTTAGCAAGCTTGTCGACACCAGCTTGGCTGATAACATCGGTCATACGTTTCTTTCCATCAGGAGCAGTGAGTTTCAACTGGGTAGTGTCACTAACCACTTCACTATTTTCCTTCTTCAATTTTGCCTTCAGGTACTTCCAGTAGTTACGGTTCTTCTCATGGTCATCCTGCTGGTTGATGGCTCCCACGATGTCCAGCACCGAGAACCACCAGTGGTTCCCATCCTCGTCCCAGACTGCCCGCACCTTATGGTCCTTGTAAAATCTGATTGACAGTTTATTCATATCTTGAATTGTCATGTTCCTATAATGACTATACTACTCTCCTGTTATTCCAACTCATTTCGAGTATCCACCATTTCCTTCCGTTTCTTCAACCGTTCATTAGATGGGAGAGATTGGCCTTTATGTTCTATGTATTCCCAAGTGACACAATGAATGGCACCGCCATCCACTATAAGTGGTTGTGCATAAATGGGTATTATCTCTAAATGCGGGAAAATCTGTTTGAATGTTTTTATTGCTGCTCTATCATTAGCAGAGTCGGCATGTTCAGAAAGGCATGGAAGTAGGATGGCACCTGGAACTTGAAGGTAGTTCAAATAGCACCACGAATCTTTGTCTGGTTTGCAATCGTATGAGAGTTCAACGACATCAAAATGAGGATCCAATAATTTCAAAAGCCTTTTGTGAAATTCGGGGAAATCATGTTTCCAACAGCTGTTTAACAAGATTCTTTCATCGTTAATGGCCGCTACCATTCCGTCAGCATGTCCGCATTTATCATCCATATCCCATGGTAAAAGAATGATGTCGGCACAAAGGGAATGCCTCAAATGCTGAAATAATTCATCCAAAGGTCGGTTGGGGTTCTCCATGAGAATCTTGTCAGTCATGATGACTTTATTGCCGCATCTGACGTAATTACCTCCATCAAACACAATATTCATGTCTGTGGGAGTAAACAGCTGTAATTCACTGCATGCATCTTTCTGCTTAGTTATAAATTTCCGTTCCTTTTTGTCGTCATACAAATAATCAGGGCGATATTCATACTTGGCATAGGTCCCGTCATCGAACAGTTTCACTGGCATATAGTCACGACACCAATAGTCATTTGTGTTTACTAACTCTCGATGCTCCACTTTCTGCTCATCGAGAGCGGCAAAGATTGCTTTAGCAACTCCAGCTGTTTTTTGAGTGGTTCTAAGCCATTCTGAAGTATAGATAAAAGGCTTTGTCATGACCTTATATTTCGTCTTTACGTGTAAAACTCCACATACGTTCACATCTGTTAATCTTGACAGGAATGTATTTCCATTCACTTTCTGACTTAAATACATTCTTTCGTAGTCTCGGTTCAATTGCTAATGTCTGTTGTCTTGGTTCTTCTATCCACTGAATATCATTCGCAGTTTCTAACGAGAATCCGTTTAATAGCGTATAAAGATAGGTCGATTGAGTGTTAAAGCCATAGATATCAGAAGACTGAAACATGTAATTCCCTGATTCTTCATCCTTTCTCCAGATCAAATAATTTCCCTGTTTGTCTTTAACCTCGTATGTTCGGATAAGCGCAGATGCTCTATATTTCTCATCTTTATTCTCAAATGTGATGTCAAAGCCGGAATTGTGTGCATGCAATGTCATCGTTGGGAAATAGGGCTGTTCATGTAATATGCGTCCTTCCCTGTTTCGTATATTGCGGTGGTAAACTATCGGATCATGAATGCCATAGGTCTTCTCACTATGGAAATAGAATTCCACGGTTCTGATGAATACCTGATAATCATCTCTCACCTTAATAAAACCTCCATAGAGGAAACTTGGGGCAAGTTCGTCGAACATCTTCAGAAGTTCATCTTCGTCATTCGAACCATTGAATTTAAGCAGTTTCTCCTTTAGTGTCATATACTATGATTCAAGTTTCGCAAGTAAAAAAATAGTTACCATTTTGCACGCTTATTTGGCCAGTAAACGGAACTGCCAGATTCCAGAACGTCAAGCACAAAGCGTCAAGTAACGCCTTTCCTATATATAGGTTTCCGTCCCGCAGCCTCCACCCTTGGGCTTCGGCATTCTTACTTCCCGATGGCAGTAAGCCAGCAAACTGGTACGGTTCCGAAAACACTGCAAAGATACGATTACCCCAAAAAAGAATAAAAATAACCTTTCACAAGGCTTGTGAAACCACTTTTGGAGCGAAAATTGGCAAAAATGTCTCAAAAAGTTTGGAAGATTCAGAAATAAAGCCTATCTTTGCACCGACAAATCCCGCCCGCTTCCCATAAGAACAGCGTACCCAGCGGGACATTTTTTGTATATAGATATGAGGTATACCAAACAAGCAATGACGCTAGCACAGCAGATTCAGACACTGCAAGGCTGAGGTCTGATGATTGCTGATACCAATAAGGCAGAACAAGCTCTTGATGCTATCAGTTACTTCCGATTGGCAGACTACTGGTATCACTTGGAAGCTGATCATCATACTCATCAGTTCCTTCCCAACAGTCATTTTGAAGAGGTATTAGCTTGTTACTTTTTCGACAAGGACTTGAAGGCTTTGCTCTTCAAGGCTATTCAGACTATTGAGGTGGCGGTCAGATCAAAGGTCATCAAACACTTTGCCCCCACATGTGGTCCGTTCTGGTTTATGGATGCGACAAAGGCTGTAAATCAAAGGCATTTCCAGACCAACCTTGACACCATCAAAAAAGAAGTCGGTCGCTCTAAGGAGCGGTATATCCGTGAGCATTTCCGCAAATACACTGATCCAGACCTGCCGCCTGTCTGGAAAACGCTGGAGGTAATATCCTTGGGTGAACTCTCAAAACTCTTCAACAACTTCAACGAGTCGCAACTGAAACATAATGTCGCACATGAGTTTGGACTGAATCACCACAAGTTTCTTTCAAGTTGGCTGGAAAGTCTGACCTCGCTCCGTAATCATTGTGCCCACCATGCAAGGGTATGGAATCGGGCATATCCTTTGAAGCCAGCGACACCACAAATAATGCCCAACAAGTGGATTACCAACTTCACATTCAGGGAAGAGTCGCTATATGCCCAACTCTGCTGTATTGCCTATTGGCTGAATGCTATCGACGCCAACAACACTTTCGTTGGCGACCTCAAGCTATTGCTGCTTCGCAATCCGTCAATAGATCCAGCCATGATGGGATTCCCGTCTAATTGGCGACAGGAACCCCTTTGGCAGTTATAGGTATACAGAATGATAAAAGTTCAGCATACCTCATTGCTTTTGACGATTCTGGGGTTACGGATAAGAAACCTATCTACTTCTTTATTCCTCCCAAATTTGCATTCAGCCAAAAACTGAACATCTCCATATTTCCCCGTCTTGCCTTTTATTTACGCGCTTTCTGCGTTAATCTTCCGAAAAGCGTTGATATATTCAACCTTTTTTCGTAACTTTGCACTCAGGATTTTATTTAATCAACAATAAAATTAGACTTTGTTAGTTTAGTGATAAAGTCGAGTGTTTCTGCAGATAGTTTTCGCTATCTGCAATAATAAAAAGATGATAGAAAACATACGTTTTTTCGGAAAATATTTGTATTTTTGCAGCGCGAATGATATGACTAACGACGAGAATTATATGCGGAGATGCATCCAGCTGGCTAAGAACGGGCAGCGGAATGCGAAGCCCAACCCAATGGTGGGGGCTGTGATTGTGAGTAATGACGGACGGATTATCGGTGAGGGTTATCATGTGCGATGCGGGGAGGGTCACGCTGAAGTGAATGCCTTTACCTCAGTAAGGCAGGAGGATGAGCCCCTGCTCAGTAAGGCGACCATATACGTGTCGCTAGAGCCTTGTTCTCATTATGGCAAGACTCCTCCCTGTGCCGACCTTATAATAAAGAAAGGTGTCCATCGTGTGGTGGTAGGTTGCATAGATGAATTCGCAGAGGTTCAGGGCCGTGGAATACAGAAGCTGCGTGATGCCGGTATTGCAGTAGAGGTAGGTGTTCTTGAAGAGGAATGTAAGGCCTTAAACCGTCGTTTTTTCACATTCCATCGGGAAAAACGGCCTTATATCATACTGAAATGGGCACAGACAGCCAACGGTTTTATCGATAATAATTTCCAAGCCGCCAAGATTTCCAACGATTTCACCTCCATGCTCTCACATAAGCTACGTGCTGAGGAGGATGCTATCCTCGTAGGTCGTGTCACTGATGAACGGGAGCATCCCCAACTGAATGTGCGCCACTGGAATGGCCCAGCCCCCAAGCGCCTTGTCATCGACCATCAGCATCCGCTGAACCTTGAGAGTCTTCATTCGCATAACATACAGTCGCTCATCGTTGAGGGCGGTGCTGAGACATTGCGTTCATTCCTCGTCCAAAATCTATGGGACGAGATCCGAGTGGAGACAAATACAGTGATGACTGTTTCTGGAGGCACCAGAGCACCACAGATTCCTACGAATGCAAAGGTGACTAGTTCCAAAAAGTATGGTGACAATTATATTGTGACTTATCGAAGATAAGGTTTTACTTCCTGCCGAAATCTGCAGGAACCTCACCCCATTTCTGTGTCTCCCATTTGATGATGGGATTACGGTAATTGTGTGTCTGGAGCCAGTTTTCGGCACGCAGGATTATCTGGTATAGTTTTTCCGTCTGTGGTGTTCGCTCAAGTTTGGTCTTACACTTGCGCTTCTGAACCCAGAGGATAGCATTGTAAGAATCGCTATATATGGTTTTATTGTGCAGCCCCTGTTGCCAACAGAGAGCGAGGGCATGAACGATAGCCAGGAACTCTCCGATATTATTCGTTCCATGAACAGGCCCGTAGTGGAACACCCGCGCCCCTGTCGTAAGGTCGATGGCCTGATATTCCATCGGTCCCGGGTTACCAGAACAGGCGGCATCCACCGCCCACGCGTCTGCCCTCACCTCAGGAGGCAAGGGCAGGACGGTGTCGTGTCTGTAATCAGGAGGATTCTGGATATTCATATTAGGCATTCCTAGGATGAAATAGGAATTTCTATGAATTACATGCGCTCAGGGACTTCGATGCCAAGGAGACCCATGCCGTTCTTGATAATCTTAGCCACATTCTTGGCCAGCATCAAGCGGATAGCCTTTTTCTGCTCATCGGGCTCGTTAAGGATTGAGTAATCGTGGTAGAACTGGTTGAACACCTTGGTAAGCTCGTAGCAGTAGTTTGCGATACCGCTTGGAGAATAATCCTTACCTGCCTGCTCTACAGCAGCACCAAACTCGTTCATCTTCTGAACCAGCTCCACCTCCTTTTCAGCCAGCGCAACCTGAGTTGCAGCAGGCTTCAAGCCCTCAGCCTCAGCCTTGCGCAAGATACTACGAATACGGGCATAGGTATACTGGATAAAAGGACCTGTATTTCCGTTGAAATCAATACTTTCCTCTGGATTGAAGAGCATATTCTTACGAGCATCAACCTTCAGGATGAAGTACTTCAGGGCACCCATACCCACGATACGGGCTATCTCACGACGTTCCTCTTCGGTCATATCATCGAATTTGCCAAGTTCCATCGAGGTCTTATAGGCATCTTCTACCATCAGAGCCATCAGGTCGTCAGCATCAACTACCGTTCCCTCACGGCTCTTCATCTTACCATTTGGCAATTCCACCATACCGTAAGAGAAGTGAGTCAGCTCCTTACCCCACTTGAAGCCCAGACGGTCGAGCAGGATTGATAGCACTTGGAAGTGGTAGTTCTGCTCATTGCCTACCACATAGATCATCTTGTCGATGGGATAATCCTGGAAACGCATCTCAGCTGTACCGATATCCTGTGTCATATATACTGAGGTGCCATCTGAACGCAAAAGAAGCTTCTGGTCGAGACCCTCATTGGTGAGATCAGCCCATACAGAATTATCCTCGTGGCGCTCAAAGAGTCCCTTGGAGAGACCTTCCTCCACCTTAGCCTTACCCTTCAGATAGGTCTGGCTCTCGTAGTATATCTTATCGAATGATACGCCCATCTTCTTGTATGTCTCATCGAAGCCGGCATATACCCAGTTGTTCATCTTCTCCCAGAGGGCACGAACCTCAGGGTCGTTCTGCTCCCACTTCACCAGCATCTCGTGAGCCTCCTTAATGAGTGGAGCCTCCTGCTTGGCTTTTTCTTCGTCCATACCCTGGGCAACGAGTTCCTTAATCTCCTCACGATAGTGCTTGTCGAAGGCTACATAGTAGTCGCCAATAAGGTGGTCGCCCTTCTTGCCAGACGACTCTGGAGTCTCACCATTGCCGTATTTCAGCCAGGCGAGCATCGACTTACAGATGTGGATACCACGGTCATTCACGATATTGGTCTTCACCACCTTGTTGCCGTTGGCCTCCATAATCTGAGCCAAGCTCCAACCCAGCAGGTTGTTACGCACATGACCCAAATGCAGGGGTTTGTTGGTGTTAGGCGATGAGTATTCAATCATCACGAGAGGAGAGTTTTCGTCGGCCTTCTTCATTCCGAAGTTGTCGTCGGCATCGATGGCACTGAGCAACTCCACCCATGCACCATCACCGATGCTCAGGTTCAGGAAGCCCTTCACCACATTAAACTTCTCCACTGCCGAACAGTTATTCGTCAGATATTCGCCAATCTCCTGTGCTGTCTGCTCAGGACTCTTCTTGGCAGCCTTTACGAAAGGAAAAACCACCAGAGTCAGGTTTCCCTCAAACTCACTTCTTGTCTTCTGCAGCTGCAGCATCTTCTCTGTGGCGTCCATGCCATAGAGAGCCTTCACGGCATCACCCGCAGCCTTGCTAATCAACGCTTCAATATTCATTGGTATACCTTAATATATTTCGAAATCGGGTGCAAAGGTACGAATAAGTGAGAAGAAAACCAAAAGTTTTTTGGCTTTTTCCGAAATTCGCACTATCTTTGCAGCCCGAATGAGCATATTAATCACTGTCATAGCATATTTCGCCATACTCTTCGGCATCAGTCACCTTACGAGAGGGAAGGCTGACAACAACACATTTTTCCGTGCCAACCGTCGTGCCCCGTGGTATATGGTAGCTTTCGGAATGGTGGGAGCCTCGATTTCCGGGGTGACGTTTGTCTCTGTGCCGGGAATGGTGCTGACCTCGCAGATGACCTATCTGCAGATGTGCATGGGATTCATCGTGGGTTACATCGCTATAGCGTTTGTACTGTTACCGCTTTATTATCGCCTGCAGCTAACGAGCATATATACCTACTTAGGTCAAAGGCTGGGCAACCGTTCCTATCTTACAGGCGCCTGGTTCTTCCTGATATCCAAGATGATAGGTGCAGCAGTGAGGTTCTATGTGGTTTGTATCATCCTCCAACAGTTTGTGTTCGACCCGGCAGGTATCCCATTTGCCGTCAATGTCGTAGGAATGGTGATGCTCATCTGGCTCTATACCCGTCGAGGGGGCATCGGCACACTGGTATTCACGGATACCTTCCAGACCATCTGTCTGTTTACTGCTTTGGTGCTGATTATCATGGAGGCAATCAGCCAAATGAATCTTTCTGTTGGCGAGGCTGTAAGAGTAATCTCAGATAATCCGATGAGCCGTATCTTCGTGTTCGACGACTGGGTGTCGCCACATAATTTCTGGAAACAGTTTCTCAGCGGTGCCTTTATCGCTATCGTGATGACGGGCCTCGACCAGGATATGATGCAGAAGAATCTGACAATCAAGTCATTGAAGGATGCCCAAAAGGATATGTGTACCTATGGTGTCGCCTTCGTTCCAGCCAACCTTCTCTTCCTGGCCTTAGGTGTCCTTTTGGCCATCCTTACTGGCGACGTCACTGGCCTCAAGGGCGACGAGTTATTGCCAGGTTTCGTTCAGGGCGCAGCTGATTATCATTTATCTTTTATCATTTATCATTTATTTATCCTCGGCATCCTGGCAGCCTCATTCTCAAGTGCCGATTCCGCATTAACAGCCCTTACCACCTGTTACTGCGTAGATATCCGTCGTCAGCCTGGCAACGAAACCCTTCGCAAACGGATGCATATTGCCATCTGTGCTGTATTCGTAATCTTCATCATCCTATTCCGGGCCATCAACTCCACTTCGCTCATCGATGCCATCTATACTATAGCATCATACACATACGGTCCGCTGTTAGGACTTTTCGCCTTCGGACTTTTCACGCATCGCAAACCAAATGACAAGCTTGTGCCTTATATCTGCATAGCCTCTCCCTTGCTTTGCTATGCTCTCGACGTGGCAACCCAACAGCTTTGGGGTTACCGCTTTGGCTATGAGCTCCTGATGCTCAACGGATTACTGACCTTCTCCGGCCTCTGGCTAAGCTCAAATCACTTGAATCGGTAATATACACCGATGGTACCGTAGATGGGATAAAGAGTCTGCTCTACAGTCTTGAAGTCACCTGGGAAGACGCCTGTCAGACCCCAGTTCAGGTCGGCTGACAGACCTATGCGCTTGTGCACCTGCCAGTCGGCACCAATACCGATACCAAACTGCACGCTGCGCATGTCATCTTTGAATTCATAAGTGGCCCATTCTCCCTCCTTGCTACCCATAAGGATCTTAGCTCCTGTTGGATTGTCTTTCCTCAGATATCCGTCAGATGCAATACCGCTGAACTCCTTGTTCAGAAGGAACGACACATAAGGTCCGCCCTTCAGCATCACCTTGTTGCCTAACTTGAATGTTGCCTGTACGGGAATGGTCAGCATCCACTGCTTTACTTTCTGCTCTACATGACCGGTAAAGAGACCTGCCATCTGCTGGTCGCCCTTCACCACCTCCATATAGTAAGCCTTGGTGGTGACAGCAGCCTTCATGCCTTTGTTCTCGAAACGCAGACCTGCCATAACTCCCCACTTCTGAGAGAGTGGCAGCATGGCATCGAGTCCCACCATAAACGATGGAGTAAGATTATAGCTTTCGATACTACGGATGGTCTCAGGCAACGGGAGTGGTGACGTACCACCGATGCTATAGCCCACACGAGCCTTCACTTCCAGACTATCAAGCGTGCCGGCATTTGCCGTGTTGCCGATAAACAAAGCCGTCGCTATAAGTATGATGTATGCAATATTCTTTTTCATTATTTCATTATTTCATTATTTCATTTTTTCATTTTTACCTTATTTCTCATACGATACTTCTACTTCATCAATATAGAGAGTGCTACCTATTGCACCCTCGAACTGGGCTCCGCTCTTACTCGACGAGAACACCAGAGCCAGATTGCAGCCCATGGCATTAACGATGTCGTCTGGCGCATCCTTTCCTTCGAAGAACATCTCCCACTGTGTCCACGTATCAGTAGCTGGTAATGATTTCACACGAGCCACCTTATATACCAGCGGATTGTCAAGTATCTTGTCGAGGTCTTCTACTGAGTGGCCATCAAGAACATAGGTATTGCCTGCATCATCTGTGTTACGATAGAACACAGCATAGATACTGGCTTCATCTACACGATTAGGAATCTCTTTCATGTGCATGTCTGTAAACTTCTCGCCGGGCTTATACTTATACCAGCCAGTGATACGCACAGGCTCCCTGCCGTTGGGTACACCGAACTGAGTGGCTTTCAGAGGATCTGCCATCACATATTCTGTCACGAATTTGCCCAAGAAAAGGCTTCCTGCAGCGATAGGCTTATTGAAAGCCTCTCCCATTGCGCCAGCCGACTGGGTGTTCAGACAGACGCCCTTCCCTTCTTTACCCTTCGCTACAGAATAGGTGGGGAAAGACTCTGGTTTGGCATCATTCATCAAAAGTGCAGTTCCCGGATTGCCGGTTGCCCAGCAATAATCCTCTTTGCCATCACTCGCATTCTCATAGAAGTAATGGATCTCGTTGTATTGGTAGAACATAGTTCTCTCCCTACGTGTCTCCACATTCTCAAAGCTGTACTTCGATGCTGGCAACGCTGCCTCCCTGAATATCACATTGTATGTACGTTTCCACTGTCCATCCTCTGCAGTTACAGTATAGGTAACGGGACCTTTTGTGAAATCCTGCTTCGAGCCGTTGGCTGGTTCGATAGTGGCACCTTCAGTAATCTTGAAGTTCAGGGGAATATCTTTACTCAAAGAGATAAGCGAACGAACAGAGAATATGATGTCTGTATCAATCGAACCAATAGACTCTTTACGCATCTCATTTGTACGATAGAAATATTGTTGATACTCCTCACCTTCTATCCAGACGCTTTCGATGTCACACTCCTTGTTGGGAGCCTCGTCTTTGATACATGATGTTAAGCTGCAACAACACAAGGCAATAGAAATAATGTACTTTCTCATTTTTAAATCAAATTTGAATTCGGCTGCAAAAGTACAAATAAAAAAACAAACCACCAAAATATTTGGATATTTGAATAATTTTTTGTATCTTTGCAGTATAATTGAAACAAAGAAGATATGCCGAAAAAGAACAGTGGAATGTGGTATGAGGTACACCCGACGCCAGTGAAAGGCGAGGACGGGAAGAACCTTTTGTATGTGCGCCCGAAGAGTGGAATGAAGCTGACTATGAAGGAGCTGGAAGACTACTGCGAACGCACTTACAACATGCGATATAGCGAGATGAGCCGTGCCTTCGATGTCTTTATCCGTGCGGCTGGAAGGTTTCTGGCCGAGGGCTATCGCATCGAGACACCCATTGGTTCTTTTGCACCAAAGCTGTCGCTGACAAAACAGGTCACCGATCCTGACGCAGTAAAAGACCGTGATGTCAAACTCGACGGTGTGGAATATAACCCAGGAAAACTGTGGGACAAGGCCATCGACTACTGGCTCGACGGATTCCGACGCTATCATAATACTGACACACAGGAGCTCATGGCCGACAAGGAGAAGCTGGAGCAGATGATGCGAGAGTGCATCCAGAAATATGGCGGCTTTATCACAGCCGGCAGGTTCTCTCGTTTTTCAGGACTGACCCTCTATTCTGCCCGTAAGCAGCTCAACGAGTGGACCAAAGGCGACAATCCCAAGTTGCTGAAAACAAAGATGGGCAAGGAGCATATCTATACGGAGATTTAGTGCTCCATTATAGACGGGCATCATCCGGAAATACGATTGATTTCGAGTATAAGGAAACGATTGTTTGCGTATAGGCAGACAATCGATTGTGTATAGGCGCAAGGCAGAAAGATGCCTTCTCACTCCCTGTTAGCCTTAATCCTTTCCCTTGCGGGCATTAATCCTTTCCCCTTCTATACCTAATACTGTCAATGACACCAGTTAATACCGCCAAACATCCCCAGCAAAAACGGTCACGGTCACAGCTGTGACCATGTGACCTTACATTATAGCAAAATTATACAAATTCAAAATAAAACACTTATTATCAAATGGTTATAATCTCACCACCACTCGTATTTACCCTCCATTGGTCACATGGTCACAGCTGTGACCATGTGACCGTTTGTCTACAAAGAATAAATAAAAACGCTTTTATTCCAATTTATTTTCGTATCTTTGCAGTCCGAATGTTTAAAAACCGAATATATGAGCAACAAAGAACAGGATAAGATGCGCGAGTTGCTGGTGCTTGCTAAAGATCAGGAAACTCAGAAGATGATTGATATGATGGCATATAATTGGGAAGTCTGTGCAAGCCGTATGGAACAGATTACCAAGGAGCGCCAGCAGGGACTGTTTGATGATAGCGGTGTTGAGGCAACGGCTGTGTTCAACCGCATGGAAAGAGTCGGAACATTGATGGCTGCCCTGAAGGATCGTCCTCAGGCATTACTGCTGAGGGGCTATCGCGAGCAGTTAAGGAAGATGAACTCAGACCATCGCATGGATGCAGAGATAGCAGCTCTTATCTCGCCCAACCAAAGCCAAGAACTGAAGATAGACACTCCTACCATCTGGCTCCGGCTGAAGGAGATGCTTGAGAAGAAGAAAACGGGAGCGGCTAAAGGTGACCCCGTTGTCAGAAAGATGTTTAAAGACCACTATCTGCCAAATATGGACGATGAAGAGGCAATGGGCTGGATGCAGTCGCTCTCAAACCCTGAGCCGCCAAATGAAGAAACAGAGCAAGCCCAATTGGAGGCAATCGAATCGATGGCCTATTTCGGACAGAGTATCGGAGAGGTGGCATCGGGCGCCAGACAGCAGATAGGCATTGGTCTCGTGATAATGCACCAGATGACACTCCTCTTCGCTGAACTGCTTGACATCAGGAATATGGCCGACGAGGAGGTCGATGCCCTCTTTGAGGAGGCAAAGAAAGAACTCCTTGAGAGTGATGCCTGGAAAAACTACTGGCGAGGACATATCAGTCATCTGTCGCTGATGAAGAACACATCACTGGCAGAAGAGCTCAGCAAAGACGCAGAAGAGGTGGAGCAGCAGCTTCTCGACCTTCATGGATATCTTTATAACCAGTGGGACGAGTCGCCAGAGGCCTTTGGCAAAGCCTTGAAGGAATCAGGCTTGACAGATGACGAAATGTTACGCCTGCTGTTCCTTCTGGCAAAGAAGGAAGCTCTGGAGCAGGAAGGTGAGAACCCAGACGAGGATTTAGAGAAAATGCGGACGAATGTAAAGAAATATGCCAATAAGCTTTTCAACTTGGCTGATGACAAGTACGACTCCATATATAACAAGGTGTGGGATGACATCGTCCAAAATCCCATCATCGCCTCTCAGCTCTCAAATTTCCGTAAAGGCAGGCATAATGATGGATTTCACATGCAATGCTTCTGTCATATTGTAGGCTGGATGCAAAGAAAATACCATATCTATGGCAACAATTCCCCAGCGGATTTAGGAAATCAGCTTGGCGACAAATATACCAAAAATACATTCAAAGACTATATCAAGAAACATGATATCATACTTACAGCTCAGAGTATCAAGGAGTTAGATGATATACTAAAGAAACATACCAGCAAATAACGTTCTGGGAAAAAACACTCAAAAAATAATTCCCTAAATTCCCAGGTAGCTTTGCAGCCGCTATGATACAATTGGCATTATCATTTAGCGGCAAGCCTCGCCAGGCGAGCATGGCTGCTTACCGTCAACTGCTGGCGGAGAATCACGTAGAGGAAATCCTCGCAGACGTGAAGCAGAACAAGAATTTGGATCGCAAGAAGGAACTGCCTGTTTGGCTTCCACTTGCAGAGTGTTTTAACAATGGTACGCGCAAGGCTGAAGATGCTGTAGCCTCAGGACTCTTTTTCCTCGACATCGACGAGAAAGGCCTGACAGAAGCTCTTTGGAAAAAGGTACAGGAGGAAAAACTCATCGAGGAATTCCGCATCGTATACTTTGCCGAGAGTGCTGGTGGGGGAACCCACATCTGGGCTTGGCGCACACCTGGTCTCTCTATCGAGGAGGACATCCAGAAGCTGGCGAGTCGGCTGGGTGTCAGTTACGACTCGCATGTTACGGATCTGTCCCGTTGCTGTTTTATGGTCTCAGAGCAGTATGTAAAGTTGCTTGATCCTGTGGTCTTCGAACCTCTCACTGAGGAGCAGCGAAAGCTCTATGCCCTGCCTATTAATAATAAGGTGGAGCAGACGGAGGTCGAAACAACACATCTCTCACCTCTCACCACTAGCCTCTCACCTCTAAATTACAAAGGCATCCCTTACGAGAAGATCGTTCAGACGATGCTTTGGAAACTGGGTTATGGCGATGCTCCTGCTGAGGGTGAGCGCAATACGGCCCTTTACACCATGAGCCGTTATCTGCGATTCATCTGCGACTTCGATGAGCAGAAGCTGTTCCAGATCCTACCCCACTGGGGACTCTCAGATCATGAGGTGATGACTACCATCAAGAGTGCTGTCTCGAGTGTCCGTCCTACAGAGATACCCTTGCTGATGAAGGAGGTGCTCACATCGATGGGAACCGTACAGGAGGCAAGCGCAGAATGTGTCGATGATGCCTTCGTCGCCCCTGTAGACGATGATCTTCCTGGCATCCTTCAGGAGATAGCCGACCACGCTCCTGAGGAGTTTAAGGAGGCCTCACTGATAGCGTCGATGCCGATGCTGGGAACTCTGGCTACGAGCGTACGAGCCAAGTATCGCGATGGTGAACTGAACTCTGCCAGTTTCATTGTCAGTATCGAGGCACCTCAGGCTACGGGTAAGTCGTTCGCCGACAAGCTGTTTTATCTGCTCATGGACCCTATCATCAAGCAGGACGAGGTGGAATGGCAGAAGGAGATAGCCTACTCTCTGGCTAAGAAGGATGGCCAGGATGTGGAGAACCCCTGTTCCAACATCCGCATCATCGAACCCAATATCGGAGTGTCGGCATTGCTTGAGCGAGCCCTCTATGCCAAGGGAAAGCATCTCTTTACTCGCGCACCAGAGATTGAGACTGTCCTGAAGAACAATAAAGGCGGCGCCTGGACAGAGAAGAACGATCTCTTCCGCTTGGCCTACGATAACAAGCCCTGGGGTCAGCATCGCATCTCTAAGGACTCGTTCTCAGGTAAGGTCACGCTCTACTACAACATCCTGATGTGCGGAACGCCCAACAAGTGTCGTGCCTTCTTCGCGGATGTCGAGAGCGGACTGGTGAGCCGAGTGACACCTGTGGTACTGCCTGATATGGTAGGAGCCAAGATGCCTAAGTTCAAGATTTGGACTAAGGAAGAGGAAGAGAAGGTGAAGCGTCAGTGCCTCTGTCTGATGGATGAGGAGGGCGAGGTAGATCTGCCTCTCATCAACCAGGCCATAGAGGAATGGGACGAGTCGAAGCGTCAGGAGTATCTGCAGACATTGCGTTACTCGCTCGATGTGTTCCGTCGACGTGCTGCCCTCAATGGTTTTCGAGCCGGCATCGTTGCCTATCTGCTCGAAGGTAGGAAGGAGACTGAGCGAGCCATAAAGTTTGCTGTCTGGTATGCCGAGCGCTGTCTCCACTACCAACTTCAGATCTATGGCGACAAGATCGATGCCCTCCACAATGACCAGCTGAGTACTCAGGCAGCAAAGGGAAATATCCGTTATCTGGATGCGCTCCCCAAGGAGTTCACTAAGGAGGATCTGGTATCCCTGCGCCTCTCCAATAATGAGTCGCCAGTGGTAAAGACCATCATCTACCGCTGGGTCAAGGAAGGCAAGATCGAGAAGGTCGACGCCAACCTCTGGCGAAAGATCTGACAAACAACTTTAAAGCCGGATGCTACGAAGCGTCCGGCTTTTCTATAATGTTTTGCCAACTTTTTGGGGATGATGGTTTGTGGTTCTGAAAAAAAGTTGTACCTTTGCAGCCAAATTATTCTATAACGTTATGGAAATCAAGAATCAATTCGCAAAGAAGCTGATGGATATCAAGGCCATCAAGCTGCAGCCCAACGAGCCTTTCACATGGGCTTCGGGGTGGAAGTCACCAATCTATACCGACAATCGCAAGACACTGTCGTTCCCACGTCTTCGCTCGTTCGTAAAGCTCGAGCTCTGTCATGCCATCCAGGAGAATTTCCCTGAGGCAGAGGCTGTGGCAGGAGTGGCTACTGGCGCCATCGCACAGGGAGCCCTCGTTGCCGAGGAGCTGGGACTGCCATACAGCTATGTCCGTCCGAAGCCAAAGGATCACGGCATGGGCAATCAGGTGGAAGGAGAGATTGAGAAGGGTGCGAAGGTAGTTGTGGTAGAGGATCTTATCTCTACCGGCGGTTCTTCGCTGAAGGCTGTACAGGCTCTGCGCGACTATGGTGTGGAGGTAATCGGTATGGTGGCATCGTTCACCTACGGATTCCCCGTTGCCGAGAAGGCTTTCGAGGAGGCTGGCGTGAAACTCATCACACTGAGCAACTACGAGGCAGTGATTGAGGAAGCTGCAAAGACAGGCTATATCAAGGAAGAAGACAAGGCTGTGCTCGCTGAATGGCGCAAGAGCCCAGAAACGTGGAAAAAGTAAAAAAGTAAAAAGGTAAAAGGGTAAAAAATGGGATTATTTGGAAGTGAAAGCAAATTTGAGAGTAGTGTGAAGCAGATTCCCTACCCTCAACAGGCTGTATATGATAACATCAGCGACCTGCGTAACCTCGAGAAAGTACAGGACCGTGTGCCAGAGGATAAAGTCAACGACTTTAAGTATGATGAGGATACGGTGAGTCTGAACGTTGCCCCTGTGGGAGAACTGAAACTGCGTATCTGTGAGCGCGAGGAGCCAAAGTGCGTGAAGTTCGAGACGGTGCAGTCGCCCGTGCCTTTCAACGTTTGGGTTCAGGTGTTGCCGTTAGACGAGAACAACTCAAAGATGAAGGTTACTGTTAAGGCAGAGCTTAACCCATTCATCAAGAGCATGGTAGAGAAACCACTTCAGGACGGAGTAGAGAAAATCGCCGATGCCTTGGCACAGGTGCATTATGTATAAGGAGTTAGAAGTAGTTTGAGGTATGAAACTTTGGGAGAAGAACTTTGAGATAAATAAGGAGATAGAGAGGTTTACTGTCGGAAGAGACAGGGAGATGGATCTCTATCTGGCCAAGTACGACGTGTTGGGTTCGATGGCCCACATCACCATGCTCGAGAGCATCGGACTGCTTGAGAAAGACGAGCTTACGGCACTCTTGGCTGAGTTGAAGAACATCTACCAGTTGGCAGAACGAGGCGAGTTTGTCATCGAAGACGATGTGGAGGATGTGCACTCTCAGGTGGAGATGCTGCTCACCCGCAAACTCGGCGACATGGGTAAGAAGATCCATTCTGGCCGCTCACGCAATGACCAGGTGCTCGTAGACCTCAAACTCTTCACCCGACATGAACTGAAGGATATCGCTGATGAGGTAAAGATTCTCTTCGATGAACTCATCGCCAAGAGTAATCAGTATAAGGATGTGCTGATGCCTGGCTATACCCATCTGCAGATTGCGATGCCATCGAGTTTCGGACTCTGGTTTGGTGCCTACGCAGAAAGTCTTACTGACGATATGCTCTTCCTACAGGCAGCATATAAGATGACCAACCGCAATCCTCTCGGCTCGGCAGCTGGATATGGCTCGTCATTCCCCCTGAACCGTACGATGACAACAGAGTTGCTCGGTTTCGACTCTATGGACTATAACGTGGTCTATGCCCAGATGGGACGCGGCAAGATGGAGCGCAATGTAGGCTTTGCCATCGCCACTATCGCAGGTACTCTGGCTAAGATGGCTTTCGACGCATGTCTTTTTAACTCACAGAACTTCTCGTTTGTGAAGTTGCCAAAGGAGTGCACCACCGGTTCTTCAATCATGCCTCATAAGAAGAATCCGGATGTGTTCGAGCTTATCCGCGCGAAATGCAATAAGCTGCAGTCGCTGCCTCAGCAGGTGATGCTTATCATGAACAACCTGCCAGTAGGCTATTTCCGTGACCTGCAGATTATAAAAGAAGTGTTCCTGCCCGCCTTCGACGAACTGAAAGACTGTCTGCAGATGGCAGCATACATTATTAATAAGATAGAGGTGAACGAGCATATCCTCGACAACCCGATGTACGATCCGATGTTCTCCGTAGAGGAGGTTAACCGTCTGGCTGCCAACGGAATGCCTTTCCGAGATGCCTACAAGAAGGTGGGTCTCGACATCGAGGCAGGTACCTTCAAGGCCAGCCACGATATCCATCATACCCATGAGGGCTCTATCGGCAATCTCTGCAACGATAAGATTCAGGCTCTCATGCAGCAGACCCTCGACGGATTCCATTTCGAGCACATGACTGAGGCAGAGCAAGCCTTGCTTAAGTGAAGAATTATGAGAGCTCTTTCGTCGACTCTATTTTTTATTTTTTATTTTTTATTTTTTATTTTGTTTTCGTCCTGCGAGGTAGAGAACAACATCAGCCGTGATTACCGTTGTCTCTTCGCCTTCGACACATCGCTGCACCCTATTCCCTGTCAGCTTACCGGCATATTAGGTAATCCAGGACATTTCTGTAAGGTTGAAGCGTCAATGGTAAATGGAGTGAGGCATCTGAAGACCACACGTAACTATGACGGAGCGACAGAGGACATAACCATAAGTACTGAGAGGGAGAGTCAGGCAACAATCGTACTTGGGGCAAACAACAGCATCATCATCGGTACTGTCAGCTATGACAACCGCCTTGTGGCCTACGACGGACAATGTTCAAACTGTCTGAAGGAACTCAACGGGACTAGTTATCCGCTTACCTGGAAGAACAACGGTCTACAGTTGCATTGCGCCAAGTGCGATCGCTCTTATGATGTAAATAATGGTGTCATTGCTTCTGGCAAAGGAGGCATCCAGCTACTCACATATTATGCCCGATTAGACGGTGCCGTTCTCCGCGCTTGGAACTAAAATCAGCGATATTATCTAAATAATTGATAAAAAGTTTGGCTATTTGGCGAAATAGCCGTACCTTTGCACACACAAAACCACGCCGCAATGGTGGAATTGGTAGACACGAGGGACTTAAAATCCCTTGGCCAGTAATGGCTGTGCGGGTTCGAGTCCCGCTCGCGGCACCTTAAATATTATTATTTTTATGCATAAAAAACATTTTTTCCTCCTATCAGTTGCTTCAGTGATGTTTTTCACTTCATGCTCAAAATTGGGCCCATTGTCAGCTGATAACTTTACTGTGACTCCTAATCCGCTGGAAACTCAAGCCGGCACTGTTCCTGCAACCATCAATGGCCACTTCCCAGAGAAGTATATGAAAAAGAAGGCTGTTGTTACTGTCGTTCCTGAACTCCGTTATTCTAACGGTAAGATAGTTCAGGGTAATACCGCTACGTTCCAGGGTGAGAGTGTGCTGGGTAACGACCAGACCATCTCATATCGTCTTGGTGGTAACTACACCATGAAGACCAACTTCGCATACGCAGACGACAATAAGGCCGACATGTACCTTACTTTTAACGCGCGTATAGGAAAGAAAGTTGTTCAGGTACCTGAGGTAAAGGTGGCCTATGGTATCATCGCCACATCAGAGCTTTATAAGAAGACCCTGAATACCGCTCAGGCAGCTATCGCCCCAGATGCTTATCAGCGTATCACCAAACAGAAGCAGGAGGCAAACATCAAGTTCCTTATCCAGCAGGCAACACTGCGCAAGAGCGAACTGAAGAACAATTCCGTTCAGGAGTTTGTTAAGATGCTTCAGAAGATCAATGCCGACCGTGAGGGTCTGAACCTCGAAAATGTGGAGGTTTCTGCATACGCTTCTCCCGATGGAGGTTTCAGCATCAACGACAAACTTGCTGCAGAGCGTCAGAAGGTTTCTGAGAAATATGTCAGCGACGAGTTGAAGAAGATCAAGCTCGATGCCAACGTAGATGCAAAGTACACCGCTCAGGACTGGGAGGGATTCCAGGAGTTGGTTAAGGCCAGCGATATCCAGGACAAGGATGTCATCCTGCGTGTTCTCTCAATGTATAAGGATCCTGAGGAGCGTGAGCAGCAGATTAAGAATATCTCTTCTGCCTTCCGTGAGCTCGCCGATGGTATCCTGCCTGAGCTGCGCCGTGCACGTCTTACCATCAACTACGAGACAGTAGGCCGTAGCGATGAACAGATTCTTCAGCAGATTAATAACGACGCTACAGAGCTGAGCGTAGAGGAACTTCTCTACGGAGCTGCACTTAAGGAAGACCTCAACGATAAGGAGAAGATCTACGATCTGACAACAAAGATTTATCAGAACGATCCACGCGCTTATAACAATCTGGCTACAATCCAGTACGCACGTGGTAATTACGATGCAGCCCGTCAGTATATCCAGAAGGCTCAGAGTCTGTCATCTAACCTCCCAGAGGCACAGGCTAACCTCGGTATGCTTGCTCTGAAGGCAGGCGACCTCAAGACAGCAGAACAGTATATCGCTGCCGCCACAGGTGCCAACGGTCTTGGTGAGGTGCTTGGCAACCTACATCTGGCTCAGGGCAACTATGCTCAGGCAGAACAGGATTTCGCAGACATCTACTCTAACAGCGCTGCCCTCGCTCAGATTCTGAACAAGAACTACGCTTCAGCAGCTGTAACACTGAAGTATGTGAAGAATGCAGATGCCGCTACAGAGTATCTTAAGTCTATCCTCTCTGCACGTATGGGCAACCTCGATGATGCAGCAGAGTCACTTCGTAAGGCTTTAGCCAAGGATCCATCAATGGCAAGCTATGCTGCCAACGATCTGGAACTGACGAAGGTGAAGAAATAAACCATTTCAAATAAAAAATATAAAATAAAAAATAAAAAATATGGGTAGGCGATATGGAAAAGATGGGAAAGAACGTCAGGGTAAGGCTTTGGCGGGCTGGCTCCATCGTATGAGCGCTCCTGTATTTTTTATTTTTTATTTTTTATTTCTTATTTCCCTCTTCTCCTCATGCGGCTCCGAAAGCGGATATTTCCAAATTAAGGGCGAGTTCAAGGGATTCAGTCAGGGAGAATTCTACGTTTATAGCCCTGACGGTGGAATCAGAAGACTGGATACTATAAAAGTAAAAAGTGGAAGATTCACCTATCAGGTTCCGCTCGACACAACTGCCACCTTCGTACTTGTGTTTCCTAACTATTCAGAGATTCCTGTTTTTGGTGCTTCAGGAGAGAAAGTGGAAATAGAGGGAGACGCATCCCATCTGAAGGAGATAAAGGTGATGGGAACCGAGGAGAATGAGCTGATGACGGCATTCAGGATGAAAATCAGCAATATGACCCCTCCTGAGGTTACCAATGCCGCTTCAGACTTCATACAAAAGAACCCCACTACCCTTGCAGCCATCTTTGTGCTCACCAAATATTTCATCCAGGCAGAGCCCGATGACCATCAGATGACCTTCGCACTGGCGAAGAATATCCAAAGTGCTAGTCCTCAGAACAAGAGCATCGCTAAGATTGTGAGTTATCTGGAGGGAATGAAGAACCTACGAGACAAGTCCATCATACCAAAGTTTGCTGCTACCGACATCAAAGGCAAGCCAATATCCAATTCCGATCTCTACGCACCTGTGAACGTTATCACCACATGGGCTACATGGAACTATGAAAGTATGAATATCCAGCGTCAGCTGAAGCAGATGGAGAAGGAAAACGGTGTCAGCAAACTGAAAATCGTAAGCATCTGTCTTGATGCCAGCGACAAGGAATGCCGTAAGTTTATGGACCGCGACTCCATCACATGGAGTAATATCTGTGACGGTAGGATGTGGGATACACCAGCCCTCGTAAAACTGGGCCTCACGAAAGTGCCCGACAATATAATAACAGACAGCAAGGGCAGGATAGTAGCTCACTCGTTGCCTGTAACAAAACTAAAAGAAGAAATCGAAAAACTTATGAAATAGACACAATAAAAATCAAAAATCTATATACTATGCTTGTTAAAACATTCTGTGCAGCCGTGATGGGGCTGGAGGCAACTACCATCACAATCGAAGTTAATATGACCCGTGGTGTCATGTTTCGTCTCTCTGGTCTTGCAGATACAGCAGTAAAAGAGAGTTATGACCGTATCCGGGCGGCTATGGATAACATCGGATTCAAGCCGCCTACTGCCGACATCACCATCAATCTCTCACCAGCAGATATCAGAAAGGAGGGCACGGGCTATGACCTGCCTTTAGCTATCGGCATACTTGCCGCTCATGGCAAGGTTGACTGTGAAAGCCTTGGCGATTATATGATGATTGGCGAGCTTGGTCTCGACGGAAATATGAAACCCATTAGCGGTGCCCTTCCGATAGCCATTCGTGCCAGGGCGGAGAAGTTTAAGGGGTTGATAGTACCTCTAGAGAATGCCAGGGAAGCAGCAGTCGTGAATAATCTCGAGATCTATGGGATGGATAGTCTATCGGATGTTGTCTCATTCTTTAATGGCGAAAAAGAGAAATACCAGCCAACGATTGTAGACACCCGTAAGGAATTCTACGAACAGCAATACGCCTTCGACCTTGATTTTGCAGAGGTAAAAGGGCAGGAGAGTGTCAAGCGTGCCCTCGAAGTAGCAGCTGCGGGGAGTCATAATGTTATTCTTATCGGCCCGCCAGGCAGTGGTAAGTCGATGATGGCCAAGCGGTTACCCAGCATATTACCTCCTCTCTCACTTGCCGAAAGTCTGGAAACCACTCAGATACACTCCGTTGCTGGGAAACTGCCTGCAGGTACATCGTTGATTTCGCAACGTCCTTTCCGTAGTCCTCATCATACTGTATCACAAGTAGCGATGACAGGTGGAGGCGTAAAAGCCACTCCTGGCGAGGTGAGTATGGCACATCATGGAGTCCTCTTTCTTGATGAATTGGGAGAGTTTTCCAAAGCCACCCTCGAGGTGCTTCGTCAACCCCTGGAAGACAGGAAGATTACCATCTCAAGGGCAAAATATACGATTGAGTATCCGTGTTCTTTTATGTTTGTTGCCTCAACAAACCCTTGTCCATGTGGGTACTATGGCGATCCGACACATCATTGTGTATGTACCCCAGGACAGATTGCAAGATATTTCTCAAAGTTCAGCGGGCCGTTGATGGATCGTATAGATCTTCAGGTTCAGTGCGCGGCATTAAGCTACAAGGATATCTCTAATACCGCTCCAGGAGAGTCGAGTGCATCCATCCGCGAAAGAGTCATCAAGGCTCGTCAGATACAGGAGCTACGATATAAAGACTATAGCGGGATATACTGCAATGCCCAGATGACCGAGAAGATGATACACGAGTTTGCCGAACCCGATGAAGCAGGTCTCAGCATGCTTCGTATGGCAATGGAACGTCTTTCACTCTCTGCTCGTGCTTATAGCCGTATCCTTAAGGTGGCAAGAACCATTGCAGATCTTGAAGGCTCAGAGAGAGTACAGTCCCAGCATATCGCCGAAGCCATCAGCTATCGAAGCCTTGACCGAGGCGACTGGGCGGAAAGAGGGTAGTACCTCGGATATGAAAATAATTCGCGTTTTATTTTGCATTTCGCTCAATTTGCACTATCTTTGCACCCAATGAACGAAGCAAAGTGTACAGGACTCCTTGAGGAGCATGGAATAAAACCTACAGCCAACCGTATAGTAGTGCTGAAGGAGTTGGTGAAAGCCCTTCACCCAATAACGCTGTCGGAATTAGAATATAAGATTCTGAGTATCGACAAGTCGAACATCTTCCGTGCCCTCACCCTGTTTAAGGAGCATCATCTGGTACATGTCATCGAGGGTGGCAGCGAGGGTGTGCGCTATGAACTCTGCCATAGCCATGATAACGACCACGATGAGGATATCCATCCGCATTTCTATTGTGAAGAGTGTCAGCAGACCTTTTGTCTTGACTATACCGAGGTACCGAACGTGAAGTTGCCAAAGGGCTTCGAACAGAAATCTGCAAACCTGATGATAAAGGGAATTTGTCCGGACTGCAAGACAAATAAGAAATAAAAAATATAAAATAAAAAATAGAGTGAGGGGGATTAAAGTAATTGCATTTGATGCTGACGACACTTTATGGGACTGTCAAGGATATTTTGAGAATGTAGAAGAACATCTCTACAGTCTTATCCGTCCCTTCTGCGAGAATCCAAAACAAGAGCTCTTCGATACAGAGTCTGCTAATATGGAAGACCTCGGTTACGGTTGTAAAGCCTTTACCATCAGCATTATTGAGACAGCATTGCGAGTAGGCGGTAACGATATCACCTCTACAGAACTCTCCGACCTGTTAAAAGACTGCAAGCGTCTGCTCCATCTTCCTGCTACCCCATTGCCAGAGGTTGAATCAACCCTTAAAACCCTCCACGACAGCATCGACACAAGGTTGGTGGTCTTCACCAAGGGAGAACTACAGGATCAGGAAAACAAGTTAAAACGTTCAGGGCTACTTAAATATTTCGATGATGTGGAGATAACTTCCGACAAGAGCCAGAAAGAATTTCTTGCCCTCTGCGAGCATCAGGATATCCATCCCTCGGAACTCCTTATGATAGGCAACTCACTGAAAAGCGATATCGCCCCTGCTCTTGCTATCGGAGCCTGGGCGATACATATACCTTTCCATATCACATGGCAGCTGGAACATTTCGATGACATCGACCATGAACGCCTCATCAAGATCCAGCATTTCAGCGAGATCCTAAAATACCTCTTATAGAGTAATTACCATTTGTCCTTTGTCTGTATGTCATCCGCCCAACGGTGATCTTTTGGGAACGGCTGACCTCCCCAGGCTTTTACCTGTGTCCAAGGCTGAGGAGCATCAGTCCAGAAAGGATGGTCTGCAGGCAAACCTAAAGGCATAAAGGCCAGACTGGTCATGTAAAGAGAGCCATTGTTGGTGTACCAGTCAGCTGTCTCAGGCTGAGAGCCACAGAAGCCGATAGTAAGATATCCCGCATCGTTGAAGTTCTGCTGGGTATCAAACATACGATGCAGAACCTTTGTCAGAGCGGCTCGCACCTGTCCATTGCTCAGGTCTGATGGCAATTTCTGATACCAGGCCATAAGAGCCAATGGTTGCATGGCTGCCATACGATAAGGCGTAGAGCGTCCTATAACAGGGAAAGTACCTTCTGGAGAGATAAACCTCTCAAGGATAATGGCGAACTTCTGTGCACGTTTCAGGGCACGATCGTGATATTTCTGATAGTCGAGGCGAGAGTTATACTTGGAATCCACCATCGCCTGCAACGTCTCCAGATACATCGCGTGGAATACATAGCTACTGTAATAATCAAATGCAAACACAGGGCCGTCGGCATACCAGCCATCACCAACATACCACTCCTCTACCTTACGGCAGGCCGTATTTACACGAAACTCATCGAACTGGGCTCCTGCCTTTGCCAACAGACTCTCGATGGTAGATGAGAAAAGGAACCAGTTGGTGTATGGCGGATCTATCCTACGCATATTCTGAAACTCCTTAATATAACGCTGCTTTGTCACATCGTCAAGTGGCACCCATAGCACGTCCCATGCACGGAGGAACGATTCTGCAATATATGCGGCATCCACGAGATTCTGTCCGGATCTCCCCCAGCAGAGATAGTCTGGCGACTGCGGATCCACAGAGTTCTTATATGCTGCCAATGCCCACTCACGTAGCTGTCGGCGCTGCTGTCCTTCGGCAGTTTCGTCATCAGGCAGTGTGAGCCAAGGAGCGATACCTGCCATCAGTCGGCCGAAGGTCTCCATATAGACTACGCTGCGGTCGCGATTGTCGAACGAGGGCGAGAACTCGGTCTTCATGTTTTTCTGCAGCTCGCCCTTGGACATGTTCTCCAACACGGGCTGAGCCATCTTGTATGCCTGTGAGCACCAGTATTGGCGATCTGTCTGCTCTATTTTCTTTGTCTTCTTTGCTTGGATAGGTATTGCAATTATCAGTGCCAATACCAACAGGGATGTAATTCTTCTCATTTTATTTCTGTTATTAGTGGATTCTTGATATTGTAAAGATAGTTATTGGCGAGCAGCTGCCACTCAGTCATTGTCCTTACGTCGTAGCTACTCCAAGCCGAACCGAAGTAATAGGTATAGGGCTTGCCGCTGTATTGGCGTAAGATGCCTAAGCCATGGTTCTTGTTGCCTTTCAGTATCTTGGTCTCGTCGATACCATTGGGGAACAAAGCACCAACGTATATCTGTGACTGATGTACTTTGGGGTTGTCGGTTGGATCGGCATAGAGTACATAATCATGCCCCAGCAAAGACTGTCCTTCGCCGTTCAGCACTATACCTGACGCCCAATCTGTAGGCTGCTTTATGCCTTCGTACCATACTGTCATCTTATTGTAATGCGAACCACGGTCAAGACTGATCAAGCGATGCTCCGTGACGCCGTCAGCGTTAGGATGATAAGTGAGCTCTACGGTGAAACGTAGCGGTCCGTTGTCGAGTACCTTGTAGTCCTTGAAACAATAAGGATAAATCAGCTCTCCGTTTTTCATCAGTGCAGGAGCGCCACATCCCAGACTGGGACCTACGGAATAACAGTCGAGACCGAAGCCGTGGTCGTGATGGAACGATGTAGCCAGATATATCTCGCTACTCTCTTTGGGCTTGCCAGCTCTCTTCAGCGAGTCTCTCTGCCCCACACCCCACATGTGCATCTTATAGCGCTCTTCGACTACGAGGTCGGGGATGTTCTTTACCCATACGTCGGTACCAAACGATTGTTCACCGCTACGCTGCAGGGCAGGGCCGTAAACGCGATAAATGCCGAGATCGTTCTCCCATGTAATATCGTCGGCACGCTCTGGATAGAGCTTGCCGGACACATAGCATTTAAATCCGGTAGGCTTCCCTTGGGTGATGGTAAACACAGCCTTGCTATGCGGCTGAACCGACACATACATCAGCAGTTTGCCATCGTACGACTTCTGGTACGGCTGCTCCTGTCCGAAAGCGTTCCTGACAATCAATAGTGTGGCGTTGGTAGTGCCAAGTTGCTTGTTGACTGCCTGCAAGTCGGCCTCTACCACCTCAATTCGTTGCTGATCACCGGAATTGGTCACGGTGAGCGTGACTTGCTGGGCGTTGGCACTCGCAAACAGCGCAGCCAGCCATAAGACAATTGACAATCTTCTCATTTGATACTGTATTTGATATGTTGCCTGGTGTTGTTTGACTTTACTATGAGTGTGATGCGATACATCTTCTTGCCCCACATGCCTTGCAACAGCGGGTCGAGCAAGTTGCTGACATCCTCTATCGTTGCCTCTAACTGATTGGGGTTATAGCTTACGTGCTGAAGTGCATCGCTACGGGTGGTCATCAGCATCAGGCGGCTGGGGGCGACGTATTGGCTGAGTTCATAGTCTTCGGTAACGGTAACGCCCGACTTGTTTGCAGATACAGTCCGCTTCCACGATTTGACGGCAGCATCGGCAGGGTAGGCACCCGCAATGTCGAGGGTCAGCTGCCCGTCTTTGTGGTTCACGACCTTGGCAGAGAAATCCTTGCCGTCTTTCTGGTCTACGCCATTAATCTGCGGGAGGTTGTGATAGCCCGACTGCATGGTCCATATCTCATAGCGGCTGTTGCTGAAGGTCTTGGCAGTATATTCGCCAACGCCGGGATCGATGAAGAGAGGCTCGCCATCCATATAAACGATGAATGAGCCAACGTCGTTGTGATTATGGCTCTCGCCGTTATGTCCGCCTTTAATGGCTACGAAAGTGTTTCCTCGTCGTGCCGTCATGATTTGCAGGTTGGGCAGCCACACATCCTTTAATAATGGCTCCTGTGGCTTCTCTGCTATGAAATCTCGGATATGGCGCAAGAAGAACAACTCGCGACCCAAAGTGGGGAAGTTGCCGCTCTTATCGTAGAGTTTTGCCGGCTGCGTTAACACCTGCTTACTCCTTCCCAGATAGGCCCCAAACTCCCGCATGGTCTTATCGCCCAGCCATAGTCCGAAGGGATAGACGATATTTACCTGTTGCACAGCCTTGTTCTCGTGTGCATCAGCAAAGTTCACACAGTAGTCATTACCTATATAAGTCCGATAAGCATAAGCTGCCATATTCCTTATCTTTCCTGAGTAATCATAATTACTAATTACTAATTTCTCATTACTAATTACTAATAGTCTCAATACCTCGAACATCGATGCAGCAGCCCTGTCCCAATATCCAGGTCCCTCGTCGCAACCGCCATCCTCGGGATAGGCATCGATGAAGGTCCGGGTGGCTTTCTCTATTTGGGCGATAGCCTCGGCTTTGCGCGACTCATCTTTCTCGCAGATGAGCACACAGGTCAGCCAGTTGCTGCATATCCACGGATTCCAGTTCATGCCTGCCGTCTTCCACCAGTAGTCTTTGGCCAGTGCCGGCTTCAGTATACGGTGCTCTATCTCGCGGTCTATGCGTTTGCAGAGGTCGGGCGAGAAAGCGTCGAACTGTTTCTCGAGCATATATCTGGTCCAAACAATCAGACTTGCTGTCTCAGCATTGAAGAGGTCTACCTCCTGGCTCTCCTGCAAGGGTATGCGTTTGCCGTAGTGGGCAGGTATGCCCCACCATGTCTCTTCGCAAAAGCTACCAATGCCGTCGATGATGCTATTCAGGAATCGTCCCCTACCCTCCATAATCTCAGCCATCACGAGGGCTGCCAGATGGCGACGCTTCTCAAAACAGATGGCTTCATAGTTCACCCGGTTGCCCGTTATCTTGTTCTCGGCAAAAACAGTCCAGGGCAAAGCAGTCCATGCCTTATCCTGATACTGTTCACCATATTCTATATAGCTCTGCTTCATCTCCTGCGGGATGGAGTCACGCCAGAAGGCATCGTCAGCCTGTGGCAACAGACTGGTTATACTCAGGGCTATCGTCAGCAGCAGACTCATCGGCTAATATATCTTACGTATTCACACGCTGCCAGCAGGAATGCTCCGACACCGAAGTTCTGCTGAGAGTCGGCATTGATGACCTGTCCGGGGATGGCACGGTCGCCGATGGGCTGGACATACCCCACCTTACCGTCCTTCTGCAAGGCGATAGTGGTCAGGTAGTTCCATGCCTTCGCGATGACAGGGGCAAACTCCTTCTTTGGCAGATAGCCGTTGTTCACGCCCCAGAGCAGTCCGTAGCAGAAGAATGCCGTGCCTGAAGTCTCGTAGCCGGGAGCCTGACGTGGGTCGAGCATCGAACGGGTCCAGTGACCTTGTGGCTGCTGACACTTTGCCACGCCACGGGCAAGGTTCTGGAACTTCTCCACGAAGAACGGGTGACGAACATAGTCGGCAGGCATGTCCTGGAGCACCTTGGCCAGTCCGGCAAGTACCCATCCGTCGCCACGTGCCCAGAAGTCTTTCTTTCCCGCCTCGGTCGTGTGTTTAGGATACACATATCGTCCGTCGCGGTAGTAGAGGCCTGTCTCACGGTCGAGCATGATACTGTCGCTATAGAGGATGTTCTCATAGAGCTTGCGCAGATACTTCGTGTCGCCTGTCAGACGGTACATCTTAGTCATCACAGGCATCACCATATAGAGGGCATCGGCCCACCACCAATAGTCGTTTGCCTTAGAGTCGGCCTCATAGCACATAACCTCTTTGGCACGAGCCACCTTCGTCTCGTCGGCTTGTAAGTTATACAAGTCGATAAATGTCTGGAAGCAGATCTGCCAGTCGCCGAAGAGCACGTAATCCTGCCCCTCACCGTAGGTCTTGTATTTCCATTTGGCGGGATCGCCCTCCGTAGCTCCCTTCCACTGGTTGTGTTCTGCCCAGCGGATGCTGTAGTCGAGCATCTGCTGGTCGCCAAGGAGTTTATATACCTCCATATTGCCCGTGTGATAGGCTGCATTGTCCCAGAACGACCGCACCTCGGCGGGATTGTTTGTCTGCCAGTAGGTATTCACCTTTTTTATGACGCTTTTCACCTCGTCAGCCGTCCACTGCCTGGCTTCTACTGCCATAGATGCTAACAGGCAAACGACAAAAATAACTCTTCTCATAATCCAGTAGTTTTTAAGTTTTCTGCAAAGATACAATGTTTTCTTTAATAAGATAGTACATATTCTGTTAATTCTTATAAAATGGGGCAGCCTACATCCCATAGACCGCCCCATCACTAAGTACTAACATACATCTACTAACTAACAATAGTTCGGTAAAAATATAGTTAAATTCATTAACATTCAAGATAAATCTCAAATGCAAAAGTTTAAATTTGTATTACATATTATTAACTAATAAAATTTGGCTAATTGCCTGATTATTAGTAATTTTACGGTTAATTTCCACGTCAATCGTAATATTAAAAATGACAGACATTATTAGCCAAATGGGAAGCCTCGCAGAAGCATTTCTGTCAAAGCATGCCGCAAAGTTAAGCAAAAGTTTTAAAACTCGGTTCATTGAAACGTTAATTCTTTATGTCGTGATGCAAAAAACTAATTTCACTCAGCTTGCCACCTTCGGCAGCTATAACGAGAAGACCTATCCGCAACCACTTCGAGAAAGGCGGTGCAGACACGGTAGCGTTCAACCTCGGTATGGCCAAGGACTATTTCAAGGACAGCATCGGCATCAAGGCTCTGGCTATCGATCCGTGCTATATCAGCAAGACAGGCAAGCACGCTCCTGGACTTGGACTCTTCTGGTCTGGCTCTGCCGGGCAAGCCAAATGGGGTCTTGAGATGCTCGGAGTGGGCATTGTGGACACCTTCTTCCATGAGTGCTTTATGCTTGGAGGATTCCATCTGCAGCAAGTCGCTCAAACAGAATGTCAAGGTTGTCATCTGGATTTCCAAGGACAAGAGCAAGCACAAGATATTCTTCTCCAACGACCTTACGCTTGCAGGTGTGGACATCATAAAAATCTGCAGATGCAGGTTCCTGGTAGAATTTGAATTCCGTAATGCAAAGGGCTTCGCCTCGCTCGAAAAGTGCCAGGCAAGGAGCACCAACAAACTCAGGACACACTTCAACATGTCCTTCACCTCCCTGAACTGCCTGAAGGTGGCTGCAAGGGAGAGTGGAATTCCTTATTCCATCAGCAATCTGAAGACTCTTGTGCATGGCCAATATCTCATGAATCGATTTATTTGCGTGTCTGGGATTTCCGCAGACAGCGATTTAATTACGAAGCTCAACAACGAGGTTTTCTCGCTGACCACAATGCAGATGGAGGCTGCGGCATGATTGGAGGGATGACCAAGTGTTAACATTTTAAGAATTTAATTACCGAAGTATTGTTTTAATTATCATTGCCATATCGGACAACCCGATTTCCGTTGGCAAAGATAGAAAGTTATTCTGATACGCACAATAGCCCGTAACAAAAGAGTAGAGGGTTGCAACGAATATTTATGATTTCAGCAACCCTTACGACGTAGCGTGAAACAAAAACTATGGTTGGTGTAACAGAATGTTAGGGTAAGAGGTGAATGACAACGGAAAGATGATCACACAGAGGGGACAATCCTAGGTATAAGCACCGGCCCAACGATCCCCTTATTTGCCAACCACCTTCCGCACACGTCCGTCTTTGGTGCGGATGATGTTCATTCCCTTCTGAAGAGTGGGCAGACACCGGCCGTCGAGTGCAAACACCTCGGAAGCTGAGTCACACTCCATACTGCGGATGCCAGATGACGAATCACCGACGATACTGAAAGTTGCAGAAACAGGGAAATGATCGCCCATCGGTGTACCGTCGTCGTAGGTATAGTCAGTCTCCAGACGGTAGGCTTCCAGTTTCAGGCGGAGCCCGCCGACAGGGTTGATGTAAAGGATCTTGTCAAGCACCTCGCCGTTGTCGTAAGCCAAATGACGGTCACCTGTCCCCACTGCCGGATATTGTCCGTTCAATTCATGTTCCACCCAGGTGTCGGACACCTGATGACTGCCCGTGGCATTGATAGGGTCGATGAATAGCGCCTGGATGCTGTCGCGGGGATAAAGACTGTTCATGTCGCCCATTAGAATAACGGGACGCTCATCGAGACGAGGCAGCACATAGTCGCGCAACTGCCTCCACTGGCTGCGACGGGCGTCAATATCGCCCTGGTCGTTGCCCGAAGCCTCGTCGGCATCAGTACTGGCATCCATGTGCATGTTGTAGACCACGATGCGCTGCCCTCCCAAGAGGGTCATCTCACAGCGATGGAAGCCCTTCCTGACGATGGCATCCCAGCAGTGGTCGAACTTGCCATAGCTGTCGTACCAGGCTACGGCTTCCTCTTGCTCCACGACGTGCTGGCTACGCCAAAACACACGAAGCCCGTCGGTATCGAACCTGTCACCGAAGAGCACCTTCCAGATTTTCAGGAAACTGAGGTCGATGCCGCCCTGCCACTGTCCGCTGCAATACTCCGGCTCCAGGACAGAGCGCAATTCCTCATCGTAGTTGAAGTCCTCCTGCACACCGATAAGGTCATAGCCTTTACGAGCCAAAAACTGGCCGACACGAACGGTCTCGCCTCCAGGCCCGTCGGGATTAATATGTATATTGCCGATATACGTGGGCAGCCCGTCTACGTTTAGTGAGGCCACCGTGAACACATCATCGCCCGCCATCGCATCCGACAGGCAAAGGCTTAGAACAAAAAGGCATATCCAAGTTCTCTTCATCATACATCGATTTCTGGTTGCAAAGTTACGAAAAAAGCTTGTAACAAACGAGGGATTTAGGAATAATAGCACTTTCTAGCCATTTTGTTTTTCACTTTTGATTATTTTTCGTAACTTTGCAGCAGTAAAATAATAACAACAAAACATTACGACAATGAAAAAGTTAATGCAATGGGTGCTTGCCGCCACCCTCGTTTGCGGCACAATGGCTGTCACTACAGCATGTAAAGAAGCAAAAGCAGATAACCCTGCCGAGAAAGTGCAGAGCACCGAGCTTATCCGCACCAGCCAGAGTTGGGATGGTGTTGAATTGCCCGACTATCTGCAGGGACGTCCAGAACTCGTAGCCGTGAAATACGTCTTCCCTGTAGGCCAGAAGCTTGGCTGGCACCACCACCCTGTGATGAACTACGGTGTGCTGATGCAGGGCGAGCTGACAATCATCGGTCAGGACGGCAAGAAGAAAGTGGTGCATGAGGGCGAGCCCGTAGTTGAGATGGTAAACACCATCCATCACGGTGAGAACACCGGTGACAAACCCGTCATCCTCTACATGTTCTACCTCTCTCAGAAGGATATGCCTCTGGCTGTACAGCATCCTGAGATTCCTCTAGAATAGTCCAGGTTCAGAAGCTCTACCCTAACACTAGAGGTGGTTTAGTATGATACTAAAGCACCTCTAGTGTTATACTAAACCGGACTTACATATTCTTACCTTTAACTCAGCCAAAAGTACTTACGTTCGAGAAAACTCAATTTTTTTTTGGTTTTCTACTCACTTATTCGTACCTTTGCACCCAAATTCAAAAAATACGTATTTAAGGAATGGAAAACAAGACTTTTAAGCGTACGACGGTGACGTCGGCGCTACCATACGCTAATGGCGGCGTACATATCGGACACCTGGCTGGTGTATATGTACCTGCTGATATCTATGTGCGTTATCTTCGCTTGAAGAAGCGCGAGGTATTGTTTATCGGAGGTAGTGATGAGCATGGTGTGCCCATCACAGTTCGTGCCCGTAAGGAGGGTATCACTCCACAGGATGTAGTAGACCGCTATCATAAGATGATAAAGGACTCGTTCGAGGAGTTCGGAATATCGTTTGATATTTATTCAAGAACCACCTCTGAGACTCACCATAAGTTTGCTGCAGAGTGGTTTAAGAAGCTCTATGACGAGGGTAAGCTGACTGAGGAAACAACAGAGCAGCTTTACGACGAGGAGGCTAAGCAGTTCCTGGCTGACCGCTATGTAACTGGTGAGTGCCCACATTGCCATAACGAGGGAGCCTATGGCGACCAGTGTGAGAAGTGCGGACGCGACCTCTCGCCAACAGAGTTGATCAATCCAAAGTCAACTATCAGTGGTTCTACTCCAGTATTGAAGAAGACCAAGAACTGGTATCTGCCTCTGAACGAGTATCAGGAGTGGTTGAAGAAGTGGATTCTTGAGGAGCACAAAGAGTGGCGTCCTAATGTTTACGGACAGTGTAAGAGTTGGCTCGATATGGACCTGCAGCCTCGTGCTATGACTCGCGACTTGGATTGGGGTATCCCTGTGCCTGTAAAGGATGCAGAGGGAAAAGTACTCTATGTATGGTTTGATGCGCCTATCGGATACGTATCAAACACCAAGGAGCTCTGCGAGAAAGAGCCAGAGAAGTGGGGCTCATGGGAGAAATGGTGGCAGGATGAGGATACTCGTCTGGTTCACTTTATTGGTAAGGACAACATCGTGTTCCATTGCATCATCTTCCCAGTCATGATGAAGGCTCACGGCAAGTATATCATGCCTGACAACGTGCCTGCAAACGAGTTCCTGAACCTCGAGAACGATAAGATTTCTACCTCTCGTAACTGGGCTGTATGGCTCCACGAGTATCTGGTAGATATGCCTGGCAAGCAGGATGTATTGCGCTATGTATTGACAGCCAATGCACCTGAGACCAAGGACAACAACTTTACTTGGAAGGACTTCCAGGATCGCAATAACAACGAGCTGGTTGCTGTTTATGGCAACTTTGTGAATCGTGCCCTCCAATTGACTAAGAAGTACTGGAACGGCATTGTACCAGCTTGTGGCGAGCTTAACGATACTGATAAGCAGACTCTTACTGAATTCAAGGATGTCAAGACTAAGGTTGAGGCTCTGCTGGAGCAGTTCAAGTTCCGCGATGCTCAGTTCGAGGCCATGAATCTGGCTCGTATTGGAAACCGCTACATCACAGAGTGTGAGCCTTGGAAGGTTTGGAAGACTGATCCTAAGCGTTGTGAGACTATCCTGAACATCTGCTTGCAGTTGACAGCTAACCTCGCTATCGCCTTCGAGCCGTTCCTGCCGTTTAGCAGCAAGAAGCTCCGCAAGATGCTTAATATCGACTCATTCGAGTGGGAGCAGCTGGGTTCTACAGACCTCCTGAAGGCTGGCCATCAGCTTGGCGAGCCTGCTCTGCTGTTCGAGAAGATTGAGGACGATGTTATCCAGAAGCAGCTCGACAAACTCGAGGCTACCAAGAAGGCCAACGAGGCTGCAGCATATAAGGCTGCTCCTATCAAGGATACAGTAAGCTTCGAGGAGTTCGAAAAGTTGGATATCCGTGTAGGTTTGGTTAAGGACTGTCAGAAGGTGAAGAAGAGTAAGAAGCTCCTGCAGTTTACTATCGACGATGGTTCTGGCACAGACCGCACCATCTGCTCTGGTATAGCAGCCTTTTATGAGAACCCAGAGGAACTAATTGGCAAGCGCATCCTCTTCGTGGCGAACTTCGCTCCTCGCACCATGATGGGCATCGAGAGTCAGGGTATGATCCTCTCAGCTGTCGATGCAGACGAGAGCCTCAGCGTGGTTACAACGACGAAAGACGTAAAACCTGGTAGTCAGGTAGGATAAATGGAATCTCTGAAGGAGAAGACGGCAAAGGGTCTCTTCTGGGGCGGAATGAACAATGGCGTACAGCAATTGCTCGGACTGGCTTTTGGAATAATCCTTGGTCGTCTTCTCGATCCTTCAGACTATGGAATGACGGCAATGCTTGCCGTCTTTTCTGTTATAGCCAATGAGCTTCAGTCGAGTGGTTTCAAGACGGGACTGATCAATCTGAAGTCACCCACCCACAACGACTACAATGCGGTCTTCTGGTTCAATATCTTGGCTGGTGCGGCGATCTACGTTATTTTATGGTTCTCTGCTCCGCTGATAGCCGAGTATTACAATCAGCCCAAGCTCATCTCCCTTAGCCGATATGTGTTCCTGGGTTTCGTATTCTCAAGTTTCGGTATGGCCCAGTCAGCATATATGACCAAACAGATGCAGATAAAGCAGATAGCCCAATGTGGTATGACAGCTACGCTGACATCGAGCATAGTAAGCGTTATCCTTGCAGCATTAGGATTCGGATACTGGGCACTTGCTACACAATACCTAATGTATATCGCTGTTAACACACTGTTATTATGGTATTTCAGCCCATGGCGACCTACTTTTAAGATAACATTCGAACCAATAAGGAGGTTGTTTCCGTTTAGTTTTAGAATCATGCTATCTGCCATATTCACGCAAATGAACAACAACATAATGAATCTGTTGCTGGGACGTTACTATGGTGATACTAACACGGGGCACTATAATAAGGCATACGAATGGAGCTCAAAATGTTTCCTGCTTGTTGGGAATATGATGCGACAGGTGGATCAGACGGTGCTTGTAGGCCTGCATGATGAGAAGGAACGCCAACTTATGGTACTCCGTAAGATGATGCGATTTACAGCCTTTATCTCTTTCCCTCTGCTTTTCGGCCTCGGACTGGTATCCCAAGAGTTTATTGTTTTGGCAATAGGAGAAAAATGGGCTTTCTCTGCATCGCTCCTGCCATACCTCTGTCTGTGCGGAGCCTTTATGCCACTCTCTACACTTCTTACCGATGCCATCATTAGTCAGCACAGAAGTGATATCTACCTTTGGAGTACCATTGCCTTAGGCATTTTGCAGATAGGACTTATGATCAGTCTCTGGCGCAAAGGTATCTATACTATGGTAATAGCATATACCGTATTGAATATCCTTTGGATGTTCGTATGGCATTTCTTTGTACATCGTCTGATGAGATACAATCTTCTGGATTTCATCAAAGACATCGTGCCCTTTGCACTTGCCGCAACAGCAGTGATGGCGGTGACAGGTTTTGTTACCGACAGCTTTGATAATCTCTGGTTAAGACTTATCAGCCGATTTGTCATTGCCGTCATATTGTACTATGCTGTTATGCGTATCTCAGGAGCAGTCATCCTGAAAGAGTGCATAGCATTCATCACAAAGAAAAAGTCTGCTTAAGTTTTATTCGTAGATCTCTATCTGCCCCACATGAGGCTTAAGTTTTGTGAGGTCTGGCAATTGCATGTAGTTGCCAAAAATATGGCGAAGATGTGCATCGGCATCATGAGGCACTGGCAACTGATGACCTTCAAAGGCATGCGTCGTTAATGGGAAAATCTCTTTTGCAAAACGGGGATTATGAAAGGGGATGCCCATAGCAGAAGTGAGAGGTAAGAGGGAAGAGGTGAGAGGTGAGAGAATACTTAGTAAACCCCTGAAGAGAGGGAATAGGAAGCGGTTATTAAAATCGAAGATACGACGCACTTTACGGATGGCTTTTTTATCATCAGTACTCGTACGCCATACCTTATACATGTGACCTACTGTCTTCTCCGTAAGTTTATGTAGCCAGATAGGGTGCTGTTCCATTGGGAAGATATCGATATAGATACCCTGTTCCTTCCACATCCTATCATAAGCATTCTGTTCCAGCAGTTTAGAACGCCGGTCACGAACTTTTGCATAGAAATAGAAGTAGTTTGGATCTGTCTCATCGTCCTGAAGAGCCAGCCAGTCTGGCAACTCATCAGGAAGTATCTTCATCAACCGCAAATAGTCCTTACGCATCATCTCTATGTCGAGATCGTCATCCCAAGGAATGAAACCGTCATGTCGCATAGCCCCGATAAGTGTGCCGCTGCTTAGCCAGTAAGGTATATCGTACTTCTTACAGATACGATCAACCTCAAGGAGAATATCCAGCATCCTCATTTGTTGGCGACGTAACAGAGAGCCGTCAGGATTATATCGTTGGCGAAGTGATTCTTGATTCATCGGGTGCAAAGGTAATAAAAAATTTCAAAATTATTCATCGGTGGCAGTAAATTATTCACTTTTTGCTCTTCACTTTTCACTTATTTTCGTACCTTTGCAAAAAATATTCTTATGAAGTATCCCGCTAAGACAGATATTGCCGTTTTATTGCTGTTCTTTACCCGTAGCGACACCTTCAGACAGGTGTTTGATGCTGTGCGCCAGGCAAGGCCTTCAAAGTTGCTGCTTTATCAAGACGGTCCTCGTGGGGAGCGGGATATGGCAGATATCGAGTCCTGTCGGAAGATTGTCAGCGATGAAAACATCGACTGGGAGTGCGAGGTGCATCGTAACTACCTTACGAAGAATCAAGGCTGCGACCCTTCTGGATTCCTTTCCCATAAATGGGCTTTTTCCATTGCCGACAAGGTTATCGTGCTCGAAGATGATGTCGTTCCAGCACAATCATTCTTTCCTTTCTGCAAAGAAATGCTCGACAGATACGAGAATGATGAAAGAATAAACATGATTGCAGGCTTTAACATCGACGAGGTCTCGCCCGATTGTAAGGACAGTTATTTCTTCACCACAGCCTTCAGCATCTGGGGATGGGCCTCATGGCGTAGGGTGGCGGAGCGATGGGACCCCACATATGGTTTTATTCGTGATCCCAAGGCAATGAAGAAGCTGGAGAATGTTGCCAAGGAAAGGAACCTGAGGAAAGACATGCTTCAGATGTTTCGTGACCATAGTCAGAGCGGCAAGGAATATTTCGAGACCATCTACTGGAGTGATATGCTGCTTCATGACTCTCTTGCTATTATGCCTGTCAAAAACCAGATAAACAATATAGGTCTTATGGCCGACTCCACCCATTTCTCTGCAGAGCTTAAGACCACTCCGCATCGCATAAGGAAGATGTTCACTATGGGACGCCATGAGTTAGAATTCCCCCTGAAGCATCCATCCTGCATCGAAGAAAACCGCGATTATCTCGAAAGGCTATATATCGTCAATGCCTGGAACCATCCTTGGATTAAGGTCCAGAACTCTATTGAAGAACTCTTGCTGAACCTTCGCTACGGCAACTTCCGTCAGATATTCAAATCACTTACCAGACGCATCAAGAAGTGGCTCGGCACAGATAAACACATTTAAACAACAGCTTTTATTGGTGTAAGCAAGAAGTCGATCAACAGATATCCATTATATATAAATAGGTATAGCATTATCAGGGCGATACCTATTCGAAGCCATCTTGTATGAAACTCCTTTAACAGATATGCTGTAGCAATCGGGAGCACAAACATAAAATGTGGAGCCATGATAAACACCTCGTTGATGCCGAAGCCAAGTAATACATGGATGAACAAGTCGACGGCAAAACAAGAGAGGCACATCCAAAGAAAACGACTCTTCCTACCAAACCAGATGCCAATGGCAAACAACAGCATCATCACTGCCTCAATGACATAGCTCAGATACCATCGATAAGGTACGAATACTGGGCGATGAACCAATGTGTCTTCGAGGAAATAATCCTGATGAAACTGTATAGACTCGCCAAAGAGATTCTCGTAGGTTGATTGCCAGCGAGAGGTGCTTATATCAGTCCACTTAAGGAATCCGTAATTCTCCATCGGAGTACCTGTCTTTGCAGCCTGACGACGAAGGACAACAGCACGACGAGCCTTCTTCTCTTCAAATTTCTCTCTTTGTTCAGGAGTCATCTGAGCCACCTGCTCTTTCAGCTCCCTAGCCTTACGTTCCTTCAGTTCGGCACGTGCCTTCTCTTTTGGCAACACAAACTTTCGATACTCCCATGTGGCAGTAGCCCAAAGCAAAGCCGCTGGAAGAATAACGGCCAGTAGCAGATATTTCGGGCGGAAGAAGTCCTTGAGATTCACAAAAAAGCCAGAAAGGAAAACCTTAATTCCATTGCTCAATGTCACTCCTGCAGTAATATAGAAGAATATAGCAGACTGCCACCATCGGAACTCCCTACTCTTCTTGATACAAACACCAGAGATATATAGTGTGATAAGCAATAGGAACATTGATATCGTAAAGTGATCTGGTACAATAAACGACAGCAGTATATATGCGAAAGAAAAATGATATGCCGTAAGCAATGTGGCATCCAACTGTCTCAACTCAATAACCTCACGATGAATGCGATAGAGGAAGATATAGGAATAGTAGGAACAGAATATCAGAGGAAGAGCCACCAGATACTGTACACAATTGACTCCAAAGAGAGTCGTCAAACCTTCGTTTATCTGATTAAGGGGCCATATCATAAACGACAATAGCGGATGACGATAAACCTGATACACCACATCCCAGTCTGTCACTCCAAGATAAGTTAAAGGATCGTAGCCCGACAGGTGTAGCTCTCTTTCGAATGCTTTCCAATATGGTCCAAAGCCTGGCTGCATGAAAAGCCTGTGCATACGCCATATAAACAAGGCATTGAGGGCTACGATGACAGTTAATGCTATTGTCGACTGCAACCTTTCTTCTGGTTTAATCCTGAAAATCTTCAGTGGTGATTTCATACTCTGAATGGTTTATAATATGACTCATCGGCAAAAGCCAGCATCTCCTTGTCGCCTCTGCTATCACCAAAGGCAGTTAGGTGGTAATCCTGACGATTGGGATAGATGGCTTTCAGACGATTAACTTTTTCCTCCCCATAACAGTTCTTGGTTAAGAAGCGACCTGTAAGTTTGCCATCAGTCACTTCTATCTGGGTGCCTAATACCTTTACATTAGCAAAAAATGGTTGTACCCAGTTATCGATAGAGGCACTTATTATTAGCACTTCTGATCTTTCATTCAGAGCTTTCTCGATTGCCTCGATACCTTTTGGTCTAAGCAGATGGCGCGATGAGGCTGCAAAGGCCTGGCAGAGGGCATCGAAATCGCTCAAAGGCATTCCTTTAAAGAAATGTGCAAACACCCTCTGCTTGGCTTTCCAATTTGGATAGAATCCTAACTTCATCAGCACCAATAGATGGGCATATCGCAGGAATCCAAGGCCAAAAGCAAGTGTGCCTTTTGCAAAACGGATAAACTCCAGCAAAGTATCTTTGGTGGTAAGCGTTCCGTCGAAGTCGAATGCGTATACCTTTCTCATACCCTGACAACCAGTTTTAGTGCTTTCTGTAACATCCAGGCCAGCGGAATGGTTATCACTATAGTAAGCAAAGCCGTAGGCCAATAGCCAAGATGATAAGGCGTGATGTAAGTCATTACAAAGTGATCGTGTATCAAATAGGCCTCCAGACTCAGGGCTCCAAAGAAAGCGCAGAAGCGATTGAACCACTTAGGCGTTCTGCGGAACACACGATTAAGCATCAAAATGAGCGTAATGGTAAAGGGAATGTATATCATTCGCTCTACAAACAACGGGAATCGTCCATGAGTAACCTGCTCCAGATAGAAGCAAGAACTGAAGGTGGCTAGGAAGAGAATCAGCACCATCCAGATACCAGTACCATCTATCTTTGCCTCTCGCCTTACAAGTTCGCCACAGTTGATGCCTATAAAGAAGATTGGTATGCGACTCCAGAATATCTCGATATGTCCCACTGCTTGATGCAAAGGCAGAATCCATTGCACCCAAATGCACCAAAGAATCATTATTACAGGCAACCATCGATAAATGGGGTGTTTCTGAATCAACTTCATATAAGGTGGCGCCCAGAGGTAGAGCATCATGATGGCAGGGATATACCAGAAGGTAAGCTCATCGTGAAGCCAGAAGTCCCAGTTGATAGTGATATCTCCAATAAGGTCGATATAATCGCCATGAGCCCAATCGAAACGCGGCATATAGTAGAGCGAAGCCATAATCAACCAAGCGGGATAGATGCGAAGAAGGCGACGTTTGTAGAACTTCCATACATCAGGATTCTTAACCCACGAGAACCAAAGACCTATGCCACTAAGAAAAAGGAACATGTCGACCCCAACATTACCACAGCGCCTCAATCCGAAGAACTCATCGCTGCGAGCCAAAGGCGCATGGAAGAGAATGATGAAAAGCATGGCTGCTCCCATCAACTCGCCACGAAAACGGCTCACGTTGGCCAGTTCTATATCCTTAATCTTCATAGTTGGGGTTTGGGAATGCGGTCTATTATCTGCTTAACAGCCCACGATATGGCTATCACGGCGATGACGTAAAGCATCAATCCATCATAGATGTCTTGTTTCCAAGCCACAGTAATAAAGAGTTTGCGTGCTATAGGATGGGCCACAAACATCGCTGCAGAAATTGATCCTATCCACACAAAGACATCGAGCAGCCACTTTGGCATCACACGAACCATCGCAATGGTGCCGATGATGATAAATACAGGAATCCATAGCCAGCTCTGATAGCTGAAACACATTGCAACAACCAAAGCCGAAGCGATCGGCAATATCACGATATATTCCCAGCGTGGGCGCTCGGCTTTGCCGCTTCGCTTGTCGAAGAACACTTTATTCCCAACCTGGGAAGAAAATATTCCCACGCTGGGAATTCTTGCGAACATTATACCTAACCCGAAGGGAAGCATACCCCCGATGAAGTTATATCGCAATCTATTTAACGTCTCCCCATCTGGGTCGCAGAAAACCTGCAATAGCCAACATACAGTTATCAGCGCAATAACAATCCACGAACTCCTCCGATATATCAACAGGCGATAAACGATATACAACTCCATCATCAGGCCGAAGAACCAATATATTCCTGGCCAGATTATCCTATCAGGCTCTGGCAACACATTGATATACATCAGCAGCTGCGCCAACACATTATCCCAATGGAAGGGGAAACGCCCTGGAGTCACCATATCGACACAAATAAATAGCGAGAACCCCACAATCAGCATCCTCAACAATTTCAGATAACAATATCGCACAAACCTCACAGGGGGACAGGCACTCTGTGAGCTTTCCTCATACTTAATTACGAGGCCGTATCCGCTGAGAAAGAGGAATACAGGTACACCATAATGTCCGAAATACGAAAGAAGATGTACAGGCAACAGATAATCCGGATGAGTAAGTATCTGCCATAACCTGTCGTTGTTTGATGTAAAGAACTGGTATTCATTCTCCTTAACAATCTTGCCAATAAAATGACAGTAGTTATGAAGCATGATGGCGAGAATAGCAATACCTCTCATCGCAGTACATTCGTTTCGTGTAAGCAGTTCCTTCATTTCTTGAGCGAGTTATAGTCCGTTACGTTCTTAAGGATTCTAGGACGTTTCACGTCATACTCTGGAGAGATAACATTAAGTTCCGGACGATACAGAGACGATGATATTCCTCCAAGATACATCAGGAAATGCGGGAGGGCATCAGTCATCATGGGACGGTTCTTTGCGTTCTGGATAGCCATCCATCCATAAGGATGATTTTCACGATACAGAGGTGAGCCCCACACCCAGAAAGGTATCTCCATCTCGTTGCGGGCAAGGCGATAATCGATGTTCGCACCATGCATACGACCATACATATATGGGCTGCCGTCAAAGATTTCCTCACCGTGATCGGGCACATAAATCACTACGGCATCTTTATCTGCAAACCTCTGTGTTATGGCAGCAACAATAGAGTCATTATAAAGCAGAGAATTATCGTAGTGCGCAAGTATCTGTCGCTGTTTGTCAGTAAGTTCAGGACGATTATACATCGACGGCTTAAACACCGTATTGGTGTTCTGAGGATAACGAGCCCGATAGTCAACATGCGATCCCATAAGATGCAGGATCACCAGGTTACCTTTCGCCAAAGCAAGAGTATCCTCCTTCTTCTTCAAATTATCATACTCCTTCAGCACTCCGTCATCAAACCTATGAGTACGAGTGCTTCGTTGATCGAACTGCCTCTGGCTCAATTCCGGGTCATTAAGGAAGAACCCGCCACTGAAGTCATATACAGCTTCTTTCGCCTTAGGTTCAAACTGGTTGGTGACAAAGGTAACATGATAGCCAGCCTTACGGAACACCTCTGGGAAGAGCGGTTTGTCGCACCACTCACCAGAATCGCCTACGGTATATAAAGAAAGCATGTGCTTAAACACGAAACTTGTAAGATTCCACGACGATACCACATCAGTAAACTTCACCAGACTACCCTCTGCCTCTAAAGCCATTTGTCTGGGAGTAGTAGGTTTCTGATATCCGTATAACTGCGAATGGTGCTTGTTATAACTCTCTCCTATAACAACCACGATATTTGGCACTCGATAACTGCAACTGTCAACGACAATCTTATCGCTGGCAGCCTTCAACTGATCTATCTGAGTGTCGGCAAGTCCATTGGCATATAGTCCGAAAGCCAAACGATAAACAGGGATATAGAGCTTGGCACAATCCTTCTTTGTCATCTCATGTTCTACCTGTCCGATGGTATCATAAGAGAAGAGCCGTTTTATCGCCAACTTGTTATCCCATGTCTGAGATACGGCGCTATAGAGACACCAACCCACCAATAATCCCATAATCACCTTCGGAATCATCAGCAAACTTTCGTTTACTTTTGGCAGAATTATCCGTTTTGTTATTCTCGTGCCAAAGTAACGTATTATCGTCCATAGGAAATGACCTCCGATGAGCAACAATATCCATCCCACACCATCCTTCAAACTGTCCCAATTCAGATAGCCTGACAGGAACTCAGAAGCCTCCTGCCCAGTTGTCTCCATTGCCAGCATAAGCATCGTTGGGGTGAGTGTCGACTCAAAACGTTCGTAACAGAACATATCCACGAGGGCTAGTCCATAGAAGAACACATATAATATAGCTTTCACCCAGATGCGAATCTTATTGGGGATAAGCATCAGAAGACAACATACAGCATAGATATCAAGGAAAAGCTCTGGTGCTGATAACTCATAAGGCTCAGCACCTCTATTCCTAAGGTAATAAGGCATTATCTCATGTTGGGTGCATATCCATCCGAGCGCAAACATAAACACAAAGAATGCGCCATTCTTTTGGATAGGACTAAACAGCCACCCTATCCACTTCAAAGGATTTATCTTACGTCTCTTTCGCATACAGTCCTTTTTCCTTTATAAAGTCGGCCACAGCCTTTGGTACCATCCTACGGATACCCTTGCCCGACTTTATTCTTTCCCTTATCTCTGTGCTACTGATGTCAAGCAGCTCAGCCTCGACAATCTGAGCAGAGAGAGTTTCTCCAAAACTCCTTATACTATCTCTTCTGGGATAGACAACAATACAATAGTTCTTTAGTATGTCATCATAGTGATACCATTTATCGAAAAGCGCCCAGTTATCACCCCCCATCAGAAGCACAAACTCACGTTCAGGATAGTCTTTCGAAAGACTCTGAAGAGTATTCCAAGTATATGACGGCTTTGGCAGATGCATCTCATAGTCGCTGGCGATGATTCCCTCCCGACCTTCAACAGCGAGACGAGCCATCTCCATCCTCAGATTATCATCAAGCAGATCAGATGACTTCTTCAAGGGATTCTGGGGCGACACCATTAGCCACACCTCATCGAGCCCGGCTTTCTCTCTTAGTTGCCGTGCCAACGAGACATGTCCGTTATGGATTGGATTAAACGATCCCCCAAAGATCCCAGTACGAATCACGATAGAAGAAGATTTACTTGTCTAAGAGGAACTCATTAACAAGTGCCAAAGCATCTGCTTCGGCCTGTTCCAGGTTATCATTAACCACTATCTTGTCAAACTTATCCGCAAAGGTCAGTTCAAACTCCGCTCTTGCGATACGTTGGTCGATAACCTCTGGTGCATCAGTACCACGCCCCTCCAGACGTTTACGTAGTTCTACTATCGAAGGAGGCTGGATAAAGAGACTCATTGCCTCATCACCATAATACTTCTTGATATTCACACCACCCTTGACATCGACATCGAACACCACGTTCTGTCCTGCTTCCAACTGACGCTCCACCTGAGACTTCAGAGTACCGTAGAAACGGCCTTCATAAACCTCTTCGTACTCCAAGAACTCATCATTGTCTATCCTCTGGCGGAACTCCTCTGGGGTCAGGAAGAAATACTCAACTCCGTCCTGTTCCGTTCCTCTTGGTGCTCTCGACGTACAGGAGATAGAAAAAGCCAGGTTCAACTCCGGATGCTCTTTCATCAGCCATCCTATAATCGTAGACTTTCCCGTTCCTGACGGTGCTGAAATTATTATAAGCTTCCCCCTCATCACGTTTATCATTTATTCTTTATCACTTATCATTTAAAGTGCATTAAGCACCTGCTCTTTTATCTGCTCCAGCTCGTCTTTCATCTTTACAACGATGTTCTGCATCTCTGCCTGATTACTCTTCGAACCGGTAGTATTAATCTCTCGTCCCATCTCCTGGGCGATGAATCCAAGTTTCTTACCCTGTCCTGCAGCCTCGTCCAAAGTCTCAGAGAAATACTTCAAATGATTAGCAAGTCGCTGTTTCTCTTCGCTGATATCAAGTTTCTCAATGTAATATATCAGCTCCTGCTCCAGACGGTTCTTATCATACTCCACTCCTGGGATCTGTTTCAGTCCGTCCTCAATACGAGCCTTGATCTTCTCCACACGACTCTTCTCGTATGGCTCGATATCCGCCAACAGTTGAGTGATATTGTTTATCTTCTCAGCAAACTTCTTCTGGAGAGCTGCTCCCTCCTGAATACGAAAGTCAACAAGACTCTTCAAGGCATCGCTCAAAGCACCTTTCACCACATTCCACTCCTCATCGTCGAGTGTCTCTACATCAGTCTTCGTCAACACATCTGGCATGCGAGTGAGGGTGTAAATCCAATCTTCCGGTTCAGGAATGCCAACCTTCTGGGCAATGCCTTTCAACTGATTATAGTAGTTTTCTACGAGTGCTGCATTTACTGGTGTTGCGTCCACAGTACTCTCTTTCTCTATCCACACACTCATATCCACCTTTCCACGAATGAGAGCCTCTGCCACCATCTGACGCATCTCCATCTCCTTCTCACGATAAAGTGGAGCGATGCGGGTCTGGAGGTCAAGCTGCTTAGAGTTCAGCGACTTCACCTCCACGTGGATCTTTTTGTCCTTATAAGCTACAACAACATTGCCGTAGCCAGTCATTGATTGTATCATATTCTCGCGTACATTATTAATTTTGGCTGCAAAGATACAAAAAAATCTCAAAAATAACAGAAAAAGTTCGTTATTTATGATATTTATATTATCTTTGCAATCGAAAAGTCATGTTGAATTAAGTTTTAAGACTATGGAAACAAAGAACAACCGAGAATTACAAAGCGCCTGGGATTTCGTTGAGAATACAGGACGAAGCATCTTCTTGACCGGAAAGGCAGGGACGGGAAAGACCACTTTCCTGAAACGGGTAGTAGAAACAAGCCGTAAACGAATTATCGTAGTAGCTCCAACGGGTGTTGCAGCAATCAACGCAGGAGGTGTGACGATTCACTCCTTCTTCCAGTTGCCGTTTTCTCCCTATGTCCCAAATGCGAAGATAAAAAGCAAATACGACTTTGGCAAGGAAAAGCGGCGCATCATTGCATCACTCGACTTGCTCATTATCGATGAGATATCGATGGTACGCAGCGACCTGCTCGATGCTGTGGATGCTGTGTTGCGACGTTATCGTGACAGATACAAACCCTTTGGAGGAGTACAACTGCTGATGATCGGAGATCTTCAACAGCTAACACCAGTGGTAACACCAGAGGACGAACGTCTCTTGGCACCATATTACGACACCCCATATTTCTTTGGCTCCAAGGCCCTGAGCCAGATAGACTATGTGACGATACAACTGGATAAGGTATATCGTCAGGAAGATGGAGCTTTTCTTGACATTCTCAATGATATCCGCGAGGCAAAACCAACAGCTGATGATCTTAAGAAACTCAATCAGCGCTATGAGCCGGCATTTATCCCCAAACCCGAGGAAGGATACATCCGTCTGACGACACATAACAAACTGGCAGACGACTACAATGAGAACCAACTTGCCAAGTTGCCTGGGTACAAATATTCCTTCGATGCACAGATAGAAGGAAACTTCCCGGAATACTCCTACCCCACGAGTGAAAGGCTCATTCTGAAAGAGGGTGCTCAGGTGATGTTTGTAAAAAATGACCCCACAGGCAATCATCGTTATTTTAATGGACGCATCGGACAGGTTGTTGATATCAGCGAGAGACATGTGTCAGTATTATGTCCAGGCGATGCAGAAGCCATAGAAGTAGAACCGTTAGTATGGGAGAACACCCAGTATCAGTTGAATGCCGTAACAAGAGAGATAGAAACAAAGGTACAAGGACGCTTCCGTCAGTTGCCTTTACGTCTGGCATGGGCTATCACTATTCACAAGAGCCAAGGACTCACCTTCGAACATGCTATCATTGACGCCAATCTGTCATTCGCACCAGGACAGGTATACGTTGCCCTCAGCCGATGCAAGACTCTCGAGGGAATGGTTCTCTCTGCTCCCATTGAGCCACGTGCAATAATATCCGATGAGAGAGTTGAGAGTTATATCAGCTGTCAGGAGGAAGAGGCCGAAAAAAGTATCAAGCAACTGCCAGAACTAAAAGAAGAATACTACCGTCACCTGTTACTCGAGCTCTTCGACTTCCATGATATCTTCTATAAAGAAGAACACCTGGTAAGGATTATGACAGAATTCTTCTATCACAGCCACAATGACGTCACTAAACTCCACAAACGAGTGCTCTCCGACTTTAGCAGTAAGACGATGACTGTATCCGAGAAATGGGTACAGATGATTCGGCAGCAGACCACCGAACAGCTTCACGCAGAAGATTTCCTAGAGCGTGTAAAACGTAGTGCGGCATATTTCGAGGAGTCAATCAATACCATCTATGGCAATTCACTTGATCTCGCTGCAAAGATAGAGACAAACAACAAACAGGCAAAGACCCGTTTTGGCGAGTCGTTGGCAGATACCCGTCAGGCTGTGCTCTCACGCAGATATCTGTTGGCAAGGATAGCGGAACAAGGCTTCTCTATCAGCAGTTATCTCCACGAGAAACATGACTCCCTTTTGGATGCCATCGACGAGAGATTAGAGATTGTGAAACGTAAGCCAAAGGCAAAGAAAGAGCCGAAGCCTAAGAAAGAACCAAAAGAAAAGACATGGAACATCTCCTATCAGATGTTTCTCCAAGGGAAGACTCCGGAAGATATTGCCTTAGAGCGTAATCTAACTACAGGAACAATCTTGGGACATCTATCACGATTTGTTGATTCTGGCGATATTCAACTCTCTGACATTCTCCCCCAAGAGCGTATAGACATCATAAAGCGAGTTATCAAAGCCGTAGGAACAGAAGAGGGCAAGATTCCAATCAAGAATCTTTGCCCTCCGGATATTACTTACAATGAGATTGACCTCGTCTTATTCAGCCTCAAGAAGGAGCACACGACTTGACCAGTCATTTTTCTTCGACCACTCTGGCTCATTGCGATAAGGCATCTCCAACCCGTGGTTCATCAGATAAGCTCCGCTGAAGGTCTTACCCTCGATATCCATGGGTTTAAGGTCTATGCGGTTGAGTTCGTGAATCTTATAGTTCTTTGATGCATCAAGACCAGCCATCTTCACTCGTGGGAGATGCTCATTCTGGAACGACTCCGTCTTCCACCAGAAGAATACGCTCTTGTCTTTTGCCTCGTTGACATACATCAGTGAGGCAAGACCAAGTTTGTCGTAAGGAGATACCAGACGATAGATATCGCCAAACTGCACGATAGGACGTATCTGCTTATACTCCTTGATAGCCTGACGGCAGAGAGCCTTCTCATCGTCTGTCATGTTCTTTGGCTGTATCTCCATTCCCAGACGTCCGCTCATAGCCACATCGATACGATACTTCATGGCTGTGGTACGGAAGACGGTGTGGTTAGGTGTTGCCGAGATATGGCTGGCCATAGCAATTGCGGGGAAGAAATAGCTGGTACCCCACTGCATATAGATACGTTGGAGAGCATCTGTATTATCACTTACCCAGAACTCATCGAAGTAAGGCAGCACACCCCAGTTGGCTCGTCCGCCACCAGAGGCACAAGCCTGGATGGTAAGGTCAGGATACTTCGCACGGATACGCTGACAAGCCTTCTCAAAACCACGATGATACTCTATATAGAGGTGACTCTGGTCGTTCATCGTTAGATACTGTGAACCATGATTCAAGATAGGCATGTTGGCATCCCACTTGATATAGTCGATCTCGGGATATTTTGTCATGAGGTTATCGACGATAGAGAAGACAAAGTCCTGAACCTTAGGATTCGCCATATCGAGTACGAGCTGAGTGCCTCCACGACCCTGGACTGCATCACGCTTAGGAGCCTTGACAATCCATTCTGGGTGCTTCTCATAAAGCTCTGATACAGAGTTGGTCATCTCAGGCTCAATCCAGATACCAAACTTAATACCATGTTTCTTTGCATCGCGAAGAAGTCCCTCAATGCCCTCAGGGAGCTTATTTTTGTCAACCACCCAGTCACCCAAAGAGCTGTTATCTGTCTTACGTGGATACTTACCACCAAACCATCCATCATCCATCACGAAGAGTTCTCCACCCATAGAGGCGATATCGCCCATCATCTGATCCATGCCTTTTTGGTTGATGTCGAAATATACGCCCTCCCAAGAGTTAAGCAGTATCTTACGCTCCTTATCGCCATGCATGAGCATATACTTACGTCCCCACTTATGGAAATTTCTGGAAACACCAGAGAGTCCTGACTTTGAGAAACTCAGGGCCACCTTAGGAGTAACAAAGGTCTCACCTTTCTTTAGATGATACTCAGAGTTATCTGGGTTGATGCCTGCAAAGAAATAATGATATTCTGTATCGTCGGTATCTATCTTCAACTGATAATTTCCACTATAGCAGAGGGCGGCACCAATCACATCACCAGTATTCTCCTGCCCCTTACCATCGAGTGAGAACATCACCTCTGCATGGTCTGTATGAGAGTTTCGTGAACCATCTTTATTCTTTATAACCTTCTCGCCTGGCAGCAGAGGCTCCTCCACAAGACGTGCCTCGTTAGCCCAAGAGCCATAGAAATGTGAAAGCCATACGTTGCCTCTACGGATAGGAAGACAGATAGATGCAAACTGAGTCAGGGTTACAGGTTTTGATTCTCCATTAGTAATCTCCACCCATGTCTCTATCATATCTTCATTCTGATAAGCCTTATAGCAGAGTGCGGCTGATACCGGATAAACAGGATCTTTCAGGGAGATACGAAGTACATTGTCCTTACGCTCCAGACCCGTTACATACATTGCCGAAGACATGTTTCCGTCGGCATGCTTCATAGCGAGGGCTGCCTCAGCGGGACAGTTAAGACCATAGATAGGATAAGCATCCATACGTCCATTGACTGGTTTCTGGAGATTTCCCAGGTCGTAGTCACTTAGCTTTGTGCCGAAATAAACATACTGTGGCTGTTTGCCGTTTTCCACATCAAGAACCATCGTAACGTTCTTCGTCTGGATGGTGACCTGCTCGGCCTGAATCGTCTGTAACGACGCGGCAAGCAGCATTGCAAAGATTATTCTTTTATTCATATCGTTTGGTTATAATAGTTTCTTGGCACAAAGATACAAAAAAACGATAAACGATAAATGATTAATGGTAATTATTTTGTATTTTTGCAGCCAAAATACAAGAATCAGGCAAATAAATACTATATGAATCTACTGGAAATCATCCTCTTGGCTATAGCTCTGGCAATGGACTGTTTTACTGTTTCCATCGTAAGTGGCATCATCCTTCAAAAACAGGGTAATCAGTATTCTTCTGTCATGAGGATGGCGTTTCTTTTTGGATTCTTCCAGGCGATGATGCCCCTACTCGGATGGTTAGGAGTTAGTCATTTCCAGACATATATGGAGGCCTATGATCACTGGATTGCTTTCTGTCTGCTTGCCTTTATCGGAGGAAAGATGGTTAAGGAGAGTTTCGATGATGAGGAAGAACAACATTTCAATCCTTGTAAATTAAAGACTCAATTATTGCTCGCCATTGCCACCAGCATCGATGCCTTGGCTATAGGCATCTCTTTTGCCTGCACAGGATATAATGCTCTATCCCAGCTCACACTACCGCTGATAATCATCGGTCTGGTATCGTTTTTCTTCAGTATAATCGGTTATCATCTGGGGCGCAGGTTTGGCAAAACCATTACCCGCAGACTGAAACCAGAACTTGTTGGAGGGGCAATATTAATAATAATAGGTGTGAAAATACTCATTTCACACCTATTAGAATAGAACTTACTATAATTCCCCTTTTACAGCGAGTACTCGTACATTACCATTGAGTAAGGAGCGAGTTCAACCTTCATCTTTTTAGCTGCCTTAATCTGCTCTTTCTTTGGAGCGATAGGCTGTGCATCGTAGTTGTTCTCGTCGTTGGCATTTCCTGAGAGAGAGGTCTTAGTAGCCATCTTCTTCAGTCCGAAACGACTGAGGTTGATATTAGCTGTCTTTGGTTCGCCACTGGCATTACAAATCTTAACGAAGAGCTTACGGGTCTTAACATTCAGGATTACAGACTGACCGTAGTGAACATCCTCCTGAGGCTGTTCTATTCCAGGAACATCACCCTCGAAACTTACGCAGTCGCCATAGTAGTACTGACCAGAACTCTGTCCGAACATCTGCTGAACATAATAGCTGCAGGTGAGGAAAGGACGCTCATTGTCGAAATAGATAAGGTCTGGATTCCAGTTGGTAGCATTCTTTCTTGCAAAGAGAGGAGCATAAGACGTCATTGCCACAACATCACCATTGCGTTCAACATGAAGCAGATACAGTCCCTCGGCAAGGGCATCGATTAGTTTCTTGTCCTTAGCGGCATACTCTCCAAGATAAACCTTTGTCTTGCGGTCACGTGGATAAGCATCATACTGACGACTCTTCAGGAAATAAGAGTTTGGCTCGTAGTAGTGCTCGTCGATGATTGGCATACCCAGCTCTTCTGCCAACTTCCATCCTGCTTCATAGTCAGGATTGTCCTTATGAGAACCAGGACCGGCTGTACCAACGATGATAATCTCAGGATGAGCCTTAGTAACACGCTCATAGATATACTTGAAGCGTTCACAGAACTCAGGAGAGATCTTCTCTTCATTGCCGATACCCAGATATTTCAGGTTGAAGGGTTTTGGATGACCAGCATCAGCACGCATCTTTGCCCATTTGTTTGTGGCAGGATCGCCATTAGCCCACTCAATTAGGTCGATAGCCTCAGCCACCCACTCATCCATTTCAGACATTGGTACAACATCCTGAGCCTGTGTTGGCCACATGCCCCAGCCACCATTCGTTCCCTGACAGCTTACACCTGCAGGCAGGATAGGTACTGGCTCCATGCCCAAATCCTCACAGAACTGGAAATACTCAAAGTAACCCAAGCCCATGCTCTGATGATAACCCCAGGTGTTCTTCAGACTCTTACGCTGTTCCTTAGGACCGATAGTAGTCTTCCAACGATAGGTATTCCAGAATCCATCGCCACCACCATGAACCACGCATCCGCCAGGGAAACGCATAAACTTTGGATTTAAGTCTGCAAGAGCCTGAGCCAGATCCTTACGCAGGCCATGACCTTTATATGTATCCTGAGGCATCAGAGAAACCATATCTACATCGAGGTCACCCAGATCGAGTACGAGAATCTGGAGAGCAGCCTTATGACATGTGGTATCAGGAGACAACACGGCCTCATACTTCTTCCACTCATTGCTCTCTACCTTAATATAGGTATCTGACAGGAGCTTTGGATCTTTTCCCCATCCCTGTGGTTCAACGAGAGCCACACGAACGGACTTGCCTTCACCACTGACATTACGCATAAAGAGTGATAAGTTGTATTTCTCACCGGCCTTAACAGAGATGCCTTCGAAGCCATCATTCTGGATACCAAAGCCTTTCCATCCCTTGTAATCATAATACTCCTTCACACGCTCGGTATGAAGTCGCATGTAAGTAGGATTATTCTTATGAATACCCTTGCACTTACGAACCTCAAGAGTTCCGAGAGAATGACCTGGACGAACCTGTTGCCAGGCTGTTCCTGCACCCCATCCGTCGCGCTCTGCGGGACTATACTCGAAAGAGCCGTTCTGTACTAACTCGGCATAGAGGCCACCATCGGCACTGCTGCTGATGTCCTCGAAGAATATACCTATCAACTCATCACTGATAGCCTTGCCTCCTGCTGGGGCTTTCATGACCTTCTGGGCTGAGATTCCCAGAGAAACTGCCATAAGGGCAGCACTGATTAACACACGTTTTTTCATTTACGATCCTATTATTTGACTATTTACAATTTAACTATTTATTTTATCAGTCGGACCTCGTAGATTTCACCAATCTGCTTATGAGCTTTGGCAACGAACTTAACACGTACCTGCTTCTTGCCCTTAAGAGCCTCTTCGGGAACAGGATAGGTCTCATATTTGAATTCGGAGATACGATATTTGCCTGTATTATTAACGGATTTCACAAGCACATCATCAACAAAAATATCAAACTCATGACTCTTCCATTCGCCTACACCCCAGTACTTCAGACGAAGACTGAGAGCCGTCTCGCCACCTGTCTGCATCAGATAACTGAAATAGTGGCCATCGCTGGCATCACGATAGAATACATCGTTGGAATTACCTACAAACGATTTGTCTGTCTCCATAAAGTGGTCAGACTCTGGCTGCTGCTCACCAGGCTGGACCTTATCTACAGTACGGTCTTCGAGAGCCTGACGCTCCTTCTCCTGCTTGGCGAGATTATCGAGATAGCCCTTATAGCTATCCTCCGACAGAGCCAGCCAATACATCATATACCTGGAATCGTGAAGCTCAAAGAAAGGCATCAGCTCATTACGGATCTCATTTACCATCTTTGTAGAGAGAGTAAAATGGAGAGGCTTGCCTTCGATGGACTTAAGCTGACTTGCGATATTTTCGATCTTATTATTGATAAGGATTGGAGCCTGATCTGTTGGCAGTTTCTTACCTACAGCAAGCTGTCCGAAACGGCTGTCATCAGCTATCAGCATCGCCAGATCTTCGGTACCAGTCTTCATCGCGAGCATTATAGGACCATGCATCAGTGCGATATACTGTGGCAGATTAGGCAGATACTTCACGCTATTGTGCATTGGGAACGAAACTTCAACGACATCACCCTTCTTCCACTGACGGTCGATGGTGACATACGATGAAGGACCAGTAACGATACCTACAGGCTTACCATTCACCTTCACCTCAAACTGTCCAGGCTTCACCCATCCTGGATAGCGTACATTCAATGCAAACTTCCCCTTACCCTGAGTGATAGTGATGCGGCTTGACTCGCTATAGGGGAATGAAGTCTCCTGACGAAGGGTTACACTTTTTTCCTTCCAGTTCAGCTCTGATGCCACAAACAGATTCACAAACAAAGCCTCACCCTTATGGGTATATATAAACTGTCCGTACTTGCCATGATTCTCCATACCCGTGCCCACACAGCACCACATAGCCTCGTTGGGAGCAGAGTAGTTACGATAGTGTCTCGGACGGGCAGAAGTAAAGTACACATATCCGCCATGCTTTGGATGTTGACTTGAGAGAATGTGGTTGAAAGTGGCCAACTCATAGAAATCAGCAAAACGAGCCTCTGGATTCCTGCGATGCAGTTCCTCTGAGAGCTTCAGCATATTGTTGGTATTACATGTCTCTGGGCCATCGATATCAGCAACGAAATCCTTACATGCCTCCTTGCTTGGGAAATGCTCGCGACGACTGTTTCCTCCGAATGCCAATGTACGCTCACCAGTCACGATATCCCAGAAATAGGCACTTGCATCATGGTACATCTCATCACCAGAGAGTTCTGAGATACGTTCAAAACCAACCACCTTCGGCACCTGCGTATTGGCATGCATATTGTCAAGACAGTCCTGTCGTTGAGACAAAGGCAACAACAGTCTGCGATGAGAGAAACGCTTTGCCACATCGAGGTATTTCTTATCACCGGTAATGGCGTATGCATCGGCGAGCACCTCGTTCATCCCCCCGTGCTCTGTATGAAGAGCCTGTTCCATCTGGGCGTCAGAGAGTCCGGAGGTCAGGTCTATAGCCCAGTCACAGAACCCAAGGAAGAGATTCTTTGCCTCTTCATTTCCACAATATACCCATGCATCACGAAGGCCGGCATACATCTTATGGATATTATAGAAAGGTACCCATGCACCATAATATGCTCCAAAGTCGCCTTTCTTGAATGCAGACCACAGACGGTCGCTACCGGGAACTCCACCAACATAGCCCCTGCCCCATTCAGGATGGTTCTTTGCATTAGCTTCGGCACAGGCCTTCAGCTCGCTAATGAAATACTCCATCCGCTGTCGACAAGCCTCATCGCCTGTTGCGGCATTGATAGCTATAGCTGTGAGATAGTGGCCTCCTACATGTCCGTCGAGTCCGTCCCAGTTAGGATATGACTTACCTTTAGGCGTAAGCCCTGCCTCTTTAAGATAAGGAGCCAGAAGCCGGTCACAGTCATACTGCAAGAGGGTTTTAATGTTCAGGTCACGAGCCTTTTTCAATGGCCCGTCTAACAAAGTTACGTCACCAAGCGGAAATTCATCGGCATATAGTCTTTCCTGAGCCTGGACAGAACTAAAAGAAAAGAGCATCGCCAATGCAAAAAAGATTCTAACTACGGTTGTTGTACAATTATACATGATTTTTTATTTTGAATAGGGATAACGTGCACAAAGGTACGGTTTTTTTTCCTAATAGCAAAACTATTATGTAAAAAAGGAGGAAAAATCTTCTTTTTCTCGAAAGAAATGTTTAATTTTGCATTCGATTATCGGTTCACCACGAGGTGATTAATAGGGAAACGAGTGTGAATCTCGTACAGTCCCGCTGCTGTGAGTTGTCCTTTGTGGCACAAACAAAGAGTCACTGATATTTTCGGGAAGACGTTTGATGCCAGACAATAAGTCAGAAGACCTGCCGATATATCCTGGTCGTTGTTAGCCTCTGGGGTTAGGTGACAGTGATTAGTAAAGAATGAAGAGTGAAAAGTAAAGAAATTGCTACCGCATTGGTAGTTTTCGCTTGCTGTCTAAATCTTTCGATAAAGGCACAGAGCAAGTTGGACTCCGTACAACATGTAAGGGAGATTGTTGTTGTATCGAGACCAGCCATGCGTGAGGTGGTGCCAAGTCAAAAGCTTAATGGCGAGATGTTGGAGAAGCTGAACACACACTCTATTGCTGATGCCCTGCGCTATTTCTCAGGAATCCAACTTAAAGACTATGGCGGTGTAGGCGGTATCAAGACTGTAAATATCCGTTCGATGGGTACACATCATCTTGGCATCTCGTATGACGGTATCCAACTCGGTAATGCCCAAAACGGGCAGATAGACCTCGGACAGTTCTCTATCGACAATATTGAAGAGGTGACTCTATACAACGGTCAGAAGAGTGCCATTTTCCAGCCTGCCTCCGATTTCGGTCATGCAGGAGCAATATATATCCGTACCAGGATGCCTGTGTTTGAGAAAGGACATACCAACTTGAAGTTCAAGACGCAGTATGGCTCGAGTGATATGTTCCGGTTCTCCACACTTTGGGAAGAGAAACTGTCAGAGACCGTCAGTTCGTCGCTTAGTGCAGGATTCCTTACTGCCAGCGGAAAATACAAGTTCCATTATGAGCGTCGTTATCCCAACGGACAGACAGCGTGGGACACAACAGCTGTAAGAAACAATGGCGATATCCATGCCGAACGTATTGAGGCAAATATATTCGGACGGTTAAACCAAGGTTCCTGGCAAATTAAGGGCTACCTTTATAATTCTGCCCGAGGAATTCCTGGTGCTATTGTCAATAATGTATGGCGAAGAGGTGAGCGCCAGCAAGACCTCAACACTTTCGTTCAGGCAGCATTTGATAAGAATATAGGAGAAGGCTTTTCCACCAGATGGCTTGCTAAGTATGCATATTACAACACCCATTACGTCAATAAGGACACAACTCAGCTCCCCGTCGATAACAGATACAAACAACAGGAGATATATCTTTCTACGGCAAATGTGCTCGAGCTCCTTCCAAACTGGAGCGCCTCATTGAGTTACGACTTCAAATGGAACAAACTCAATGCCGACACATATAATTTCGCCTTCCCAACAAGAATATCAAACCTTGTAAGTATCGCCACTGCCATAGACTACAAGCATCTGAAAGCTCAGGGTTCCATTGTTGCCACCTTTATCAGTGACAGGACTCACCGTAGAGGCGAATTCGCTGGCATGGACTCCAAGAACTCACTCTCGAAACTCACCCCTGCCCTCTTCGTGAACATCTATCCTTTCCAAGGCACATTCTTCTCGATGAGAGCATACGTGAAGAAGAGTTTCCGCATGCCTACCTTCAACGACCTTTACTATACAGACATGGGCAATGCCAACCTCGTACCTGAGAGTGCCCTGCAATACGATATCGGATTTGCCCTCAACAAACATTTCGAGAGTGGCATCATCCGTCATGCAGAGATGCACTTCGACGCATATTATAACACCATTCATGACAAGATCGTAGCTTATCCTAAGGGTCAGCAGTTTCGTTGGACAATGCTGAATCTTGGTAAGGTGCATATCAAGGGTATAGACGTAGAGGCAGAGGCAGACTTCCAGATAGGCAAGGATCTTGTGGCTACAGCCAGGGCACAATACACCTATCAGGATGCTCGCGACGTCACAGATCCTAACGACTCTTACTATCGTCATCAGATACCCTATATCCCTTGGCATTCAGGCTCAGCCATCATAGGCCTCAGCTACAAGAACTGGGACTTTAACTACTCGTTTATCTATGCTGGTGAACGCTACGATGAACAGGAGAACATCATCTATAATCACATGGAGCCCTGGTATACCAGTGATCTGAGCCTAAGCTACAAATTAGGATTTAAAGACTATATGTTTAAGATAAAACTGGATGTGAACAACGTTCTCGACCAGGACTATGAGGTAATCACCAACTACCCCATGCCGGGACGTAACTTCGCATTGACATTAAGTGCAGAAATATGAAGCAACTTTTATATTACATATTGCCTTTGCTGATGCTTAGTTCATGTCGAAACGATGTGATGGTGGTACCAATGGAGGATATAAATACCGGAGGAAAGACTGTCAAGAGTGAGATTATCGGTATGTATCTGCTTAATGAGGGCAACATGGGGTCAAATAAATCCTCTCTCGACTATCTCGACCTCTCAGGCAAAGACGCTACCGTCCATTACCTAAGGAATATATATTCTGAACGCAATCCGGAAACAGTCATGATGCTTGGCGATGTAGGCAATGACATACAGATATACGGCTCACGGCTTTGGCTTGTGATTAACTGTTCAAATAAAGTGGAGGTGGCTCAGGCCAACGATGCAGTAAGGATCGGAAAGGTAGATATCCCTAATTGTCGATATGTTACCTTTAAAGACCGCTATGCATACGTTTCCTCTTATGTTGGCTCTGTATATAGCGGTAGTAGCAGTCCTCTGGGTAGCGTCTATAAGGTTGACACCCTCAGTCTTCAGAAGGTTGATTCATGTTCCGTAGGTTACCAGCCCGAGGAGATGGCCATCATCGGTAAAAAGCTATATGTGGCTAATAGTGGAGGATATCAGGGTATGACAGGTCAGGGTTATGAGAGCACTGTAAGTGTCATCGATCTTGACAAGATGCAGGAAACGGAGAGAATTACTGTGGCTCCAAATCTGCATAGGATAAGGAAAGATAAGTATGACCAGCTCTGGGTGACCTCTCGAGGCAACTATATGGATTCGGAGTCGAAGATCTACTGGCTTAATAAGGGGGCTGATGGCAAGATGCAGGTGATTGGACATCTGGATCAGCCCGTCAGCGATCTCTGCATCGTAGGCGACTCGCTCTTTTTCTATGGCAGTCAGTGGAGCGAGATAACGATGACCAATACCGTAACCTATGGTATCATCAACGTACGAACCCATCAGATTGTAAGCAGCAGTCTCTCTGATGCGCCAGAAATCAATAAGATCCGTATGCCATACGGCATCATCGTAAATCCCATCCATCGTGATTTTTATCTTATGGATGCTAAGAACTACGTGTCGAGTGGTGAATTGCTTCATTTCCTCCCTGACGGCACCTTCGACTGGAAGGTAAAGACTGGCGATATCCCAGCCCACGCGGTGTTCTTATACAAGAAAAATGATAAATGATAATGGATAAATGATAAACGTATGCAAATAAGATCTCTCAAAAATATATGTCGAATGGTAAGGATAATTAGCTTGTCCTTTATCCTTTCTCATTTATCCATTCTCCCTCTCTCTGCCCAGCGGATGGATAACATACCTGTGCACTCAAAATACATCCAGGCTGTTGATGAATACCGCCCTGCACCAGGACAGTTTGTCAACGACCTCCCCGAATATGAAGCAGGGGACACTGAGGCTGACATGATCCGTAAATGCAATGACAATATTGCAGGAAAAAGCTATGCCGAACCAAAAACTGATGCTCATCTTGTGGCACTTGGCGGATGGGGAGGATATATTACATTCCATTTTGACCATTCTATTGCAAATATCCATGGGCGACGTGACTTTGCCGTATGGGGAAATGCGTACCAAGAAATGACCAATCAGGTATTCGGAGGTATGAATGAAGCAGGCATCATTATGGTGTCAAAGGATGTCAATAGCAATGGCCTTCCGGATGACCCCTGGTATGAGATAAGTGGTAGTTGCGATATTGATAGCATGGGTAAGGTAGACTATGATTATGAAATCATCTACCATAAGAACCACATGGGTGCTATCCCTTGGACTGACAACAAAGGTAACAGCGGAACTATTGACCGTATCATGCCATGGCACATGCAGGAATATTATCCTGAATGGCTCGAAGATGGTCTGACATTTAAGGGAACACGTCTGCCAGATAATATGGTTGATCTCTCTTCAACAGTTGACCATAATTGGAGTTCATGGTATTATGTGCTCATAGGTTTCAGATATGGTTATGCCGATAATCTCCCTAATTTCACAGATGATGCCGATGAGAACTCTTTCAATTATGAGGGCTGCGGCATAGATATCTCATGGGCTGTGGACAAAGAGCGTAAGCCCGTAAACCTCGATTTCGTAGATTTCATCAGGGTATATACTGGTCTGAACCAGAAGTGTCCTGCACCAAACTGGTGGGGTGAGACTTCTACAGAATTTGGAGGTGCCGAGGATATCCATCTTGAGGAGTCTCTGGCAGCCATCCGCAACAGCCTCACTGGCATCCAAAACCTCACAGGGGGACAGGCACCGTGTGCGGTTTATGACCTTCAAGGCAGAAGAGTCAAGAGTCCTGATAAAGGTCTGTATATAAAGAATGGAAAGAAATATAACATTAAATAACATGTTTCACTTAAAACAAAAAACATTATGAAGACAATCAAGTTTTTCGCAATGGCAGCCATCGTATGTGGCGCTGCTATGTCAATGACCTCTTGTAGCAAGGAAGACAATCCAACAGGCAAGAGCCAAGTAACCATTGGCTTCGAGGGAGCTAAACTCAACACTCAGGGTTTCTGGATTGGCGATGAGACTGGTACCCCATTCGACAATTGGGGCTCTACCGCTTATGCCTGCAGTTATAAGGAGAGCGGTGTTACCTTCCCGGTAAATTACACTCCTGCATGGAGCAGTTGGTCAGGATTTGCTGTATCCAACCGCACAGAGACAACCTATAAGACCCTGACCCCAGACCAGTATAATAATATCGCTGGTAAAGCCCGTTCCGGCAAGAACTTCTGCATTGTCCAGACCTATGGTGAGTCTATCGAATTCGAGAAACCGGTTACTATCAAAGGTTTCTGGTATACCAACACAGCATGGGTTGTTGACGCAATCCTCAATGGTGATGGCATGACACCAGGTAATTTCGGACCAACAGACTGGTTCAAATGCATTATCGCCCCTACTCCAGCAGAAGGTCTTGGTGGTGCACGTTATGAGATTGACCTTGCAAAAGACGGTGACTATGTAAAGGAATGGAAATACTGTGACCTCAGCAATGTTGATGCCTTCAAGAACATCAAGAGCATCGCATTCTCATTCGACGGTACCAAGAAGAATGACTATGGCGTAACGACACCTGCTTACATGTGTATTGATGATCTCGTTATCGAGAAATAACCTCGCTCATATTACTAAATGAGATATTTTAAATTCCTATTTCTAGCAGTATTGCTCGCAGCCTGTAAGGGTCGCCAGACGGCGGCTCTTCTGGAGGCGGGCGACTCTGTTACCTTTAAGTATGCCACGCAGCTGAGTATCGTGAGATACGACGGATATACTGTGGCATCACTAAAAAACCCGTGGAAAGAAGGAATGACCCTGCATCGCTATGTACTCGTTCCCTCCGACCGTGATCTTCCTCCGCATCTGCCTAACGGCACCATCATCCGCACACCTGTCGGTAGGGCCGTGATGTTTACAACTGTCCACTGCGCCATGCTGATGGAGTTCGGCAAACAAGACTGTATCTCTGGTGTAGCAGATCTGAAATATATTAAGATACCCTGGGTTCAGCAAGGAGTGAAAGATGGACGTATCTCCGATGTTGGCGATGGTATGAGTCCAGTCATTGAGAAGATCATCGACCAGCGTCCTGACGTACTCTTCCTCTCTCCCTTCGAAAACAGCGGAGGCTATGGAAAACTCGAAGAGATCAACATCCCAATTGTGGAGTGTGCTGAGTATATGGAACCTTCACCATTGGCCCGTGCAGAGTGGATACGTTTCTATGGTATGCTTTTCGGCTGTGAACAGCGTGCCGACAGTCTCTTCCACGTTACCGACAGCAGCTATCAGTCACTGAAAGCCATCGCCAAGACGGCCAAGAAGAATCCTTCCGTGCTGCTCGACAAAATTACTGGCAGCGTGTGGTATGTCCCTGGTGGCAAGAGTACCATTGGCCAGATGGTACAGGATGCTGGAGGAATCAGTCCTTGGATTGATGATACTCACAGTGGCTCTGTATCCCTGCCCTTCGAAGCTGTACTGGAGAAAGGCGGTGAGGCCGACGTATGGCTCTTCCGCTATAGCGGCGACCACGATATCACTTACCCGGAGTTGCTTGCCGACCATCACGGATACAGTCAGTTTAAAGCCTGGCGTAACCATGAGGCCTACGGATGTAACGTTGAGTTAGGCCCTTTCTACGAAGAGACACCCTTCCATCCCGACTGGCTGCTGAATGATTTCATCAGCATTCTCCATCCCGAGATAGAAGGGCTTAATCCTCCGCGTTATTTTAAGCGTCTCCCTTAGGTGTAAAGGGTGAGATAGTACGAGGTTCCTGATTAGGAATCTTTATCTCACCAAACTCACGCTCATAACGGTATACGTTCTCCTGAAGAGCACCCAGAAGACGCTTTGCATGTTCTGGGGCCAGGATTACACGACTCTTCACCTGTGCCTTGGGGACACCAGGAAGGACACGTGCGAAATCAATCACAAAATCACTCGATCCGTGGGTGATGATTGCGAAGTTTGCATACTCACCCTGCGCCACATCTACTGGCAACTCAATCTGCAGACCTTGCTGCTTATCATTCTCTTCCATAACTCTTATTTCTTACTTCTAACCTCTCACCACTAAATATTCGGCTCATCCCAAACCTTCGTCTGAGAACAAGCTGTAGGTACCGTCTGATTACCTACCTTCAAAACGAAATCACCCTCTTCGAGAGTCCACTTGCCGTCAGCACCTACGAAAGCGAGGTTCTTTGCAGGCAACTGGAAAGTGACGGTCTTCACCTCGCCTGGTTCCAGAGCAATCTTAGTGAAGTCGCGCAGACGCTTGTTGTCAGGAACAACACTTGCCACGAGGTCGCTTGAATACAACAGCACAGCCTCTTTACCTGCCCGACTGCCAGTATTCTTCACATCCACAGTAACGGTGAGGATATCATCTGCAGTAAATGAAGCCTTGTCGACTTTCAGGTTTGAATACTCGTATGTGGTATAGCTGATACCGTAACCGAATGGCCACTGCAACGACACTTTCGCATCATAGTTGTATGCACCTGCCATAGTACCAACCTCCTCAGAAACCTTATAATCATAGGTGTTCAGTGAGTTGATCTCACGAGGATAGGTATAAGGCATCTTAGCCGAAAAGTTAGCATCGCCAGCAAGAAGGTTGGCAAGAGCATCACCACCGTAGTTGCCTGGGATGAGGATATTAACCACAGCCTTTGCCAGAGGCTCGATGTCGGCAATCAGACGAGGACGACCCTCATTAAGTACCAGGATAATAGGTTTACCAGTCTTTGCCAGTTCCTTAACGAGATTACGCTGGTTCTCTGATAGCCAGAGGTCAGAGAGGTTGCCCGGTGTCTCTGTATACGAGTTCTCACCGATGGCAGCGATGATGACATCAGCCTTAGCAGCAGCTGCGACAGCCTTTTCTATCTGAGGCTCGTTCTCATCATAATAAGCTCCGTCTTCTTTATATGTCACACCTTGCTCAAGGATAATGTTCTCCTTACCATATTTATTACATAGAGCCTCATAAATGGTGTTGTATTTCTCTGCGAGGTCCTCGGCTTTCGATCCCTGCCAAGTGTAACTCCATCCACCATGCAGACAACGCATCTGGTTGGCGTTTGGACCAGTAAGCAGGATCTTCTTACCCTTAACGAGAGGCAGGATACCATCGTTCTTCAACAAGATCTCACTCTCTTCTGCTGCCTGAAGAGCCTTTGCAGCAAACTCATCACTTCCGAACTTCTCAAATCCCTTGCCGCCGGTATTCGGCTCTGCAAAGAGGTTAAGACGATATTTTACTCGGAGGATACGGCGAACAGCATCATCGATACGGCTCATGGGCACCTTACCCTCGTTAACCAGTTCCTTCAACAACACGCAGAACTCCACGCTGTATGGGTCCATCGACATGTCGATACCGGCGTTGATAGCGATACGGATGGCATCTTTCTTATCCTTAGCCACCTTCTCACGGGTATAGAGGTTGTTGATATCAGCCCAGTCGGTAACGAGCATTCCGTCCCATCCCAAATCCTCCTTCAACCACTTTGTGAGATACTCATAGCTGGCATGAACGGGAACTCCGTTGACAGAAGCTGAATTAACCATCATCGTCAGCGTTCCTGCGAGCGCGGCTGCCTTGAATGGCTCGAAATATTTCTCACGTATCATCTGTGGAGACAGATATGCAGGGGTACGGTCCTTACCTGTCCAAGGAGCTCCGTATGCAAAATAGTGCTTTGTGCTGGTACCCACATGGAAACGGTCGATATGGTTTGGATCATCGCCCTGATAACCCTTTATCTCTGCCACCACCATCTTCGAATTCAGGATAGCATCCTCACCGAAACTTTCATAGACACGAGGCCAACGTGGGTCGCGACTCAGATCCACCACAGGATTATAAACCCAAGGACAGTTTGCTGCACGACTCTCATAAGCCGTAATCTCTGCTCCGATAAATGCGAGGTCGGTATTAAACGAAGCACCCAAGTTGATTGGCTGTGGGAAGAGTGTTCCTCCCTGAGTATACGTAACACCGTGGTTGTGGTCGAGACCATAGATATCAGGGATTCCGATATACTTCATCGACTTCTCCTGAATCAGCTTTATCCATTCCTGCCACTGGTCAACGCTTGGGGCACGAGTACCTGGGGCATTGAGAATAGAGCCCACCTTCCACTTCGAGATAAGTGTGTCGAGCATCGTCTCGTTAAGTTTCCAAACTCGTTTGGTATCACCTGAGTATATATCAACTGGGAATCCTCCTAGCTTGTCGATAATCTCCTGATCACTCATCTTCAGCATCGCCTCCGTCTCTCCTTCCGGTCTGCCATACTGCTGCATCACACTGCGCACCTTCTCACGGTCTACCTTGGCATTCTCGATAGTCATCTTACCCATCACATCGAGGTTCAGCTCCAACATCTGTCCGATTTTCTCGTCGAGAGTCATCTTCTTTAGAGTCTTCTCAATCTTTGCCTCAAGTTTCACATCGCGGGGGATGGCTGGTGTAACACTGCTCTGAGCCATGGCGGCACCAACGGCACAGCTAACAATAAAGCTTGTCAAAGTCCTTTTCTTCATAATCCGTCTTAGTTATTATTATTTTGGCTACAAAGATACGAAAAAAGCTTGTAATAAACGAGGGATTTTGGAAGATTAACGCAATTCGACCGTAAATAAAGGCAATCAGGGGAAAATCGAGGAAGTTCAAAAATCGGGATTACGCAAAATTGGGAGGATTGGTGAAGAAGTTAGGTTGCCAAATCGTAACCCTGAAAACAGGTTGGGAAGCGGGGTTAAACTTTGTTAATCGGCTACGCAATTCTGGGAAGAACGGCGCATCATTCACCGCCCGTTTCAACTGCCTCAAACTGCTATATTTTGCATAGCGATGGATTCCGAAAAAGAATGTAGTTTTGCAGCCGGAATTAAAAAACGTAAGTGAAGTATGAGCAGATCAACTTTCAAAATCTTGTTCTACGTGAACAAAAGCAAGGAGAAACAGGGTATTGTTCCAGTGATGGGACGAGTGACAATCAACGGCACCCAAAGCCAGTTCAGTTGTAAGAAGTCTATCCCGCTTGATATGTGGGACGTGAAGGGCAATTGTGCCAAAGGACGCAGCAAGGAGGCTTTGCAGATTAACCGCGACCTCGACAACATTAAGGCGCAGATTATCAAGCACTATCAGCACCTGTCAGACCGAGAGGCTTTCGTAACAGCCGAGATGGTGCGCAATGCCTATCAGGGCTTTGGCAGCGAGTACGAGACACTTCTGTCGGCATTCGACAAGGACATCGCCAATCAGAAGAAGCGTGTGGGAAAGGACAGGGTTGCAAGCACCCTGTGGGCCATGCAAAGGTCACGAAAGGATGTGGCTGAGTTCATCCAATCTCATTACCGTCGCACGGATATGTCAATGCTGGAACTGACGCCAGAGTTTATCAAGGACTTTTCCGTTTACCTCAGCACAGACCGGGGACTGGCCAACGCCACCATCTGGCAGCGCTGCATGTGGTTGAAGGGTGTCGTGCTGAGGGCGCACTATAACGGCAAGATACCCCGCAATCCCTTCGCACAGTTTCACATCAGCCCCAACTGCAAGGAAAGGGAGTTCCTGACTGAGGATGAACTGAAAGCCGTCGTGACGCATGAGTTTGAGGACGATAACCTCGCCTTCGTTCGTGACATCTTCGTCTTTGTCTGCTTCACCGCCCTCTCGTTCATCGATGTGAAGGAACTGACTACGGACAACATCGTTGACATCAACGGTGATAAGTGGATCATCGGGCACCGTCACAAGACGGGTATCCCCTTCCAAGTGAAGCTGATGGACGTACCCTTGCAGATTATCGACCGCTACAAACACCTGCAGGAAGACAAGTTGGTATTCGGGAAAATGAACTACTGGTCGATGTGCAAGAAACTGAAAAAGGTCATGGAAGCCTGTGGAATTGAAAAGCAGATTTCATTTCACTGCGGCCGACACTCATTCGCAACGCTGGCGCTTTCAAAAGGGATGCCCATTGAGAGTGTGAGCCGTGTATTAGGACATACGAACATCGTCACGACACAGATATACGCGAAAATCACCTCTCAGAAATTGAATGCAGACCTGACCATGCTTGGCGACAAACTCAACGCATCATTCAGTAACATCAAAATTGCATAGCCATGAAAAGAGGAATCATCAGAATGACCGAAGGCGGTCAGGTAACCATGCCACAGAAAGACGTGTGGATGACAACGGAAGAGATAGCCGACATGTTCGGACTCCCAGAGGCTTTAGTCTATCGTACTATCCGCTCCATCTACAAGAAGAGCGAGTTATATGAGCATGAGACGGCGGAAAGGATTCCCTTCCCCGGTCATGAGGCAGACGGTTGGACGGTAGATGTCTATAATCTGGACTTGATACTCTACCTTACCTACAAACTGCCCAGCCGTAATGCACGGATATTCCGTAGGTACATGACCAACAAGGCTTACGAGCGGAATCCATACGAACACATCTGTATCATCGTTGACGACGTGGATTTCCTGCGGAATATAGTAAAGGGGTAAATCTCCCAAGGAATATCTTATCAACGCAGAAAGACGGATGTCATGCCACCAATCTGGCAAACATCCGCCTTTCTGCTTTCTCAGTCCCATTGAGGGAATCTTACAGGCAATTTACTACTCTGCTGACTTACTGGCAGGATGGTAGCACCTTTGCAACAGAGCCTCCAGATCGCTCTCTCGATAGAGTATCTTTCCTCCCAGAACATAGTAGGGAATCACCCCGTTGTTGCGGTACTCCTGCAAAGTCCGTCGGCTGACCTTCAGCGCCTTTGACGTCTCATCGTCCGTCAGGTAGCGCTCCCCGTTCAGCATCGGGCGGTACTTGCCCGTCACGTCCTCATAGAGTGCAAGCACATCCTTCATGCTCTCCAGTACCTTCTTCACGCCGACATTGCGGCCCATAATCAGTTCATCCATCATGGCTGCTGCATAAAGATTACACACTCTGCTGTCCCTGTTCGCACTGCTTACTCTGTCTTGCCTCCTTGTCGTGTGTACGCCAGCAGGCGTCCTTCTTCCTGTCGTTCACCTTGTGCATGATCTTCTCAATGTCCTCCGGCTTGTAGTAAATCTTACGCTCAATCTGAGAGTAGGCAAGCGTCCCGTTGTCACGGAGCGTCTGCAACGTTCTAAGGCTGATGTGCAGTGAACTGATCACTTCGCTGTTGTCGAGCCACTTTCCCATTTTCTTGTCTGTTCCCCTGTTGGCCATTGCCTTCATTTTGTTGACAAAGCTGTTGAAGCCCGTCTGCAGTTCCTCGTAGGCACTGCGTTCAATAATAATTGCGTCCATATTTTTTTTATCTTGTTAATGATCTTTCGTTTCCGCCTGCAAAAGTAGGCACTATTTTTATCACTCTTTGTCACCGTTATATCATCGTTATAGAAATTTTCTTTCTCTTTCGGTGATTTCCCGTTTCCGTCTGCAAAGGTAGGCATTCCGTTTCCGACTTCTTACCACCATTTTAACACCTTGGAAGAACATTTCTTTCTCTTTTGGTGTTCCGCATCCATTTCTGACGGTGCAAAGGTACTTTGTCCTGACGAGACCGAATGTCAAGTTGATATCAAGTTGACATCGATTTTTTTGTTTGACGGTGCAAATTTACCCTGTCTTTACGAGACCGATTGACAAGTTGTTAACAAGTTGTCATCACATTTCCCGTTTTTGACGATGCAAAGTTCAGCATTTCCAAGCCATCGGCAATGGATTCCCAGACTCATGGCACGATATGTCGCGTCCGTGTCGTCGTATGTCACCTGTCACTGCCAGTTTTCTTTTTGCAGTTGCAAATTTAGAAAGGTTGTCTCCATTTCCAAAGGTCATGTCATCCTATGGCTGCAAGTGGCGGCTGGTTGTCTGTAAGTGGCGGTCTGCAGCCTTTGGGTTTGCCTTATTTCCAGCGCGAAATTACGCATTGTATATCGGGCCGCCAAATAATTGAGGCAGTTGGCTGTCATTGTCCTGTATTCGCTACGCCAGAACGGCCAAGGATAACAACAGAATCGGGAGTAGATACAATCTATGCTTTGTTTCCTGTGTATGCAGTGACAACATCCGTAACGTGTAGGTCCAGCCCTACATACCTACGGACGGATGGACTACGGGATGGAAGGACTACAAGACGGATAGACCACGGGACGGAGGGACTGCCATCCCTCATACAAAACGGCTACACATTTCATATAATATATACAGAGCCTTGCACTCTATGGTTGCACAGAATACAGAGCAGCCTCAGACAACACCGCCAGCCCTGAAAAACCGCTTTGCACCGCATAGCCACTTGGCAGAATGCAGAAACAAGCTACCGAAAAAAGCCGATTTTTCAAGACCATGCGCAGAATGGGGCATCAAAACCCAATCTCTTGGCAGTATAAACAAGGCACATTACATTTGCACACGATAATCGGTCAGCAGTGCATACTCTGACCATAGTAGTAACATAAAAAGCAAAGTAAAATGCCAAAGAAAGAAAATGGAAATTTCACGGAAGCAGAACTCAGGGCATTCACAGGTGAAGTACCCGTAGCCTCTGAGAGTAAGAAACAAACGGAGCAGTCAGGACTCAGTCCCGTTACTGCTCGGAGTACGGTCACCAGTCCATTGGCTGAGGCGACGGGAGATGAACAGGGCAAGGAATCTCTTTTCCCTGCCGTTAGAGAGGATGCTGAACTATCCCCTACATCTGTACCTTCCCCGACGTCTGACACGTCATCCACAACAGTCCGACGAATAAGCAGCAAGCAGCGCAAGTTGTCACTTGATGAGTACCGTGCCACCTTCCTTCAGGTGCCGAGGATCGTCAACCGCCGCCCCGTGTTCGTCAGCGAGGAAGTCCGTCAGAAACTCGACCTCATTGTCCTCCGCCTGTCAGATACGCGACGGATGAGTGTCACGGGACTGCTTGAAAACATCTGCCGTCACCACATCACCATGTATGAAGACGACATCGAGCAGTGGCGTAAATTGTGAACGATAAGACCGAACCAAAAGACTAAGGGAGTGGCATTGACGCTGAAAGCGGCATTTGGTCGAAGAACATAGTTCCGAGAGCAAGCAAGGTTGTGTTTTCGTAACCCGAAAACTACCTTGCCCGCTCTTTCAGACGGGACAAATCCGCTCCCGACGGTCGCAGATTTCAGGGTTTGGTTACTGACGTAAGATTACACAGATAACAACATAAGCAATGACAATAATGGTAACAGGAAAAACAAAGGAAACAGAAGCCGAGGCTAACAGCCAACGGCACAAGGGAGGCAGACCGACACTGCCGAAAGCCCGCAGACGATCGAAGTCCGTCACCGTCAGATTCTCGAAGATTGACTACGAGACGCTACGGGTAAGATGCAGGAAAGCAAACCGACGGCTTTCGGAGTACATCCGCGAGTCCGCCCTGCAGTCGGAAGTCGTGATGCCTCATACGACGGAGAACGCAAGCCTCTACCGTGAACTTGCAGGGATGGCTAACAACCTCAACCAACTGGCAAGGCTCAGCCACCAGACCAGCCTCTACCATACAAGCAGGAAGGTGGACGAGGTATTGGAAAGAGTTCTGGCGATTATCAGCGAGTATAAACAGGGAAGGGAGGGAAACGGATGATAGCCAAGATAGTGAAGGGCGCATCTTTCCGTGGATGCGTCCAGTATGTGACGAGTAAGGACAATGCGACGGTGCTGGCCTCAGACGGTGTGCTGCTCGGCTCTGTCGGCAATATAGCGGACAGTTTCGAGTACCAGAGAGGGCTTAATCCGAGATGTTCAAAGCCTGTCGGACATATTGCTTTGAGTTTCAAACCGGAGGATAAGGAGAAACTGACGGACGGGATGATGACTAAAATCACACGGGAGTACATGGAGCTGATGGGCATCAGGGACACGCAGTTTCTCCTTGTCAGGCACCATAATACGACCAATCCGCACTGCCATTTAGTGTATAACCGTGTCGATAATAACGGCAAGATTATCTCGGACAAGTTTGAGCGGAAGCGCAGCGAGAAGGTTGTCAAGCAACTAAAAGACAAGTACGGGCTGACCTATTCCGACGGCAAGGGACAGACGAGGACGGAGCGGCTGCACTATACGGAACGCACGAAGTTTGAGATAAAGAATGCGGTTAAGAACGCCTTAATGGGGGCAAGGAATTGGCAGCAGTTCACGGACAGGCTGAAACAGCAGGGTGTCGAAGTGGAGTTCAAACGACGCAGGGGTAACGACGATGTGATAGACGGGATCACGTTCATCAAGGACGGTGTGCGTTTCAAAGGCTCACAGATTGGACGGCAGTTCTCGTATGCAAAACTGAACGAGAGGCTGGCGAATGACGAACAGAGGCAAACCGCTAATCATGGTCAAGCAAGGCAGAATGAGAATATCAGACAAGAGCCTAATCAGGACTATCAAAGTACATCCCATTCCACATTTGACTTCCCATCTTTGGGTCTGTTCGACACCAACAATCCCGTCTATGACCCAGCCGAGGAAGAGTTCCGTAGACGGATGCAGAGGAAGAAAAAGAAGCGTGGGCCGAGACTCTAAGATAATGTGTAAACATGAATGTATAATTATTAAAACCATACAAGAAATGAAAGAAGAAGTGATTGAAAGCATCTTCGGTTGCCTGGAGCGCATCGAAGAGAAGTTAGACAAACAGCCAGTTCAGACTGAGCAGGGCAAGAATGAGGACAACGGGAATCTGGCTGAGGCTATAGTGCCTTTAGTTGATTCCGTGAATCGGACAAACAGGAATCTTTGTGTTGTTCGGGATGTATTGAAGATTATCTCTGACCGTCAGAAAGAGAGCAAGAAAGAACTATTGGATGCCATCAGTAGTAAGTTTGAGGTATTATCAGCCAAAGATGACGGAGCTTTGGTAGAAGAAATCCAAGCCTTACGCCGGTCCATTGCAGAACAGATAAGCAAGCCACAGCACAAGAAAGTCATCCACGACCTGACGACTAAAACATGGTATTTAGTGGGTATCGGCACCGTCCTTTTCTTTTGTATGTCCCTGCTGACAACCAAGATTTACGACCAGTCAAAAAAGATAGAGGAACTGGAATTAGCGGGTTGGAAGTATCGGGCGTTACGTGCTACACTACCCGCCAACAACGCCAACGTGATATGGTTGGAGCGCAATGTCTGGGCAGGCAATAAAGAAGGCATCCGCCATTGTCAGCAGTTCGTCATCAACTACGAGGACTCTATTCACCGCCGTTATGAGATGGAACAGAGAGCAGCACGAAACGACAGCACCGCAAAGAGGCTGATGCGCGAGTCCGAACAAATAAGAAAGAATTTGAGGTAAATGAGATTTGGGAGTGTAAAGGAAAATAATATCCCTTTCACTCCCAAACGTTTAACGGAATTTGTTACGGACTCATAATAGATTGGATAAAATCAGTTTATACTTGCCAGCCTAATGCCTTCTCCTGTATGTTCCATAGGCGGGCATAGAGTCCATCCTTTGCCATCAGGTCGGCGTGTCGGCCTCGCTCCACAATGCGTCCGTGGTCGAGGACGAGAATCTGGTTAGCGTTCCTGATGGTCTTCAAGCGGTGGGCAATGACGATGACGGTGCGGCCCTTGATGAGCGTGTCGATGGCCCGCTGGACGCTGACCTCGTTCTCTGGGTCGAGTGAGGCAGTTGCCTCGTCGAGCAGGATGACGGGGGCGTTCTTCAAGATAGCGCGGGCAATGGAGAGACGTTGCTTCTCGCCACCGCTCAGTGTGCAGCCTCCCTCGCCAACCATTGTATCGTAGCCCTGTGGCAGACGCATGATGAAGTCGTGGCAACAGGCTTGGCGGGCAGTTTCCTCTATTTCGGCATCGGTAGTATTAGACTTACCGAAGCGGATATTGTTGCGGATGGTGTCTTGAAAGAGATAGACGTCTTGGAACACCATCGAGACGTGGCGCATCAGCGATTCGGGTTCACACTGATTCATCGGCACACCATTATACATCACCCTTCCCTGCTGCGGGTCATAGAAGCGGGCGCAGAGTTTCATCAGTGTGGACTTGCCGCTGCCCGAAGGGCCGACAAGAGCTGTGAGAGTGTTCTTGGGAAACTGACAACAGATGTCATGAAGCACCTGTTTGTCTTGATAGGCAAACGATGCGTGCTCGAAAGTGATGTCACCACTCTCTGGTGCTTGTCGGGTGCCAGTCTGCTCTGGCTCTTTCATCAGCGAGAGGATGCGACCGCCGGCAATAGAGAAGTAGCGGAACTCGGTGAAGTTGGTGAGGGCGGAGGTGAGCGGGTCGAACACACGGGAGCCCACAATGAGGAACATCACGAAAGTCAACACGTCTAACTGACCTTTCAATAGCAGATAGGCACCGCAGACCACCATGAGCGTTAATCCAGCGCGGACGATGGAAATACTTAGCAGCACGAACGGGCCAAGCAATGCCTCCTGACGGATGGCGGCTCGCTTCAAGTTGAGGAAAGCATCACGCAGACGGGTGAATCGGGAACCAAGCAGGTTGTAAGCCTTCATCACGCGGATGCCTTGCAGGTATTCTTCCATTCGGTTGCCTGCCTCTATCTTCGCATTGATTTGTGCACCGCTCAAACGATTCTGTACGGAAGTGGACAGCCACAGGATGAGACAGGCAAAGGGCAGACTGGCAAACATAGCCACCGCCATACGCCAGTTAATCCACACCAGCGAGAGGAAAGCCAGAATGGGCATTACCAGAGCGCCCATCAGTTGTGGCAGATGGTGCGACATGCCAGTCTCGGCCATCGCGAAGTCGGTGATAAGCATGGACGAAAGGTCGCCAGGGTCGTGACGGGAGAGGAAACCGAGCGAGAGCCGCCGCAGGTGTTCGGCCAGAGAGGTGCGCCCTTCGGCACTCATCTCGTATGCACTTCGGAAGTTGGCGCGGTAGGCTTTGCGCTCTGCCCACAGCATCACGCTGAGATAAACGACAAGCAAGCCAACAATCGTCCAAAGCCGCTGGGTGTCAAGCACGGCATCCTTGGTGGAGAAGGCACGGAAGATGATGTTAATGGCCTCAATACTGAGGCAGAATGGCACGATGTTGATAAGGTTCGACAGCATAGTATAGCCGACAGGACGGTGCAGCCGTGAGGTCTGACCGATGGTGATATTCTTGATTGCATTCATGATTCTTTAATTGTTTAGTTGCCAGTTGAAAGCGGAGGTGTAAGCCTTCCACATATCCTTATATAGTCCCTCTGTAGTGGAGAGCGTAATGTGCTGTCCCTGCTGCTCGATGCGACCATCACGGAGCACAATAATCTGGTTGGCCGAGATGATGCTTTGCATGCGGTGGGCAATGACGATGACGGTCTTGCTCTTCATCAGTTCGGCCAGCGCCTGTTGCATCTTGTACTCGTTTTCGGGGTCGGCAAAGGCGGTGGCCTCGTCAAGCACGAGGATGGGAGCGTTCTTCAAAATGGCACGAGCCACACAGATGCGCTGGGCTTCACCACCAGAGAGATACACGCCCCAGTCTCCAATTCGGGTGTCATAGCCATTGGGGAGTGACATGATGAAGTCATGGCATTGGGCAGCACGGGCGGCTCGCTCCACATCATCTTTTGTGGCACTCTTCTGTCCTACGGCTATGTTCTCGTAGATAGTGTCGTAGAAGAGGAACGAATCTTGGAACACGAACGAGACAAGGTTCATCAGCCTGTCTGTGGCAATGTCCTTGATGTTCACGCCGCCTATCAGTATCTCACCCGAAGAAACGTCCCAAAAACGGGGGATGAGGTTGGCCACGGTGCTCTTGCCGCTGCCCGAAGGTCCGACAAGGGCGGTAATCTCGCCTTGGTGGGCTGTGAATGTGATGTCTTTCAGTGCCTCTGTACGACTTGCAGTGTCCGTGTTGGCTTCGCCTTCGTCCGTCACGACTCGGCCATCTCCGAGCAAGCTCGTATGGCTCTCGCTGCTCCGTCCGTTCTCGTATGCAAACGAGACGTGACGAAACTCGATGTCGTAGTTCTTGGGCGTTTTCGGTTCTGTGGCTTCCGCTATCGGTTGGCGTTCCAGAATACGATCAATACGGCTGACTCCCTCGTCTATCTCCCGTGTGCTGCTGCCGAGAAACATCTGTTTGAACACAGGCGAAGCCACTCCCGGCCCCATGACAATGAAAAAAAGCCAGACGGCGGCAAAGGCCACGTCGCCCTGCCACAACAGTATGCCAACGGGCAGCACCATCGTCACCACCGATTGGAGTGCGACATTGAACAGGCAGTAGCCACGCTCGTAGGTGTCACAGACCCCCAAGGCATACGTCTTGTAAGCCTCTATCTCGCGGCCGAACTGACGGAAACTGGCGACACTTTGGCCGAAGATTTTCACGACATGCATACCACGGACATACTGCACGGCAGAACCCGACATCTGTTCCTGTGCGTCGTAGTAGAGCCGTACAAACTCCTTGGTCTTTTCGCCCATGAACACTGAGAACTGTAGCCACAGGGCCAGCACCACCAAGAGCACCGCCAGCGCCAGCCAAGCATTGAGAGACAGGAAGATGGCAAGCGTCACCGCCACCGTAGCCACGATGCCCACGAGGTCGGGGATGGTGTGGGCAATGAAGGTCTCTATCTTCTCCACGTTCTGCTCCATCGTCTTCTTGATGGCTCCCGTCGTGGTGCCGTTCAGGGCCCATAGAGCACGTTGAACGCCGCCACGTGGCTCGCCATCAGTGCCAGGTATAGCAGCACCAGCCCTGCAACCAGTCCACCGAAGGCCACCCAGCCCCAATGCACCATTTCGCCACTGGCTGCATTGCCTGTCAATAGTAGCCGTAGCACTTCATACACAGCCCAATAGGGCACCAACATACACGCACTGCTTAGTGCTGACAATGTGCCAGCCACAATGAGCAGCCCTTTTCTCTGACCCGCAATCTCCATGAGCCTTGCGAGTCCCTTCTTTTTCTTCTTTTCTTTCATACGTTCTTTATTTATTAGTGAACAAAATCCAAAATCATTCAGCCATAACGAAGAAGAGAGCCTATCGTCTGATAAGCTCTCTCCATCCGCTGTATTCAAAGGTGATATAGTCCTGCACCACCCGTTCCGCCTCCCGTGGGGGCAGCCGGTGCTTGATAATTTCGCAGAACATGGTGAACATCCACACCGTGTGCAGGTGATAAGTGAACGGACTGCATGTAGGCGTTATGTCTGGGCGCAGTTCTGCTGCCCGTTTCATGAAGCGTACCACTTGTTCCGTGCAGCGGTCGGTAAACTCGTCCATGAAGTTCTCCAACGACGAGCCTTGCGCCCGAAAGAAAAGCAGTTCCATCAGGCGACGATGGCGGCGCATCAGAGAGAGGTATTCCCGCATCTGGTATTCCAGCAATTCTGGATTTCCGTTGCTCAAGTAGTCCAAGTACC
>CACWLC010000009.1 GCA_902761605.1 uncultured Prevotellaceae bacterium
ATAATGGGACGTATCGGAAGCAGACTTCTTGGAACGCTTAATCTTCCCTTCCTTGATTAAGCGTTCTTTTTCTGCCTTGATTCGTTCCAATAGTACAGATGCAGGCTCGTCATTAGGGTCTTGTGGAACCAACTTACCACGAATGGCAAGGTCGAGTATCTTTTGGCGAAGTTTCTTTGTGTCCATTAGCTTTCAAGATTTTCAAGAAGTTTCTCCAGTTCTGCAACAGCCTCAGTGATGTTGTTGCTTTTCTCTTTGATGATACTGATAAGCTCTGGCAACGAGAGATCTTCGCTCTCTTCACCTTGTTTTATCCAAGTAATATCAAGACTGGTCTTGTCACGTCCCAGCACCTCGTCGTATGTGAACTTACGCCAACGACCATCTGGATTGCTCTCTGCATGATAGGTTTCCTGACGATGGTGACGGTCATCGGGACGATAGCAATCCACAAAATCCTGAAGGTCAGTCTCGCGCAAAGGATTTTGTTTCAGCGTATGCTTGACATTGGTACGATAGTCGTAAATCCAGACCTCTTTAGTCTGGGCATTCTCTGAGGTGGGTTTCTTCTCAAAGAATAGCACATTAGCCTTTACACCCTGGGCATAAAACAATCCTGTTGGTAGACGGAGAATGGTATGCAGGTCGCAGGTCTTTAAGATATTCTTGCGGATAGTTTCACCAGCGCCACCCTCAAACAGCACATTATCTGGAAGCACGACGGCAGCAGTTCCACCGACTTTCAGCAACGATTTGATGTGCTGTAAGAAGTTAAGCTGCTTATTGGAAGTGGTAGCTATAAAGTCTGCCCGTACATAGTTGTCTTGTGCTTTCTTGATCTTTGTGACCACCTCACCCGTTTCCTTGTCCTCTTCCTGTACCTCAATCGTCGTTGACGACTTCTTTCCGAAAGGAGGATTGGTCATCACATATTCGCAAAGATCATTGTCACTAGGAGCAGAAGCAAGCGAATCTGCACACTTGATGGGAGGCACACCGCCAAACTCACCGATACCATGCAACAGCAAGTTCATCAGACAAAGACGATAGGTATTAGGAACAATCTCAGTTCCGTAAAAGGTATGCAGTTTCAAGTCATCTGTCTGCTGACCTGTCATCGTTGTATATTTCCCCTGCAAGAAATCTTTAGCAGCAAGTAAGAAACCTCCAGAACCGCAGCAAGGATCAACAATGACCTTTCCAAGTTCGGGGTTGACGCATTTCACAATGGTCTTAATCAGGGCGCGAGGGGTGAAATACTGACCAGCACCAGACTTTGTGTCCTGAGCAATACGTTCCAACAGGCTTTCATAGATGTCGCCTTTCACGTCTTCACTCAGGGAGTTCCATTGTGTACCGTCAATCATCTGGATAACCTTACGCAGATGCTCAGGAGTCTGAATCTTATTCTGTGCGCCACGGTAAATCTCGCCTATCATACCTGTTTTCTTAGAGAGAATGGAGAGAATCTTTCCATAGTGTTCCTTCAGTTCCTCGCCTGACTTCGACATGAGCAGTGACCAGTCACAATCGGTAGGAAGTTCCAGATTGCGCCAGTTGTTCCACCGGAGTTCTTCGGGCATCTTCATGTCCTCGTCAACCATTTTGAGGAAAAGAAGATAGGTTATCTGCTCCAAGTAGTCACTATTTGAAACGCCGCCATCAAACAGAATGCCAGCGATATTCCATACTTTGTTGCTTATTGTAGAATCTGCCATTTGGGTCTTATGCTACTAATTTCTGGTTTAACTCAATGATGATGTCTTTCCACTGACTACCAAAGAGGCTGTAGTATTTTGCCGTTCCTCCGAGCTTGTTAAACTCACCGCTCTTTAGAGCATCAACGTGGAAACTCGCATTGATGGCAATATAGTCGCGTATCATTTCCAGCCACTTCATCTGCTCTTCTGTAAACGGGGTTGTTCCTGCACCACGGACACCTCCCTTGTTGGCATTACGCTCGAAGATCCATTCCTTGTAGCGTGTTTTTACCATATCTGCAAAGGGGTATATCTCTGGTATCTGTCCCCACTCATACTTGATAATCTGGATGATGTCAACCAGTTCCTTCAGAACAGTTTTCTTGCGGGTCATATCTGCGTATGCCGAGAATATCAAGCTACCATTGAGCATATTGTTGTAACGCTGCATCTTGTCGTAAAGCTCATGTATCATGGCTTCGGTGATGTGGCGGTTGCGATAGTCCTGATGATACATGATGTTGAGAGCCGTTATCTCGTCTTTATTTGTCTCGATAAACTCTTTCAGGGTCTCACGAACCTTAGCTTTGGTCTCCGCCACGTCGGTTTCAAAACCAGCGTATGTCAGATGATCCAATGCGGGATCAATAGTCTGGTCATTTGAGTTACGGACGTTCATCAGGAAATCGCGGACTTTCGGCTCATAAATGGGTTTTGCAGCTTCAAGGCAACGTTTCTTGATAACATCCTTTCTTACTTCTTCCTTATCTACGGGCGAAAGGGTAGGATATTCGGGATGTTCAGTCTTTATCGTATCTTCTATCCTATCAACATCATGTACGTTCTTAATATTAGTAGACAGCTGTCGAAGTGACGTTCCTCCAGATACCTTCTTGAATTCCTCACGCTCCTTGTCAGTAAGTACCCTGTCAATATGTTCAAGTCGTGTACCAAGGGTGCTGAAGGTTTCTTCCGATATGTCTCCAGTCACCACCGCATCAAGCAGTGACTTGAATGAGACGGTTGGTTTCACATCACCACCACATTTCTTCTTGGCAGCACATTTGTCAGATTTGGTTACGCCCACAGCATCTACAATCACATACCCTAATTTGGGGGTACTTGCTGACGGCGAAGCCTGTTTCAGACTTTCCAAGTCCATTGTCCTCCTTGCCCTTCCCAGCATCTGCTCATAGTAGTTCTCACTGCGGATGTCACGCATAAACAGAAGTATCTCAATGGCTTTTACATCAGTACCTGTTGCTATCTTGTTCACTGTTACAGCCACACGAGGATAGAATTCATTGCGGAAAGCATAGAGTAGTGAGGTTTCGTTTTCTTCGGACTTGAAAGTTATCTTCTTGCAGAAGTCGTTACCTTCATTGAACACCTCTTTCACCAAAGCAACAATATCGTCTGCATGACTGTCGTTCTTGGCAAATATAAGTGTCTTTGGCAATTCCTTCCTGTCCTTGTAGTATTCCCATTTCTTCCAGTTATCCTTGAAAGTCTGTAGGATTACCCTGATTTGCGATTTGTTGACTACGGAGTTGTCGAGGTCTTTCCCATCGTATGCTATATCTTCATCTGTTGACTCCCAACGCTGTTTCCTTGTCCGTTTGTCACGAATCTCTATCTGCTGGTTAATCTTTGCAACGATGCCGCCCTGTTTGGTCTTTTCCGTTTCTATGCTGAAAGTACCAAGTGCGCCCACGTTCACACCATCTGAAACAGCTTCCTCATGGGTGTATTCGCTCACAACATTCTCGTCAAAGAAAGCGTATGTGTGTTGGTTTGGAGTCGCAGTCAAGCCAATAAGGAAAGCATCGAAATACTCCAGCACTTGCCTCCATTGGTTGTAAATGGAACGGTGGCACTCGTCTATAATGATAAAATCGAAGAACTCTGGTGGATATTCTGAATTGTATTTCACCTCTCGCTCTGTTCCTGTTGTTGTACCTGGTTCATCGTCCACGTCATCTGGCATGGAAGATAGGTTTCCTGTCAGCATAGAATATACACGCTGAATCGTACTTATGCAGATTTGGGTGCTTTGAGGAATGTTCGATGTCTGAATGCGCTGAATGTTATATAGGGCATTCAGTTTCTCAGTGCTATCGTAAGGCAGGTAGTTCTTGTATTCCGTTTCGGCTTGCATTCCAAGGTTCTTCGTGTCAACAAGAAATAGTATTCGCTTGGCTTTTGCGAACTTCAACAGCCGATATGTGTTGGTGATGGCGGTATAGGTTTTTCCTGCACCAGTTGCCATCTGAACCAATGAACGTGGTTTGTTGTTACCGAAAGACTTTTCAAGGTTTAATATAGCCTTTATCTGACATTCACGGAATCCTTCTTCTGGCAGTTCAGGGAACTCTTGCAATCGACCTCGCAGCGTTTTCTTTCCATTGAACTTATAATCTTTTATCCAATACAGTAACTGCTCTGGCCTGTGAAATGAGAACAGCTTACGCACTCTGGGCTTCGGGTCAAGCAAGTCTGTGAAGTGTGTCAATACACTTGTCGCCTCGTAGATGAAGCGCATGTCCTTCTTGGAATAATTGGCCCATTTCAAACCAGAACTTACATATCCTTCATTCTGCTCATGTGCTGCTGTCACAAGGTGAACGCCCTCTTCATCGGGCTTGGCTTCAATTACACCTACAGGAGTACCTTCAATGAAAAGGGCATAATCAACCTCTTCATTGTCATTTGTGAGGTATTCACGGACTGCGACTCCAAGAGACGCAATAGGGTTGAACTCCTGACGATCCTGGATTACCCAACCAGCATCTTCAAGTTTCTTGTCTATTATCTGCCTTGCCTTTTCTTCTGGTGCCATATTGATAGCGTTTAGATGTTACACATGGCCTTGGTTTCATACTTCCGATAAGTGCATATTATCCCAAGTTAGTGCAAAGGTACACATTTTTACCCAAATTCCCCTTAGTTTAATTTTTAATGCGCCATAATTTAACGAAAATTTCTACTTTTGCCACAATTATGAAGTCTAAAAGAGCGTTTTATGTGTCTACTAACGTCATACTATATAAAGTTACCCCTTCAATGATGCCTTTTTTGCATTTTATTGAATGAAATGGGCTATAATTCATAAAAATAGAGTACCTTTGCATCTGGATTTCATCTGCATGGCTTTATGTTAACAGAAATAGGCAACATAAAAACGGATCAAGAGCATCTGACCATCCTTCCAAATGTTGACTTGGGAATTGGGAGAATCAGAAAACTCTTGTGTTGGCCAGAAGAGCATGAACCTTCTGCTCTTGCTCCTTATCTGCCATGCCTCTTTGAATACATTGCTTTCAGTGAAGGAGTGGTCATTCCGTTCTTTCAGGTTCTTCATGCGAATCTTAAGAAACACATTTATAGTCTCTATGTATATCTGAGAGACAACGGCAAAGAGCCAGAATCTTTTTTGACGCACGATGAAGCCTTTGACTTCTTATGCACATTAGGACATACCGACACCCGTAATATCATTGACCACTACAACAGACTTCCATCAAATGTTTACACAAGTGTCATAAACTCTATTCAGACCCAGGACAAGACTGCATTTATAGCAGCATTAAAAGGAACAGACTGCCAAGATTTAATGGGGGTGTTGTGGACTATGCGCTATCTATTGTTTGGAATCCAGAGTGAAAAGGACGTTAGGATAATCAAACGTGGCAAAAGGATTCAGTTGGAAAATCTCTGGCTGACAGATACTGGTTTAGCACCATTTTTCAGAAATATCCCGAAAGAGGAAGAAGAACAGTTCACCGAAGAAAGGATAAAACTTCTTTGCGGATTCGACACAAAGAGCTTTGCACGCAGACATCGGATAGGTAGGCAACAATACAACTGTGATACAATTGCTGAGACAAGACCATATACCCATTATACTGATAGTAAGAGAAAGCCTTGGAAGCAGTTCTTGTTAGAGTCCGAGAAAGAAGGAACCATATCAATATCCCTTTCATCCATTACATACAACTGCAAAATTCAGACTTACAAAATCCTCATGTCTGCATTAAGGAGCCACAAAAATGAGATAAGCCAGCGATTCGGAAATGCTGGAGGCAAATCATTCGCTGCTGCTATCGAGCAAAAATGGGAGAATGGAGATTGGGATTATGTGGAATTGGAATGCCAAGACTTTCTGGACTTCATAACCTTATCCCTTCATCAAATGAAATCCGTCTATCATATGGTCGATGGATTGCTCAGTGACGAAGACAAGGATTTACTGAACTGGATTGTGTCATTATACACTGATGATGAGCAACAGACAATTATAGTGGAAGAGCATCAAGACACCAGGCACGAAAATCAAACTTTTGATGGTAACGATAGCATATTCTTAAGGGAGAAAAGGTATGTCACGGTTCTCAATTCAAAACTAAAGGGGAACAACAGTGAAGAGAAGAATACAGAACTGAACAGATGTCTGTCCTTATTGTACAATGAACTGACAAAAGAGGGTAGCAATCTTATTGACACTACTACGCCTAAAGCCCTTTTTGTTTATCGTTTTAGTGGTAAAGGGGAATCATATCCACTTACAACAAAAATAAACTGGAGAGGAAAGAATGTTCTGTTAGGCCACATTATCCGTTGTCTGTTGTCGGATGCAAGAAACGCACCAGAGGACTTGGGCATTGCAGCAGAGTTCTTTGAATCGAAGTCAGGAAAGCCTATCAATCTGGCTACAGCCAAGCAAGTGCCAGTGAATGACTACGAAAAAGAAAGGAATAATCTGGATCCTAACTTTGTGGAAGCAGTAGAGCTTCTTCGCCGTTGTGGATTTACCAACGTAGAATACACCTCAAAGCGGAGATAATCACTCTTGAACGGTCAAAAATCGTGCTTGCACCAAGAATCTACGTTAAACTTTCATAAAAGAAAAACGGAACCTCAAACGGAACCTCTAAAGAGGAGAAAAACAAAACCCGCTGAAAATCAGCGGGTTTCAATTTGTTTGAGCGGAGAGAGAGGGATTCGAACCCCCGGTACCTCTCGGTACGGTAGTTTTCAAGACTACTGTAATCGACCACTCTACCATCTCTCCAGTGCTCTGATTGGAACCCACCAAATTTTTCGGCAAAAAAATGACGTTTTAGGATAACTTTTTTCATTTTACACCAATATTATCACATAATTTTAGTACCTTTGCAGCATGATTTACCCAAACAACTTCGAACAAAAGATAGGATTCGACGAGATTCGCAGTCTGCTGAGAGAGCGCTGTCTGAGCACGTTGGGCAAGGAAAAGGTTGACGAGATTGCCTTCTCCACCGAGCTCGATGTGGTCAACGAGTGGCTCGCACAGATACGTGAGTTCCGTAGGCTGCAAGAGGAGGCCGACGACTTCCCCATGCAGTATTTCTTCGACGTGCGCGAGAGTATCCGCCGCATACGTCTGGAGAACACCCATCTGGAGGAGAATGAGGTTTGGGACCTGCGACGCTCGTTGCAGACGATAGCGGATATCGTGAAGTATCTCGAGCGCGGTGCCGAAGAGACAGCCAGCGGAGAGCTGCGCTATCCCTACCCCGCCCTGCACAGGCTGACGGAAGATGTGACGACCTTCCCGGCGATGATACGTCGCATAGACTCTATCCTCGACAAGTTCGGAAAGATAAAAGACTCAGCCTCGATGACCCTTGCAGGCATACGCAACGACCTGTCGAAGATGGAAGGCTCCATCTCGCGTACATTATATACTATACTGCACGCGGCACAGAAGGACGGACTCGTGGACAAAGACGTTACCCCGGCAGTGAGAGACGGACGACTGGTGATACCCGTATCGCCTGGAGTGAAACGTAAGATAAACGGTATCGTGCACGATGAGTCGGCTACGGGAAAGACCGTGTTTATTGAGCCTGCCGAAGTGGTGGAGGCCAACAACAAGGTGCGCGAGCTCGAAGCAGCAGAGCGCAGAGAGGTGATAAGGATACTCACCGTGTTTACCGACGAGGTGCGCCCACATGTCAGCGAGATACTCAACTCATACGACTTCCTGGCACAGATAGACCTGATACACGCCAAGACCGAACTCGCAAAACTCACCAAAGCCTTTGAGCCAGAGGTGAAGGCCGAGCCAAAGCTTGACTGGATTCAGGCGATACACCCGCTGCTGCAGTTGTCGCTGGAGAAACAGGGGAAGAAGGTGGTGCCGCTGGATATACGTCTGGAAGGCGGAAGTAAGAAGGAAGAAGGAAAGAGTAAGAACTTAGGAAGACTGTTGATAATCTCGGGTCCGAATGCGGGAGGAAAGTCAGTATGCCTGAAGACCGTAGGACTGCTGCAGTATATGCTGCAATGCGGACTGAGCATACCCCTGGGTGAACGCTCTACGACGGGAATGTTTGAGAGTATCATGATCGACATCGGCGACGAGCAGAGCATAGAGAACGACCTCTCGACATACTCCAGTCATCTGCTGAACATGAAAAACATGATGAAGCAGGCCAACGCGCGTACCATATTATTAATAGATGAGTTCGGAGGCGGTACAGAACCCACTATCGGAGGAGCAATAGCAGAGGCGGTGCTGAAACAATTCTGGAAGAAACAGACCTTCGGAGTGATCACCACACACTATCAGAACCTGAAGCACTTTGCCGAAGACCATGAGGGAGTGGTGAACGGAGCGATGCTCTACGACCGCAATCAGATGCAGGCACTCTTCCAACTGTCGATAGGACAACCCGGCTCTTCATTCGCCATCGAGATAGCACGTAAGACAGGACTCCCCGAGGAGGTCATCAACGATGCATCGGAGATTGTGGGCTCAGAATATATCCAGAGCGACAAGTACCTGCAGGATATCGTACGCGACAAACGATACTGGGAAGGTAAGCGACAGACGATACACCAGCACGAGAAATCGCTGGAACACAAGATAACACGTTACGAAGACGAACTCTCAGAGATAGAGCGTCAGCGTAAGGAGATACTCCGTAAGGCGAAGGAGGAGGCTGAGGAGCTGTTGCGCGAGAGCAACAAGAAGATCGAGAACGCTATCCGTGAGATACGTGAGGCTCAGGCCGAGAAGGAACGTACACGCATCGCCCGCGAGGAACTCAAGACCTTCAGCGAGGAGATAGCCGATATCGACACCCGCGACAACGACGAGGCCATAGCCCGTAAGATACGTCAGCTTCAGGAGCGCAAGGAGCGCCGAGAGAAGCGCAAGGCCGAGAAACTCGCAAAGAAGGAGAATGGAGAAAATACGAAAGAGAACACCACAGCGGTAGCAACCTCTAAACTCTCCACTCTAAACTCTCAACTAAAAGTCGGCGATACCGTACGTATCAAAGGTCTCTCATCCATAGGAAAGGTGGAGAGCATCGACGGCAAGATGGCTACCGTGATCTTCGGTGACATGAGAACGAAGATGAGAGCCGAGCGCCTGGAGCATGCCGAAGAGAGCAAGATACAGATATCGAAACAGGAAGAGAGGAACACGAATATCGTTGGTGCCTATGGCAATGCATCGAAAGATACCCGCAATGTGATCGACAATCGTAAGCTGAACTTCAAACAGGATATAGATGTAAGAGGTATGCGAGGCGATGAAGCCATCAACGCGGTGACATATTTCATCGACGATGCAATTCTCGTTGGAGTGTCACGAGTGCGCATTCTTCACGGCACGGGAACAGGTATCCTGAGACAACTAATACGCCAGTATCTGGCCACGATTCCAAATGTGGCCCACTTCCGTGATGAGCACGTGCAGTTTGGTGGTGCAGGCATCACTGTTGTTGACCTTGACTAATAGAAGAAACCCTTGACATACATCACGTGTACGCACACAATTTTAGCCAATTTATACGCAAAAGCCTTAAAAAACCTTAAATCATTTGGCTAACTTATTGATAATCTATAATTTTGCCACCAGAAACGACGCGAAGTCGCTCTTTTTGAAGAGAAAATCTAAAGGATAACGCGGTTTCTCGCGAAGAGATATCCGCCTAAAGTATAGAGTTATGATTCAAATTATTAAAAAGGCAGTTTTGAGCCTGATTGCTCTTACTATCGTACTGACAGCAGTCGCTGCAGGCAACACCAAGAGCACTAAGAAATCAGGTTTCGACTGGAATCCAGTGATGGATGCAATTATTGAAGTGGAGAGCGAAGGAAATCCCAAGGCCGTGAGTGGTAACTCAGTAGGCGCGATGCAGATTACTCCGATACTCGTAAAGGATTGCAATCAGATTCTAAAGAAGCAGAAGAGTAAGAAGCAATACACAATGGCAGACCGCTACAGTGTATCAAAATCGAAGGAGATGTTCCTTATTATCCAAAAGTACTACAACCCCGAGAACAACATTGAGAAAGCTATTCGAATGTGGAACGGAGGTATCAAGTACAGCATCAGGGCAACAAACAGGTACTACAAGAAAGTATTAGCTCAGATGAAATAAAGGATCCCTGATAAAAAAAGCGCGAATCAATTGATTCGCGTTTTTTTGTTTAGTTGCGGAGGCAGGATTCGAACGTGCGACCTCCAGGTTATGAGCCTGGCGAGCTACCAACTGCTCCACTCCGCGATGTTATTTTTCTTAAGCGGGTGCAAAGGTACTAAGATTTTTTTAATTACGCAAATATTTATGCGACTTTTTTGAAAAAACATCATTTTTCTACTTTTTCACCCCTTTTTTCTTGCATATTTCAAGGGAAATGTGTAATTTTGCACACTGAATTCATTGTGTGCAATATTAAAAAGCATAGGAGGAAAAGAGATGTCTATATCAAAGACAAGACAAAAACTCGTTGACGTGGCACGCCAGTTGTTTGCAAAAAACGGACTGGAGAACACCACGATGAACGATATCGCCCAACAGTCGGGTAAAGGTCGCCGTACACTTTACACCTATTTTAAATCAAAAGAAGAGATTTACTATGCTGTTATCGAAGGCGAGCTTGAGCGACTCAGCGACAAGCTCGACGAGGTGGCTGCCCGTAGGATTAGGCCTCAGGACAAAGTTATCGAACTCATCTACACCCATCTGAGTATGATTCGTGAGACGGTGGTGCGTAACGGTAACCTCCGTGCAGAGTTCTTCCGTAACATCTGGATGGTGGAGAAAGTGCGCAAACGCTTCGACGATGCAGAGATAGAACTCTTCCGTAAGGTATATACCGAGGGAAAGGAAGACGGAGAGTTTGACATCGACAACGTAGACCTCGTGGCCGATATCACCCACTATTGTGTGAAAGGGCTTGAGGTACCCTATATCCGAGGACATATCGCTCACGGCATGAAGGAGGAAGACACCAAGCCACAGGTGGCAAAGGTGGTATATGGAGCTCTTGGAAAAATGCAAAGAAGATAATTGAGAATAAAAACAGTAAATTTTAAATTGTAAAATCGTAAATCAAATGGGATTATTAGAAGGTAAGACAGCGCTGATTACAGGTGCTGCACGCGGTATCGGAAAGGCTATCGCACTGAAGTTCGCCGCTGAGGGCGCAAACATCAATAGCTGCTCTGGGAGTAAAGGCAAAGAGCTACGCTTCAAACGCAGCTGACTTCGCTCAGACAGAAGAGGTGGTAAAGGCTGTAAAGGAGGAGTTCGGTGCTATCGATATCCTTGTTAACAATGCCGGTATCACAAAGGACGGTCTGATGCTCCGTATGACAGAGCAGCAGTGGGATGCCGTTATCGCAGTAAACCTGAAGTCGGCCTTCAACTTCATCCACGCTTGTGTACCAGTAATGATGCGTCAGCGTGGTGGTTCAATCATCAATATGGCATCTGTAGTAGGTGTTCACGGTAATGCAGGACAGGCAAACTACGCCGCTTCAAAGGCCGGACTTATCGCTCTTGCAAAGAGTATCGGCCAGGAGATGGGACCAAAGGGTATCCGTGCCAACGCCATCGCTCCAGGATTCATCGAGACAGCGATGACAGCAGCTCTGCCCGAGGAGGTTCGCAACGAGTGGAAACAGAAGATTCCTCTCCGTCGCGGTGGTCAGGTAGAGGATATCGCAAATGTTGCTACCTTCCTGGCATCAGACATGTCAAGCTATGTTAGCGGACAGGTGATTCAGGTTGACGGCGGAATGAACATGTAAAGGAAAAAAAGTAAAAAAGGTAATATATGGAAGTCGTTTACGAGGACAACCATATTATAATAGTAAATAAACAGAGCGGGGAGATCGTACAGGGAGACAAGACTGGCGATTGCCCCCTCTCTGATATCGTAAAAGACTACATAAAGGAGAAATACCAGAAACCTGGAGCAGTATTCCTTGGTGTCGTTCACAGATTAGACAGACCCGTTAGCGGACTCGTGGTCTTTGCACGAACATCGAAAGCACTGACACGACTCAACAAGATGTTTGCTGAGGGAGAAGTACACAAGACGTACTGGGCGATAGTCAAAAGAGGTGAGAAGTTAGAGGTGAGAGGTGAGAGAAATGATGAGTGGCGGACACTTGAGCACTGGCTCGTGAGAAACGAGAAACAGAACAAGAGCTATGCCTACGATCAGGAGAAGCCCAACTCGAAGAAAGCCATCCTGAAATACCGTACCCTCTCCCACTCCGACAACTACACCCTCCTGGAGGTAAACCTCATGACAGGCCGCCACCATCAGATACGCTGTCAGCTGGCAGCTATGGGATGTCCCATCAAAGGCGACCTGAAATACGGAGCCCCTCGAAGCAATCCCGACGGCAGCATCTCACTGATGTCACGCCGAGTGGAGTTTATACATCCTGTATCAAAGGAGCAGATAATCATTGAAGCTCCTGTTCCCAACGACCCTCTCTGGAAAGCATTATGCACATCGCGGTAGCAGGAAACATAGGAAGCGGGAAGTCGACACTCACCAACCTCCTGGCGCGTCACTACGGCTGGGAACCGAGGTTTGAGGCCGTCGAGGGCAACCCCTATCTCGAGGACTACTATCATGATATCCACAGGTGGTCGTTCAACCTCGAGGTGTATTTCCTCAAGGAGCGTTTCCGCGACCTGATAGCCATCTCGCAGACAGACCATACGATAATACAGGATCGTACCATCTACGAAGGAGTATATGTGTTTATGGAGAACAACAAGGCGATGGGCAACCTCTCCGATCGCGACTACGAGACATATATGGAACTCTTCGAGCAGATGATGTCGATGGTAAAGCTGCCCGACCTCATGATTTATCTCCGCGCCTCTGTGCCACATCTGGTAAGTAATATACAGAAACGCGGACGGGACTATGAGCAGGCCATCCAGCTCGACTATCTGCAGAACCTCAACGAACGGTATGATGACTTTATCTACAACAAGTATCAGGGTAAGGTGATGACTGTTGAGAAAGACAATCTCGACTTCCTCAACAATCCTCATGACCTCGCAAAGATCATCGACCGTATTGATGCCAATCTCTTCGGATTTTTCTCTAACCATTAAAACAAAAAGAATATGCATATCGCAATTGCAGGCAATATCGGCAGTGGTAAGACCACACTGACAAAACTACTGGCCCACCGCTATGGATGGACACCCAGATTCGAACCAGTAGACAATAACCCCTATCTGGCAGATTTCTATGCCGACATGCCAAGATGGTCGTTTAATCTGCAGATTTACTTCCTCAACAAACGATTCAAGGAAGTGGTGGAGATATCCAAATCCGACGACACCATCATTCAGGACCGTACTATCTTCGAAGATGCACGTATCTTCGCTCCCAACCTCCACTCACAGGGTATGATGAGCGACAGAGACTTCCAGAACTATTCTGACCTCTTCGATCTGATGATGTCGCTTGTAAAACTGCCCGACCTCATGATATATATCCGTTCAAGCATCCCTACCCTTGTGGCACAGATTCAGAAACGTGGACGAGAGTATGAGCAGACCATGCGCCTCGACTATCTGCAGGGACTGGAGAATAGATATGAGGAGTGGATAAGCACATATAAGGGTCCGCTGATTATCGTGGACGGTGACAAATGTAAGTTTGGTGATAATCCAGAGCACCTGAAACAGGTGACAGACATGATTGATGCCAGGCTGTTCGGACTATTCCCAATGGACTAATCAAAGCTGCGTATGGGATTCTGTCGCCCCATATTACCCTTTCTAATAGCGATTTCTGCCGTAATGCCCCTTAAGGCCCAGACGGAGATCGTAGGCGAGAAAGACGGTTTTACGCTGAAGAAAACCAACGACAGTCTCTACTGGATAAACGACTTCAGACTGCCCTATCCCGTGTATCAGTTTCAGACGGGCGATGTGGATGGAGACGGGAATATCGATGCGATGGTGGGAGTGATAAAGTCTACCCGCTTCTACTCTACGAAATCGCGCAGGATATTCATTTTCAAACAGATAAACAACAAGGCGCGCCCGATGTGGATGGGTTCAAAACTGGGAGGAATACTCGAAGACTTCAGATTCACAGACGGAAAGATCAGAGCTTTGGAATCGACGACAGACAGTCTCTATGTAGTGACAGACTATAAGTGGGCGGGCTTCGGAATGGCCTTCGACCATCATATAATAAAAGGAACAGATTTACAAACCGCAATAAAAACCTATAGCCAATGAAAGTAAAACTGATTTTTATGGCTTGTGCGGCAACCGTTATTGGTGCCTGCAGCCAGAAACAAGCAGCTTTGGTAACAGTTCCCCCATCACAGATTGATGTGGAGAAACTGATGGACAGCATCGATTACGACATGGATGTGAGCGGACTATCCATTGCCGATGTCCGTACACTACGTAATGCCCCCGCCGCAAAGAGAGGATATCCCTTTAAGGACTCCTATCTGCGAGGTGTCTATCACACCACTACGTGGTATGACTCGCTGATGTTCGCACTCGATGAGAACCTCCCCTGGGACAAGTTTCAGAACAGGGAAGATGAACCTTGGCGTGATTTCTACTATCGCGTTGTCGACGGACAGATGAAATACTCTGCCGAAGAACTCGACTTCATGAAACGTCTGAAGGAGCGCGAAGAAGAACTGAAGAAACAGAACTTCGATGTGCCTGAAGGGCTGAGAGTGAATATGGGCAATCTCTCAAACCCCACCATACTGAAGGAGTTTGACGAGAAGCTGAGCTCACACCTGGCTCAGAATGGTTTTGGCATCGTGCCAGCTACCAGCGACCAGCTGTTCCATATCTACGAGAAGAACGACTATAACGAATTCCCCAACTTCGTTACCACCGATCTCTATCTGCAGCTCTTCCACATGTATATCGACTGCACACTGAGAGAGCTTGAGACATATTCATTCCTCCACCTGATGGCAGAGTTCAGCAATGAGATGAAGGAGGCGATGAGGAAGATATACCAGCATGCAGAAGAAGGCAGTGCCATCGAACGTGCAGCAGAGCACAACGTAAGGTTCTTCACCATTGCCGACTGCCTGTTCAGTGACATGTACTTCGATCCAGGCAATGACGAACTGGTAGCAGAGGAGATAGAGAATGTGAAGAATGCACAAGACAGTAAAAGTCGCTTTATGGCTGACTACAAGGAAATTCCTTTCGCTTACAGTCTCTTCCGCCCTCGCGGACACTATACCCGCAGCAACTCCCTACAGGAATACTTCAGAGGTATGATGTGGCTGCAGAGCGTGCCTTTCGGAATGGATAATGACGATGAGGTCAACGCAGCTGTGATTATCGCCTATGCGATGATGAACAACCCCGGTATCCAGAAGAAATACGATACTCTCGACCGCATCATCACATACCTCTTGGGTAATCACGACAATCTGAGCATTCCTCAGGTCATTGCCGAAGTGAAGAAAACTGGTAAGCCAATGGAAGAACTGCTGAATGACAAGCAGGCCATGAGTACACTGAAGGCAAATCTCGAAAAGATAGGCAACGAGCAGACACGTATCCGTCCGAAATACGAGAAGACCAGTCACAACAAGATCTGTGTGATGCCTCAGCGCTATATGCCTGATGCAGAGGTGCTTCAAGAGATGGTGGACTATGACAATAAGCCCACACTGAGAGACGTGCCTAAGGGTATCGACGTATTCGCAGCAATGGGAGTAACCGCAGCAGAGCAGATACTCATGGACGAGAAGACAGACTGGAAAGATCTCTCTACCAACCTCGCAAAGATGAAGAAGAGAATGAGCGAGATTGACTGGAGCGAGACTATCGCAAACCAGTGGATGAGCAGTCTGAAGGCGATGAGCGATAAGGACAAAGATCAAAAACTGCCTTACTTCATGCAGAATCCAGAGTGGTCGAAGAAAGACCTCAATGCTATGCTCGCCTCATGGGCGGAACTGAAGCATGATGCTATATTGTATGCCAAACAGCCCGCTGGTGCAGAGTGCGGAGGCGGTGGTCCCCCAGATCCTATTGTTAAGGGATATGTAGAGCCAAACGTGAAGTTCTGGAAGAAAGCCATCGAACTGCTCAACAACACCGAGAAACTGTTGAAGGAACAGGATATGATGACAGAAAAGATCAGTCAGGCCACAGTACGTATCCGCGAAGAGGCCGAGTTCTTGCTAAGAGTCAGCGAGAAGGAGTTGGAAGGCAAGGTTCTTACTGACGAAGAGTACGACCAGATAGAGGTTATCGGCTCTACCTTCGAGAATATCTCTCTGGATCTTGTTCGTGAGCCAGACCAGTATCTTATGGGCTGGAGTGATGTTCAGGGAGCAGACAAGAAGGTGGCTCTCGTGGCTGACGTATATACTGCCAACGCTGACAATAATCCCAACAAATCGATACTCTTCGAAGCAGTGGGCGATGCCGATGAGATATACGTTGTAGTGGAGATAGGAGGATACCTCTATCTCACACGAGGAGCAGTGCTCAGCTATCGCGAGTTCAAGCAGCCTATAGACGAGCCTCGTCTTACTGATGAGGAGTGGCAGGAGAAGCTGAAGGAGAATCCTCGAAAGGGAGTTCCGGAGTGGATGAAAAGTATCATCGTGCCGCTGAACAAAGAGCCAGAAGTGAATGAGGAGTATTTTTACAGTTCTGGCTGTTAGTCTCTTTAACACACTTGCGTATTCTTCTGACTCTCTGAAGATTATACTCACAGGAGACATCCTTCTGGATCGTGGAGTACGCAGAGTGATAGAACATCATGGAGTCGACCATCTCTTTTCAGATGGCATCGACTCCGTGTTTCGTTCTGCACAAGTGGTTGTAGGCAATCTCGAATGTCCTGCTACAAAAATAGAGGCACCCGTCTTCAAGAGGTATATCTTCAGGGGTGAGCCCGAGTGGCTTACGGTTTTGCAGAAGCATGGCATAACCCATCTCAACCTCGCCAACAACCACTCCATAGACCAAGGGCGCGAAGGCCTCATCGACACAAAGAAAAATATTACCACTGCAGGTATGACTCCAATAGGTGCAGGCGAGAATATGGAAGAGGCTTCGGAACCCGTATTGCTTGCCTCTGAGCCAAGAAACATATGGCTCGTTCCATCGCTTCGTCTTGCTCTCGAGAACTACGCCTATCTCACAGACAAGCCCTGTGTCAGTCAGGAGCCTATGGACTCTCTCCTGTCACGGGTATATCATCTGAGACAAACCGATTCCACAGCAGTGATAATAGTATCGTTGCACTGGGGAGGAGAACACGCCCTACAGCCAGTAGCAAGACAACGGCTGGATGCCCATCAGCTGATACTCGCTGGTGCCGACGCCATTATCTGTCATCATACACACACACTACAGACGATTGAGACTTTTCGCGGTAAGATGATATATTACAGCATAGGCAATTTTATCTTCGACCAACAGAAACCCCTCAACAGTAAGGCATGTATCGTAAGCCTGAACATCACCAAAGATTCGCTTGAAACAGAGACTATACCTGTAGAAATACGCAATTGCGTACCATATTTGGTGAAATAATCTCAAATAAGTGCAATAATTCAAAGAATTGTTGTAAATTTGCACCGTCATTTCATTCTACGATGAAGAAAACTCTCAAGTGGATTGGGATTGCGGTGATGTCACCCATTCTGCTGTTTATGATACTTGCCGCCCTACTCTATCTGCCACCAGTACAAAACTGGGTAGCGGGTAAGGTAGCCTCCATCGCCACTGAGAAGACAGGGATGGAAATATCTATAGGACGTGTCAGTCTGGAATGGCCACTTAATCTCGGTATTAACGACTTCCTCGCTCTTCATCAGAATGACACTCTACCACAGGTGAAAGACACCATCGCCGATATCGCACATCTCACTGTAGACATCAAGTTCCTTCCGCTGTTGCAGAAGCGTGTGGTTATCAACGAACTGTCTCTTCAGAAGGCAAGCATCAACACCAACGGATTTATCAGTGATGTGAGGATAAAAGGCCGCATGCAGGAGTTGTGGCTGGCATCGAAAGGTATCGACCTCGACAAAGAGACTGCTGAGGTCAACGGTGCTCGTCTGACTGATGCGAATATCGACATTGCACTTAGTGACACTGCTGCTGTTGACACCACAGAGTCGACAGCGAAATGGATCATCAAGGCAGACAGTCTGAGTTTCAGGAATTCTGAACTCACGCTCCATCTCCCCGGCGACACCCTTAACGTTCAGACATATCTGGGTAATGCTGTTGCAAGAGAGGCGAATATCGATATCGGAAACGGGATATACGAAGTTGCCTGTTTGAACTGGAACAGCGGAAGATTCAGATATGACGACCGTTTTATGGCAGAAGAGAAAGGTTTCGACTACAACCATATCGCGATGAGCGACCTAAATATGCACGTCGACTCTTTTCGTTTCTCGCCATCAGGACTATCAGTGCATATAAAAGAGAGTTCGGCAAAGGAGAGATGCGGCATCGACATAAGCCATATGGCGGGAAGCATCATTCTGGATTCCCTCTACAACAATATCCAATTGCGGGGAATGACTTTGCGTACATCCGACTCTGACATCTATACTGAGACAGATATGGACTTCACCTTTGCCGACGACAGAGATCCCGGGCAGATGAAGATGCGCCTTAATGCCCAGATAGGCAAACAGGATATGATACGATTCCTTGGAGATCTGCCACAGGCGTTCATTCAAAACTATCCTAACCAACCTATAAGCATCAAGGGGTCTCTGAACGGTAATATGCAGGCAATGGAGCTTTCAGGATTGATTATCTCTCTGCCTTCGGCATTCAATATGAATCTCAACGGTACTGCAGGCTTGGCGCCACAGAATCAGTCTCCTGTATGCGACCTTAAGGTAAATGCCAAGATGCAAGACATGAACTTTCTCTTAGCTTTCGCCGATCCTTCGCTGCGGAGAAACTATACTATTCCTCAGGGCATCACCCTCGACGGTACCATAAAGGCTGACGGGAAGAACAACTATTCCACAAACCTCATCGCTCATGAGGGAAATGGAACAGTGAAGCTCATTGGTGAAGCAACAATCCCTAAGGATGCGAGAGGTGATATGGCCATCGACTATATCAGTTACGATGCAGATATAAGCATCGACAACATAAATCTCCACCATTTCATGCCAAAGGACTCTCTGTATAACCTCTCTGCAGAGATAAGTGCCAAAGGCTACGGAACAGATTTCCTCTCCAACAGGAGTCATCTTACAGCAGATGCTCAGATAAGTCACTTCCAATATGGCAGTTTAAACCTCAATAACTTCACAGCCTCAGCGGATATTCATGACGGCAAGGCTCAGGCAAATGTGACAGGACACAATGAGCTGTTAGAAGGTACGATAGGTGTTGAAGCGCTCTTGGGGAAAAAAAATTTCGATGGTTCTGTAAGTGCTGATATAACGAAAGCAGACCTGTTGCGGCTTAGACTTGTTAACGACACTCTTGCTGTAGGATTTAAAGGAGACATCGACATCAAATCCGACTTAGAAAAGACACACTATGTAAGCGGACTCATAGGAGACATCGTTATCATAGACGAGAAGAAAACATATCATCCAGACCGTATAGGACTGCTCCTAAGGGCAAATAGCGATACTACATACGTAAGGGCGCAAAGCGGAGACTTCATTGTGAAAGTCGACGGTAGCGGAGACTACGAGCATATCTTTAAGCAAATGAGTATTCTTGCCGACTCCCTAAAGGCACAATACGATAACCGCATAATAGACCAGGCTGCTATAAAACGCCTGCTTCCTACCTTGAAATTACACATAGAGAGCAAACGCGACAATCCGATTGCTGATCTCCTGCACACAAGCGATATAGAATTCAAGGAACTGATGCTGGATCTGGCCACATCGCCACATACAGGAGTCAACGGAAAGAGCTATATCTATTCCCTTAACTACGACAGTATCCGCATTGACACCATACGTCTGAACTTTACCCAGAAAGGCGAAAGACTCACCTATCAGGGACAGATATGCAACAACAAGAAAAATCCGCAATTCGTATTCAACGCCCTCTTGGATGGACATTTCCACGAGCACGGGGCTCTGGCAGGATTGCGCTATTTCGATAAGGATAACCGAATGGGTGTTAGGATTGGTGCAACAGCAAAGATGCAGGATGAAGGAATAAATATCAATCTGATGCCGGATCGTCCCACATTAGGATACAAGGAGTTTAACCTCAACAAAGACAACTTTATCTTCCTCAACAGAAGCGGCAAGGTACAGGCAAAAGTTGACCTTATAGCCGACGACAAGACAGGTTTGAAGATATACACAGAGAATCAGGACTCTACGATGCTCCAGGACCTTACGGTAAGTATAAACCGTCTGGATCTCGGAGAATTATCTGCCGTTATCCCATATATGCCTCGTATCACAGGTTATCTCAATGGTGACTATCATATCCTTCAGGATAAGAACGCGAATATTTCTGTTGCATCGGATATGGCTGTACAACAGATGACGTACGAAAACTCTCCTATAGGCAACATCAGTAGTGAGTTCGTATATCTTATGAAGGATGGTGAAGATGATGACACATCCAACGATACACACGTCATAGAAGCACGCCTGATGCTCAATGATGAAGAGTTCGGACTATTTTCAGGTACATATCAGAACAGGAATGAAGGCATTATCAATGCTACAATGAAGATGACGAAGTTCCCAATGTCAATAGCTAATGGATTCGTTCCAGACCAGATTGTAGGACTGGAAGGCCATTGTGAAGGAACACTTGATATTCACGGATCTACAAAACATCCTGACGTTGACGGAGAACTGTTCGTAGAGGATGCATATCTTATCAGTCATCCATACGGAGTGAAGATGCGATTTGATAATGACCCTGTACGAATTGTCGATTCCAGAATCCTGATAGAGAACTTCGGACTCTACTCATATAACGACGAGCCACTTGTGTTGATGGGAAACGTTGATTTCAGCAATACCGACCGTATCATGATGGACATGCGCATGAGAGCCCAGAATTTCCAGCTTATAAACGCTAAGCAGACAGCCAAGTCGATAGCCTATGGAAAAGCTTTCGTAAACTTCTTTGCACGTATGCAGGGTCCTATTGACGAACTTAACATTCGTGGACGTCTGGATGTGTTAGGCTCTACAGATATGACATATCTGCTTCTCGACTCACCACTATCTACAGACAACCGTCTGGACGAGCTCGTGAAGTTTACGGATTTCTCAGATACCACAGAGGTTGTTGTCACACGTCCTATGCCAACAGGACTTGTTGCCGACCTTAACATCAACGTATCAGAGGGTGCACATATCGTATGCGGTCTTAACCAGGAACAGACAAACTATGTCGATCTCACTGGCGGCGGTGACTTGAGAATGAAATATAACTCAGAGGGCATCGACCTGAAAGGCCGATATACTATTAACAGCGGTGTGATGAAATACTCGCTGCCGATAATACCTCTCAGGACGTTTAATATCAAAAACGGCAGTTATGTGGAGTTTACCGGTGACCCGATGAACCCAAGACTCAGTATCACAGCCACCGAACGTAATAAGAGTACTGTGAAAGACGAGTCAGGAGCTGTGCGTAGCGTAGTCTTCAATTGCGGAGTGGAGATAAGCAAGACACTCAACGATATGGGTCTTCAGTTTATTATTGAAGCCCCCGAAGATAATCTGATAAACGGAGAACTCAGTGCTATGTCTATTGAGGAGCGAGGAAAGATTGCTGTTGCGATGATCACTACGGGTATGTATCTCGACAGCAACAGCTCCGGCAACTTCTCTATGAACTCCGCCCTGAGCGCATTCCTCCAGAACGAGATCAACAATATCGCTGGTAATGCGTTGAAGACTATCGATATAAGCATCGGCGTAGAAAGTTCTGTAAACAGCGCTGGACAGGCAAAACAAGATTTCTCCTTCCAATTCTCAAAGCGATTCCTCGACAACCGTCTGAAGATACAAATTGGAGGTCTGCTGTCAGGAGGAGACAATACGAATATGGGACAGAAACAGTCGTTTTTCGATAATGTATCGATGGAGTATCGCTTGAATCAGGAAGGCACCCAGAACCTGAAGCTGTTCTATAAGCAGAATGTCTATGACTGGCTGGAAGGCTATACAAGCGAATATGGCGGAGGATTCATCTGGCGAAGAAAACTCGATAAGTTCTGGGATATATTCCGTCTACGATCCACTCAGCAGCAGCCAATGCCACCTGTCCATCAGACTCAAATGACGCCCGACAGCGTAAGGACTGACTCTTTAAAAGTAGAAAGTAAAAAGTAAAAGAGAGGAAATATAATGAGACAAGTGATTATAGAAGACATGTTTTCAAGTAAGAAGGCAAAGACTATTTTACCTTTTTACCTTTTTACCCTTTTACTTTTTCTCTCATCCTGTTCGATGACAAAGAACATCCCTGAGGGTGACCAGCTCTTCGTGGGACTGAAGCCTATCGAATATGTTGGTGAGAAAGATGACCAATATGAAACACATCTTGAGAACACTAAACTCGAGGTTGAGGCAGCATTAGCCACAGAACCTAACGGTTCACTCTTCGGGAGCAGTTACTATACCGTACCCTGGTCTTGGCATCTGTGGGTATATGATCACTATTCAGGTAAAGACAGTAAGTTTGCAAAATGGATGGTCAAGAACTTCGGACGTCAGCCAGTACTTATGAGTAATGTGAATCCTGCCCTCCGGGCATCAGTAGCCCAGAGTGTGCTACGCAACAACGGATATTTCAGAAGCTCTGTCGATTACGAGACGATACCCACGAGAAACCCGAAGAAGAGCCGTATACGCTATACTGTCAACCTCGACACCCTCTTTACCCTCGACAGCGTAAGCTACATCAACTACCCCAAGGCGATGAAGCAGCTTATTGACTCTACCCACGAGGAAAGTCTCATAAAGAGAGACATGCCCTTCAGTGCTGCCAATCTCGAAAACGAGCGCACACGCATAAGCAATCTTTTCCGCAATAACGGATACTATTATTACGTCCCAGGCTACGCCACATATCTGGCAGACACCTTTGCTGTAGAGAGCAAGAGTCAACTCAGATTCCAACTTATCAACGAACTACCACAGGAAGTACTGAAGAAATGGTATATCGGCAATATAGACATACAGTTCAGGAAGTCATTCCGAGAGCAGCTGACAGACTCTCTTAAACGTCGTCATCTCACATTCCACTATAATGGCAAACGACTTCCCGTCATTCCGGGTGTAATATTGAGAAACCTGAGGCTAAGACCCCGTCAGGAATACAGTTATGATAACCATATGGAGTCGGCAAGCAAGATTAATGCTACAGGTGTATTCTCCAGCACAGACTTCCAGTTTACACCAAGACCGAATACCGACACTCTAGACCTCAGTATCAACTGCGTATTCGACAAGCCATACGACTTCTATATCGAAGGCAATGCCATAGGACGTACCAACGGACGAGTAGGACCTGAGGCAAAGATCGGTTTCACAAAACGTAATCTCTTCAGAGGTGCTGAGAAACTTGACTTGAACCTTCATGGATCCTACCAGTGGCAGACATCAGCCGACGATACTGGCGGAAGCTATCAGTATGGTGCAGATGTGTCTCTTGAGTTTCCGCGTATCATCGCCCCCTTCTACAACAGCGAGCGTATCCGCAGGAACAAGAATGGCACGATCAGACGCCGTCGCAGATTCTATGCTGCACCCACCACTTTAGCTAAAATATCTACCGACATCATACAGCGCCCGGAATATTACAAAATGCATGTAGTGTCAGGAGAATGGACATATCGCTGGCAGCCCACTGAAACAAGCCGACATGAGTTCTCTCCACTCACCCTGAAGTATCAGTTTAAGAACAGTACGACAGAAAAATACCAAGAAATAGTTGATAACAACATGTTCTTGGAAAGGACAATGCAAGACTACTTTGTACCGAAGATGCGCTATACATATACTTATACCAGTCCTTCGAGCAAGCTCAACCCCATCCGATGGGAGACAACTATCGAAGAGTCTGGAAATGTTGTTTCGCTGTTCGATATGATCAGGGGAAATTCGTTTAATGAGAAGGACAAGAAACTCTTCAAGACTCCCTATTCACAATTTCTTCGGTTTGAGACAGATTTTACAAAGACGTGGTCATTAGGCAATCAAACCAAACTTGTAAGTCACATAAACACAGGTATTATCTGGTCATATTGCAACTCCGACGTTCCTCCTTTCAGTGAGCAGTTTTATGCCGGAGGAGCCAACAGCATCAGGGCATTTAGGGTCAGGGATGTTGGCCCCGGACGATTTAATTACTTTGCAGCGAGCGACCGCCAGTTCAACTATTTATTCCGCAATGGTGAGATGAAGCTGATAATGAACCTCGAATATCGCACTCCACTTTGGGGAAATCTGCATGGAGCAGTATTCCTCGACGCAGGAAACGTATGGGATCTATGGGGAGAGCCTCAGCTTACCGATGATATCATCTCACAATATCCGGAAGAAGTTAGACCATACGCCAGAGTCTTACAGATGTGGGAGGATCAGTCAATGTTCAAACCCTCGGAGTTTTTTAATGACATTGCCCTCGGCACAGGTATCGGACTCCGCTATGATCTGGGATTCCTGGTTATCCGCCTTGACTGGGGTATAGCACTTCATTTCCCGTATACTACCTATAAGGATGAATACACTCCAAAAGGAGGCTACTTCAACATTGCCCATTTCAAGGATGCCCACACTTTGAACTTTGCCGTTGGTTACCCGTTCTAAAGGTTTTAAAAAATCCTAAAATCCAAACATCATTAGGATAAAAAGGTTCTATCCTTAGAAATATTTAGTACCTTTGCAGACAAGATTATTAACTCAAAAGAAAAGTATAATTATGAAACCAACTCTTTTTCTGCTTGCAGCAGGTATGGGCAGCCGTTACGGAGGCCTGAAACAACTTGATGGTCTGGGTCCTAACGGTGAGACAATCATGGATTATAGTATCTACGATGCCATCCAGGCAGGATTCGGCAAAATCGTATGGGTAATCAGAAAAGATTTCGAAGAGCAGTTCCGCACACAGATTCTTTCTAAATACGAAGGAAAGGTAAAGTGCGAACTTTGCTTCCAGGCCCTCGACGCACTGCCAGAGGGATTCTCAGTACCAGAAGGTCGTCAGAAGCCTTGGGGTACAAACCATGCTGTGCTGATGGGTAAGGATGTTATCAAGGAGCCTTTCTGTGTTATCAACTGCGATGATTTCTACAATCGCGATGCATTCATGGTTATCGGCAAGTTCCTTGCAAACCTTCCTGAGGGTGCAAAGAACCAGTATGCAATGGTAGGCTTTCGTGTAGGCAACACCCTCTCCGAGAATGGTACCGTTGCACGTGGTATCTGTTCTAAGAACGACAAGGGGCATCTTACTACAGTCGTTGAGCGCACAGAGATCGTACGTTGTGCAGAAGACGGTGCTAATGCCGGTGCTGCTTCAGAGCCTATCCGTTATAAGGATGAAGACGGCAAATGGGTAGAGGTAGCCGACAATACTCCTGTGTCTATGAACATGTGGGGCTTCACACCTGACTACTTCGAGTATTCTGAGGCTTACTTCAAGGAGTTCCTCTCTGACCCGAAGAACATTGAGAACCTGAAGGCAGAGTTCTTTATCCCTCTCATGGTTAACAAGCTTATCAACGACGGTACAGCTACAGTAGAGGTACTCGACACCACTTCTAAGTGGTTTGGTGTTACTTATGCAGCAGACCGCGACGCTACCGTTGCACGCATCAAGCAGCTCGTTGACGACGGCGTATATCCTAACAAGCTGTTCTAATATGAATATTGACATATTGACAGAAGATCAGGTGGCCCAATTAAGCCACCTGATTTCTGGCTCACAGAATATCGTCATTACATGTCATCGGAGTCCTGATGGTGATGCCATAGGGTCTTCGCTGGGCTTTGCTGCCTACCTCTGGTCATTAGGCAAGGAAGTGAGCATCATCGTTCCTGACCAGTTTCCTGATTTCCTGGCATGGCTCCCAAATACGGAGAAGATCATTCGTTATGACAAGCATAAGGAGAAATGCGACATGCTCCTTAAGATTGCCGACGTGGTGTTCTGTCTTGACTTCAACACTCTTAGCCGCGTGGAGGACATGGAACCGGCCTTACGTGCTACCAAAGCCCCTCTGGTTCTTATAGACCATCATCTTAATCCCGATGTTCCGGCTGTTTTGACAGTTTCCCAACCGGGAGCCTGCAGCGCAAGTGAGCTTGTGTTCCGTATAGTCTGGCAACTTGGCGGTTTTGAAATGCAAACAAAACATTTCGCAACACCTGTCTACTGCGGCATGATGACAGATACCGGAGGGTTTCAGTTCAATTCTACGAAATGTGAGATCTACTTCATTATCTCGCAGTTACTTACCAAGAATATCGACAAAGACAAGATCTATCGTAATGTTTATCATAACTACAGCGAGAACCGTCTTCGTCTGATGGGCTACGTGATGTATGAGAAGCTTGTTTACCTGAAAGAGTATAATGCCAGTTACTATGCCATAACGAAAGAAGATCAGAAACGGTTCAACTTCGTTAAGGGCGATGCAGAAGGTCTTGTAAACATCCCACAGCAGATCAAGGGCCTTAAGTTGTCTATCTCCATGCGAGAAGATACAGACAAGGAGAATACCATCTGGATCAGTCTGCGCTCTGTCGATGATTTCCCATGCAACGAAATGGCTGCACAGTTCTTTAATGGCGGAGGTCATCTCAACGCCTCAGGAGGACGTCTTAACTGTACGATAGAAGAGGCTATAGAGATAACGAAAAAGGCAATAGAATCATACGCAGACAGGCTGATATAAGCCGGAGGATATGAAAAATACGTTAAAAAAACTCAAGGCGAAGCAAAATGGGCATTGTTCAATGATTATTGTTCAATGATTTTTTGTAATTTTGTGCCCGATATGAAGAAAATTGTTTTTGTATTATTAGCAGCCATAACCGTCCTCGCAAGTTGTAATGATTACGAGACATATGGTGATATGAAGGAGAAAGAGCGTAATGCCATCAATAAATTCATCGCCGACAGCAGTATCACTGTAATCTCAGAGGATGTCTTCGTACAGAAAGGCTATAAGACCGACCTCACTCGCAATGAATTTGTGAAACTCGACAAGAGTGGTGTTTATATGCAGATTGTTCGCTACGGATGTGGAACAAAGATCCAGAATGGCGAGACAGCAAACATCGTTTGCCGATGCAGAGAGTATAACATCAGTTCTGATACACTGTGCGTTGTCACAAACATCTCTTATTCTGCAGCCAGTCCCGATATCATGCGTGTAAGCTGCACAAGTGGTACATTTACAGCCTCTTTCACCAAGCAAATAGCTTATAATATGTATTATGTATATGGTAGTGCTCAAGTTCCGGCAGGTTGGCTCGTGCCTCTCACTTATGTTAGTGTAGGCTACCCGGAAAAGGAAGGCGACGAGATTGCCAAGGTGCGTCTCATCGTTCCTCACAGCCAAGGTCATACAACGGCTTCCTCTCAGGTGACACCATATTTTTATGAGCTGACATATCAACGAGAAGCATAACGATTTTTTAGATATACAAACCCTATGACACTTATCAAATCGATTTCAGGTATCCGCGGTACTATTGGCGGACAGACGGGTGACACCCTGAACCCATTGGACATTGTCAAGTTCACAACAGCTTATGCCACCTTCATTCGCAAAAGCGGCAAAGGCACATCAAATAAGATTATCGTTGGCCGTGATGGTCGTATCTCTGGTGAGATGGTGAAGAATGTCGTTTGCGGCACTCTCATGGGTATGGGCTACGATGTCATCAACATCGGCTATGCCACTACTCCTACTACAGAACTTGCAGTTCGTATGGCTGGCGCCGATGGTGGTATCATCATCACCGCTTCACATAATCCACGAATGTGGAATGCACTTAAGCTTCTTAACAATGAAGGAGAGTTCCTTACCGCAGCCGATGGTGCAGAGGTTCTGGATATTGCTGCAAAGGAAGACTTTGACTATGCTGATGTAGATCATCTGGGCCACTATTCAGAAGACAACACCTTCGATCAGCAGCATATCGACTCTGTGCTTAAACTTAAGCTTGCCGATATTGAGGCTATAAAGAAGCGTAAGTTCCGTGTGTGTGTAGATACCATCAACTCTGTAGGAGGTATCATCCTGCCAAGACTCTTCGATGCAATAGGAGTAGATTATGAGATTCTCAACGGAGAGTGCACTGGTGATTTCGCGCATAATCCCGAGCCACTGGAGAAAAATCTTCATGGCATCATGGACAAGATGAAGAATGGAGGTTTTGATCTCGGCATCGTTGTCGATCCTGATGTTGACCGTCTGGCATTTATCTGCGAAGACGGAAAGATGTTTGGAGAAGAGTACACCCTCGTCAGCGTTGCAGACTACGTTCTCAGCCATACTGTAGGCAATACGGTAAGCAACCTGAGCAGCACCCGTGCCCTGCGCGATGTTACAGAGAAGCATGGTGGCAAATACAGTGCCGCAGCTGTTGGTGAGGTCAACGTAACAACAAAGATGAAAGAGGTTGGAGCCGTTATCGGCGGTGAAGGCAACGGTGGAGTCATCTATCCAGAGAGCCATTATGGCCGTGATGCCCTCGTAGGTATCGTGCTGTTCCTTTCAAGTCTTGCACAGAAAGGATGTACCGCTTCAGAGCTCCGTAACACATTCCCTGACTATCAGATAGCCAAGAACCGCATCGATCTTACCCCAGAGACAGATGTCGACGCCATCCTCGTAAAGGTTAAGGAGATGTTCGCTGCAGATCCCTCTGCCCAAGTTAATGATATTGACGGTGTTAAGATCGACTTCCCTGACCGTTGGGTTCATCTCCGCAAGTCTAATACAGAGCCGATTATCCGAGTATACAGCGAGGCTCAGACAATGGAAATGGCTGATGAGTTAGGAAAGAAACTAATGAAAGTTGTCTACGATATGCAATAAAAGAGTCGTATCATAATAAAACAAATGCTCACCGTTTTGGTGAGCATTTGTTTTATAACAGCTGTTTTGCACGTTCTAATGCCAGATTAATGTGAGAACAGATATTCTCCTCACCCAGCAGCGTGTCGAAACCGGCTTTGTGAAGCACTGCCTGCACCTGAGGATTAACACCTGAGAGAACTACCTGTATCCCCTCCCCTTGCGACATCATACACAAGTTTGTGAGGTTATGGATACCCGTTGAATCAACGAATGGCACCTTTCGCATACGTATGATACGGACACGCGGACGACGATGGTGCAACGCTCCCATTATCTCCTCAAACTTATTACCTGCTCCGAAGAAATATGGACCATTGATCTCATATACCTCCACACCCTCAGGAATCGTCAGATGCTCAAGGTTGCCAAGCTGGAAGTCGCTCTCCTCTTCCTCAGGATTGATCTCATCACTGATTACCTTGACATCTGTAGTCTCTGCCATACGACGCATAAAGAGCAGACATGCGCATATAAGACCCACCTCGATGGCGATGGTAAGATCGAAGATCACCGTCAACAGGAATGTCACCCAAAGCACGATGACATCGCTCTTTGGATTCTTCAGGATAGATAAGAACGAACGCCAGCCGCTCATGTTATAACTCACAATCACGAGCACACCTGCCAGACATGCCATTGGGATATACTGTGCCAACGGCATAAGGAACAGGAATATAAGCAGCAGCACCACAGCATGGATGATACCAGCCACAGGAGTACGACCTCCGTTGTTGATGTTTGTCATCGTACGGGCGATGGCACCTGTGGCAGGAATACCGCCGAAGATAGGCGAAGCCAGATTGGCCATACCCTGTGCTATCAGCTCCGTATTAGAGTTATGCCTATCCCCGATGACACCATCAGCCACAGTGGCAGAAAGCAACGACTCGATGGCACCGAGAATGGCAATAGTAATGGCAGGCGACACCAGCGACTTGATGACATCCCACGTCAGTGAGGGCACCTCAGCACCTGGCAACTGGTTGGATATCGAGAATCTGTCACCAATAGTCTCTATCGATACCACTCCGGCATACTGTTTTAGCAGCAGACCAGCTATTGTCATCACGATAATTGCTATCAGCGAGCCTGGCAGTTTTGACAACGCAGAATGTCCGGCTACCTTTGGCCACAAAGCGATAATAGCCACACTCAACACACCGACACCCGCACTCCAGCTGTCGATAGTGGGGAATGCCCCTACATAAGCTATCCACTTCTCTATGAAGTCAGAGGGTACAGAGGCCATCGTCAGTCCGAACAGATCCTTAATCTGTGTTGTGAAGATGGTCAGTGCGATACCCGATGTGAATCCCACCACAATAGGATAAGGGATATACTTGATGATGGTACCCAGATGGAGTAATCCGAAAAGTATAAGGAATACACCCGCCAATAGCGTAGCTATCGTGAGACCCTCAAAACCATACTGCTGGATTATACCATAAATAATAATAATGAACGCGCCCGTAGGACCACCTATCTGCACCTTTGAACCTCCAAAGAGCGATACTATCAGTCCTGCTACGATAGCGGTGATTATACCCTTCTCAGGGGTAACACCCGACGCAATACCGAATGCAATAGCCAACGGGAGGGCAACAATACCCACGATAATACCCGCTAACAAATCGGTTGTAAACTGCTTCCTGTTGTATGTCTTCAACGTCGAAAACAGCTTTGGTTTAAACTCTAAAGTTGTCATTTTCAGTCTTGTTTCTAATACCTAATCACTACTCTTCACGCATTAAAGAGAGGAATTTGAGTGCAAAATTAAGAAAAAAAGTTAAAAAAACTCTGATAATTAACAACTTATTTGAAAAAGGCCTAATTTTGTTGCCGAAAATCAATTATTACTTATAAACCAAATTTAAAAGATTAAGCATTATGAAGAAAATTATTTTCGCAGTTATGGCAATGTGCGCCATTGGTTTCACATCATGTGGTAACAAGACTCAGGCTCCTGCCGAAGCACCTGCAGAAGAGGCTGTCGTTTTCAATGCTGAGGATGAGGCTGCTGCAACTATCAGCGCCCTGACAGAACAGATTGAAGCACAGGATGCCAGCAAGCTCCAGGAGGTTATCGCTACCGTTCAGGAGAAGATCAAGGAGATTATCGGTTCCAACCCAGAGGTTGCAAAGGAATATGTTTCTAAGGTTCAGGATTTCCTGAAGGAGAATGCTGAGAAGATCAAGGCATTTGCTGGCGACAATGCTGCTCTTAATGCTGCAATCAGTGCCATCACAGAAGCTCCTGCAGAAAGTGTTGTCAACGGTCTGATGCAGGCTGTTGATGCTACCAAGGCTGCTGGAGATGCAGTAGAGGCTGGCAAAGAGGCTGTTGAGGGTGCCGTAGAGGATGCCAAGCAAGCTGCTGAGGACAAGGCTAATGAGGCTAAGGACGCAGCTAAGGAAAAGGTTGGTGAGGCTATCGACGCAGCAGCTGATAAGGCAAAGAAGGCTCTGGGAAACTAAAATTCTATTCGCTGAATAAAACGGGGCGTTCGTTGAACGAATTTGCCCCGTTTCTTTTTATTAACTATCTTTGCAAAAAAAAGATAAAATGTCATTTAAAAAGGAACATCGACAAGAAACAGTCATCTACCTTGCCCTATGGGCACTACTGTTCTTAGCGCCAGTGATGAGTCTGGCCATTCGTACTGCAAACACAGACATCACGTTCGATTGGCAGGAAATATTCACTGTATGGAAGCAATACGCACTCTTCTTCGTCGTGTTCCTTATCCACAACCACCTGTTGGCACCGATGCTCATCTATCGCCAACGGAAATGGATGTATATCGGAAGCTGTCTGGCCATCATCATCCTTTTCCACACTTATCAGTGCAACCATCGCCCGAATTTCAAGGAGATAAGAAAACACCGTATGGAGATGATGGAAGGCAAGATGGACAGACCCCCACTCCCTCCAGACGATATTTTCAAGCCCGACGATATGCACAAGCCCGAAGGCAAGCATAAGCCCGACGACATGCATAAGCCCGACGATATGCACAGGCCAGATGAGTCCTTCGAGAAAGGACCTCAACGCGGGCCACGTAAGGAGCATCGCACACCGTTGTTCTTCGGACAGCACGACATCATCTCCATCGTCATTCTCATAATGATGTTAGGCATGAACCTGGGCATAAAGCTCTATTTCCGTCATGCTGGCGACAGGAAGAAGATGACAGAGCTGGAGCATCAGAATCTCGAACAACAGCTTGAGTATCTGAAATACCAGATCAATCCCCACTTCTTCATGAACACCCTGAACAATATCCATGCCTTAGTAGATATCGACCCCGAGAAAGCCAAGCATACTATCTTGGAACTATCAAAGATGATGCGCTTCGTGCTCTATGAAGGCAACAAACAGGGAGTGCCTCTTGATCGTGAGATTGCATTCCTGCAGAATTACATCACCCTTATGAAGCTTCGCTATACAGACAAGGTTCGTATAACAGTAACCACTCCTGAGCGTATGCCTAACAAGGAAGTGCCGCCACTGATGTTCATCACCTTTGTTGAGAACGCATTCAAACATGGTGTGAGCTACCGGCAGGAGTCATTCATAGAGATAGAGTTGAAGACCGACGACACCAGACTCGACTTCACATGTCGTAACAGCCGTATCCCTGCTACAGAAGACAAGCACGGAGGTGTTGGCCTGCAAAACGTCAAACAGCGTCTTGACCTCATCTACGGCAAGGACTATACATTAGATATTAAAGACGATCCTGATGTATACAGCGTGAGTCTTTCTATTCCATTATTACAAAATACCCAACAAGCATGATAAGAGTATTAGCCATTGATGACGAGCCATTGGCATTACAACAGCTCGCAACATACATCAAAAAGATACCGTTCCTGGAACTGGTAACAGAGTGCCAGAGTGCGATAGAGGCAAAAGAGATTCTCAACAATGAGAATATCGACGCCATCTTCTGCGATATCAACATGCCCGACCTCAACGGCATGGATTTCGTAAAGTCGCTGTCCACACCCCCACTCATCGTCTTTACCACAGCCTACTCAGAATATGCTGTTGAGGGATTCAAGGTCGATGCTGTCGACTATCTGCTCAAGCCCTTTGGTCTCGATGACTTCAAGAGAGCCGCCAATCGTCTTCAGGAGCGGTTAGAAGTAAGACAACAGGAACCAGCCACCACTATTGTCAGTTCAGAAGATGATTCCATCTTCGTAAAGACCGACTATCGTGTGGTAAAGATTGCCATCAGCGATATCCGCTACATCGAGGGAATGAGCGAATATCTGAAGATTCACCTCGAGAGTCTGCCCAAACCCATTGTCACACTCCTTTCTATGAAGAAGATGGAGGAGTTCCTACCGACTCACTTTATGAGAATACACCGCAGTTATATCATCAATCTTAAGAAGATACAGGAGGTGAACAAGAATCGTGTAATTATGGACTCTGAGACATATCTGCCCATCGGCGACAACTATAAGGACGCCTTCAACGACTATCTAAGCAAGAAGTTCTTAGGCAAGTAAATTAACAATTAACAGAATAGCAATAATGAAAAAGACTTTATTAAGTATCATGCTGGCAACTGTACTCTGCGCATGTGCCAACAGTAATAAACAGCAAACATCCGAGCCTTCTGCCACTCCAGAGGCAACAGTTCAGACTAAAGAGGAGGCTGCACAGACAGATGCAGAAGAAGCCCCCGACTTCACTCTTAACGATATCAACGGCAAGCCTCTTACTCTGAGTAGTCTGCGCGGAAAATATGTCATCATCGATTTCTGGGGCTCATGGTGCGTATGGTGCATAAAAGGCATGCCGAAGATGAAAAAATATTACCAGAAATATCAGGGTAAGTTAGAGATCCTTGGCATCGACTGCAACGATCCCGAAGAGAAATGGAAGGCTGCCATAAAGGAATTAGAGCTCCCTTGGCTTCACGTCTACTGCGATGAGTCATCAAACGTTTTAGAGCAATACAGCGTACAGGGATTCCCCACCAAGCTCGTCATCTCTCCTGAGGGAAAGATAATAAATACCGTCATTGGCGAAGACCCTGCCTTCTATACCTATCTGGATCAGCTGTTTCAGGGGAAATAGATTGTCATAACCTGAGAGCACCCTATATCTGGATGCTCTCAATCCTAAGTTTAAGCATACCGGCGGGAACGCGGACCTCCACGATCTCGCCGACTTTTTTATTCAGCAGCGCCTGGGCTATAGGCGACTTTATCGATATCTTTCCTTCACGGAGATTAGCCTCATGAGGACTGGCAATAGTATATGTCATCCTGCTGTTATTGGCCAGATTAGTCATCTCCACCCTACTCAACAACCCCACACTGTCGCTTCCCAGACGCGACATATCTATCACTCTAGCATTCTCAAGCACTTTCTGTTTGAAACGTATTCTTCCAAGCAGACGCGACTGCTCACGCTTTGCTGCATGATACTCGAAGTTCTCGCTGAGGTCACCCTTATCACGAGCTTCTGCTATCGCTTCCCTCACCTGAGGCAGTTCAACAGTCTCTAACTGACGTAATTCGGCCACGAGTTTATCGTAGCCCTCCTGAGACATATATTCCATATAAAAATCTGTTCTATGTTAATTATGGGTGCAAAGTTACTAAAAAAATAAGTAGATTTGCATTAGAAAAGCATTTTTTTTGTAATTTTGCAACCGAAAACAAATAGACATAACGATAAAATAACAAACAAATATGTGTGGAATAGTAGGATATATCGGAAAGCAGGAGGCTTATCCCATCCTTATCAAAGGACTTCGCAGACTGGAGTATCGTGGTTACGACTCAGCAGGTGTGGCACTTATCAACTCGAATAGTGAGTTGAATGTTTACAAGGCTAAGGGAAAAGTCGACAATCTTACAGAATACTGTGCCGATAAGGATGTATCAGGCAATATAGGTATCGCCCATACCCGTTGGGCCACTCATGGTGAGCCGTCAGCACGAAACGCCCACCCCCACTATTCGCAGAGCCGCAACCTGGCCATCATCCACAATGGTATCATTGAGAACTATGCCGACATCAAGGCCAAACTTATTGACAAAGGCATAGAGTTTAAGAGCGACACTGATACCGAGGTACTGGTACAACTCGTAGAATATGTCATGGTGAAGAAGAATCTCTCCCTGCTCGAGGCTGTGCAGGTGGCCCTTTATCAGGTCATCGGAGCCTATGCCATCGCCATCGTCGACAAGCGCGACCCCAAGCAGATTATCGCAGCCCGCAAACAGAGTCCTCTGGTAGTGGGCATCGGCGAGGATGAGTTCTTCCTTGGTTCTGACGCAAGTCCTATCATCGAATATACCGACAAGGTGGTGTATCTCGAGGACGGCAACATCGCTGTCATCCGTCTTGGCGAGGATGTTCACGTGATGAGTATCCTCGGCGAGGAACAGGAGCTGAAGGTGAAAAAAGTTGACATCGACCTCGGACAGATAGAGAAAGGCGGCTACGATCACTTCATGCTCAAAGAGATCTTCGAACAGCCAGAGTGCCTTACCAACTGCATGCGAGGACGAATCAACGTAGAGGCCGACCACGTGACACTCTCTGCACTCATCGACTATCGCCGACAGCTGCTCGATGCCAAGCGTATCGTGATTGTTGCCTGTGGTACCTCATGGCACGCAGGTCTCATCGGCAAACAGCTCATCGAGTCGTTCTGCCGCATCCCTTGCGAGGTGGAGTACGCTTCTGAGTTCCGCTATCGCAACCCTGTGGTAACTAACGATGATGTTGTGATAGCCATCTCCCAGAGCGGTGAGACAGCCGATACCCTCGCCGCCATCCAGCTAGCCAAGGAGAAGGGCGCCTTTATCTATGGTATATGTAATGCCATCGGCTCATCCATTCCTCGTGCCACAGATACAGGTACATACATCCACGTTGGTCCGGAGATCGGTGTGGCATCCACAAAGGCTTTTACTGGTCAGGTGACGGTGCTCACGATGTTTGCTCTCGCACTCGGAGAAGCCAAGGGCACCATCAACCGCGATGAGTATCTGAAGGTGGTCAAAGGCCTTAACAGCATCCCTCAGACCATCGAGGAGGTCTTGAAGACGAACGAAAGAGTCCGCGATCTCGCACGCACCTTCACCTATGCGCACAACTTTCTCTATCTGGGTCGCGGATATTCTTATCCCGTAGCCCTCGAGGGTGCTCTCAAACTGAAGGAGATATCTTATATCCATGCTGAGGGCTATCCTGCCGCTGAGATGAAGCACGGACCTATCGCACTTATCGACAGCGACATGCCGGTAGTGGTCATCGCCACCCATAATGCGATGTACGAGAAGGTGCTCTCAAACATTCAGGAGATAAAGGCTCGTCAGGGAAGGGTTATCGCTCTTGTCTCTAAGGGCGACGACACCATCAGTAAGATTGCCGACGAGGTGATAGAACTGCCTGATGTGATGGAATGCCTCGAACCGCTGGTAGCAACCATCCCTCTGCAGCTGTTAGCTTATCATGTTGCCGTATGTAAGGGCAAGAATGTTGACCAGCCCCGCAACCTGGCAAAGTCAGTAACAGTAGAATAACAAAATGAGGGCAGCATTACCGTTGCCCTCGTTCTTTTATTTTGTAAAAGTTTGAGTGTGGCATGCTTCGAGCACTCAATTAGGACAAAGAATTGCATGTTTGCCTTGATTTCTAACCCGATTCGAGATAATTTATTTCAGTTTTTTATCTTGACTGGCTTATAATTCGAGATTTTTATGTACATTTGCAGAAAAATCTAGAGGAATATGCTGCAAATCCGCTGTAAGAACAACAATGTTACGAAGAGTTTCCCTGAGGGATGCTCGCTGCTCGACGTGTATCAGGAGTTTGCCGATGACATCAAACTGCCTTACCCCGTCATCTCCGCAAAAGTGAATAATGCCTCACAGGGACTGAAGTTCAGGCTCTACCAGAACAGAGACGTGGAGTTTCTCGACGCCAGAGCCGGATCTGGTCACAGAGTGTACGTGCGCAGCCTGAGTTTCGTGCTCTACAAAGCCACACAGGACATCTTCCCTGGATCAAAGCTCTTTATTGAACACTCGATATGCAGAGGATATTACTGCAACTGCAAGAAGAAAAGCGGTGAGATCCTAACTGACGATGACGTGGACCAGCTGAGAAATCGCATGCAAGAGATAATAGACCTCGACATGCCATTCAGACGTACTGAGGCAACCAACGAAGAGGCGATAAGAGTGTTTGCTGAAAGAGGATTCTCCGACAAGGTGAAGCTGCTCGAGACCAGCGGACATATCTACAGCGACTACTACACACTCGGCAATACAGTAGACTATTACTACGGTCCTCTCGTGCCCAGCGCTGGATATCTCAAAGTGTGGGGACTGGAGAGATATAAGGAAGGACTACTACTTAGAGTACCCGACTGGCATAATCCTCTGCAACTGGCTGAGAAGGTAGACCAGCCGAAGACCTATGAGATGTTTGCTGAGAAGACCAGATGGGATATCATCATGCGCCTCTCGAACGCAGGCGACGTGAACAAGGCCATCATGCGAGGACACGCCTCAGAACTGATACAGGTGAGCGAGGCACTTCAAGAGAAAAAGATCGTACAAATCGCAGAAGAGATCGACAGTCGTTTTCATAGAGAGAAGGACCCCGTAAGGATAGTGCTCATAACTGGTCCGTCGAGCTCAGGCAAGACCACATTCTGCAAGCGACTGTCAGTACAGCTGCTCGCATGTGGACTCAGACCAATATCATTCTCTACAGACGATTACTTCGTGAACCGCGTAGACACTCCAAAGTTGCCCAATGGCGATTACGACTTCGATAATATCGAGACCGTGGAGTACTCACTCCTTGAGGATCATCTGCAGAAACTCATGCAGGGAGAGAAGGTGGAGATACCAGAGTATAACTTCACTACAGGAAAGCGCGAGTGGAACGGAAAGAAGTTGAAGTTATCCAACGACACAGTGCTCATCATCGAGGGAATTCACGCGCTTAATCCTCTGCTGACCAGGAATATACCAGACTCCATTAAATACAAGATTTATATCTCTGCGCTGACGAGTATATCTCTCGACGACCACAACTGGATACCGACGAGAGACAATCGATTGTTGAGAAGAATTATCCGTGACTACAACAAGGGAGCCTATTCTGCCCAGGAAACGATAGCTCAGTGGAAGAATGTTTTGGCGGCTGAAGACCAGTGGATATCGCCGTTCCAGGAGACTGCCGACGTGATGTTCAATTCGGCGCTGAATATCGAGTTTGCGGTGCTGAGAATACATGCGGAGATAATATTAGCTTCTGTGCCGAAGAACTGTCCTGAGTATGCCGAGGCTCACAGACTGATGAAATTCATTCATTATTTCCTACCCATCAGCGACAAGGAGATACCACCGACAAGCATCATGCGCGAGTTCGTTGGAGGATCAAGTTTCAAATATTGAAAAATGTTTAGTAATAAAGAAAATATAAATATACTGTCAGCTCTATTGATTGCTCATGGAGTTAGGCATGCTGTGGTGTGTCCTGGAAGCAGGAACTCGGCGATAGTGCATAATCTCAATGAGTGTAAGGAGATAGATTGTTATGGTGTCACTGACGAGAGGTCGGCAGGATTCTATGCCTTAGGAATGGCTCAGGCACTGCAACAGCCAGTAGTGGTGTGCGTGACCAGTGGAACGGCACTCTTGAACCTCGCCCCGGCAGTGGCAGAGGCATATTATCAGCACGTGCCCATCATGGTGGTGTCGGCCGACAGACCAGCACAGTGGATAGACCAGTTGGACGGCCAGACTCTACCCCAGCCCGATGCCTTAGGAAGATTCGTAAAGAAGGCCGTATCGCTGCCAGAGCCAAGAGACGACGAGGAGCGATGGTATTGCAATCGCCTGATAAATGAAGCTCTGCTTGAGACTCGTCATCACGGCAAAGGTCCTGTGCATATCAACGTCCCCATCTCAGAGCCGCTGTTCGAATACACAGTGAAGAAATTACCTGAGGAGCGTAGCATCTGTCTGCTGAATCCAAGAAGCAGCAAATCGCTGATATCAGTGGAATGTGCAGGACAGTTCTTCAGATCAAAGAAACCGATGGTCATCATCGGACAGATGTCAAGAGATGACATATTGCCTGAAGACCTCTATAGCATCTCACAATGCGCCGTAGTGCTTAACGAATCGTTGAGTGTGGGCAAGGGAGGCGAGCATTTTGACGAGGTGCTACAAACTGTCGGCGACAATCCTGACTACCAGCCGGACTTCGTTCTATATCTGGGCGATACGATGGTCAGCAAACGCATCAAGAAATGGATGCGAGACCTTAAGAAAGCAAATATCTGGGCAGTGGCTGAGGATGGAGTGATACGCGACACCTCTATGAACCTGTATGGAGTGATTGAAGGTCACCCCGCAGATGTACTGGAAGACCTGGTAGAGGCAGCAGGAATAAAAACCGTCAAATCACCCCAAACCTTCAAGGCTCTTTGGGAAAAGGCCCTGGAGAAAATCGACAATCATATTGAGTCGTACGAGCCAGAATATTCTCAGATGGCCGCAGTTAAATATCTTGAAGGTTCGCTGATGTATGCAGAAGACAGCTATATACATTATGGTAACAGCACGGCAGTAAGATTGGCGAATATCTATGCCAAGCACTATGTATATTGTAATCGTGGGGTTAACGGTATCGAGGGCTCGCTATCTACAGCTGCAGGATTCTCGTGTGTGGTCGATGAGAATGTGTATTGTGTGATTGGCGACCTTAGTTTCTTCTATGACCAGAATGCCCTGTGGAACCAGAACCTGAGAGGAAACCTGAGGATTCTTCTGTTGAATAACGGCAAGGGAGGAATATTCAATATGTTGAAAGGCCTGGAGAAGAGTCCTGCGAGAGATAGGTTTGTGGCAGCAAAGCATAAGACAACGGCAGAGGGGATTTGCAGACAGAATAACGTAGTGTATCTCAGGGCTGGGAATACAGAAGAGATGCAGGAAGGAATTGACAGACTGATAAATACAGATTCCGACAGACCTGTCTTACTCGAGGTATTCACAAATGCAGAGACAGACGAACAAGTCCTAAAAAGATATAGTATGTCTATTTCATAATCTGTCTCATCGTTTGGAGCTTGGCCTCGGTTTCGAGCCATTCCTGATTAAGGATACTGTCTTTAAGAAGCCCGCCTCCGGCATAGAGATGACAGATGGAGCCATCGATGTTCATACAACGGAGAGAGACATAAAGATGAGTCTCGTCTAAGCCCAAAGGCCCCATAAAACCACTATAATATCGTCGTGGCGTATGTTCGTTTCTGATGATGAAATTGAATGTCTCACGCTTAGGCAGTCCACAGACAGCTGGTGTGGGATGAAGAGTCTGCAACAAATCACCAATATGCTCATTGTCAGTAAGTTTGAAGGTAAAATCGCTGCGTAAGTGAACAAGATTAGCTGCACGGACGGTACGAGGACCTTCTTCACGAAAATCAGAGGTAAACTGTTCGAGACACTCTGTGATATATGTGGAGACGATACGCTGTTCCTGGATATTCTTAGTGCTCCATGTGAGCGATTCGCCCTCGCCATTAAGCTGTTCCCCTTCGAGTTTCATTGTGCCTGCCAGAGCGATTGTGCGCCATTCAGACCCCTTACCATCAAGAAGAATCTCAGGAGTGGCAGTAAGCCAACAGCCAGACTGTGGAGTATCTACAAGAACAATAAACAATCTGGGATACATCTCGCAGGCGCGATAAAAGAGCTCCATATGCTCTATCCCCTCTCCCAACCTCTCATCAGCACAGCGCGCAAGGACGATCTTACGGAAGGAATCGGCCTTGAGCTGGGAGTGATAATTTGCAAAGTCGATGGAATAGAAAGAGGAAGGTGATCCTGAAGATTCATGTTCTTCTGTCCTTCTGTCTTTAAAAATATGTTCTTCTGTTCTTCTGTCTAAAGGAACAACTTCTGTCTCACCCTGGATAAGAAGGACAGGCTGGTCTGCCTTCACCTCAAATGGCGCCACAACAAAACCATGTTTGCCATTGAGTTCTGGCAAAGAGTATATCTCCAAAGGATCGCCTGAAGCCTGTCTTATCAGTATGGCGTGGTCTTCATGTGGTAGCCTGTAAATAGCAAAGGCCGACATCTATTTTTTATTTTTAATAATGTAGTTCGTTACACGCACATTGGATATCAGGTCACCAAGAGTGTCTTTGATATCAACATTCCACACATGGAGAGTAGTACCCTTATGGAGAAGACGCGCATAAGCAGTAACAGTATCACCCTCAGCCACAGCCTTGACATGGCTGCCACTCACCTCGATACCAACACAAGCACACCCAAGGCAAAGGGCAGACGAACCTACTCCTGCAACATTCTCTGCCAAAGCCAATGATGCTCCGCCACTTAAAAAGCCAAAAGGCTGACGATTGCGCTCATCAACCTTCATACGGGCCATACAGGTATCAGCCTCAGGCGTGGAAATAAACTCCATCCCAAGGGCTGTACTTAAGTTCGGCTTGCTATTGATTAAACGATTTAATTCCTCTACGTTCATTACTTGAAGAGTGAGTATTCTGGAACTTCCCATGCGAGGGCACTGGCACCAAGGGTGTCGCGCTCGCGATCGTCGAGCTTTGACAACAGGAGCTTCACCTTGCCACGCATGTTGGGGAAGAGATGCTGCTCAAATGATTCATAGGTAGGAGCAACGAGCCAATGGCCTGCACGAGACACTCCTCCTGTGAGGATGATAGCCTCTGGGTTGATAACAGAAGCATAGTTTGCAAGACCTATACCAAAGATACGACCCGTCCGCTTGTATGTCTCTATGGCAAGTTCATCGCCCTGTTCACAACATTCTGTAATCCTCCTTGGAGTAAGTTTCTCAATATCACGCATCAATGACGGTTTGTCGCTCTCTGCCATCAGTTCCTGTGCAGTAAGGACGATACCCTTAGCAGCCACATACGACTCGAGACAGCCATTCTTTCCACAACCACAAGAACGTCCATCAGGAACAATACATGTATGTCCAAACTCACCTGCATAACCAGTGAAGCCCTTCATTTCCTTACCATTAGCAAAGAAACAGCTACCCAAACCTGTACCGATGTGAACGATGATGAAGTCTGTCATGCCATGAGCACTACCAAACACATGCTCTCCAAGAGCAGAGATATGTGCATCGTTGGCAATACCCACTGCCAGACCTATGCGGTCGCGAAGCATCGCTGACAGAGGAATAACACCCTTCCAAGGCAGGTTGGCTGCATTCTCTACACATCCTGAGATGTTACTCGCACTGGGAGCGCTTATACCTATAGAACGGATAGTCTCATAACCTCCGTTTTCCTCGACCAGAGTAACAATCTTCTCACTCAAAGCGGTAACATAATTGTTTACGTCAGGGTAGTCGAGAGTAGGAAAACTTCCCTCTGCAATGATATTACCTCGGACATCTACAATGGCGTAGGTAGTGCTTTCAATACTAATGTCAACGCCTACAACCCTAGTCTTAATATTATATTCTACCATAATTCAGTTAGTTATTACTTAAACAATGAATACTCCTTGGTATCCCATGCTAATGCACTTGCACCAAGCACGTCGCGCTCGCCTTCCTTAAGGATAGATACCAGGATACGTGTCTTATTACGGATATTGTGGAACACATACTCATCAAACGACTTACGCATAGGTTTAAGCAACCACTTGCCTGCCTCCATCATATCGCCTGTAAGAATGATGGCCTCAGGATTAAGTATCGAGGCGTAGTTTGCCAAGCCAAGGCCGAGCATAGTTCCAACCCTGCGAAAAGTCTCGATAGCCAACTTGTCACCTTTATCGCAACAGGTTGCAATGGGAATAATATCCAGTTCACGAAGTTCGCTCATCAATGTCGGTTCCTTGCTCTCAGCAATCAGTTCCTTTGCCGTCATCACCAGACCTTTCTGAGAGCAGTATGTCTCCAGACAGCCTTTGTGACCACAACCACACTGACGACCGCCAACCTCTACGCAAGTGTGACCCACCTCACCAGCAAAGCCGCCAAATCCAAGATGAGGCATGCCATTGGAGAAGAAGCAACTGCCCAGGCCACCATGACTGATAGACACCACGACAAAATCCTTCATGCCGTGAGCACTGCCATAGGCCTTCTCTCCAAGAGCGGTGATATGAGCATCATTGGCCACTGCCACAGCCAGGCCCAGTCTGTCGCGAAGCATCGCTGCAAGAGGAACCTTACCCTTCCAAGGCAGGTTGGCTGCGTTCTCTATGCACCCAGAGACAGAACTGGCACTTGGTGCACTCACACCCACAGAACGGATAGACTCATAGCCTCCGTTTTCCTCTACCAGCATAAGCACCTTCTCGCTGAGCGCGGTAACATAATCATTCACATCAGGATAATCCAACGTAGAGAAGTGATCCTGCGCGATGATATCTCCACGCATGTCAACTAATGCATATGTCGTCCTCTCAAGACGGATATCAATACCCACAACACGGGTTTTGATCTTATCAACAGTCTCTACGCCTTCTGTAATCGTTCCCATTGACAATCTATTTAGTTAGCTATTTGAATAATGAATACTCTTTAACCTGCCAGGCCAGTTCGCCAGCGCCGATGACATCGTGCTCCATATCGTTGAACTCAGAAAGAACGAACTTCACATTGCCCTTTGTGTTATGGAACACATTCTCCTCGAACGTGGCAACCATTGGGTCCATGAGCCATTTTCCTGCCTTTACTACAGGACCAGTGATGATAAACGCCTCTGGATTGAGCATCGAGGAATAGTTTGCAAGGCCAAGGCCAAGCATCATACCTGTGCGACGATATACTTCTATGGCCATTTTGTCGCCTTTATCACACAACTCGGATATCTTATCTATCGTCAAGATATCCTCAGTACGCATCAGAGAGGGCTCGTCACTCTCAGCGAGCACCTCCTCGGCAGTCTTCAGAACACCTTTGATAGAGGTATAAGCCTCCAGACAGCCTTTCTTTCCACAGCCACACTGGCGGCCGTTGGTCATAACACAGGTATGGCCTATCTCTCCTGCAAAGCCGTCATATCCCTGATGAACACGACCATTAGAGAAGATACAGCTACCCATACCGCTACCAAGTGTCACCACAATAAAATCGTTCATTCCTCGAGCACTACCAAATGAATGTTCTGCGAGAGATGTGACATAGGCATTATTCGCCAGAGCAACAGCCATACCTAACTGATCCTGCAACATCGCAGCAAGAGGTATTACGCCTTTCCACGGCATGTTGGGAGAATTGACAATGCTACCTGAAAGGAAATGACCACTGGGAGCACTGATACCTACAGAACGTACCTGATCATAGCCACCACCTATCTCAATAAGTTTCATAATTCGACTGGACAGTTCTTGCAGGAAACCACCCACCTCAGGATAATCAGAAGTCTTTAAGATGTCTTTGGCAACGATCTCGCCTTTTACATCAATAAGTGCGCTGAGTGTTTCATCACTCCTGATAATTACTCCAATAACGAATTTTTTTATGTTAGCCGTATTCATTCCCAAAAACTTTATGCCGCAAATATAAACATTTTTTCTGTATCACGCAAATCTTTACGTTTTTTTTTGCAATTATTTAATCTATCCTTGCATTTTTCGTAGAAATTTCGTAACTTTGCAGCCATAAAATTGATATATTCGAATATTTAAGATGAACATTTTAGAATTAAGCGAACAAGAAATCGGAAGGCGTCAGAGCCTTCAGGAGCTCCGCAATATGGGTATCGACCCATATCCTGCAGCAGAGTTCCCAGTAACAGCATGGAGCACAGATATCATTAACGAATTCGAGGATCTTCCCATCATAGGTAAAGACGAGGAGGGCAACGATATACGCGAGACTGCCACTCCAGAAAACAGTCGTATGGTAAGCATTGCCGGACGTATCATGAGCAAGAGCGTCATGGGAAAAGCTGCCTTTGCAAAGTTGCAGGACTCTAAGGGACGTATCCAGGTATATGTTCAGCGTGACTCTATCTGTCCGGGCGAAAACAAGGACTTATATAATATCGTATATAAGAAGCTCCTCGACTTGGGAGACTTCATTGGTGTGAAAGGATATGTATTCCGCACTAAGACGGGCGAGATCAGCGTTCACGTAATGGAGATGACCGTATTGAGCAAGAGTCTGAAGCCACTGCCAGTGGTTAAGACGGATGCTGATGGTAAGGTTTACGATGCCTTTGACGATCCTGAACTGCGCTATCGTCAGCGATACGTTGACCTCATCGTGAATGCAGGCGTAAAAGATACATTCCTTAAGCGTGCTACTATTATCCGCACGCTGCGTAACATTCTTGATAATGCAGGTTATACTGAGGTCGATACTCCTATCCTGCAGAACATCGCAGGTGGTGCTTCTGCACGCCCATTCATCACCCATTTCAATGCGCTCAATCAGGATATGTACATGCGTATCGCTACCGAGCTCTACCTCAAGCGCCTCATCGTAGGTGGTTTCGAGGGTGTCTACGAGATGGGTAAGAACTTCCGCAACGAGGGTATGGACAAGACCCACAACCCTGAGTTCACCTGTATGGAGCTCTACGTAAGCTATAAGGACCTGCTTTGGGGTATGACCTTCACAGAGAATATGCTCGAGCAGATCTGTACTGCAGTAAACGGCAAGCCAGAGGTTGAGATTGATGGTAATATCATCTCTTTCAAGGCTCCTTTCCGTCGTCTGCCTATCCTCGATGCTATCAAGGAGAAGACTGGTTTCGATTGCGATGGCAAGAGTGAGGAGGAAATTCGTGCATTCTGTCTCAGCAAAGGCATGGAAGTAGATGAGACCATGGGTAAAGGTAAGCTCATCGACGAGCTCTTTGGTGAGTTCTGCGAGGGCTCATTCATCCAGCCTACATTCATCACCGACTATCCTGTTGAGATGTCACCGCTTACCAAGATGCACCGCTCAAAGCCCGGCCTCACCGAGCGTTTCGAGCTGATGGTCAATGGTAAGGAGTTGGCTAATGCTTATTCTGAGCTCAACGATCCTATCGATCAGGAGGAGCGTTTCATCGAGCAGATGAAACTTGCCGACAAGGGAGACGACGAGGCCATGATCATCGATCAGGACTTCCTGCGTGCCCTTCAGTACGGTATGCCTCCAACATTCGGTATCGGTATCGGTATCGACCGTCTGGTGATGCTGCTCACAGGTAAGTTTACCATTGGCGAGGTCATGCTGTTCCCACAGATGAAGCCTGAGAAGAAGATTCCTCAGAGCACCCCTGCCGAGTGGGCTGAGATTGGCGTTGCCGAGGAGTGGGTACCTGTTTTGCGTAAGGCAGGCTTTAACTTGATTACAAACATCAAGGACGAGAAGCCCCAGGGTCTGCAGCAGAAGATCGGCGACATAGTAAAGAAATACAAGCTCGAACTTCAGAAACCATCTGTCGACGAAGTCGCAGCTTGGATCGACAAAGTAAAATAAAGACATCGTAAGGATTAAGACATAGTAACAAAATAACAAAAATATGATACCAATCAAAATAATAAATATGTTACTCTGTCTAAAAATTACTCTGTCTAATAAGTGTTAGTATGTACGATTGTGGAAAAATAGCGATAATCGGTGGTGGAAGCTGGGCAACGGCTATCGCCAAGATTATTGTAGATCATACCCATCATATCGGATGGTATATGCGCCGCGACGACAGGATAGAAGATTTCCGTCGTATGGGGCATAACCCAGCATATCTTACCAGCGTACATTTTGACATCAACGAAATATTCTTCAGTAGCGACATCAATAAGATCGTACAGCAGTACGACACATTGGTGTTTGTTACTCCCTCACCATATCTGAAGAGTCATCTTAAGAAACTTAAGACGCGTATTCGCGACAAATACGTCATCACAGCCATCAAGGGTATTGTTCCTGATGAGAACCTCGTTTGTAGCGAGTATTTCCATCAGGTGTTTGACGTGCCCTATGACAATCTCGCATGTATCGGAGGACCATCGCACGCAGAGGAGGTGGCTCTGGAACGTCTCTCCTACCTCACTGTGGGATGTGCCGACCGCGAGAAAGCAAGGGCTTTTGCTGATGTTCTTTGCAGCGAGTATATCAAGACAAAGACATCTACTGATGTTATTGGTATTGAGTACTCCAGTGTGTTGAAGAATGTATATGCTATTGCGGCAGGTATCTGCAACGGACTTAAGTATGGTGACAACTTCCAGGCAGTACTCATCTCTAATGCCGTACAGGAGATGAACCGTTTCCTTACAGCAGTGCATCCTATAGACCGCAATGCCTACGACTCCGTATATCTTGGCGACCTGCTCGTGACAGGCTATAGTAATTTCTCTCGTAACCGCACCTTTGGAACAATGATTGGGAAAGGTTATAGCGTGAAGTCGGCACAGATAGAGATGGAGATGATAGCAGAAGGATATTTTGGAACGAAGTGCATGAAGGAGATCAATCGCCACTGGCACGTTAATATGCCTATCCTCGATGCAGTATATAATATATTGTACGAGCGTATAGCTCCACAGATTGAGATTAAATTATTAACAGATTCTTTTAGATAAAAACATTTCTATGAGCAACATTAAGTTAGACATCACAAAAGCTGCTTGCTTCTTAGAGAAGGGCGCTGTAGAGGCTTTCGAGCCAAAAGTAAAGGCCGCTCAAGAGGCTCTTGAGAATGGTACATGTCCAGGTAATGATTTCTTAGGATGGCTTCACCTGCCATCAAGTATCACTCCTGCTTTCATCGATGAGCTGCAGGCTTGTGCAAACACTCTTCGTGTGAACTGCGAGGCTATCGTTGTAGCAGGTATCGGAGGTTCTTATCTAGGTGCCCGCGCTGTCATTGAGGCCCTGGGTAATTCTTTTGCCTGGCTCGTTAACGACAAGAACAACCCCACAATCCTCTTTGCTGGTAACAACATCGGCGAGGATTATCTCTTCGAGTTGACAGAGTATCTTAAAGGTAAGAAGTTTGGCGTTATCAATATATCCAAGAGTGGTACTACCACAGAGACAGCCCTCACCTTCCGTCTTTTGAAGAAACAGTGTGAGTCTCAGCGTGGCAAGGAAGAGGCAAAGAAGGTTATCGTAGCCGTAACTGACGCAAAGAAGGGTGCTGCACGCACTTGTGCTGATAAGGAAGGTTACAAGAGCTTCATCATACCTGACAATGTGGGTGGACGTTTCTCTGTACTCACTCCTGTAGGTCTGCTGCCTATCGCATGTGCTGGTTTCAGCATCAAGGAACTGGTAGCTGGTGCTCAGGAGATGGAGAAGGTTTGTGGCAAGGATGTGCCTTTCGCAGAGAACCCAGCAGCTCAGTATGCTGCACTGCGTAATGGTCTCTACCAGAACGGTAAGAAGATAGAGATCATGGTTAACTTCCAGCCTAAGCTGCACTACTTCAGCGAGTGGTGGAAACAGCTCTATGGAGAGTCTGAGGGTAAGGATCTGAAGGGTATCTTCCCTGCATCAGTAGACTTCACTACCGACCTTCACTCTATGGGACAGTGGATCCAGGAAGGTGAGCGCACCATCTACGAGACTGTTATCAGCATCGAGGAACCAGAGAAGAAGCTGCTCTTCCCAAGCGATGAGGAGAATCTCGATGGTCTGAACTTCCTCGCCGGCAAGCGTGTGGATGAGGTAAACAAGATGGCAGAACTTGGAACCCAGCTGGCTCACGTTGATGGTGGCGTGCCCAACATCCGCATCTCTGTGCCTCGCCTCTCTGAGTACTACCTCGGACAGCTCATCTACTTCTTCGAGATTGCCTGTGGTATCAGTGGTAATATCCTTGGTGTCAACCCATTCAACCAGCCAGGTGTAGAGGCTTACAAGAAGAACATGTTTGCTCTGCTGGATAAGCCAGGATATGAGGATGAGAGCAAAGCCATTAAAGAGCGCTTAGCCTGATGTTCGCATTAGCGATAAAGCAATACTTAGAAAGACACGGCTTTGAGAGTATCAACCTCAAAGCCGTGCTCTTTGATATGGATGGAGTGCTCTATGACTCTATGCCTAATCATGCTGTTGCGTGGCAAGAGAGCATGGCTAAGTTCGGCATCAAGATGACTGCTGATGATGCCTATGCCACTGAAGGAGCACGAGGTGTAGATACCATCCGTATGATGGTGATGAAACAACGAGGTCGTGAGATCGATGAGGCAGAGGCTCAGATAATGTATGACGAGAAAAGCCGTATCTTCCATGAGATGCCAGAAGCTCCTATTATGCCAGGAATCATAGACCTCATGCGACAGATAAAGTCTGACGGTATACAGATAGGTATCGTTACCGGCAGTGGTCAGCGTCCTCTGATAAAGAGAATACTGAAAGACTTTGGGGATTTTGTAGATGAGAGCCATATCACCACAGCCTACGATGTAAAACGAGGCAAGCCCAATCCTGACCCATATCTTACAGGACTGAAGAAAGCAGGTGACCTTAAACCCTGGGAGGCCTTTGTGGTAGAGAATGCACCATTAGGAGTGAAAGCCGGAGTGGCTGCAAGGATTTTCACCATCGCAGTAAATACGGGTCCTCTGCCAGCTCAGGTGTTGCTTGATGCGAATGCAGATTTGCTTTTCCCAAAGATGACAGACTTCAGCGACAACTGGAAGAATATAAAAAAAGCGTAGCTGCTGCTACGCTTTCTTTTTTATTTATCCTTCTGTATCGAAGCTTTCTTTCTCTGATCATGATCAAGGATGACCTTACGCATACGCATTGACTTTGGGGTAACCTCCACAAGCTCATCCTGTTTGATATACTCCAGACACTCTTCAAGGCTCATCACTGTCTTAGGAATGATACGGGCCTTGTCGTCTGTACCAGAAGCACGAACGTTTGTCAGTTGTTTAGCCTTGCATACATTAACCACAAGGTCGTTGTCGTGAACATGCTCACCCACAACCTGTCCCATATACACATCCTCACCTGGATCAATAAAGAACTTACCACGATCCTGAAGCTTATCGATAGCGTAAGCAAAAGCATTACCAGTATCCATTGAAATCATAGAACCATTAACACGACGCTCTATCTCGCCCTTGTAAGGCTGATACTCCTTAAAGCGATGAGCCATGATAGCCTCACCCTGAGATGCTGTAAGTACGTTAGTACGCAGACCAATGATACCACGAGAAGGAATGTCGAATTCGATGTTTACACGTTCTCCCTGTGACTCCATAGAGGTCATCTCACCCTTACGACGAGTAACCATATCGATCATCTTAGAAGAGAACTCCTCAGGAACGTTGATAGTCAGTTCCTCAATAGGCTCGCACTTCTTACCATCAATCTCCTTATAGATTACCTGAGGCTGTCCTACCTGAAGCTCATAACCCTCACGACGCATTGTCTCTACAAGCACAGAGAGATGCAACACTCCACGTCCTGATACGATCCACTTATCTGTAGAATCCTCGAAAGGCTCAACTCTCAAAGCAAGGTTCTTCTCGAGTTCCTTCTCCAGACGATCGTTGATATGGCGAGAGGTAACAAACTTTCCCTCCTTACCAAAGAATGGAGAGTCGTTGATGGTGAAAAGCATTGACATTGTAGGCTCATCGATAGCAATTGGTGGAAGTGGCTCAGGATTCTCAATATCACAGATGGTATCGCCAATCTCAAACTTATCCAGTCCTATGACAGCACAGATATCTCCACAGTCAACACTCTCTGTACGAACATGGCCCATGCCCTCGAAAGTGTGAAGTTCCTTAATTTTAGTCTTCTCCATCGAACCATCACGATGAGCTATAGTTACCTGCATACCATCCTTCACCTGTCCACGATGAACACGGCCTACGGCGATACGTCCCTGGTAGCTTGAATAGTCAAGTGAGGTAATAAGCATCTGAGGAGTACCCTCAATCTGTTCTGGGGCAGGAATCACCTCGATAATCTTATCAAGAAGATAAGTGATGTTATCAGTAGGAGTCTTCCAGTCTTCACCCATCCAACCGTTCTTTGCAGAACCATATACCACAGGGAAATCAAGCTGATCCTCAGTAGCATTGAGTGAGAACATAAGATCGAACACCATCTCATATACCTCCTCTGGACGACAGTTTGGCTTGTCTACCTTGTTAACTACGACTATTGGCTTCAGACCAATCTGAAGAGCCTTCTGCAACACGAAACGTGTCTGTGGCATAGGACCCTCGAAAGCATCTACGAGCAGCAGACAGCCATCGGCCATATTCAGCACTCGCTCTACCTCACCTCCAAAATCGGAGTGTCCTGGGGTGTCGATGATATTAATCTTAACACCTTTCCAGTTGATAGAAACATTCTTCGAGAGAATGGTGATGCCTCGTTCACGCTCGAGGTCATTTGCATCCAACACCTGATTGCTGAGATTCTGTCCCTCACGGAAGAGATTTCCAGCAAGCATCATCTTGTCGACCAGCGTAGTCTTACCGTGGTCTACGTGAGCTATAATCGCAATATTACGTATATCTTGCATACCTATTAATAGAAAAACGGCTGCAAAATTACTAAAATCTGATGACACTACCAAATTATTTATATGGATTTTTGCAAGGACAGACGGTAAATAGCAAAAACGAAATAAGCTATAAGCAAAGGATAACCAATATAATATAACGTAGTGACGCTGAATACTACATAATCGACAGCACATACAGCTGTCATGCCACCAAGATAAAGCAGAGCCTCACCCAATGGCAGACGATGACGAATATCATCGACAGTAGCAATAGCAACAATCACGATAGCCCATACAGACGACACAAAGAGTCCCAAATGCAAAGGCAAGGCCCAAGGATTCAACGAAGGGTGATAATAGAAATGCCGCCACGACTCAGGATCAAAGAGTTGGATGCTACTATAAAGTACTGCGGAAGAAGATATCAACAGACACAATAATGTAGGATAGAATGAAGGGATATCATTGAAATGTACAATCTTCGCACCCTTTTTCATAAGACAACGTAATCCATATGCACTACCGACTACCGCACAGAAAGCGAGGAATATAAGGAGGTGTGCATTAGAGAAATAATCTATAAACTGACTTATAGGATCATCTGGTGAAACAGCCTTCAGAAGATCACTCTCACGTACCCATCCCTGAGTAAGCTGGTCACGAGCAACCTTCACCCATACGGAATCAATAGAGTCGGAAGGAACAGTACGGATATCAGCAACAACAAGCCTTTCATTGCGATGCAGTTTGATAGAATCAACAAGCGATAATAGCGGCATTGTAACATCACCATTAGTAAACTCAGACTTTAAGATATCAGGCACAGGCATCATCTCACTCTGCTGTTCCAGAATTTGCAAAGAGTCGCAACTTACTATAAAGTTATATCCCTGAGTGTAATGATGAGTGGTATAGAAAGATATTGAGTCCAGCTGTTGCTGAGTCAAATCCCAGGCATCAGAGGTAATCGGACCCTGATTGTAACAGGAAATGGTGAATAGTGAATAGTGAATGGTAAATAGCATCCAAAGCAAAGCCCTGAACAAACTACGAAACATCCTACTTTTAATATCTACACTATTCACTATTATCTATTAACTATTCACTAACATACACATTCATCTGACAATGCTTACAGTCGAATTCCAGTTGGAATCGACGACCATCACCAAGGACAAGAGAAAGGGGCTCTCTCCACTCAGGACGCTTACCACCATTCTTCACACAATAACCAAGGGAATATCTTATGCAATGCCGACACTGCATTATAGGCCCGTCAAGCTCCTTTATCTCTGACGAGCTTTTCAGTTCGAAAGCAGATTTCTCTTTCACCCCATAGAAACGCTGTGAGAGATGATTTGAGATATTATGGAAATAGTCTTGCGAATAAAGAGGATACTCAGCAATTTGACTTCTTTTAATAACCTCACAGGGTGCTTGTCCCCCTGTGCGCACCCCTGTGCGATTATTCTGGAGTTCCGCAATAAGTGCACGTCGCATATCAGAGAGAACACTATTAGGAATAAAGTAATTGAAATCATCAGGGATATCCACATCCTCACAGCTAAAAATCGTATCACCCAGTTTCGACAACTGAATCCTGATATTCTCTATTGGCGATTTTCTTGCCTCCGGATGCTCACATGAAATCCTTACAGACACACCTTGAGCTGTAAGAGTAAAACCCTCTGGCACAGCTCGTAACAAGATAGTGATAGGAATCCTTCGATCAGCACTCTGACGAGAGAGAAGACGTTCAAACTCCTGATCACTATTACGATAGAGACGAACTCCTGGACATAGTCCATGAGGCATACGATATGGATATATTCTATTACCCACTACCCTATTTGCACGGAACCCCTCAAGTACTCCCTGCTGATTAATGAAACATAATCCATCACCGTTTGCAAAACTTGCCACTCCTGCCACATTAAAAGAGTCGTGACGCAGTTCCTTTACCACACCCACATACTCTCCCATAGCCTTAGGAGTATCGAAAGAAGCGATGTCAGGCTGACGACCATGAAGAAAATAATGGGTATATCCTCTGTTGAAAGTCTTACGCAGATCAGGCGTGAAGGTATAAGTACAAATACCCTTGGAACTTCGACAATATTTGTTAGGGTTCTTACGTATTATCTCATTAAGTCGCAGACTGTATGAAGCTGTTACATTCTTTACGTAGGAGATATCTTTCAGTCGTCCCTCTATCTTAAATGATGTGGCTCCTGCAGCTATGAGTTCCTCGAGAGAATCACTCTGGTTCATATCTTTCAGAGACAAGAGATAACGATCACGCTCTATTTCCCTGCCGTCAGCATCCTGAAGAGAGAATTTCATTCGGCAGAACTGTGCACACTCTCCTCGATTAGCACTACGTCCAAAACAGTACTGCGAAGCATAGCAGATACCAGAATAACTTACGCACAAAGCACCATGAACAAAAACCTCAAGTTCTACATCTGGCACTTGACGATGAATCTCAGCTATCTCATCTACAGACAGTTCCCTTGCGAGAACCACTCGTGAAAATCCTATATCACGAAACCACTTAACTTTTTCTGGAGTACGGTTATCTGTCTGTGTGGATGCGTGAAGAGTTAATCCATCACCCATCTCACGTATCGCCATATCCTGTACAAGGATAGCGTCTACCCCAGCCTTCTTAAGACTAGAAAGGAGCTTATGAGTATCATCCAGCTCGTCATCATATAGGATGGTGTTTACCGTTACATATACCTTTGCCCCAAAAGGATGGGCATATTCGCAGAGCTTATGGATATCCTCAAGACTATTACCTACTGCAGCACGGGCTCCAAAACGTGAAGCTCCTATATACACAGCATCTGCCCCATGATCAATGGCAGCAATACCACACTCAAGGTTCTTAGCTGGGGCCAGCAACTCTAATGCTCTCACAATTATCGGATATCTTCAATGTTATATGGTGTCTCCTGATATACGTAGTAGTTCACCCAGTTGGTATAAAACAAGTTAGCATGTGAACGCCAGGTAACCTTTGGTCCCTGATCTGGATCATCGTTTCGATAATAGTTCTTTGGCAGGGCCACATCATCGCGGATGCCCTTGTCACGCTTATACTCGTTGTCGAGAGTGTTGGGCGAATACTCAAGATGTCCTGTTATAAAGAACTCACGCCCTCCACGAGCCATCACTATACTAACCCCACTATCCTCTGACTCTGCCAAGAGAGTAAGATCAGGATTGCTGAGTATATCCTCACGATGCACTTCAGTATGACGGCTGTGAGGCATCATAAACTCATCATCGAAGCCTCTGAAGATAGGCAATTGGGGATCAAGAATCTTCTGTGGGAATATTCCAAACATCTTCATTGGCAGCGGATACTTAGGCACATTATAATGATAGTACAGTCCTGCCTGTGCAGCCCAACATATATATAATGTACTCGTTACGTGCGTACGCGCCCACGAGAAAATATCCTTTATCTCATCCCAATAGCTTACATCCTCAAACTTCAGTTGTTCTACTGGAGCACCTGTGACAATCATACCGTCATACTTCTCATGTCGCATCTCAGAGAAATCGCGATAGAACATCATCATGTGTTCTATTGGAGTATTCTTTGGAGTGTGGCTCTTCAGTTTCATAAAACTGATGTCAAGCTGAAGAGGAGTATTTGAGAGCAGACGGATAAGGTCTGTCTCAGTAGTTATCTTCAGCGGCATCAGATTGAGAATAGCAATCTTCAAAGGACGTATATCCTGAGAATGAGCTCTGGTATCGTCCATCACAAAGATGTTCTCTTGCTTAAGCAACTCAATGGCAGGAAGCCTGTCTGGTAATCTTAATGGCATAATTCTTTCTCCTTTACTTTTTTACACGAATAACGCAAGCAGAGACATTATCATAACCACCATAGGCGATTGCTTCCTCACATAGAGCATCTGCATCTGCACCATTTTCTAACATCTTCATTATCTGTTCATCACTTATCATATCAGAAAGTCCGTCACTGCAGAGCAGATAGGTATCTTCATCTAAAATGTCTTGGGTCATCTCAACTATGTCGACATAACTGCTGGTACATCCGCCTCCAATACAATTAGTGATGATGTTGGAGTGCTGTTTCTCTCCCCTGAGGTTACTCAGAGAATGATCCGTAGAAAGTTGCTTAAGTTCCCCATTGCGATATCGATAGAGACGACTGTCTCCACAGTTAAGGGAATAGAACTCGCCATCATAATATGCAATAGCCACCAGAGTGGTACCCATACCCTTATACCTGTCGTCAACCTTTCCCTTAGAGTCGATAATCATATTGATAGACTCCAACCATTCGATGATCATTTCGTTGAATGCACTTGTATCAAGACCAACAGGCAGGTCACCAAAGAAATAATGGAGATTGTGAAGTGTATCATGGCTTGCCACTTCCCCACTCTTATGACCACCCATACCGTCGGCAACTGCTATCAAACAACGGTCGGAGTCGTTAAGAGTGATAAAAGTGCGATATTCTGCGTTTCGGATAAACTGATCCTTAATCAGGATCATATCTTCATTATTATGTCTCACACAGCCGATTCTACTGGCTGAGGATATATTCAGTTCAATCATTATTAATACTATCTTACAATAACCTGAAGGTTGACATTGGCGATAGTGAGAATGTCACCATTATGAAGTGCCATATCCACATCTGGCTGCAGCGGACGCTGGTTAACCTTTGTACCATTCGACGAGTGCTTATCTGTGATAACCCACCCTGATCCTGACTTATATTTCAGTTGGGCATGAACACCTGACACATAAGCATGCTGTTCAAAGAACTGGGTATATGGTCCTTTACGACGACCTATCACGGCACCGTTAATACCAACGATACGGATATTAAGGCTGTCGTTAGCCAAAGTGAGCACAGGCACACCTGAAGAGGCAGGACGTTCCTGAACCAATGGACCAGCAATGCTGTTTCCTGACTGAGTTCCTTGTGTGATTTCTGCCTGAAGACTAGCAGACATTGCAGGGTTATTACTTCCATTCTGATCACTTGGAGCAACCATCAGGCCTCCACACCGCGTACATCTGCGTCCAATACCAACGTGTCCGCATTGGTTGCAATATAGTAAAGCCTGGCCACACTGATCACAGAAGTGTGAATCGCCATCTATCTCTTCTCTACATGTAGGACAAATAATCATATCTGTTATTCAATATCTTCTGGTTGTATAATCTGATAGGTCTCCTTTGTCACCTGATCTGGCGGCATCTGGGATACTCGCTCTGAGAGTTTCTGAATCGTAGAGTCAAGCAGGTTGCGCATCTCACGGGCATTACCCCAGTTCTCGTTCTTGTTGACAACAAGACGATAGATCTTGTCCAGCAACTTAAACTCGGCAGTAGGCGATAATTGATACTGTTCCTTCTGAGCCATTCCCTTAAAGATCGCCAACAGCTCATCTTCATTATAGTCATCTATCTGAAGCTTGTGAGTGAAACGGCTGGCAAGACCTGGGTTTATCTGCATAAACTCCTCCATCTTATCCTTATATCCAGCGGCAATCACAACAAACTTACCACGATCGTCCTCCATTCGTTTCATCAAGGTGTCGATAGCTTCCTTACCATACATATCACCTCCATCACTGAGGGTATAGGCCTCATCAATGAATAGGATACCACCCATAGCCTTATCACACATATTGTTGACTATCTTGGGAGTCTCACCCATGTATTTTCCTACAAGAGTGGCACGACTTGACTCGATGACACGTGATGTAGGCAGTATCTCCATAGCCTGTAGCACCTCTCCCATCTTACGTGCAATAGAGGTCTTACCTGTACCAGGATTACCTGTAAGGATGAAGTTCATCGACATCTGCTGGACATTTCCTGCACCAGCAGCAGCACGTTGTTTCATAAACATACTCTGTACAGCCAGACGTCGGATAGAGTTCTTGACAGTACGCATTCCCACAAACTCATCGAGCTCATTGAGCACTTCATCGAGAGGACGAGCAGCCTCATTCTGTGACATTGGCAGGTCTGCGATAGTGATCTTGTACATATCCTCTTCCTTGAAGTTAGGATCTGTCATAAGACTTACCAGTCGCTGACTCTGTTTCTCAACAGCCTCATTAAAGATACGACGTGCCTCACGGGCATTGCCGAAGTTCTTGTCACGACGCAGATAGAGCTGTTCAAACTGACGATGGATAGCTCCCTTGGTATTCTCGTCGACAGTAAACTTCTTACCTGAAGCAAGATTAAGGAATATCTGAGTCAGCTCGTCAGGAGTATAGTCCTCGAAATGAATTGTCTGAGTGAATCTGCTCTTCAGCCCTGGGTTGGTATCGATGAAGTCGTGCATCTGATCAGTATAGCCTGCAACAATACAGATAAACTTACCACGATCATCCTCAAGACGTTTCAGAAGGGTATCGATAGCCTCAGCACCAAATGAGTCCTGATCATTTGATTTCAGGGTGTATGCCTCATCGATGAAGAGCACGCCACCAATAGCTTCATCAACAAGCTGATTGGTCTTTATAGCTGTCTGTCCAGAATATCCTGCAACAAGTTTTGCACGATCAGCTTCAACAAGTTGTCCTCGTGATACTATTCCCAGAGTCTTGAAGACATCTGTCATGATACGTGCGACAGTTGTCTTACCTGTACCAGGATTACCAGTAAACACATAGTGCTTACCCTGGAAGGTGTTTGTCTCGCCACGTTTGATCTGAAGATTCAGGAACGCAGCAAGGTTAGATATCTCCTTCTTCACAGCTCCCAGACCAACAAGTCCATCAAGTGCCTTGAGACAATCCTTATAGTCAACAGTCTTTGGAGCCTCATAAGGAATATCCCTGTCATCGATGGTCATCAACTGTTCGTTGCTCATCATGGAGATATTAGCTCCCTGCAGGCGCTGAGCCTGTTTCTTGCATATCTGATCAAAGAGCGAGCGGATAGTACGTCCGTTGGCAAAATCCTTTCCACGAGAGTCGTACATCTCGCCTATCATCTTCCTTGTCAACTGTTCTGCCTCTGGAGAGAACAGATACTTCTTTGCCTTAGCAAATACAAGCATAATCTGATAGAGCTCATCAGGATTATAGTCATCGATATTGAGGAAATAGTTGAAACGACTACGGAATCCAGGATTGATGCGGAAGAGATTCTCCATCTCCGTACGATAGCCTGCTGCAATAACCACAAACTTTCCTCTGTCATCCTCCATGCGTTTCATCAGTTTTTCAAGAGCCTGGGCTCCCTGATTGTCCCTGTCGCCACCGGCATTTACAGGTGCAAGGGTATATGCCTCATCTACAAAGAGAATACCACCCATTGCCTTATCGCAGAGACGATCTACTACCTTAGGAGTCTCTCCCTGATAAGGACTAACCATCTTTGCACGGTCTACCTCAACAACATGTCCGCTGTCGAGATATCCTATGGCAGCAAGTATCTCACCAAGTTTTCGTGCTATCGTAGTCTTACCTGTTCCTGGATTACCTGTAAGGATGATGTGCATAGACATCTTCTCCTGTTCACCTAATCCTCGCTCTGCACGTTGAACAGCATTCTGCACAGAGTAGGCAATCTCACGTACAGCACTCTTCACCTCATTCATGCCGATGAAGTTATCGAGATCCTTGAGGATATCCTCGATAGAGCGCTCCTCTGGTACATAACCCTTGATATCAGCCTTCTCTACAACTGTTGCCTGAGTACCACGTGTAATAAACTGAGTGAAGATATCCTCTGCAGTCTTCGTGGCGAGGTGAGCATATCCAAAGGTCTCATCTTTTATCTTCACCTGATATTTGAAGAAACGCTTCAGCTGATCCTCTGCCTCTGGTGTGAAGTCGGCAATACCATAACGGGTCTTGAGGTTAAGCTTACATATATCCGTCAGTTCCTGATATCCTGGGGATGGAAGACGGAACCTGTACTTGAAACGGTTTGCTACAGCAGGGTTGCTCTCAAGGAAGTCATCGAGTCCCTTAGGAAGACCGGACATAATCACAATAGGATTGTCTTCCCACTTATCCATCTCAACAAAGAGCTTATCGAGAGGATTTACCTGATTTGAATACTTATCAGGCAGGAGCTTCTGAACATTATCAAAGAACAAGATACCGTTCTTCGCCTTCTTGATGTTCTCATCCCACTTATCCACAAACCGCTGATAGTCGACAGCATCAACCATCGTCAACTTCGGTTTCTCGATAATCTTATTCTGATAGAAATAGTCACGCAGTATCTCTGCCAATGCAGTCTTACCTGTACCCGTCTCACCAATTATTATCGCATTCACAGAGACGCGTACCTGTGCTATATCTTTACGGGAGCGAAGGAATGCATAGGTGTCCACGATGGTCTTAAGCTGCTGTTTCACATCATCAAGACCAACGAGCCTATCCAAGAGATTCTGACTTACCAGTGGCTGTCCGCACCACTTGCAGAATTTCGCTATGCTCCTGTTGTCTTTATGGCAATGTTCGCAAACCATTAATCTTCCTCTTTATCTATTTGCTGAATAAACTCTGATGACGTACTCTCAACCTCATCCAAATTCGGATTAGCGACATTCATGAACTTCGGGCTGTAAACGATGAAATCAGCAACCAATATCAATGCCAACAGACTCCACAACACATAATGGAGCACACTCTCGCCACTGATAGAACGAACCTGATCTGTCACATCGTCGAGAAGTCCGAACTTAGAACCCTTAAATCTGTAAGACTTGGTCTTGAAAGTATAGTAAAGTGGCTCGAGAAGAGTTGACTTGATGTCATTATCGAGCACTTCATTTATCAACTTATTGTCTGCCTTCTGATCACCTCTGAAGTCAGTCAGATGGCATACGAGCATATACACGAGTGATATTGCCACAATTGTCAGACTGAATAAAGAAGGATGAGACAAAGAGATATATTTTAATATAATAAAAGGTATAAACGACGATACCACTCCAAGGATTCCCCAGAGGAACGAGAAGAAGAAACCGTATCCTCTGAAATATGCTCTTGTGGAAACGATGACACCCGTAATGCTACCTACAGGAAGAACTACAGATATCAGAGGATGTGAAAGAATATATCCGCTGTTGACACCAAAAATAAGCACCAGAAGAATCCACACACCAGAAAGTGCATAGAACACCCAGCGCCAGATATTCTCCTTTGCCTTTGCTCTTCGCCATCCTGTCCTTACGCTATCTACCCTGTCGGAGGTCTCCTTACGGGCATCAACGAATCGCTTATAATAAGTCTGTGTTTTATCTATCTTTCCAATATCATTCAACCAGTCCTCAAGAGTATGCTCATATGCATATTCCTCCGTGAAGTCTGCATTAGGATCTTCATGATAGAATGCCGACATCCATTGAATGAACGAGCCATCACGAATCTCCTGACGTATCAGGCCGTAATTACGTGGATCGATATCACGCCCGTCTTTCAACTCTGTTCCGTCAGAAAGCTTATATACTGGTGTGGAACCAAGGATTCTGCAGAAACGATACAGTGCCGTACGTGCATCATAGGCACCAAGACGCTCACGATTCTCATCACTCTTGAAATCAAAACAACGATTAGCCTCATTCAGAATCTCATTCCATCCATGCAGTTGGGCAAAGTAACAGAAACGGCCTCCTGGCTGAAGGAAATCATCAAACTCCTTTTCTATCTCGTCTGCACTGAGATTCTGCGATTCCATGAGACGCTCTGCAAGCAGATCGCCCACTCCAATAGTAGTAAATGCAAAACGCAGGTCGTAGGCAGCCTCACGATCGAGATTATAAAGGACCTTATATGCCAATGACTTTGAATACGGCTGTCCTTGTGTGAGAATTCTCAAACTCTCACAGGCCATCTTGTCTTCATGACTGAACATCCAAGACAAGAGTCGTCCGTCAGTAAGACTATGCCAGTCATCATCACTCAGCTCCTCTCTGCCGAAAGTCTTCACGATTTCCTTCAATGTAGACGATGGGTAACGACCTATCAGAGGAATCTCAGGGTCTATCTCATAAACCACCTTCATTACTGCCACACGAGGACCGAATGTCTCTGTCTTCTCGAAATAAGAACGCAGACGTTTGATATTACACTTGGTATGCGACTCGAGATACAAGAAGAGATTATCGTTAGGATTCGTCAGCAACATGCCATACTCCTTAGGATAACTAAGCATCGACATTGCCACACTATGAATATCGTCACAGTTATTGCCTTTCACATCCTTATAGCAGTATGTAGGCTCCATGACATATATAGACGCCATAAGACCTGCATGCTGGTCTGCCGGGTATCTGTTTACGACGATATCCTTGACGATAGTGCTGAGTTTTGTGTTACCACACGACTCAAGCCAGTTGCCTATACGTCCGTTATACAGATATCCTATTGCCAGTTTTTCGTTCTCAACAAGCAGAGGAATCAGTTCATGGATATTATCTGCAACAAGGTTGCGGTCTGGGTCTACGAGGAAGGTCTTGTATTTCAGGAAAGGTGATGATATATCCACATTCGGGCTCTCACCGAGGAACCATTTCTCAACCTCGTCAAATCCCCAACGATTAAGAGGATTGACAGAAGTAAGTCCCTGAACAATCATCTTCACCCTGTCAGGAAGTTCGTTTAGTCGAGGAAGTCTGCCCTCATTCTTCTGACGCATCATCACGCGCTCGTTGCTACTCATGGGGTTACCTTCAAGCCAAAGTGCCATCAGGGTAATACCCAAGGAATAGAAATCGGCAGCAGGAGTGACCTCCACTACTCCATCGATAACATCAGAGTACATCTCCGGTGCTGCATAGATAGGAGTTCTTGCCTGAGTGGTACGATGTGATTTACCATCCTGCTCCAATAGACTTGATATACCGAAGTCACCAAGCACGAGTTCAGTACGTTCCTTGTCACGGAAGAAGAGATTGCTTGGCTTGACATCCTTATGGAGCACGTTGTTGTTATGGCAGAAAGCAAGGGCCGCAGCACCCTGAAGGGCTATCCTACGAAACTTGTCCATATCACCATTTAGATGATAGTCGCCGAGGTTTCCACCATGCAGATACTCCATCAGCTCATAGGAACGGTGCTTTCCGTCAACATATGTCTTGCCGTAGTCCAGAAGATCTACAACCATCTCGAAATCGAAGTTATAGATGGTCTGTAGCAGTTTCTTATTAACGTCGAAATTCGGATAATATATCTTCAGGACATAATCCTGCCCGTTCTTGTCTACGAGAAACACCTGTGCCTCACCGGAGTTATCACTCAGGCATCTCTGATTATGGTATCTCTCTCCTTTGAGTATGAAGTACTCACCATCGGCAGAGATATCTTCTACCATTGGCGTAGTCATAGGTTCTGCAGGACGCATCGTCTTTTCAGTTACCGGTGCGACATCTGGAGACACCAGACCCTCTGCTGGGCGCATCGTCTTATCTACATTAGCATCATCCAGATCCTGGTTAAGGTCACCTGGTATTGTTGGTCTCAATGTACTCATTTATTTATCGTCTTTTATTTCTTGTCTTGAGTTTTTGCCGAGAACTATCCACTTTCCTCCCATCTGCGGCTTGGCACATCCGCAAGGACTTGAATGCAAGGCATGTTTGAAATTACACTCCCACGCCAGTCTCACACCCTGAGGCTTACAAGCCATAGCGTAGTTACGCACTTTCGCGGGTTGTGGCTGTGGCACCTGCGCCATCTTCTCGAGAAGTTCTGTCAGGCGATTAACACGGTCTGCCTTCTTCCTGTCTAATTCAGCCTTGGGCACACGCTTTGAGGGTTTCTCCACAATAGTTGCCGCAAATCCCTTATCCTGTGCAAGAAGGGTAAGCACACGCTCACGCAGCTTATTGTTCAACTGCTCTTTAATCTGATCCTTCTCGTTGGCATAGGGCAACTGCATATCCAGTTCCTGCAGTTCCTTAGCCAAAGCCTGCATCTCCTGGTATTCTGGAGTCATCTGCAGTTCTGCCAACAGATGGCGGGCATCTTCCGTCAGGGCTGTGCCACATTGTTTACAGAAGGAGAAATCATTAAGTGTATGACATACTGGACATACGATACCTCCTCTTGGACTACCGCATTCAGGACAGAAAGCCTCATGTCCTGAAAGACGTGCTCCACAGAAGGAACAGACATCTGTACGGATATAATGATGACATGTCTCACAGAAATCGGCATCGGGATCGAGTTCCGCACCACAGTTCGGGCAACTTACTTTTCCGAGTGGTTTTCCACAAGAAGCGCAGAAAAGGGCATCGGGCTCGTTGATAGTTCCGCAATACGGACACTTCACACTAGCGGCTGAATTATAATTGACAGCCTGAGCCTGTATATTATCAGCAGCAGGCCTGTGCATCGTCAGTTCCTGTCGCTGTAGTTGTTGAACTCCACGACTTGATTTATCAGGGTTAAGTGTAATATCGCTCATAAAAACACGTGTTTTGATTAAGTTTGGTGCAAAGATAGTAAAAAATCTCTAAACGCAACAAAAAAACCGCCGTAAATTTACATTTACGACGGCATTTTTTTCATTTTCGTATTAAATTACCACAAATCGAGGCGTTCTGACTTAGGAATAAACATCTTATCGCCCTCTTTTATACCAAAGGCCTCATACCATGCATCCACATGAGGAAGGGCCCCGTTTACACGCCAGCGACCCAATGAGTGAGGATCGCTCTTCGTACGATTGCGGATCTCTTCTTCTGTGATATTACCAGCCCATACACCTGCATATGCGTGGAAGAATCGCTGGTCGGCAGTAAGTCCGTCTTTCTCGCCTAAAGGCTGACGCTTTGTAGCATTCTTATAAGCAGCCCATGCCACCTGGAGTCCACCATGATCGGCAAGGTTCTCACCAAGTGTAAGACGTCCATTACCCTTGAGGTCAGGAAGCACATTGATAGCAGAGAAGAAATCAGCATACTTATCAGTACGCTCTGTAAAGTTCTTTCCGTCTGACTCAGTCCACCAGTCATGCATATTTCCATCCTTGTCGAAACGACGCCCCTGATCATCGAATCCATGAGTCATCTCATGTCCGATAACCACTCCGATAGCACCATAGTTGAAAGCATCGTCAGCAGTCATATCAAAGAAAGGATACTGCAGGATACCTGCAGGGAAGCAGATCTCATTGGTTGTTGGGTTATAATATGCATTTACCGTCTGAGGATTCATATACCAGTCATCACGATCTACTGGCTTTCCTACTGTGTGGTCCAGACGCCACGCATGCCAGAACTTAGCACATTCTTGCATATTTTCGTAATAAGATTTCATAGGATCAATCTGAAGCTTTGTGAGATCAGTCCACTTGTCAGGATATCCTACCTTCACATAGAATGTGTTCAGCTTCAGGAGTGCATTCACCTTAGTAGAGTCATCCATCCAGCTCTGAGCAGCGATACGCTCGCCGAGGGCTATCTGGAGGTTCTTGACAAGAGTGATCATACGCTGCTTTGCTGCCTCAGGGAAATATTTCTCTGAGTAGATCTTACCCAGAGCCTCACCCATAACACGCTCCACCTGAGCGGTACTGCGCTTCCAGAGAGGATGATTCTCCTTACGGCCAGAACGTATCTTTCCGTTGAAGTCGAAGCTCTCTGCAACTGTAGCATCGCTGAGATAGTTGGCTGCACCAGAGATAAAGCCCCACTCCATCACGTCACGATACTCTGCTGGCTTGATGGTTCCAACGAGCTTATTTGCTCCCTCAAGGAATGCAGGCTGGCCAACAACCATCTCCTGGAGATACTTCGTATCAACGCCCTGAGCGCTCATAACCTTCACCAATGGGAGGTTAGGATACTTTGCCTCAAACTCCTTCAGAGTCATCTTATTATAGTTTGCCTCTGGGTCGCGAAGCTCTGTACGAGACTTAGAAACCTTAGCGAGAGCCGTCTCCACCTTCATGATATTCTGCATCTTCTTTGTAGCTGCACCTTTACTGAAGCCAAAGAGCTGGAACATCTTGACTACGTGCTTCTTAAATGCCTCACGGATATCGGCAGTAGCCTTGTCGTTATCGAGGTAGTATTCCTTCTGTCCGAGTGAGAGACCACCCTGATAAACACTCAGGATATTCTGTGTTGCATTCTTCTCGTCTGCACCAAAACCACAGAAGAAAAACTCCTGCTCACCATAAGGAGCAAGTTCCAACTGGATATCAAACAACTGCTTGTTTGTCTTTGCAGCCTCAAGGCGCTTGATGAGAGGCATCACAGGAGCCACACCCTCTTTGTTTCTGCGATCGATATCCATCGCAAGTTTGTAGAGGTCGCTGAGTTTCTGCTCGAGAGTACCCTTCTCATAGGTATTGCTCTGAAGTTCTTTCAGGATACCGTTGATACGCTTGTCGTTTTCTTCCTGAAGACGGTCAAAACTACCATAACGAGAGTAAGCAGCAGGCAGCGGATTAGCTTTCATCCATCCACCACAGGCGTACTCGTAGAAATCATCACCAGGACGGACATTCTTATTGAAATCAGCCTGATTAAGACCTGATCCCAGTTCCGCCTGAGCCATTGTCATCAATGAAACAGATGCCATTGCCATCATTGTTAGAATTCTTTTCATAAAACAATCTATTTTGATTAGTAATTAATTGATTCAAGTTCCTCGCTGAGTTTCTCCCATCGCTCCACCTCTTCATCGAGAGCCTGTTTCGTCTGGGTATATTCAGTCACAAGCACCATATCAGAGGCGTTCTCAGGTTTCATCAGCAGGTCGTCGAGTTCTTTCAGACGACCTTCCATCTTCTCGATCTTCGCCTCCGACTCCTTAACAGCCTTCTCTGCACGGTTCTTACGTTTCTGCTGTTCCTTGCGCTCGGCATAGCTCATCGCTTTGTCGGCGGCTTGCTGGACGAGAGCTTTCTGCTCAGCGGATGTTCCCTTACTGGGAATGTTTTGTTCCCTTACTGGGGATACATTGTTTCCTGCCTGGGAATAATTTGTTTCCCTGCCCAGTTCATTGAGCTCGCTTATCTTCTTCGACTGTAGGAAATCATAGATACCTCCCAGATGTTCACGAACCTTACCTCCTCCAAACTCATATACCTTGGTTACAAGTCCATCCAGGAACTCACGATCATGACTTACGATAATCGCCGTACCGTCGAAAGCCTTGATAGCTTCCTTCAGCACATCTTTCGATGGCATGTCGAGATGGTTTGTTGGCTCATCGAGAATAAGCAGATTCACTGGTTCCAGCAACAGGCGAATCATCGCCAGACGGCTTCGCTCGCCACCACTAAGCACCTTAACTTTCTTGTCACTCTCCTCACCACCAAACATAAATGCCCCGAGTATATCCTTGATGCGCAGACGGATATCGCCCTTAGCCACATTGTCGATAGTCTGGAACACAGTAAGATTCTCATCCAGCAGCTGTGCCTGATTCTGTGCGAAATAGCCTATCTGGATATTATGGCCTATCTTCAGTTCGCCAGTAAAAGGAATCTCGTTCATGATACACTTCACGAGAGTAGATTTTCCTTCACCGTTCTTGCCGACGAAAGCCACCTTCTCACCTCTCTTAATCGTAAGAGTAACATGATCAAAGACGGTATGAGCACCATAATCCTTACGTACTTCATCGCAGATCACGGGATAGTCGCCGCTTCGCAGACAGGGTGGGAATTTCAGATGCATAGCGGAGTTATCCACCTCGTCTATCTCGATAGGCACAACCTTCTCCAACTGCTTTATCTTCTGCTGCACCTGTACAGCCTTAGTGGCCTGATAACGGAATCGCTCGATAAAGGCCTTCATATCAGCCACTTCCTTCTGCTGGTTCTCATAGGCTCGCAGCTGTTGCTCCCGGCGTTCCTTTCGGAGTACAACATACTCGTTGTATTTCACCTTATAGTCGATTACCTTGCCACAGGATATCTCCAGCGTACGATTGGAGACATTATTTATAAAGGCCCTGTCGTGACTCACAAGCACTACCGCACTCGAGCTCTGCGCCAGAAACTGCTCCAGCCACTGGATACTCTCGATATCGAGATGGTTCGTAGGCTCGTCGAGCAACAACACATCGGGTTTCTGAAGCAGTATCTTCGCCAGTTCGATACGCATACGCCAACCTCCTGAGAATTCTGATGTCGGACGCTCGAAGTCAGAACGCACGAAGCCCAGACCTGTAAGCGTCCGTTCTATCTCAGCTTCATAGTTCTCTGCGCCCATCATCATATAGCGCTCATGCTCTGTGGTGTATTTCTCTATCAGAGTCAGATAGCTCTCGCTCTCGTAGTCAGTACGCTCTGCGAGTTCCTGGTTCATCTTGTCCAGACGTTCCTTCATCTTCGTGATATCTGCAAAAGCCTTCTGGGCCTCCTGACGTACTGTGGTATCGTCCTGGAGTATCATCACCTGAGGAAGATATCCTATACGACAGTCTGTAGGCACGCTGACATTTCCTGCCGTAGCCTTCTGCTGTCCACAGAGTATCTTCAGCATCGTGGATTTTCCGGCTCCGTTCTTTCCTACGAGGGCAATACGGTCTCTGTCGTTGATAACGAAACTAGCATCAACGAACAGCGGCTTAACGCCAAACTCCACTTTCAGTCCTTCTACAGATATCATCGTTTGTCTACAAACTTATAATCTTTATATTTCTCAGCAGGGAATCTGAGCATCTCGTCTGTTATACCACCCGACTTGAAGTTGGAAACCTTTATAGTCGTCCAGATAAAGGCGATCTTGATTCTCACTCTGATAGGTTCGTAACTCTGTCTCTTTACCAGAGCCTGTACTTCCTTTATTCCCTTTGCTCCCTTCTTGGCTTTGAGAGTCAGCAACAGCCCTTCTTCATCATTAGCTATGCTGTAATTGAAATTCTCCGGCACGAACTTGAACTTACTCGAATACTTATCCGACTTGTTGTTCTTCGACTCATGAATCTCCACCTCCTTTTTCTTCTTCTTTTTCTTCTTGATGGTATAGACAGTAGTTCCGTCATTCCAGGAGTTCATCTTTGCGTCCTCAAACCTGCTCTTCTTGCCTTTATACCAGATGGTGCCGTATGTCTTGTAGATACCAGTTATATTAACATCATATCTGAGGGTTGCTCCCTGTTCGCCAAACACCTGCTGGTAGGCTTGATTGAAAATTCTCTTTGCCTGTCTCTCATTTGCACTCATCTCTGAGTCGTCTTGTGCCTTCACGGATGTCATCACTGAGATGAGCATCATCACTAATAATACTAACTTATTTCTCATTCTTTTTCACTTTCAGCCTGCAAAAGTACACATTTCTAACGGATAATCCGTAATTTTTCAGCATAAATTAACTATTATGGTTGGTATTTCCAACAACTTTTCGTAACTTTGTCGCGTCAAACATAAAAAAGGCGATGAAAGATAAGAAATATAAACACTCGTTTGCCCGAAGGCTCACCCGCAGAGTTATGCTGGTGCTTTTAGTAATGATGGGAGCTCTGGCTTACTTCATTTATCATGTATCGAGTTCTGTCGTTGTAAGTGTCAACGGCAGTAATTTCCACAGTAGCATGCAGGCATCCGCAATGACTATCAGCAATGCAATGTCTGAGGTCAATGTGGCAGTAAACAACAACATAAAGGACATCGAAGATCACCTCAGCCAGCCCGATGTGATGGAGGTCATCATGAAACGTATCGTAGAGCACAATCCACGTATACGCAGTTGTGGTATCAGCTTTATCGATAGCTATTACCCGAAGAAGGGACGTGCCTTCTGTCCATACGCCTGGCGCGACGACAGTCTGGGAGTGAAGTTGCGCCCCGCCAACGAGCCCAACAGTGACTATCTGGCATCAGAATGGTTTACTGACGCTGTTGCAAAAGACTCTGCCTACTGGTCTCAGCCCTTCTTTGAGAGTGGTGATGCCAAGACTCCTCTTGTGGCATACATGTACCCCATACACGACCGTCAGGGCAAGGTAGTAGCCATCCTTGGTGCCGACCTCTCGCTCGACTTCGTTACAGAACTCCTCAACGAACAAGACCGTATCTCAGTAAACGAGGCCAAGTTTATCTTTGCTTATGACGACCGTCTGCACAGTTACCTGCTCACCCATGATGGTACCTATATCACCCACCCTGACAAACGACGCATCCTGAAAGGCAACTTTTTCGGACATATCAAGGATAATGAGACTCCAGGCAAGGCCGAGGAGATGATCAACAATATGTCTGAAGGAAAGAAGAGCAGTCATGAGACTAATAACCCGATCTTGTTTAACAGGTCACCGCATTACCTGTTTTACAGACCGCTGGAAGGTACTGACTGGATTATCGCACAGACTGTTACTACAATAACACTCGACATGTTTGGCATCCTCGTAGGTCTGGCAATGACGTTGATTATCGCCTTTATCCTTATCATCACCTTCTTCGTTTGCCAGCTTACCATACGTCACATGGCAAAGCCGTTGAACCTTCTGGCAGACACCGCCGATGAGGTAGCCCAAGGACAATTAAACGCCGCCCTTCCAGATATCGACAGTCATGACGAGATACACCAGTTGCGCGACTCCTTTGACAACATGCAGCACTCTCTGAGCAAATATATCGAGGAACTGAAGGTTACCACCTCAGCAAAGGCATCAATTGAAAGTGAGCTGAAGATTGCCCACAACATACAGATGTCGATGTTGCCCAAGACCTATCCTGCCTTCCCTGAACGTCATGATATCGACATCTACGGGCAGCTGACGCCGGCAAAGGCCGTAGGTGGCGACCTTTACGATTTCTTTATTCGTGATGAAAAGCTTTTCTTCTGTATCGGCGACGTGTCGGGTAAGGGTGTTCCCGCCTCTCTCGTGATGGCGGTGACAAGATCGCTGTTCCGTAACATCTCTGCCTACACTCAGGCTCCCGACCAGATACTCATAGCACTCAACGAGGCTCTGAGCAGCAACAACGAGACGGGCATGTTCGTTACCTTATTCCTTGGTGTACTCGATCTCGCATCCGGTCACATGAGCTATGCTAATGCAGCCCACAACCCGCCATTAGTACTTTCTGGTGATAATGTAAGCGACTTGGCCTGCGACTCAAACATCCCTGCAGGAGTTATGGAGGGATGGCAGTTCTCAGTTCAGCATCTCGACATGAAGACAGGCGACTGCATCTTCCTCTATACCGACGGTCTCAACGAGGCAGAGGATATCTCTCACAACCAGTTCGAAATGGAACGTGTAAGACAGGTTCTCAGCACCACCATCAACAAGCCTCAGACACTTATCGAGGCGATGACCTCGTCTGTAAAGATGTTTGTTGGCAATGCAGAGCAGAGCGACGACCTTACGATGCTTGCCATAAAGTACACACTACAATAAACCTCAAAAACGGAAAATACAATGATTGAACAAGGATTAGGCACTTTTATTGTAATAGTATTAGTTCTGATAGCGATATTTGTCTTTTCGTTATTCATCCCATTCTATGGGTTCATGCGTAAGCGTTTTAAGGGACTGCTCCTGGGTTGTTTACTTCAGCCTGTGATATTCGCAATCATAGCTGCGATTGTCCTTATTAGCACATATTACTATTTTGAACATAGTATGATGAAACATTGCGAGAACGCAATGATAACCCTCAAGCAGAAAGCAGACGACACCCCCAATGCCAACATCTCCAAATGGTACCTCAAGCCCGACGGTGAGTGTTTCTACGAATTCGGTAAAGAAGATAAAGAAAAATCAGGTAATATTGTTATAGATGACTACGATGATATCGCACTTTACGATGTCGTGCCTATGGACTCATTCAGGGTATGTGTCGATGATGTCATCATAGTAGAGTTCGACATCAAGAACCGTAAGGTAAAGGCCATGAACTACGATAAGCCGTTGGAGGTGGTGAATGTTGACTGGGTAAAGGTGGAAGCTTACTTCAACGATAAAGCGACAGAATAATCCGTATGGAAAAGAATATCTTTGCCCGACTCATATCTGGGCAGCTGAATATCAAGGAACAGTCAGTAGCCGGTACCCTCGCACTTCTCGACGAGGGATGCACCATCCCTTTCATCTCCCGTTACCGTAAGGAACGCACCGGCGGACTCGACGAGGTTCAGATAGCAGCCATCAGCGAGAGCTACGAACGTCTGAAGGAGATTCAGAAACGTAAGGACACCGTCATCAAGACCATCACCGACCTTGAGAAGATGACTCTCGAACTCTCCCGACGCATCGACGAATGCTGGGATGCTACCGAACTCGAGGATATCTATCTGCCATATAAGCCCAAGCGCAGGACGAGGGCTCAGGTGGCTCGCGAACAAGGTCTTGAGCCCCTCGCAAAGATACTGCTCCTGCAACGTGAGCGTGACCCTGAGCGTGCAGCTCTCTCTCAGCTCTCGAATATAAAATCCCAGCTGAGCGTAGACGAAGCCATCAAGGGCGCCCAGGATATCATCGCCGAGACGGTAAGCGAGGATGAGCGCAGCCGTCAACAGATACGTGGTGCCTTCCGTCGTCAGGCTGTCATCACCTCGAAGGTTATGAAGGCAAAGGCCGACAGCGACGAGGCTGCTAAATACTCAGATTATTTCGACTGGCAGGAGCCCCTGAAACGTTGTTCTTCCCATCGTCTGCTGGCCATGCGCCGAGGCGAGAGCGAGGGGATACTGCGCATAAGCATCTCACCTGATGACGAGGAGTGTATCAGTCGTCTGCAGCACCATTATGTATATGGCAACACCCCTTGTGGCCGACTCGTTGCTGAGGCCGTAGAGGATAGTTACAAACGTCTGCTCAAACCTTCTATCGAGACGGAGTTTGCCGCTCTGAGCAAGGAGAAGGCCGACGAAGAGGCGATACATGTCTTTGCCGAGAACCTGCGCCAGCTGCTGCTCGATGCTCCCTTAGGCCAGAAACGTGTGATGGGCATAGACCCCGGATTCCGTACGGGTTGTAAGGTGGTATGTCTCGATGCCCAGGGCAACCTCCTCTGCCACGAGGCCATCTTCCCCCACCCTCCTGTCAACAAACGCATGGAGTCGGCGATGGCCATCCAGAAGATGATCAGGAAATATCAGATAGAGGCCATCTCTATCGGCAACGGCACAGCCTCGCGCGAGACCAACGACTTTATCCGTGATGTCCTCGCCGGCCGCTACGACGTCACTCCGTCTAAGCATGAAGTAGCATCGCCTCAGGTCTTTACCGTCAGCGAAGACGGAGCCTCCGTCTACTCCGCCTCGAAGATAGCCCGTGAGGAGTTTCCTGATGAGGATGTCACCGTTCGTGGTGCTGTCTCTATAGGCCGCCGGCTTATGGACCCTCTTGCCGAACTGGTGAAAATCGACCCCAAGAGTATCGGTGTAGGCCAATATCAGCATGATGTAGACCAGACGAAACTCAAGCACTCTCTTGATCTTACGGTAGAGAGCTGCGTGAATAATGTTGGAGTGAATCTCAATACCGCCTCGCAACATCTGCTTATGTACGTCAGCGGACTCGGACCTGTTCTCGCGAAGAATATCGTCGACTATCGCAAGGATAATGGAGCCTTCACCAGCAGGGCCCAGCTTAAGAAGGTGCCTCGCTTGGGACCTTCTGCCTTCCAGCAGTGTGCGGGATTCCTGCGTATACCTGGAGCCAAGAATCCTCTCGACAACTCTGCCGTTCATCCTGAGAGCTACGCTATCGTAGAACAGATGGCCAAAGACCAGAGCTGTAGTGTCGCCGATCTTATCAGCAACAAGGATAAGCGCGAGGCCATCGACATAAAGAGATACGTCACTGACGATATCGGCATCCCTACCCTCACGGATATCATCAAGGAGCTTGAGAAACCCGGACGCGACCCTCGTGAACAGATTGAGGAGTTTGAGTTCGACTCACGTGTAAACACCGTCGACGACCTTATCGAGGGTATGGAGCTGCCAGGCATTGTTACCAACATCACCAACTTCGGAGCCTTCGTAGATATCGGTGTCCATCAGGATGGTCTTGTGCATATCTCCCAGATGGCCAACCGTCGCATCGCCCATCCCACCGATGTGGTAAAACTCCATCAGCACATCCGCGTAAGGGTGATAGAGGTAGATCGTCGCCGCAACCGAATTTCGCTTAGCATGAAATGACTAATTTTTTAACTTTAACTTATAAAACAACAATGAGAAAATCAACTATTCTAATCATGTTTGTGCTTATGGCTGCAATGAAAGCCATAGCCCAGAATCCCGTAGTACAGACCTGGTACACATCCGACCCTGCCCCGATGGTTTTTGGTGACAGGATATATATGTATACCGGCCACGATGAAGACAATGCCGACTTCTTCTGGATGAACGAGTGGCGCATCTATTCCAGCAGCGATATGGTAAACTGGACCGACCACGGGTCACCTCTGAACCTCGAGAGTTTCTCCTGGGCCGACGATCGTGCCTGGGCTGCCCAGACCATTGAGCGAAACGGCAAATTCTATTGGTACATCTGTGCCCACTCTAAGATCTCCGGAGGTATGGCAATAGGTGTGGCCGTAGCTGACTCTCCTACCGGTCCTTTCCGCGATGCCATCGGAAAGCCTCTCTATGAGGACGGCAAGTGGGATCATATCGACCCCACAGTGTTTATCGACGACGATGATCAGGCGTGGCTCTTCTGGGGTAACCCCGTTGTCTATTATGCCAAGCTAAACCCCGACATGATATCCTTCGCCAGCGAGGTTAAGACAGTAAAACAGACCATCGAAGGTTTCGGTTCTCCTGATATGAAGGAACGTAAGAAGGATGTGAAATACAAGGACTGCTATACCGAAGGTCCTTGGATCATGAAGGCTCCAAAGCCCGCCAAGGGTTACTATCTGCTCTATGCCGCCGGTGGTGTACCCGAACATATCGCCTACTCCTCTGCTCCTTCACCCGAAGGTCCTTGGACCTATCGCGGTGAGATTATGCCACTCGAGGATACAAAGTCGTTTACTAACCACTGTGGTGTAGCCGACTTCAAGGGTCACTCTTACTTCTTCTATCACACCGGTAAGCTGCCTGGCGGTGGTGGTTTCGGCCGTAGTGCCGCCATCGAGGAGTTCAAGTATAATGCCGACGGCTCCTTCCCTGTCATTCATCATACTGACGCTGGTGTGGCTCCCATCGGAACTCTCAATCCCTATAAGCGTACCGAGGCTGAGACAATGGCTTGGTCATCTGGTTTGAAGTCGGAACAGAACGATGAGACAGGCGTATATATCAGTGATATCAACAACGGTGACTATATCAAGGTACGTGAGGCCGACTTCGGCAACATGTCACCAAAGAAGTTCACCGCCTCTGTTGCTTCTGCTCTTCTTGGAGGCTCCATCGAGGTACGTGTCGACAGTCTCGGGGGCAAAGTCATTGCCAGTCTGAAGGTCAGCCGCACTGGCGGATGGGAGAAATGGCAGACCGTCACCGTTCCCGTCACAGAGACCATCACAGGATGTCACGACATTTACTTCGTCTTCAAAGGCATGAAGGGCGGCAAACTTTTCACCTTCGACTGGTGGCGCTTCGACATGCTCGATGCTCCGTTCATCCAGACACGTATCGTGGAGGATGGTGGCACAGGTCCTTACAAAGCCATCATAACAGAGACGGAAGGACTTGGCGAACACACCCTTATCTTCCCCCAGGATCTCTCGGCTTTCGGTGCAGATCGTCAGTTGCCTGTACTCGTATGGGGCAATGGTGCCTGCAACAACTCTCCCTTCGAGCATATCAAGTTCCTAAGCGAGATTGCCTCCTATGGATACCTGGTGGTTGCTACAGGCTATATTCCCATGACCGACGAGTGGTATCGCGGTCCGATGTCGAAGTCAGCTCAGCAGATAGAGAGCATCGACTGGGTATATGCCCAGAATGCCGATCCGAAGTCACCTTTCTATCAGAAGATAGATGTAAAGAATCTCTGTGTGGCAGGTATGTCGTGCGGAGGATTGCAGACTCTCTTCAACTGTGAAGACCCCAGGATCTCCACTCTGATGATCTGCAACAGCGGACTGTTTAATCAGCAGAACGCAGGCAGCGCCGTTCCCAACATGCCGATGCCTCCTAAAGATAAGCTCAGCGAGATCCATACTCCTATCATATATATCCTTGGCGGCAAGCCTGATATCGCCTACGAAAACGGCATGGATGATTTCCGTCGTATCACTCATGTGCCAGCCTATGCAGCCAATCTGCCTGTAGGTCATGGTGGCACCTATGCCCAGCCTCATGGCGGTGAGTTCGCAGTAGTAGCCCGCGCTTGGCTCGACTGGCAACTGAAGGGCGATGCCAAAGCCGCAAAGATGTTCGAGGGCAAGCGTCCGGCACTCGCCAAGCGCAAAGGCTGGACCTTAGAGAAGCATTAATACGAGAAAGATTCACGGGGAATAGTTATCCCATTCTATATTGCCCCCTATATATAAATATAGGGGGCTAAAATAGGGATAGATCTATTCCCCGGAAATTTGAAGGCTTTTATTGTGAAATAAGTGCCACTTAATATAAAATAAGTGCCTGTTATTTTTGAA
>CACWLC010000010.1 GCA_902761605.1 uncultured Prevotellaceae bacterium
AAAAAATTTAAATTAATAAAAAACTAAAATTAAGTTGTTATACTTTTATTCTTCTCTCAAATCTACGCCTTTCACGGCCATAATTGGCACTTCTGGGCATAAAAACTCCTGCGCGGAGTTACATTTTTGGTGCAAATATAGACATATTTCTGAAATCTAGCAAACATTTTCGCATATTTTTTTGAAAAATAGTCAAATTAATGCCATATTCAGAGCAAAATCTCGCAAAATTAACAATTTTTGCGCGAAATTCCGTGTATACATCGGGTTTTTGCACACTTTTACTATCATTGTTTCTGTTTCGTAGTGAAAAAGGCCTCCTTATACCTTATTAAATATTCATTATAGTTCATAATTTCTTAAATTCGGCTGCAAAGTTAATGCTTTTTTTCGAATCTACAAGCTTTTTTATGATTTTTTTATTAGAACTGTGCTGATTTTGGTGTTCTGGGGAACGGAATGACGTCACGAATGTTCTGCATTCCGGTCACAAAGAGTATCAATCGCTCGAAGCCCAGACCGAAGCCTGCATGAGGACATGTACCCCAGCGACGAGTGTCGAGATACCACCATAGATGAGTCTGATCCATCTGGCGACGCTCTACCTCAGACATCAGTTTCTCGTAACTCTCTTCACGGACAGATCCACCGATGATCTCACCGATCTGCGGGAAGAGCACGTCAGTGCCCTGCATGGTAGGACCAGGAGCAGCTGCACCCTTGTAACCTACAGAACCGCCATCGGCAGTATCCTGATTCTGTTTCATGTAGAATGACTTGAAGGCACGTGGATAGTCGGTCATGATGACTGGCTTCTTGAAGTGCTCCTCAACGAGGTAACGCTCATGCTCGCTGGCGAGGTCATCACCCCAGTTGCATGGGAACTCAAATTTCTTACCATTCTTGATAGCCTCCTGAAGGATATTGATACCCTCGGTATATGGCAGACGGACGAAACTGTCCTTGAGCACACCCTCAAGACGAGCGATAAGAGTCTTATCAATCATCTGGTTGAGGAATGCGAGGTCGTCCTTACAGTTGTCGAGTGCCCAGCGCACACAATATTTGATGAAGTCCTCCTCAAGGTCCATCAGTTCCTCCTGGTCGATGAAAGCCACCTCAGGCTCCACCATCCAGAACTCTGCCAGGTGGCGTGGAGTGTTGCTGTTCTCTGCACGGAAGGTAGGTCCGAAGGTGTAGATAGCACCGAGTGCCGTAGCACCGAGCTCACCCTCGAGCTGTCCGGAAACAGTCAGAGATGTCTGCTCGCCGAAGAAGTCATCGTCGTAGATGATCTTTCCTTCCTCATCCTTCTTCAGGTCGTAGAGATTCTTCGTTGTTACCTGGAACATGTTTCCTGCACCCTCACAGTCAGAGGCTGTGATCAGCGGAGTATGGAAATAGAAGAATCCATGCTCATGGAAATAGGTGTGGATAGCCATCGCCATATTATGACGGATACGCATCACGGCTCCGAAGGTGTTGGTGCGAAGACGCATGTGGGCGTTCTTACGCATCACCTCGAAGCTCTGGCCTTTCTTCTGCATGGGGTACTCATTGTCGCAGAGACCATATACCTCCAGCTTTGTGGCCTGTACCTCGCTCGACTGTCCGGCACCCTGGCTCTCTACGAGTGTTCCCTCAGCAGAGATACATGCACCAGTGGTGATCTGTTTGAGCAGCTCGTCGTCGAACTTCGTAGGATCGACAACAACCTGCACGTTCTTGATGGTTGAACCATCATTGAGGGCAATGAAGTCTACTGACTTACTGCTGCGGTGCGTACGCACCCAGCCCTTCACGCAGACCTCCTTGCCATATTCAGTGCTCTTCAGCACATCGATGATTTTTGTTCGTTTCATTTTTTCTAGTTTTTTCTAGGAATGCCTAGGATAGCCTAGTATTATTACTCATACGCTCCCATACGCAGGCGATCTACCTCCTCCTCTGTCAGGTATCTCCAGTCGCCGCGCTTCAGGTTCTTCTTAGTAAGACCGGCAAACTGCACGCGATCCAGCTTCTGAACACGATAGCCGAGGCTCTCGAAGATACGACGAACGATACGGTTCTTACCAGAGTGGATCTCAATGCCTACCTGTTTCTTGTCTGTAGGATGAGCATACTGCACATCGTCGGCCTTGATCTCTCCGTCCTCGAGCTGGATGCCCTCAGCAATCTGCTGCAGGTCGTGAGCAGAACAAGCCTTATCAAGGAATACATGATAGATCTTCTTCTTGAGATACTTCGGATGAGTGAGCTTTGAAGCCATATCACCATCGTTGGTGAGCAGGAGCACACCTGTGGTGTTACGGTCCAGACGTCCTACGGGATAGATACGCTCAGGACAAGCATTCTTCACGAGGTCCATAACAGTCTTACGCTGCTGAGGATCATCTGAAGTGGTGACATAGTCCTTGGGTTTGTTGAGAAGCACGTATACCTTCTTCTCGATGGTAACAGGCTGGTCATGGAAACGAACCTCGTCAGTACGGAGGATCTTTGTTCCAAGTTCAGTAACGACCTGACCATTTACTGTTACCACACCTGCCTGGATGAACTCATCAGCCTCACGACGGCTGCATACACCTGCATTGGCGAGATACTTGTTAAGACGCAATGGCTCGTTTGGATCGTAGTTCACCTCCTTGTACTCGATACGCTTCTTCATGCTATACTTAGCATTGGGATCGTAACCAGGAGTATGCTTCTTCTTATTATATGGAGCTGGGGCACCGTAAGGAGCACGGCCCTGCTTATTGTACTTGTTAGAACCACCGCCCTGGGCATTATATCCGCCCTGACGTGGAGCACCGTATGAAGGACGCTGTCCATAGCCGCCCTCACGAGGCTGACGTGGCTGGTAACCACCGCGTGGCTCCTGACCATATTCACTTCCGCGCTGCTGATAACCGCCTTCACGACTCTGGTATCCACCCTGACGTGGAGCGCCATATGAAGGACGCTGCTGACGTGGCTGATATCCGCCTTCACGATTTTGGCGTGGCTGATAACCGCCTTCGCGCTGCTGATAACCGCCCTGACGTGGACGGAAACTGGGACGCTGTGGTGTGCTACTCTGCAGACCTGCGCCAAAACCCTCTGGACGGAAACCGCCCTCATCATTGTCATGATTGTAGGTAGGACGCTCATAGGCCGGACGCTGTCCTGTGTGAATACGTGGGCGTGGTGAACGACCCGGACGGAATTCACGCTGTTCATTCTGAAAACCATCTTTTGGTGTTTCTTCTGTCTTCTTCTCGTTTTCGAAATCCATTTTTTACTTTCTCTTTATAGGTTATTACTTTCTTATACCTTATTATATATATTATATTCCTGTGTATGTCGAAGGAGTAATGGCTCTGAGTTCCTCCTTCACCTCCTCGCTGACATCGAGAGTCTCGATGAAGTTGGCGATGGTATTGGCATTGATACCCTCATTGGTACGGGTGAGTGCCTTCAGTGTCTCGTAAGGATTAGGATATGCCTCACGACGAAGGATGGTCTGGATGGCCTCAGCGACAACTGCCCAGGTGTTATCAAGATCCTGCTGGAGCTTCTCCTCGTTGAGGATGAGCTTACGCAGACCCTTCAACGTGCTCTGGAAGGCGATGAGGGCATGACCCATAGGAACACCGACGTTACGGAGCACCGTTGAGTCGGTAAGGTCGCGCTGCAGACGACTTACAGGCAGTTTTGCTGCGAGGAACTGCAGGATGGCATTGGCGATGCCGAGGTTGCCTTCAGAGTTCTCGTAGTCGATGGGGTTCACCTTATGTGGCATAGCACTGCTGCCCACCTCTCCCTTCTTGATCTTCTGCTTGAAGTAATCCATAGAGATATACATCCAGAAGTCGCGGTCGAGGTCGATGATGATGGTGTTGATACGACGCATGGCATCGAAGATGGCGCCGAGCCAGTCGTAGTTGGAGATCTGTGTGGTGTACTGCTCACGCTCAAGACCGAGCTTTTCACTTACGAAGGCATTACCAAACTCACGCCAGTCGTACTGGGGATATGCCACATGATGGGCATTGAAGTTACCTGTGGCACCACCGAACTTGGCGGTAACAGGTAGTTCCTTCAGTCCACGGAGCTGTTCCTCAAGACGGTACACATATACCATTATCTCCTTACCCAGACGTGTAGGTGATGCCGGCTGTCCATGGGTCTTGGCGAGCATGGGGATATTCTTCCACTGCTCAGCATAGTCATGGAGCTGTTCGATGAGTTCCTCCAACAAAGGATAATACACATCCTCCAGTGCCTCCTTGATGCTCAAGGGCACACTGGTGTTGTTGATATCCTGCGAAGTAAGTCCGAAGTGGATGAATTCCTTGAAGCGCTCAATATTATCCAAGCCCATAGAATCCAGTTTCTCCTTGATAAAATACTCTACGGCTTTGACATCGTGGTTGGTTACAGCCTCGATATCCTTTACGCGCTGCGCATCGGCTGGCGTAAACTCACGGTAAATATTTCTCAGGTCATCAAACAGGCTATGGTTGAAATCCATGAGTTGGGGAAGAGGAAGTTCACAGAGGGCGATGAAATACTCTATCTCTACACGTACACGGTATCTGATTAGTGCATACTCTGAGAAATAGTCTGCCAACGGTTCTGTCTTACCTCTATAGCGGCCATCTATAGGCGAGATGGCTGTCAATAAACTTAAATCCATTTTTTATTTAACTATCGATAATTAACTTTTTTACTGCAATTTCTCAATTGCGGCTGCAAAGATACGAATAATAAATAAAAAATAAAAAATAAAAAATAAAAAATATATTAATGTGGTATCATTTCTTGACTAACGACATCCCTGCCGCCATTTTTCACCTTCTATTTCCTTTTCCAGATCACCCTCTCCTTATTTTTTATTTTATATTTTTTATTTTTTATTTTATATTCAGATTCAGAGCTGATACAAGTCATTGGCGGCCATCAGCTCCACCTTCTTCTCCTCCAGCACCTTCTCACATGCATCGAGGTCAGTAGGACGGATGATGACATGAGCCACGTCGCCATTGGCAAAGGAATACATGTACTCGATGAAGATACCCTTCTCAGAGAGGTGCTTGAGCACAACGGCCAGCGAACCGCTCACGTTAGGACATACGAAACCGATGACGTCGGTGATCTTCACTGCGAAGTGATGCTCCTTAAGAACCTTATAGGCCTTCTCTGGATCAGAGACGATACAACGGAGAATACCGAAGTCACTGTTATCCGCAATACTCATGGCTGAGAGGTTTACGCCTGACTCACCAAGAACATCTGTTACCTCTGTAAGTCTGCCAGACTTATTCTCGAGGAAAATGCTTAATTGTTTTGCTTTCATATTTTATACTTTTAGACGATTATACAATTAGAGCTGGCGCTTGTCGATGACACGCTTTGCCTTGCCCTCTGAGCGTTCGATACCCTTAGGCTCCACAAGACGGACCTTGAATCCGAGACCGATGACGCTACGGAGCTCACCTTCAAGCTTCTTCTGCAGACCTACCATCGTAGACATGTCGTCAGTGAAATACTCCTCCTTAACCTCTACCTTCAGTTCTGAGGTGTCGGTATTGTTCACACGATCTACGACAAGCAGGAAGTGAGGCTCAAACTCCTTCTGTTTCAAGATGACATCCTCAATCTGTGACGGGAAGACATTGACACCACGGATGATGAGCATATCGTCACAACGACCCAGAATACGATCCATCCTCACGAGGGTACGTCCACAGGCACACTTATCATAGTGGAGAGCGGTGAGGTCGTGGGTACGGTAACGCAACAGAGGCATGCCTTCCTTAGTGAGATGGGTGAAGGTGAGTTCACCGAATGTTCCCTCTGGCAACGGCTCACCGGTATTAGGATCGAGAATCTCCGGATAGAAGAGGTCTTCATTAAGGTGGGTACCGTTCTGGCACTGGCACTCATAACCCACACCAGGACCAGAGATCTCCGAGAGACCATAGATATCATAGGCCTTGATACCCAACGACTGCTCCAGCTTCTGACGCATCTTCTCCGTCCAGGGCTCAGCACCGAAGACTCCAACCTTCAGCTTAAACTCATCCCTGCTCCACTCACACTCATTAAGAGCCTCACCAAGGAACATGGCGTAGCTGGGGGTACAACAGAGGATGGTTGTTCCGAAATCGTGCATCAGGGTTATCTGCTTCTGGGTGTTGCCTGAAGAGATAGGAATAACAGAAGCACCGATATTCGTTGCTCCGTCATGGGCTCCGAGACCTCCAGTGAAGAGTCCGTAGCCATAAGCCACCTGGAAGATATCATCCTTACCGGCACCGTAGGCGGTGAAGGCACGGGAGATAGCCTCCGACCACATGGCGAGGTCCTTACGGGTATAGAGCACCACAACGGGTTTGCCTGTCGTTCCTGAAGAGGCGTGGATACGTACTATCTGACTCATCGGCACTGCAGCCAGTCCGAAAGGGTAGTTATCACGAAGGTCAAGCTTATTCGTAAAGGGCAGCTTCACGATATCGTCGATGCTCTTGATATCGCCTGGCTCGAGCCCCATCTCCTGAAACTTCTTCCGGTAGAAGGGGGTGTTATAATATACATACTCAGCCATCTTACGCAGACGACTACTCTGCAACTCGCGAAGCTGTTCGCGATCCATGCACTCTACATGTTCATTCCAAATCATATACTTTCTAGTTCATTGTTTGATTGTGCGGTACAAAGGTACGAAGAATAAATGACAAATGACAAATGATAAATGATAATAATTCTTAAATGAGGCCTGCTCATTGCGTTTATCATTTATCATTTATCCATTATCCATTAAAAAAGAGAACTTCGGAAGATTTCCGAAGCTCTCTTTTTTGTGGGCGTTGACGGATTCGAACCGCCGACCCTCTGCTTGTAAGGCAGATGCTCTAAACCAGCTGAGCTAAACGCCCTTGTTTCGTTTGCGGGTGCAAAGGTAAGAAGAATAATTGAATCACGAAAGAGATTCGACGAAAAATGTTGTTTTATTAACACCTTTTAACCAAAAGAGACCTTTTGAGATCTTTTTCAGTCGAATAATCGGTCTATATCTATCTGCGGAAGGATTGCGATCACAGGCTTGCCGTCGGGGGTATAATTTACGTTAGAACAAGCAAAAAGACTATTAATGAGATTATCCATCTCCTCATTGCCCAGAATCTGGCCGTAAGGCACGGCGGCACTACGGGCGAGACTAAGAGCCACAGCACTACTCAGTTCTTCCGCCACAACCCTGCCCTTCTCTTCGGCATCGCTGACCATACGTCGCAGAAGCTGTACCGGGTCTATGCCCTCGATACCTGTGGGTATGCCGTTGATGGCAAAGGTGTTTCCTCCCAGGTCGCTGAGATCGAAACCAAGACTTGTAAGCATGGGTATGATTGTCTGGAAGGTCACAGCGTCGGAGGCAGACAACTGTATCGTCTCCGGAAAGAGCATCTTCTGTGTGTTCACCACCCTACTGCTCTGCTGCTGCATATACCTTTCATATAATATACGTATATCGGCCCGGTGCTGGTCTATCACCATAAGTCCAGACTTCACAGCAGTCATGATATACCTGCCCTTATACTGATAATGAGCCGGTGATTTCTCTGCGATGACACTCTCAGCAGGAGAAATCTCCTGAGGTGCCATCGATCCAAAGAGATCATCTTCTCCTAGGATAGGATTGCCAGGCTCTCCTAGAGATTCTAGAGATCCTAGATTATCTAGGTTTTCTAGGATATCTTGATCGCCTTGATTATCCTTTGAGCCTAGCCCATCATAGAGTTCCTGCCACTGCGATGGCGCCTTCTGGCGATTATTCGAGGAAAATGGATTATAATCGGGATTATACGATACCTTCGGTGCAGAGAATCCTCCCTGACTTGGATCAAAGGCAGGTATCTCAGGCTTTCCTACGGTATCAAAATCGATCGTTGGAATCTCACAGAATTTCCCTATCGCATCCCTCACTGCCGCCATAAGGATCTGCCAGATGGCCTGCTCGTTCTCGAACTTTATCTCAGTCTTTACGGGATGGATATTCACATCGATATCTGCTGGGTTGACATCGAAATAGAGGAAATAAGGTATCTGCATGCCCTCCGGTATAAGACGGTCGTAGGCAGTGATGACAGCCTTATGGAAATAAGGATGCTTCATGTATCTGCCATTGACAAACAGATAGTCGCAGCCGCCCTTCTTCCTCGCTGCCTGGGGCTTGGCCACAAAACCGTATACCTTACAGATAGCGGTATCCACATTCACCGGCATAAGGTCGGAGCCATACTGCTTTCCGAATACGTCGGTGATACGCTGCAACAGACTGCCTGGCTTGAGGTTCAACAGCTCTGCACCGTTATGATAGAGTTCGAAACGGATATCGGGATAAACGAGAACGATACGTTCGAAGGCATTAAGGATATTCGTGAGTTCAGTGGCGTTGCTCTTAAGGAACTTCCTGCGTGCTGGGACATTATAAAAGAGGTTGTTGACCTTGAAGTGACTTCCCACAGGACAGGAAACGGGTTCCTGACTCGTAACCTTAGAGCCCGCAACACAGATAAGGGTACCTATCTCTTCATCGGCGGTACGTGTCATCAGTTCCACCTGTGCCACAGCAGCGATGGAGGCAAGGGCCTCACCACGGAATCCCATAGTATGGAGGGAGAAGAGGTCGTCAGCCTTCTGTATCTTTGAGGTGGCATGACGCTCAAAAGCCATACGGGCATCGGTCTCTGACATTCCCGTTCCGTCATCGATAACCTGGATGGATGTCCTTCCTGCATCAGCGACGAGCACCGTGATACTCTTGGCTCCGGCATCAACGGAGTTCTCCACCAGCTCCTTTATCACCGAAGCAGGCCTCTGTATCACCTCACCAGCGGCTATCTGGTTAGCTACACTATCTGGAAGCAATGAGATTATGTCCATAGACTTCCCGTATTCTTTATTTTATACCTTTTATTTCTTCCTTCTTCTTAGGACGCCATTCAAAAATATCAAATCGGTCCTTCGGTCTGACATAGTCGTACCAAGCAAAACCTTTCAGATGTTTCTTATCCGCCGGAATCTGATTAAGCGGATACATCGTACCTGTGGTTTTCGGGGTCCACACGCTCTTCAGCTTCTGATTCTCAAGGAACATACGGAGCTCGGTAGTCTCCTGGTAGTTATAGATGATAGCCACACTGTCACCCTCCTCGAAATAATATCCGATGAGCACATTGTCCTTTGCCTGTGCCTCACGGATCTTACCCTCGTTGAAATAGGCAAACATCTCTTTCGACGACACCTGGTTATATAGGGTGGAATCGCTTTTCAACTGTTGGATGGAGAAGGCATTATTGATAACATGGGCCCTGTTGATGACGGAGTCTTTGAGGAACACCTGTATCTCATCGCCCAGAAGCTGTTGGTTGATGTTCCATACTATCGGGTCCTTGAACATCGTCATACAGGAGTCGAGGGAGTTGTATACCAGTGAGTCACATACCGCCTGGACGTCTTTACGAAATGCCCGCACATGATGGAAGGCATAGACCTTACGGTATACAGAGTCGGTCTCGATATTGAATGTCACCACCTTGAAGGTATCGGCATGCATAAAGAGGGAGTCGCCCTGCGAGAAATCAATGGCTACGGCACTGTCTGTACAGAGCGCAAAACCGGTATGTTCGTAGTACTCTCCGTAGTTACCGGTGAGTTTGTTCTTGTTTACTGAGTCAACAAAGACCACATCACGGAAAGCCTTGCTGATACCTTGTTTGCTGTCGTACCACACGCTGTCGCCAACCATCATCTTACCCTGGTTATTGAGCACCGAACGTTCCATAAGCCGCGCCTGTTCGTTCTTGGTGTCGTAATAGCCTTGCTCAGAGTAGATAGTGCTTTCGCCGGAGGTGATATGCGAAGGACCTACGATATGCGCCATGGAGTTGGCATTGTCGTAATATAAGGTGTCGGTGGTGAGATAGAACTTCGGACTCTGCATCTTCACGTCGTAGTTGAATACCGACATCTTACTCTTGGTGTTATACTCTCCCCAGTCAGAGGTGAGTGTGGTATTACCGTCAACCATCTTTCCGCCCTCGAAGAAATAGGCATTGTCATAGAGACGGTCGAAATCGAGACTGTCGGTATACAGGGTGGTCTTACGGTTCTTCAGGATGACATTATACCGGGCTCTGGCTATCTGTTCGTTACCATCATAATAGGCATAATCACTAACCAACGACAACGTATCACCCTGGTACATCTTCACATGTCCGAAAGCCTCGAAGGAGTTGCTTGCCTCATAGAAATATGCGCTGTCACAATATAGTCTCGCTCCGGCATGGGTAAAATGTACTTTCCCGTTCAGTATCGTAGCATCAGGATTCCTGTATTGATCGAAATGCAATACATCAGCATGAACCAGATAGACACGTTTGTCCTGTGTCTTTGCCGTCCTGGCAGGACGTTTACGGGCCTTACGGTTCTTCTGCGCATCTGCCATTCCAAAACAAAACAGCAGAACAACCGCCATCAATATCATTGTTAACTTGCTTCTCCCTTGCATCTCCCTTGCTACGATATTACTTCACCCAGCCTTCGTACTCGAACTTACAGTCCTTATAATTGTCATTCAACCTCGTGTATACACCCTTGATCTTCTCCACTACCCACTGATGGATCTTCTCCTCACGGCGCTTGTTGAGGACCACATCCTTCAGTACCTGGAAATCCTCACCGATAGTTGCCCTGTGACCATCAATACGGTTCTTGAGCTTTGCAATGACACATACGGTCTTTCCCTTCTGGTTGATCATCTGGAAAGAACTGGATATCTGCCCTACCTTCATGGTGTCGACAACCTTAGCCACCTCTGGTGGGAGGTCTTGCATCTGGAAACGTGAGGTGATACGTCCGTACTGCATCTGGGAGTTTGACATCAGACCTTTGTTACTGCGGGTCTCCTTATCATCGGAGATAAGTGATGCTCCATCCTCGAAAGTGAACTTACCCTCACGGATATCCGATGCAATGGAGTCAAGACGACTCAAAGCACTTTCGATGGCCTTGTCAGAGACAACAGGCTTCTTAAGGATATGACGCACATTGACCTTGTCACCACGCTTCTCGATAAGCTGGATGATGTGGAAACCGAACTCTGACTCCACAATCTTAGAAATCTTCTTCGGGTCAGTGAGGTTAAAGGCCACTGTAGCGAAAGCAGGGTCGAGGGTTCCACGACCTACGAGTCCCAGCTCTCCACCGCGACGGGCTGTTCCAGGGTCCTCGGAATACAGACGGGCAAGGGTCTGGAACGATGACTCTCCCTTGTTCACACGGTCTGTATACTCACGGAGCTCATCCTTAACACGATTGATCTCCTCTGCCTCGATACGTGGGGTCTGACAGATGATCTGTACCTCTACCTCAGTAGGAACGAAGGGAAGACTGTCCTGTGGGAGGTTAGAGAAATGACGACGTACATCGGCAGGCGTGACAGTGATGTCTTCCACGAGCTTCTGTTTCATCTTCTGAACCTTCTGACGGTTCTTAAACTCATCGCGCATCTCATTACGCATCTGAGTGATCGACTGGTGCTTATATTCCTCCAGACGCTCACGGGAACCGTCAACCATCTCCAGCCAGTAGTTGATCTGCTGTTCTACATCCTGTGCCACATCGGCATCGGTAACCTCGATACTGTCGATATCTGCCTGATGAACGAAGAGCTTCTGAACAGCTATCTGCTCGGGAATGGCACAGTCGGGGTCGCCGTTCCATTTCACACCCTCCATTGCTGCCTGCATACGCATGCTCTCTACGTCAGACTTCAGGATAGCCTCATCACCAACCACCCATATCACCTCGTCGATGATACTGTGGGCTGGTGTAATGGAGTCGTTATCCTCCGGTGTAGCCTGAAAAGAACCAGGTACTGTGGCGATGCCCATAAGGGGTATTGACACCATGATGGGCAATATAAACTTTCTCGTTAGTTTCATTTATGATTATTAACTGTTTTCAAAACTTCCTTGTTTACTGTTACAGGATAACGGCGACGGAGGTCGTAGACCCAGGCTTTCTCAAGCATGTCCTGATAGTCGGAGACTACCTGTCCACGTACGTCGGTATAGTCCTGGGGACCTTTCTTCAACTTCTTACCATATACAGCATCTATAGGATAATCCTTTTTGATGGCAACATCAACAGGCTTCGCAGAGGATGCCACCTTGAAGACAAGACTGTCAACGGTTCGGTTGTCACCGACCTTGAAGATTCCTTTTTCCACACGGATACGGATGACGGAGTCGGGATTGAAGGTCTTGCGCAAGGCTTCTGCCCACTGGTCGAAGGGGAGTTTCTTTACACATTTCTTCACTGCCTTGACATCTTCCTTGTCCTTCACGTGATAGGCAATACCCTTATAACGGGGCTCAGACCATGCATAGTCTTTCTTGTGGTCCTTGAAATAGGCTGCCAAACCGGCTTCATCTTTTGCAGCCTTGTCCCACACCTCACGGTTGCTGATCTCGTAAAGCAACAGTCCATCATGATATTCCTGTATCAGGTACTTCATCTCGGGGTCAGTAGCACTGAGGGAGTCTGCCTTATTAGCCATCACATTCTCCTTTGTAAGCTTACCATTGGAGCTATCCACGATATCACGGACCTTCTGTTCTGCGATACGTTCACGGATACCACGCTGTTCGATGCTCTTCACGATGGTGTTCTTAAGGGAATCGAAGGGCTCCAACTGTTTCCGGTCTTTCATCAGGATGATATGATATCCCAATGGTGAGAGGAACGGCCTGCTCATCTGACCCTTCTGCAGAGCATAGGCCTCGTCCTCAAACTCCTTGAAGGTCTGTCCTGGGGCTATCCATGTAGGCAGGGCCCCACCATTGACAGCGGTAGCCTTGTCGTCAGACACTTTCTTCGCCAACTCAGCGAAGTCGGCACCTGTTCTCAGGGCATTATAGATGGAGTCAATACGGTTCTTTAAGATATTCTGCTCTGCCTGTGTGGCCTTGGTAGAGAGCGAGAGGAAGATATGTGCGGGGAGCACCAGTCCCTTAGGACCTATCATCTCCTTAGTACGTTCGTACATCTGTCTTGCCTCTGCAAGCACGTCAGCATCGGTAACCATAGCAGGACGTACCTGCTGGTCACGATACAAGGCAAACTCTTCCTTAAAGGATGTCATCGTATCAAGACGTGCATCAAGAGCCGCTGCCACCTTCAACTTATAGTTCATAAAGAGCTCAACATACTCATCGACGCTTTTCTTGTCGATCACTCCCTCGCCATTATTCTTGTTAAAAGAGTACTCGAACTCCGACCTCGGCACCGGTACACCGTTGACAGTCATGATGACAGGATCAGCAGTCTGCGCCTTAAGTGCGGCACACACACTGACAGCCACCAGAAGAAACAGCTTCCTCATCTTATCAGTCGTTGGGTCTTGAATAGTTTGGAGCTTCTGAGGTAATAGTGATGTCATGCGGATGGCTCTCGTTGACACCGGCATTGGTGATACGGGTGAACTTAGCATTATGCAGAGCCTCGATGGTTGCGGCACCACAATAACCCATACCAGAACGCAGACCACCAACCATCTGATAGATCACCTCCTGTACGGTTCCCTTATAAGGCACACGTCCTGCGATACCCTCTGGAACAAGCTTCTTCACATCCTTAGTGTCTGCCTGGAAGTAACGGTCCTTAGAACCGTGCTCCATTGCCTCGAGGGATCCCATACCACGATAGCTCTTGAACTTACGTCCGTTGTAGATGATGGTATCGCCAGGACTCTCCTCCGTACCTGCCACGAGAGAACCGATCATCACACAACTACCACCGGCAGCAAGAGCCTTCACGATATCTCCCGAGTAACGCAGACCACCATCGGCGATAAGAGGTACGTCAGTACCCTTCAGTGCACTGTATACATCATATACCGCACTCAGCTGTGGCACACCCACACCGGCAACGACACGAGTGGTACAGATACTACCAGGACCGATACCGACCTTCACGGCGTCAGCACCGTTGTCAACGAGCATCTTAGCTGCATCACCGGTAGCGATGTTACCTACTACGATATCGATATTTGGGAATGACATCTTAGCCTCACGGAGCTTGTCAATGACGCCCTTGGAATGGCCGTGAGCGGTATCGATGACGATAGCGTCGGCACCGGCATCAACAAGGGCCTGCATACGGTCTAAGGTATCGAAGGTGACACCAACACCGGCAGCTACACGCAGACGACCTTTCTCGTCCTTACATGCCATTGGCTTGTCCTTTGCCTTGGTGATGTCCTTATAGGTGATAAGTCCGATGAGGTGATTGTCCTTATCTACTACAGGCAACTTCTCTATCTTGTTCTCCTGAAGGATCTGTGCAGCGGCAGTAAGGTCTGTCTGCTGATGTGTGGTAACAAGATTCTCCTTAGACATTATCTCTTCTACGGGACGGTCCAGACGACGCTCAAAACGAAGGTCACGGTTGGTGACAATACCCACGAGGTGCTTCTCGTCGTCCACCACAGGGATACCACCGATATGATACTCCGCCATGATGTCGAGAGCCTGAGCCACAGTAGCACCTATGGGGATAGTGATAGGATCATAGATCATACCGTTCTCGGCACGTTTCACGATAGCCACCTGACGGGCCTGGTCGTCGATAGACATATTCTTGTGGATAACACCGATACCACCCTCACGGGCAATGGCAATAGCCATCTGAGACTCCGTTACTGTGTCCATCGCAGCAGTAACAAAAGGTACGTTCAACTCGATGTTACGGGAGAAACGTGTTTTCAACTCAACCATCTTCGGCAGTACATCAGAATATGCCGGAATAAGGAGGACATCGTCAAATGTCAGTCCGTCCATCACGATTTTGTCTGTAATAAATGAAGCCATCTTGTTATATTTTTCTTTTTTACCTTTTTACCTTTATTAGTTTGCCATTTCAGAGAGGAATTTGATTCTAACCAATCTGATTTCGTCCTCCGAATAGTCCTCACCGAGTTCATCCTGAGCCACACTCAGTCTGTCGGTATCCGACTCTGCGAAGTAGTCATATATATCATCAATATGATCCTCGTCCATCACCTCCTCAAGGAAATAGTCGATATTCAGCTTGGTACCGCTATATACTATCGCCTCTATCTCGTCGAGCAGTTCCTCGAAGTCTATGCCCTGGGCATTAGCGATATCGTCGAGGGCTATCTGACGGTCAATGCTCTGGATGATCTTTACCTTCAACATCGACTTCTTGGCAACGGTACGCACACGGAGGTCTACCTGTCGTTCTATCTCATTCTCCTCGCAGTATTTTGCGATGAGGTCAACGAACTCCTTAGCGTAAGGCTGTTTCACCTTACCCTCGCCCACTCCCTGGATATTCTTCAGCTCCTCGAGGGTCACAGGATAATCGGTGGCCATCTGATCGATGCTTACATCCTGGAAGATGACATATGGAGGACGCTGCATACGCTTCGACACCTTCTTACGGAGGTCTCGGAGCATAGCACAAAGTGTGGGATCAAGAGCTCCGGAACCTCCTTCATGATCGGAAGAGGAGTCGTAGTCATCGCTGAACTCGGCGTCCTTGACAATCATAAACGACTTCGGTGACTTGATGAACTTCTTTCCTGCCGCCGTAATCTTCAACAGTCCGTAGTTCTCTACATCCTTCTTCAGATAACCGGCAATGAGAGCCTGACGGATAACAGGGTTCCAGATCTTATCATCGTCATCCTCACCGATACCGAACTCATCGAGCTCGTGATGCTTATGTGCGAGGATCTCTTCTGTCTCCTTACCCATGATGAAGTCGATAACATAATCGCTACGGAAGTTCTCCTTGACGAGCATAACGACCTTCAAGACGGTAACCAACTGGTTCATTGCCTCAATCTTTGTCTTCGGATGCAGACAGTTGTCGCAATTGCCACAGTTATCCTTGTCGTAGGTTTCACCAAAATAGTGGAGGAGCATCTTTCTACGACATACGCTCGTCTCGGCATAGGCAGCCGTCTCTACGAGCAGCTGACGACCTATATCCTGCTCTGCCACAGGCTTTCCCTCCATGAACTTCTCCAGTTTGTCAAGATCCTTGCTGGAATAGAATGCCAGACAGATTCCCTCACCGCCATCACGACCGGCACGACCTGTCTCCTGATAGTATCCCTCCAGCGACTTGGGGATATCATAATGGATCACAAAGCGCACATCGGGTTTATCGATACCCATACCGAAGGCGATGGTAGCCACTATCACGTCGATATCCTCCATAAGGAAGGCATCCTGTGTCTGGGTCCTCGTGGAAGAGTCAAGACCTGCGTGATAAGCCGCGGCCTTGATATCATTGGCTCTAAGGATAGCAGCCAACTCTTCTACCTTCTTTCGCGAGAGACAGTAGATGATACCGCTCTTGCCGGGGTGCTGCTTGATGAATTTTATTATGTCCTTGTCCACATCCTTGGTCTTAGGACGTACCTCATAGTAGAGGTTGGGACGGTTGAAGGAACTCTTAAACTCCGTGGCATCCTGTATTCCCAGATTCTTCTTGATATCCGAACGTACCTTGTCTGTTGCCGTTGCCGTGAGGGCAATGATAGGTGCACGACCTATCTCATCGACAATAGGACGGATACGACGGTACTCAGGACGGAAGTCATGACCCCACTCTGAGATACAGTGTGCCTCATCGACGGCATAGAAGGATATCTTCACCGACTTCAGGAACTCCACATTGTCTTCCTTCGTCAACGACTCTGGGGCGACATACAACAGTTTCGTGTGCCCTGCAAGGATATCGGTCTTCACCTGATCTATCGCCGCCTTGTTGAGCGAAGAGTTAAGGTAGTGGGCAGTGCCCTCATGTTCACTGAGGTTAGTAATGACATCCACCTGGTTCTTCATCAGTGCTATCAACGGTGATATCACTATCGCAGTGCCTTCCATCAACAATGACGGCAACTGGTAACAGAGGGATTTTCCTCCACCAGTAGGCATCAGCACGAAGGTATCCTTACCGTCGAGCAGGTTTTGAATGATTCGTTCCTGGTCACCCTTGAATTTATCAAATCCAAAGTATTTCTTTAATGCTTCTGTAAGATTGATCTTCTGGGGCATAAATCTCTTTTTTCGTTAATAAATAGGCCTTATTATTATCATTTATTCTTTATCATTTAATTATGATGCCAGTCTCTGCAGATTCGACTTCTCCAACTGTTTCTTCACATACTCCGCAGTAACCTCAAATTTCTTTATCTTACGCGAAGGGCCGTCGAACATCATGTCCATCATAACATTCTCCACAATAGAACGCAGACCACGGGCACCGAGCTTATACTCCATAGCCTTGTCTACGATAGCCTGAAGAGCATCTTCAGTAAACGAAAGTGAGATACCATCCATCTCAAACAGCTTTACATACTGACGTACGATAGAGTTTTTCGGCTCGGTAAGAATCTTCTCCAGTGCCTCACGATCGAGTGGGTTAAGATATGTGAGAACAGGCAGACGACCAATCAGCTCAGGGATCAGTCCAAAGGACTTCAGGTCCTGAGGCGCGATATACTGCATCATGTTGGCCTTGTCAATTTTAGCGACATTTGTCACACTGTTATAACCTACCACGTGGGTGTTCATACGCTGGGCTATCTTCCTCTCGATACCATCGAAGGCACCACCGCAGATAAAGAGGATATTACGGGTGTCTACCTTTATATACTCCTGATCCGGATGCTTACGGCCTCCCTTGGGTGGAACATTCACATCGGTACCCTCCAACAGTTTCAACAGTCCCTGCTGCACTCCCTCACCACTAACATCACGGGTGATGGAGGCATTGTCCTGCTTACGGGCCAGTTTGTCGATTTCATCGATAAAGACAATACCTCTCTGCGCTGTCTCTACATCATAGTCTGCCACCTGAAGCAGACGGCTCAGGATACTCTCCACATCCTCGCCCACATATCCGGCCTCGGTGAATACCGTGGCGTCAACGATGGTGAAAGGTACGTCGAGAAGACGGGCGATAGTCCTTGCAAGGAGGGTCTTGCCGGTACCGGTAGAACCAACCATGATGACATTACTCTTCTCAATCTCCACACCGTCTTTGTCTGCAGGCTGCTGCAGTCTCTTATAGTGGTTATATACTGCCACCGACAGGAATCGCTTTGCCTCATCCTGTCCGATGACATATTCATCAAGATACTTCTTTATCTCCTGTGGCTTGGGAACCTTCAAGGCATTACCCTTCTTCTTTCCATTAGGAGCCAGGAAGTCATGCTCCTGCAGGATCCTGTAAGCCTGCTCAGTGCAGTTCTCACAGATATACCCGTTGATACCAGTTATCAACAGTTTAACCTCCTTGTCTGTCCTTCCACAGAAACTACAAGCTTTCTTCACTATACTCTTTTTTATTTTGATCTTTTTATTTCCTCTTCAGCACATTGTCAATCATACCATACTCCTTAGCCTCTTCCGCAGTCATCCAGTAGTTACGGTCAGAATCAGCATACACCTTATCATATGGTGTGTGAGAGTGGTCTGAGATAATAGTATACAACTCCTTCTTGAACTTCAGGATCTCCTTCGCCTCAATCTCGATATCAGAAGCCTGACCCTGCACACCGCCAAGAGGCTGGTGAATCATCACACGACTGTGAGGCAGTGCAGAACGCTTTCCCTCTGTTCCGGCCACGAGCAGGACAGCACCCATAGAGGCAGCCATACCAGTACAGATAGTTGCCACATCACTGCTGATGAACTGCATGGTATCGTAGATTCCCAGTCCTGCGGTAACACTTCCGCCAGGAGAGTTGATATATATTGAGATATCCTTACCAGAATCCACAGAGTCGAGATACAACAACTGGGCCTGGAGGGTATTGGCGGTATAGTCGTCTATCTGTGTGCCGAGGAAAATGATGCGGTCCATCATCAGACGTGAGAACACGTCCATCTGTGTCACGTTCAACTGACGCTCCTCAAGGATATATGGGTTCAGGTACTGTGCCTGAGCCTTCATGACATCATCGAGCGTCATTCCGTCCATTCCTAAATGCCCTACGGCATATTTTCTAAAATCATTCTTCATAACTATTCACTTTTCTATATTCACTTTTCATTATGAAAAAAGGTTATCGACCTTTTTATCTCGTGATTGGGACACAAAGATAATCAAAAAAGTCGATAACCCATCAAAAAATGGAGTTATTTTTTCGTAAAAAAGCTTATTTTTTCTCCAAAAGCTTATTAAAGTCGTCTAAAGAGATAGCTTTTTCGTCAAGTTTAACCACATTCTTGAGTACTTCAGTGAGCTTAAGATCGATAGCGCGGTCAACAAAGTTATCGATGTTTTCGCGCTTCTTCAACTGCTCCTCGGCATAGTTCTCAAGCACGTCATCGGGGACATTGCTCATACCATACTGTGCGAACTGTGCACGCATAGCGTTCTTGGCAACGGCCTTCAGATCCTCGTCCTTGATCTCAATCTTCTGGGCAGCTACAATCTGCTCCTTGATGAGATGCCACTTCAACTCATTGATGCTTGCCTCGAAGTTCTTCTCTACGAAGTCCTCACCCTTGTCCTTGTTATTGTTCAGCATGATACGCTTCAGTAGTGCCTCTGGGAACTCGAGCTTGCCAACCTTCTTCTCAAGGTGCTCACGAACGTCAAGCATGAACTTATAGTCGCTGCTGCCAACGAACTGTGCCTTCAGCTGCTCGGCAATCTTCTCACGGAACTCTTTCTCGTCCTTGACATTACCCTCACCGAACACTCTGTCGAAGAGAGCCTGATTAACCTCTGCAGGCTGGAAATGACGGATCTCTGTAACCTGGAAACTGAAGTCAGCAGTAAGGTCTGCAACATCTTCCTTCTTAACCTTCAGCAGGGCTGCTACCTCTGCATCGTTGTCAGGATAGGCCTTCTTAGGATTGAAAGTGATGATATCACCAGCCTTACAACCGTCGAAGAGCTTCTTCTGAGACTCCTCCTTGATATATGCAGGCATAACCATACCGGCCTCTGTGGTGATACCACCCTCGAGGGTGTTACCATTCTCGTCGAGTTGACGGAGGTCACCGGTGATAGTGTCGTTACCACTGAAAACGTCAGCCTTAACAAACTCACCTGCCTGGCTCTGGTACATCTCCACCTGCTGACCAATGAGCTTATCATCAACATCGATGGTGTAATATGCTATCTTATCCTTGCCACTCAACTTAGCCTCAAACTCAGGGGCTACGGCGATATCGAATACGAATGTCAAATCACCTTCCTTCTCAAAGTCCTGAGCAACCTGCTTCTCTGTGTTTGGCAGGGGATCGCCCAGCATCTGGATCTTGTTCTCACGGATATACTCATAGAGCTTCTCGCCCAGCAGACGGTTTACCTCGTCAACCTTCACGGCTGTACCATACTGCTTCTTAATCATTCCCATAGGAACCATTCCCGGACGGAAGCCAGGAACCTGGGCCTTCTTACGATATTCCTTCAATGTCTTCTCTACCTTCTCCTGGTAGTCTGCCTGCTCAATGGTCATTGTCAGTAAACCATTGATCTTGTCGGCGCAATCAAATGCAATTTTCATCTTTTATATACCTTATATATTATTATGTTCTGAAATTGGGGTGCAAAATTACAACATTAAAATGATAATGTTGCCTATAGAAGGGGATTTTAACTTTGTTTAACCCTGTTAAGCCTCTTCTGTATTCCCTCCGACCTTCTCCTGCTGCAGTCTATCAAGTTCCTGAAGTTGGAAACTCTTCTTCCTAAGCTCAAACGACTCAGTGAGGTATTTCTTACGCACAATCTCATTGGCGGCAAGTTCCTCTGGAGTACCCTGGAAGAGGATACGACCCTCAAACAACAGATACGCACGGTCGGTTATGGCGAGGGTCTCGTCTACGTTGTGGTCAGTGATAAGGATTCCGATATTCAGGTACTTCAGCTTATACACAATCTGCTGGATATCCTCCACAGCGATAGGGTCTACACCGGCGAAGGGCTCATCGAGCATGATAAACTTCGGCTCGATGGCCAGACAACGAGCAATCTCCGTTCTTCGGCGCTCACCTCCGGAGAGACGGTCACCGGTGTTCTTACGAACCTTCTCCAGACGGAACTCAGCAATGAGTTCCTCGAGTTTATTCAACTGATAGTCACGGGGTTTGCCAGTCATCTCAAGTACCGAGAGGATATTATCCTCCACAGACATCTTACGGAACACAGAGGCCTCCTGTGCCAGATAACCGATACCGGCACGTGCTCGTTTGTACACAGGGTAGCCTGTCACCTCTTCGTCACCAAGGAAAATATGGCCGCCGTTGGGCACAATAAGACCAGTGGTCATATAAAACGACGTGGTCTTCCCGGCACCGTTAGGGCCCAGCAGTCCAACTATCTCTCCCTGCTTCACATCGAAGCTGACATCGTTGACAACGGTACGTTTGCCATACCGCTTTATTAGTCCCTCTGTACGGAGCACCAAACGCTCGTTATTTGTATTCTCGTCCATAATCGGGTGCAAAGGTACGAATTAAATTAAGAATTAAGAGTTAAGAGTTAAGAAAATTTGCCGCAGTCACACATTTTTTCTCAATTCTTAACTCTTAACTCTCAACTTTTTTGTAACTTTGCAGCGGAATTTAAGAAACAAGGTATGTTAATTCACAAATGGCTAACCGTCTTTGGCAGGTATCTCATGCTGATGGGACGTACGTTCTCACGGCCTGAGAGGATACGTATGTTCCTCAAACAGTATGTCAAGGAGATGGCACAGCTGGGAGTAAACTCCATCGGTATCGTCCTGCTGATATCTTTCTTCATCGGAGCGGTGATATGTATCCAGATGAAGCTGAACATCCAAAGCCCGTGGATGCCGCGATGGGTGTCGGGATATACCACCCGTGAGATCCTGTTACTTGAGTTCTCGAGCAGTATCATGTGTCTTATACTGGCAGGAAAGGTGGGGTCGAACATTGCCTCAGAGCTAGGCACCATGCGTGTCACCCAACAGATTGACGCCCTGGAGATCATGGGTGTCAACTCTGCCTGTTACCTTATCCTCCCCAAGATCTTGGGCATGCTAACCATCATGCCGATACTAGTGATATTCTCTTCTGCAACAGGTATCCTCGGTGCCTATGCCACGTCGTATATAGGTCATGTGCTACCGCCTGATGACCTCACACTGGGTCTTCAACACGCCTTCAAACCGTGGTTTATGTGGATGAGTATCATCAAGAGCCAGTTCTTTGCGTTTATCATATCGAGCGTCCCGGCTTTCTGCGGATACACCGTAGAGGGCGGTAGCGTGAACGTAGGTAAGTCGAGCACGGATGCCGTAGTGACATCGAGTGTGCTGATTCTTTTCAGTGATGTATTCCTAACACAGCTATTGTCATGATTGAGGTCAAGAATCTATACAAATCATTCGAAGGTAAGGAGGTGCTGAAAAATATCAACACTGTCTTTGAAGATGGCAAGACAAACCTAATAATCGGACGAAGCGGTAGTGGCAAGACGGTACTCATGAAGAATCTCGTAGGACTCCTCGACCCCACAAGTGGACAGGTGCTCTACGACGGACGCGACTTTGTGAAGATGACAAAACGTGAGAAGGTGATGATGCGACGCGAGATGGGAATGATCTTCCAGAGCGCAGCCCTCTTCGACTCACTGACAGTAATGGAAAATGTTATGTTCCCGCTGGACATGTTCTCTACTATGACACTCCGCGAACGACAGAGACGTGCCATGGAATGTCTTGACCGTGTGAATCTCAATGGCGCCGAAGAGAAGTTCCCAGGCGAGATATCGGGTGGCATGCAGAAACGCGTGGCTATAGCAAGGGCGATATCACTTAACCCGAAGTATCTTTTCTGCGACGAGCCCAACTCAGGTCTTGACCCGAAGACATCGCTCGTCATCGACAAACTGCTTCAGAGTATCACCAAAGAATTTAACATTACCACTATCATCAATACCCACGACATGAACTCCGTGATGGGTATCGGTGAGAATATCCTCTTTATCTACGAGGGCGAGAAGGAGTGGCAGGGACAGAGCAGCCAGATCATGCGTTCTGACAATGAACGGCTTACGGACTTCATCTTCGCCAGCGACCTGCTGAAAAACATGCGCCAGGTAGTGATAAAGAACGGCTTGGAAGTCTGATTCTTACACGTTTGAAACTTTTTTTGATAATTTTCCGTCGCTTTTGTTTTGCATTTCAATTATTTTATGTATATTTGCAGCCATAAAATAATGAACGCGCGACGCATGAGCCAAAACCGAATCATAATAGGCCTGTTTTTCCTTATTGTCTCAGCATTTGCAAATGCAGGGGTGATGGACTCTTTAGAATATGTTGCAGGAAAGCAGAAAGACAGCGTACGCATGAGTACTCTGGGCCTAATGTACCAGATAAGTCAGTCGACGGAAGACATGGACATGCAATACATGCGTCTCACAAGATGGGTCAACGAGTGCCTGAAAAACAACTTCCACGAAAAGACCGGCGAAGCACTGCTAGACCGCATCTCCTTCTTCTACAACAACGATCTTAACGACTCCGTTTACAAATATCGTGATGAGGATCTTGCTTTCTTGCGAAACAACGGTTTATGGAGATTCTATTATGGATACTGGTGTCTTGTAGTCAACACATACGTCTATGACGGAAAGGTAACCCTCGGACTCCAGGAAGCTGAGAAGCTGTATGCCGATGCCAAAGAACGTGGCAACGATTTCGGCATGGGACTGGGATATTACGCTCTAGGAAACGCCTATTATCTCCTCAACGATATGGAGGAGACAACCAGTGCTTATAAGAAGAGTATCGAACTGCTGCTTCGTCAGAAGCCCTTACCTGTACAACTCACTGAGATATTCTCCTCACAGTGTGAAGCCCTTGAACGCATTGGCGACTACGCGCAGATGGACAAGAACAACTTACAATGGAGGGAGTATATCAGTCTGCTTACTCAAGAATACGGACTCGAAGAATTTCACATAGGACTTTTTCCAATCTGGGCATATTACTATATCGGATGTGCACAGGCAGACATGGGGCAGGGACGCTTTGACGATGCAGCAGAGCATCTTGGCAGATCTCGAGACTTTATAATATCCGAAGACGACAATACATTCCGTACATGGATGTACTATCGTGCCCGTCTGTGCATGCTCCGCAACTTCTGGCCAGAGGCTCTTGTCTTCAACACCAAGCTCATGCAGATAGCTGAGGATAATGCCGACAAGTCGGATTTGGTAAGCTATCTGAAGCAGCGTGCAGAAATCATGATGGTGTTGGGCCGTTACAGCGACGCTTCAGAAATCTACAAGAGGATGTACGAGTTCACAGACTCCATCAACGGCTACGAGACAAAGAAATCGATAGCTGAGATGAACGCCATCCTGAAGGTTGATGAGATAAAGATGCTCGAAGAGCGCCAGCGTGCAAACCAACAGCGCCTGGGTATCATCATCATATCCACGATTATCGTACTCTCACTGGGCATATTCCTCTTCTTCCGTATCCGTTCTGCACGCAGACTGAAGAAAGCCCACATTGCCCTTGAGGACGCCCACGGCAAACTGGAGGAGACCCACCAGCAGCTGCTCACGGCCTACGACCAGCTGGAGGAGACCACCATCGCCAAGGAGCGTATCGAGAGCGACCTCCGTATTGCGAGAGACATCCAGATGTCGATGGTGCCTCATAACTTCCCGGACCGTCCGGACCTGGATCTCTACGCATCGATGACACCTGCCAAGGAGGTGGGAGGCGACCTCTACGGATATCACCTTACCGACGACAAACTATATTTCTGTCTTGGCGACGTGTCAGGCAAGGGAGTACCGGCATCACTGTTCATGGCTCAGGCAACACGTCTGTTCCGCACTCTCGCGGCTCAGAAACTGATGCCGGCGGCAATAGCAACCCAGATAAACGATGCACTCTCGGGCGAAGACAACGAGAGGAGCATGTTCGTTACGATGTTTATCGGCCTGGTGGATCTCACCACCGGACATCTCGACTTCTGCAATGCCGGCCATAACCCTCCAGTGCTTGTCGGCGACGGCACTACAGAGTTTATCGATATGATACCGAATGCACCCATAGGCCTATGGCCGGAACTGGAGTTTGAGGGCGAGGAGATTGCAGACATCAGCGGAAGACCGTTCTTCGTGTATACCGACGGTCTTAATGAGGCAGAGAACAGACAACAGGAGCAGTTCACCGACGAGAAACTCCTGGAGATTCTCCAGACACGCCCCTTCGAAAGCTGCGAGAAGACGGTGGAGATGCTGCGTGACGAGGTGGAGAAACATCGTGACGGCGCTGAGCCTAACGACGACCTCACCATGCTGTGTGTAAAAGTAATCAAGAACAATCAATAATAACAAACCCTACAAATAATGAAAAAGGAAATCAGCATCAAAAATCACATGGACGAACTGCTTAGGGTAAATCAGTTCGTTGAAGAGATTGGCGAAGAACTGGGGCTCGACATGGAACTCCAGATGAACCTGAACCTTGTCATGGAAGAGATGGTGGTCAATGTCATCTCCTACGCCTATCCTGAAGGCACGGAGGCCAGCATTGAACTGCTTGCCGAGAGCGACGGAAAGGAACTGACGTTCGTGCTCAGCGATCGTGGCAAGGAGTTCGACCCTACCCTCACGGAAAGTGCCGACATGGACGAGAATCCAGCTGAGCGAGATTTGGGAGGAATGGGTATCTACATCGTAAAGAACATCATGAATGAGGTGACCTATCAGAGGCTGGAGGGAAAGAACCTTCTTACGATGAAGAAAGAGATTTAAATTCAAATAAAAAAACAAAAAAATAAACATAAAAAAATTTAGAGTTATGACAAAGATTATTAAAGAAGGTGGTAAGACCATCATCAAGACAGGTGAACGTATTGACACCATGAATGCAAATCAGTTTGAAGAGGACATCAAGCCTGCACTGCAGGACGGAGGCGTTGACCTCGAGATGGACTGTTCAGATCTTACCTACATGGCTTCTTCTGGTCTCCGTATCATTCAGAAGACCATGCGTACCGTGATGCAGCTGAAGGGTCAGTTTAAGATGACCAACGTAAGCCCGGAAATCTACAAGGTGCTGGCAATGACTGGCTTCACCAAGTTTATGAAGGTTGAAAAGAAAGCAGAATAATAGTCTATGACAATACTTATCATCGTACTGGTGCTGCTGATAGTTATCCTCTCTGCAGCACTCTATTTCCAGGTAAAGGCTGCCAACAAGCATACCGAGGAGCAGCAGCAGTTGTTAAAGGACTACCAGAAGCGTGTTGACGAGCAGGAGAAACTTCTCGCCGACTATCGCGCACTGGAACAGAACTTCGACAACGTAGGACAGGGTTATGAGCAGGCTCTGCTGGCCTTCGACAAGATAGAGGAAGACAAGCAGAAAATGCAGAATACCGTCAACACACTGCAACAGCAGAACCAGGAGATTCAGAATAACTATCAGAAGCTCAGCAGTTCACTGATGCAGAAGAAGGAGATCATCGAGAAGGCTGGCAACGAGGCTAAGAAACAGATTATCGCTAATCCTACAGCAGCTCTCCGTCAGCTGAACAATATTCTCAATGCCAACGACATCAATATGGAAACGGCTATCGAAGCCGACGATAATGAGACTATCGGCAAAATAATCAACAAGGCGGTGCTTGAGTCAGGCATCAGCCAGACAGGATATCTGACTTTCAATGTTGAGGCAGACGAGGATCTCAAGTCGATGATGATACTCACCAACGAGGCTGCTCTGGTACGCGCTCTTGGCGCTGTGCTCGACAATGCAGGTAAGTTTACTACTGAAGGTGGCGTGAAACTCATCGTACGCGAAGAGGGATCACAGATCAAGTTTATCGTCGAGGATACAGGTTCCGGCATTGCTGCAGAGGATGCAGAGAAGGTATTTGAACCATTTACCAAGCTTAACAGCTTCTTCGATGGTGCCGGTATCGGCCTCACAGCAGCCCGTAGCATCGCCCGCAGACTCAACGGAGACCTCATTCTTGACCCCGAATACACCACCGGAGCAAGATTTATCCTCTCTATCCCAGAGTAAAACCGACAAATTTATCTATACACAAAACGGCTATTTCCTCGATGAAATGGCCGTTTTTTTGATTTCTATCTTCATCATGTACAAGGTTTAAGATGTTAGCATATTAGCATATTAGCATATTAGTGTTTTAGTGATTTAGTGTTTTTACATTTTTCCCTTTTTGCCTTTTTGCCTTTTTCCATTTTTGCATTTTTGCATTTTAAGTTTTTTGTTTGTGCTTTGTCAAATAATTGACTTTTTAACCTTTTAACTTTTTAGCCTTTTCGGAAAACAAGGTACATAAGAGGAAAAGAAAACAAAGTTATTAATTGTATAATACTATTATATACATTATAATATAATTATAATTATATTATAATGTAATCATATCGCTTATAGGTTATGGATCACAAAAACAAAATAGCTAAAAGGTTAAAAAGTTAAAAACATTGTCTTACTTGCAAAATACGCAAAAGGGGAAAAAGGCAAAAAGGCAAAAAGTACAAAAACACTAAATCACTAAAACACTAAAACACTAAAATTACCAAATTGCTAATATGCTAATAAGCTAATTTCCCGCCAAGAAATATTAACTCGAATCTAAGCAATGCCATTTATCTGACAACAAGAAGCCCTTAATGAGAAATAAGACCATAGAGATTTTGAATAATAGCCACTTATCACATCCGCGCGCCAGCAAAAAAAAACAGCGTTTTCAGAGGAATAACAGACAAAACAGAAATATATTTCTGTATTCCTTTGGCAGTCTCGATTTTTATTCGTACCTTTGCAGCGAATTAAGCCATTGAGTATAATATCAACCATAATAGCGATAACAACTGAATAATTAACAAAAAAACCATATTGCAATATGAGACGAATAGTAAAATTAATCAATCATGGCTCAATAAGGCTTGTTTTATTAGCCTTCGTTATGCTGATGCCCTTCAGTGCCTGGGCAGAAAATTATCCTATCACGGTTGCCGGTGTGCAAGTGACGAGTGAAAATGCGACAGGGATTACGGGTGATAACATTAAGGGTACTGTTACGTTCACTCCAGCGGATAACACTACGTCACCAGCTACTCCAGCAACGCTGACGCTGAATGGTGCAACGATTGAGGGAAATATTCAATGGAGTGAAAACGCTGATTTCACCATTCAATTGTTAGGTTCAAATATCATTGATGCAAATAACGAAGGTGCTATATATTATCAAGGTGATGATTCGGACATACAATTGAACTTTACTACTGATGACTCTACTCCGGGTCAATTACTGATAACGAACACACCGCAAGAAGGTGGTGTTGTTAATGGATTTGTCGTCAATTATTCAAATGGCTTGGGATATACTTGGGAAGGATCAGCGTTTGCAATAGCAACCCTACCGTCGATGTCACCAGAAGGCGGAGTATATTGGACTGATCAAGAGTTCACAATTTCCGGGAATGATGGAGCAACATTAGGTTATACAGATGGTGTGGAAACTTACACAGAATATACTGCGCCTTTCACACTGAATGTTGGTTCACAAACGCTAGCACCTTATTCTTTGGTGACCGATGGTACGAATACGGTACATGTTCGTCCTGCTGAAGGACAGATTTACTATATTCACAACAAACCAGGATTCAGCATAGCTGCAGGAACGTATGATGAAGCACAGAATATTACCCTTACGGATTTGCCAGCTACACTTCCTGAAGGGGCTGATGCGTATCCACAAGTTTGGTACTTCCTGGGTGACGACGATAACGATGATAGTAATGATGTTCGTATAACTTCTGCCACTCAAAAAATCGAAGTGAGCGAGTCTACTAAGGTCAGTGTATATATTCTCGAGGGAGACAGCAGCAAGAAGAAAAAGAGTGAGGTTGTCGAAGCAGAATACGTTATTCACCAGAATCCAAATTTACAGTTTGTTCAGGGTGAGGATCCTGTTGAGGTTGTTGATTGGACGATCGGCGGAACAGATAATCCGGCACTGCCTACGCTGATGAACACAAGCGAAGTGGCAGTAACGTATGAGAGTTCAAACCCCGATGTGGCAACGGTAGCTGCTGACGGAACGGTAACTCCAGTGGGTGTTGGTGAAACTACTATTACCGCAACGTCTGCCCAGACGGACGTGTATACAGCAGGTTCTGCGTCTTATCCGCTGTACGTCTATAAGGATCTTTCTCATTCGAGCATAACTATCGAGGTGGCTGAGGCAACCTATACTGGTGAAGAATTGGAGCCTGCTGTAACAGTGAAGGATGGAGAAACGAGTATCGCTGATTTCGTTTCTGTGGCATATGCTAACAATACGAACGCAGCATCGTCATCAGATGAGACAGCTCCGACAGTAACGGTTACGGCCATTGTGCCTGATGCAGAATCGGGGTTGAAAATCAACTGGTATAAGGGCTCTGCCCAGAAGACATTCACCATCGCTGCAGCCAACATTACCGAACTCTACGAGATTTCGTTGGAGGAGACGAGTTATGTATATGATGGTACAGAGCAAGAGCCTGCTGTAGCCTTTATGATGGATAACGAACCTGAGGAACTGTCTGCTGACGATTATGAGGTAGCTTATTCAAACAACGTGAATGTGGGTTCGGCAGATGCTGAGACGGGTGCTCCTACGGTAACGGTTACCGGTAAGGGCAACTATTCGGGCAGCAAAACGCTGACGTTCTCAATTACAGCGATGAGTCTGGAAGAAGCAACGGTTACCGTAGATGCCACTCAGACTTATACCTATTCGGGGACGGAAATTACGCCCAATGTGACAGTCTCATTGTATTTGAATGATGAACTGACAACGCTAACGACTGATGACTATACGGTAAAATACGCAAACAACGTGAATGCAGCATTAGCCAGTGATAATCTTGCTCCGACGGTGACAGTAACTGGTAAGGGCAACTACACAGGTTCGGCTTCTGCAAATTTCACCATCGGAAAAGCTACTCCCACTATTACGACAGCTCCCAAGGCAAATACGCTAACCTATACGGGTGAGTCTCAGGCGTTGGTTGAGGCCGGTACTGTTTCAGCAGGTACGATGGTATATAGCAAAACAATAAACGGAAGGTTCACTGAAGACATACCAGAAGAGACGAATGCCGGAACATACACAGTATACTATAAGGTAGACGGAAATGACAACTATAATGGCATTGATGCCAGCGAGACGAATAAGGTATCTGTTACCATAAATCCAGCTACAATCACTGGTGTAACACTGCTATTGGAAGAACCACTTGTATATAACGGTGAGCCTCAGACTGTAGAGATAGCAACAGTGACAGCTGGCACCTTGGTATTGACAAATGAAAATACTGATTTTGCCAAGGTCTTCAATATCAGCGGAAACTCTGCTACAGAAAGAAGAACTCATACTGTGACTATTACAGCTAAGGAGAACAGCAACTTCACAGGATCAGCAACTGCAGACTTTTCAATCAAATACAGGACTGCTTCATTAGAAGAGTTCGAATTCGAAGCAGATCAGACTTTCGGGACATTCTACTCTCCCGAAGAAAACTTGGAGTTGCCAGAAACAATCAAGGCTTACATCATAACAAGCGTGAATGGCAACAGTGTGACAATATCTGAGCTCAACTACATTCCAATGGGTGTACCAGTGCTGGTGGAAAAGATTGAGGGCACAGCGACACGTCCCGAAGCTAATCCCGAGACAACAGACAATATGTTGAAGTACGCCTCAGGGAACGAGGCCCTGGACAGAAGTGCAGGAACACTCTATGTGCTATACAACGGAATGTTCGTAAGAGCCACTAACAACACCGTTGCGGCGCAGAATGTTTATCTACAGGTTCCTGTAAGCACGCCTAACAGTGCCCGAACATTAAGCATCAAGGGTGGTGACGGCACTACAGCTATTGAATCTGTAGATTGGATAGAATCATCGGATACAGACAGATGGTATGACATGCAGGGAAGACGTATCGAACGTCCTACTAAGACTGGTATATACCTCAATAATGGTAAAAAGGTTGTGATTAAGTAAGAATAATGCAGAAACAATTTAAGAGTATGTGTAAAATGAAACAGCATATAAGAACAATCATTGCAACTGTAACACTTTTGTTTACCACCCTTGGAGTATGGGCAAACGGAACAATAGTAAAGGTTATAAAGTTGAATGGCACAGAGTTAAGTAACATGAGCCCGGGAACGGTCACTGTCAGTGAAAATGGTACTACACGTACTATCACTATTACACCATCGAAGGGTTACTACCTCATAAAGAATGGTGTCTCTGCTTTAAGGACCATTACCACAAATACTCCTTCCGTCAGGAATAAGACTCCAGGCATAGACGAAGGCACCATCACCATTAGTGGCGAGTATCCTACTGACCTCAGCGGTGTAACATCCCTTACATTCACCATGCCAGAGAGTCCATACGATGTGGAGATTACGGCAGATTTCGGAAACAGAATAGATATTACCAACGCTACATTAACGCTGGATAACAACGAGTATACTTATGACGGAACAGCAAAAACGCCCTCTGTTACTCTGGTGACAACATCTGAAGGCACCGAGTATACACTGACTGCAGGTACAGACTACACTGCTGATTATTCCAACAACACCAATGTGCCCGAAAATGCTAATAGTCCGCAGCCTACCGTTACAATCACAGGTATCAGCCAATATACAGGTACTGCAACGCAGACTTTTACCATCAACAAGGCGGCTGTATCACTTACCGCACCAACAGCAAAGGAACTCACATATACCGGCGCTGCCCAGGAACTGATTAATACAGGTAGCAGTAATGACGGAGAGATGCAGTATAAGCTCAGTACAGATACAGAATGGAGCACCAGCATACCTAAGGGAACAGACAAGGGAACATATACTGTTAACTATAAGGTGATAGGAGATGCAAACCATAACGACACAGAATCTGCAGACGTGCAGGTAACAATCGGTGCTAAGTCTATCGCTAATGCAACAATCACCCTCTCTAAGGAGAGCTTCGATTACAACGGAGAGACTCAGAAACCTGAGGTTACTTCAGTGAAGGATGGTGAGACGTCACTCACGGCTAACAAGGACTATACTATAACAAACGAGGGTGGTAAGGATGTTAACACATATACTGTTACCATCACCGGTACTGGAAACTATACCGGCACGGTAACAAAGAACTTCACAATCAACAAGGTAGCAGCTTCACTCACTGCTCCTACTGCTAAGGAACTCACATATACTGGCGCTGCCCAGGAGCTGGTTAATGCAGGTAGCACTAATGATGGAGAGATGCAGTATAAGCTCAGTACTGAGACCGCGTGGAGCACAAGTATCCCTAAGGGTACAGAACAGGGAACATATACCGTTAACTACAAGGTAGTGGGAGATGCAAACCACAGCGATACAGAATCCGCAGACGTACAGGTAACAATCGATGCCAAGTCAATCGCTAATGCAACAGTCACTTTGTCTGCTGAGAGCTTCGATTACAACGGAGAGACTCAGAAACCAGAGGTTAGTTCAGTAAAGGATGGTGAAACAACCCTCACAGCAGGCGAAGACTACACTGTAACAAATGAGGGAGGTAAGGATGTTGGCACATATACCGTTACCATTACCGGTACCGGCAATTATACCGGAACTGCTACAAAGAATTTCACCATCGGCAAGGCGGCTGCAACAATAGCCACGGCTCCTACTGCTAAGGAACTCACATATACTGGCGCTGCCCAGGAGCTGGTTAATGCAGGTAGCACTAATGATGGAGAGATGCAGTACAAGCTCAGTACTGAGACAACTTGGAGCACCAATATTCCTACGGCAACAAACCAGGGAACATATACCGTTAACTACAGGGTTGTAGGTGATATAAACCACTACGACTCAGAAATAGGCGAAGTGACAATAACAATCAATCGTGCTGCAGCTATTGTAACCAAGGCACCTGCAGCTATTGAAAACCTGAAAGCATCAGGTGAGGATCAGGTGCTCATTACTGCAGGAGAGGCCGAAGGCGGTGAGATGTACTACTCGCTAGACGGTACAAACTATAGCACAGAACTGCCTAAAGCTCTCGAAGAAGGCAAATATACCATATATTATAAGGTTATAGCAGATGAGAACCACTATGACACTGAACCTTCCACGATAGAAGTGACAATGGCAGAAGGTGTAAAAGCATATAAAGTATGGGTGGGAGATAATAGAATAACAGGCAAGAACGCCAACGACGTTAATGGCGATGATGCTACAAATGGTGGCGGCAGCTTCCAGTATTTCGAAAATAACAACACGCTATTTATAATCGGCAACACCTCTGGTGCAGAAATCAAGAGCGAAGACCCAGAAGGACTTACAATCTACCTATTCGCAAACTCAACGAATAAGCTCAGCAGCATCACTGGTAAAGGAAAACTGATTATCACCACCGACGGAAATTTCCCAGGATCACTCGAGTTGGAAGGAACGGAAAATGTAATCTCCGGATTCTCATCAATAGAACTGCAGGAAAATCTGGCCATAATCAATCCGGAAGGTATAGCATATACCAACGAGACCCTTGCAACCAAATATGCTTTGATTGGAGTGCCCGTAGAACCATTCGTGGAGATGAAGCATGAGGAATTTGCAGGTGATGACTGGAACAAGAATCCTGACGGCACAGAGAACGACCTGACAAACTTCATCTATGACGATAGAGTACTCTTCACCCTTAAGTTTACACAGGAAGCGGATGGTGATGGTGTTGACGATGATGGAAGTGTCGTTCTCAACACTCCGATGAGCTCTGACGAAATTAAAAAAATAATTGAGAGTGATCTTACTCCTGGATCAGGTGAGTTTGCAGAAGCATTCACCGGTATCACGATCCTCATTCCTGCCGGAGAAGGAGTAATAGAAATCGATGGCAGAACACAGGATGGTTATATCTTAGGGGTAAGAAGTCTCTTTACTAATGAATTGATTGAACTGCGCCAAAGCAAGAACGAAGAGCGCGAAATTATGGTGTTCGAATATAAGTTTAGCCAGCCTACCTTCGTCGGAATCTACAACTACGGCAAGGCAAGTGCTGCACGTGGTATAGGACGTGCAAAGAAGACGGTAGGTAGTGTAACGATTCACGGCATCTCGGTAAAGCCAAGACAGGTTAGTGCTGCAAACTGTGCAAAGCAGGCTTCTAATGGTAGTTATGCTCCACCGACAGGTGGTGACACTTCTGAGGCTTCTGGACAGCTGCCTCCATATGGACAAGACCCAGACCATCCTGACATTGTCAGCGGTATCACTAATGTCGAGACAAATGTAACTGCCAACGGCAAATGGTATAACCTCAACGGACAGCAGATAGACAAGCCTACACAGAAAGGCCTCTACATTTACAAAGGAAAGAAGATCTTTGTGAAATAGATAAATAAAGGCTCCCGAACTTGGGAGCCTTTATTCGTTTTTAGAAATTAAACTTAGCGGCAAGTGTCGGATTGATAAAGAACGACTTATCGTTATAGAAATTATAGATAAAATTATTGCTTATCTCAACCTCAGAACCGACGCTGAACTTAGGAGTAATATTATACCATATCTGTGGCTCTGTGAGGATAACAAGCATTCCGTGCCCCTCTTTACCTGCACGGAAGTTCTCACCACGCCAGAAATCGATGAAACCAGAGAAGGTACCCTTGCCACCAGCGAAATTGATGCCCCAGACACCGGTCAACTGAACACTATTGTATGCCCTGGTGGTCTCGTAGCTCTTAAAGAAACGCTTGTAGAGCAACTGAACAGACCAGGTCTTAGAGAAATCAGCTGTATGTCCGTTATAAGCTGCACCGAGGAGTGCTGCCTGCTGGAAACTACCAGAAGCCTCACTCAAACCACCATCGTACTCGATGTGAGCTGCGAAGGGAGAACCTTTGCCAAGGTTAAACTCACGAGAGATCTCGGTATAAGCACTCTTGAAGAATTTACGGCTAAGGTCAAGATCAACGAAATAGTACCAGGAACCGAGATTATCGGCCTTAAACTGCTCGAGAGTAACGGTAACCTTCTGACGTCCTGCTTCCTCATCGGGATAAATGTTACGTCCAAAATCATAATGCAACTGAATGTTCTGTGCATTTGCAGTAACAGCTGCTACAGCCATCGCTGCCATAAAAAATAACTTTTTCATTGCTTTCCAATATTTTTTATTTTATATTTTTTATTTTTTATTTAATATCTCAATCATTCTCTCTGCCGCCTCTTCCGGAGCCTTCTTATCTCCCAACATCCTCCATACCTCATCATATCCATCGAGCATCTTCTGACGCTCTGGACCATCGAGGATCTTACTCAGTTCCCTATTTATATTATCTATGGTAAAGCTGTCGGCCACAAGTTCCTTCACTACCTCACGATTCGCAATGAGGTTCACAAGAGAGACAAATTCCACCTTAAGTACCCGTTTACGAAGCCAGCCAATGAGCTTCGGCAATGGTGTCTCGTAACATACCACCTGAGGTACACGGAAGAGGGCAGTCTCCAGAGTAGCTGTTCCACTGGTGACAAGAGCTGCATGAGCATGTGAGAGCAAGCGATATGTCTGGTTATACACTATCTCAACATTCTTGCCATCAACAAACTGCCCATAATAATCCTTATCTATGCTCGGTGCTCCTGCAAGCACTATCTTGTAATCCTTATCATAGGGTTTCACCGCATCCAACATCGCAGGGAGATTATCCTTTATCTCCTGTCTTCTACTCCCCGCCAGCAACGCGATAACAGGCTTCTCAGGATTATCCTTTATTCCAGGGTTCTGTGAATCCATATTCCTAAGATACTCCCTCACCTCATCGGCAGTGGGATTACCAACATAATGGATTGGATAGTTATGCTTCTTCTCGAAGAATTCCACCTCAAAAGGCAGGATAGAGAAGAGTTCATCGACATCGCGCTTTATATTCTTTATACGATATTCCTTCCATGCCCATATCTTGGGAGAGATATAGTAAAATACAGGTATCTTTGTATTGGATTTTACATATTTAGCAATATCGAGATTAAAGCCTGGATAGTCTACCAATATCACACAATCCGGCTGCCATGCGAGGATATCCTGCTTACACATCTTCATATTACGAAGTATTGCAGGGAGATGCAATAGCACTGGGATAAAGCCCATATATGCCAGTTCCTTATAATGCCGTATACGGGTACCCCCCACCTCAGACATCAAGTCACCGCCAAAGAACCTGAAATCTGCACTATTGTCAATATTTTTCAATGCTCGCATAAGATGCGATGCATGAAGATCACCAGAGGCCTCGCCTACTATCAGAAAATACCGCATAAATTTGACTATTTGACTATTTCACCATTCAGATTCCATTTGTTAATGAGATCAATGGCAGAATGAGCCGTCACATCCATCTGAGTGGGGGTTATAGCCACGTAGCCATTATCGAGAGCCCAACGGTCGGTATCCTCGGCTTCCGGCTCGTCGTTAGTATAATGGCCTACCATCCACCAGTAATCATACCCTCTGGGGTGATGACATTTCGTTACCTCACTACCCCATGTACCATAAGCCATACGGCAAACACGCACACCATTATATGGATTCTCTTTCGGGAAATTCACATTCAGGCATACACCTCGAGTCAGACCCTCAGAGAGCACCTTCGAGGTGATCTCACGTATATACGGCCTCAACGGTTCGAAATCGGCATCAGCACGGAAGTCACAGAGTGAAAACGCAACAGAAGGGATATATTTCATGCATCCTTCGAGGGTGACACCCATAGTGCCACTATAATGGGCATTCACAGAGGCATTATCTCCATGATTGATTCCACCGATAACCATATCCGGCTTACGGGGACAGAGCTCTGACAATGCCATCTTAACACAGTCTACAGGTGTGCCGTTACAAGACCATATCTCCAAACCAGGTCTTCTGACTCTCAAATGAAGTGTCAGAGGGGTGGTGGCAGAGAAAGCACAGGAGTAGCCGCTACGTGCATCTTCGGGGGCACAGACAATGATATCACCATAGTCTGAAAGCATGTCTACAAGGCTGTTGATACCCTTTGCCTGATAGCCGTCATCATTGGAAATGAGGAGTAACGGTCGTTTAATTTCCATAAAATATCAATGTTTTCGGTGCAAAAGTACGAAAAAAGGTTTAAATTCCACGTGTTTCTCAGCAGAAATATGTAACTTTGTGCCCAAATTGTCTAAATAAGTAAGGTATAAAGAATTTGTAACATGGGTAAAATAATTGCTTTAGCAAACCAAAAGGGCGGTGTCGGAAAGACTACAACGACCATTAATCTCGCAGCTTCGTTGGCTACTCTCGAAAAGGCTGTCCTCGTGGTTGATGCCGATCCACAGGCTAACGCATCCAGTGGTCTGGGTGTCAACATACAGGAGGTGGACTGTTCACTTTACGAGTGCATCGTCAATAAGGCAGACATCCGTGACGCTATCTACACTACCGATATCGACGGACTTGACATCATCCCAAGTCACATTGACCTGGTAGGTGCCGAGATAGAGATGCTGAACATGAACAACAGGGAGAAGATTGTACGTGACATCCTTACTCCCGTAAGAAACGAATACGACTATATCCTCATCGACTGCAGTCCGTCGCTCGGACTTATCACAGTGAACGCCCTTACAGCTGCTGATTCGGTGATCATACCCGTACAGTGCGAGTATTTCGCTCTCGAGGGAATCAGCAAGCTGCTGAACACAATACGTATCATCAAGCATAAGCTCAATCCTACACTTGAGATTGAGGGATTTCTACTTACTATGTACGACAGCCGTCTACGTCTGGCTAACCAGATATACGATGAGGTGAAGCGCCACTTCCAGGAGTTGGTGTTCAAGACCGTCATCCAGCGTAATGTCAAACTGAGTGAGGCACCAAGTCACGGACTCCCAGCCATCCTCTATGATGCAGACTCTACGGGAAGTAAGAACCACCTGGCACTGGCCAAAGAGATTATCAACAAGAATCAGAAAATCGCAAATCAGTAAATCGCAAATAGGAAGATGGCTGTACACAAGAAATACGACCGTAATGTGCTGGGCAGAGGCCTGGACAATATCGGTACAGGGAAGGGCAAAGGACTCGATGCACTGATTGATACCGGTGACATACAGACGGAGGGAAGCTCTAATCTTAATGAGATTCCCATCAACTTGATAGAACCAAATCCAAACCAACCGCGTCGCGAGTTTGACGAGGAGGCGATGAATGAACTGGCAACGAGTATACGTGAAGTTGGTCTCATCACACCTATCACACTTCGTCAGATGCCTGACGGCAGATATCAGATAATCGCCGGAGAACGCCGTTGGAGAGCATCACAAATAGCAGGTCTGACAGCGCTACCAGCATATATCCGTACCGTCGATGACGAGAACGTCATGGAGATGGCCCTTGTGGAGAACATCCAGCGTGAGGACCTGAACGCAATAGAGATAGCACTGGCATACCAGCATATGGCCGACACCCTGGGAATGACCCAGGAGAGGATTGCAGAACGTGTGGGTAAGAGTCGTACCGCGATCACCAACTACATGCGTCTGCTGAAACTCCCGGCACAAATACAGATGGCACTGAAGAATCACGAGGTGGACATGGGACATGCGCGTGCACTGCTTTCACTCGACAGTCCTTCGGCACAGATAAAACTCTTCAAGGAGGTTCAGAAGAACGACTATTCTGTACGTAAGGTTGAGGAGTTGGTACAGCTGCTTAAGAGCGGCAACGACTTACAGAACATCAAAAAACCTTCTGAAGCGAAGGCACTCCTGCCAAGGGAGTATGTACTCCTACGCGACAGGCTGTCACTGTTGTTTAAAACAAAGGTACAGATGACTTGTTCACCGAAGGGCAAGGGAAAGATAAGCATCCCATTTAACAATGAGGAAGAGTTAGAACAGATTATGAAAGCTATCGATGGTATTAAATAATAAACGACTGACAACAATTCTCCTGATGCTTATGATATGCACAGGAATGCTATCTGCACAGAATGAACTGCAGGCAGACAGCATACCTTCTGACAGTGTCTTCGCAGACAGCATCGGCAAGGAGATTTCAGTTCTCATCGACACAACAAAACAGATAAAAGCCGACATAAAGCCAAAGACTTGGATACCAGATCCTAAGAGAGCCCTGTGGCTGGCACTCGTTATACCGGGTGGAGGACAGATATACAACCGTAAATACTGGAAACTACCTATCGTTTACGGAGGATTCCTAGGATGTCTGTATGCCATGAACTGGAACAACACCCAGTACAAGGACTATTCTCAGGCATATCTCGACATTACAGACGACGATCCCCGTACAGACAGTTATAACAAGTTCCTACATCTTGGCACACAGATAACGACAGCAAGCGACATGAAACGGTATACGGAAATCTTCAAGAACAGAAAAGACAAGTACCGCCGATGGCGTGACCTTAGCTTCTTCGTTCTCCTTGGCGTCTACGCACTGTCGGTGATTGACGCTTATGTCGATGCAGAACTCTCGGTGTTTGACATATCTACCGATTTGAGCCTTAAGGTAGAGCCCACGATCATCAACAACCACACATCGAGAAACCCCTTCGACTCCTCATCAGTAGGACTGCAATGCAGTCTGAACTTCTAAGAAGTTGACATGCATAGTTTAACAGCAAATATGAGTAAAATGACAAATATAAAAAGAAAGAGTTTCGGGAACATGAGCCTGTGGATGAAGGTATTCTCTATACTTTTCATTTTCCAGTTCACGCTCATCAATCCCATCAAGGCACAGGTAGTATTAGAGACTGACAGTATCAAATCGGACTATTACGACATTGAAGAAGAGGAAGAAGATGAAGAGGGTGATGACGTAAAGATACCCCTCGGAGAAGACGAACTGGCAGTGAAGGACAAGGAGGGAAACGAAGAACTCATCGAGTTTCCTGAGGCGATGACATACGACCTGGACAGTCTGCTGAACCTGTATATGTCAAAGACATATCTCAGCGGGATCAATGACTGTAATATGAAGGATGAGAATCCCGTATTTACCAAGGAAGAGTACATCGAACGTCTTAGCCGTATTCCTTCAGTGATGGAGATGGCATATAACGATGTGGTACAAAAGTTCATCGACCGTTATAGCGGACGTCTGCGCTATTCAGTAAGTTACATGCTGGGAGCAGCCAACTTCTACATGCCTATCTTCGAAGAGGCGCTCGAGGCTTATAAACTGCCTATTGAACTGAAATACCTGCCAATCATCGAGTCAGCACTCAACCCCAAGGCTGTATCGAGAGTGGGAGCTACTGGTCTGTGGCAGTTTATGATAGGTACCGGAAAGCAGTATGGGCTTGAGGTGAACTCACTCGTTGACGAGCGCCGTGACCCGGTGAAGTCATCTTACGCTGCAGCAAGATACCTGAAGGCGTTATATAAGGTATTCGGCGACTGGAACCTCGTTATCGCAGCATATAACTGCGGTCCGGAGAATATCAACAAGGCCATCCGTCGTGCCCGTGCAGCAAAGGGAATCAATAAGGACGATGCTATCACTGCAGCAGACAAGGACTACTGGCATATATACCCATATCTCCCTGCGGAAACAAGAGGATATGTACCGGCATTCATCGCTGCAAGCTATATCATGACATACTACTGTGAGCATAATATCTGTCCGATGACAACTCGTCTGCCTGCACAGACAGATACGGTAGTAGTAAACAAGAACGTACACATCGAACAGATAGCAGCAGTGCTGGATCTCGATGCGGATATGATACGTTCACTGAACCCCGAGTTTCGTCGCGATGTCATCCCAGGACTGACAAAGCCTTATGCCATCCGCCTGCCTTTGGCTGAGACAGGACGATTTATCGACAATCAGGACTCTATCTTCGCATACCGTGCTGATGAGCTCCTGACAAAACGACTGGAGGTGACAATCAATGATGACGTGCCCACATTCCGTTCAAAGAGGAGTTCGAGACTTAGCCGTCGCAATGCACGTTACTCACGTAACCGCTGGGTTGCAAAGAGAGGACGCTCATCTGCCCGAAAGGGACGTGCAGCCTCAGCGAAACGCGGAAAGGCAACAGCTAAGAAGAAGAGTAGTTCACGCCGTAAGAGCAGTTCAAAGAGATCACGTAGAAGGAGATAAGAGTTATGGATGAAGAGCAGATCAGACAGGAAGCCGCTGATGAGAAACTGATAAACGAGGCGTTTCAGACACTGTTAGACAGTTACCTGGCATCACGCCACCGTAAGAAGGTTGACCTCATAACCAAGGCATTCAATTTCGCACGTCAGGCACATAAAGGGGTAAGGCGTCTCTCCGGGGAGCCGTATATCATGCACCCGATAGCTGTGGCTCAGATAGCCTGTCAGGAGGTGGGACTGGGATCAACAAGTATCTGCTCTGCCCTACTCCACGATGTGGTGGAGGACACAGACTATACCGTAGAGGATATAGAGAACCTCTTCGGTTCGAAGATCGCACAGATCGTCGACGGACTGACGAAGATCAGTGGCGGTATCTTCGGAGAACAGGCCTCTGCACAAGCAGAGAACTTCAAGAAGCTCCTGCTTACGATGAGCGATGATATCCGAGTGATTCTTATCAAGATCTGTGACCGTCTGCACAACATGCGAACACTGGAGTCGCAGCCTGCCAACAAACAGTATAAGATTGCTGGTGAGACACTGTATATCTACGCCCCACTGGCCAACCGTCTGGGACTATATAAGGTGAAGTCGGAACTGGAGAATCTCAGTTTCCGCTTTGAACACCCTGATGAGTATGCATCTATCGACAAGAAACTGCAGAAGACACAGCAACAGCGTGAAATGCTCTTTGAACAGTTCAAGGCTCCTATCAAGGAAGCACTCGACAAGATGGGCATCAACTACGAGATAAAGCAGAGGGTAAAGACTCCATACTCTATCTGGAACAAGATGCAGAATAAACACGTATCTTTTGAGGAGATATACGACATCCTCGCAGTACGTATCATATTCACACCTAAATCGAGAGAGGAGGAGGTGAATGAATGCTTCAACATCTATGTGGCTATTTCGAAGATTTACAAGTCACACCCGGACCGTCTGCGTGACTGGCTGTCGCATCCGAAGGCCAACGGATATCAGGCACTGCATGTGACACTGATGTCGAAGACTGGCCAATGGATAGAAGTACAGATACGCTCAGACCGTATGGACGAGGTGGCAGAACAAGGATTCGCAGCACACTGGAAATATAAGGATGGTCTGGAGGATGAGGAATATACTGAGGATGAAGCGGAACTCAACGACTGGCTTCGTACCATTAAGGAGATCCTTGATGACCCGCAGCCTGACGCTATGGACTTCCTCGACACTATCAAACTGAACCTCTTTGCAAGTGAGATATTTGTCTTCACACCTAAGGGAGAGATAAAGACGATGCCAGCGGGTTGTACGGCTCTCGACTTCGCTTTCTCAATACATACCTTCCTCGGAAGTCATTGTATCGGAGCAAAGGTAAACCATAAGCTGGTGCCTATCAGCCATCGTCTGCAGAGCGGAGACCAGGTGGAGATACTGACCTCAAAGGCACAACACGTCAATCCTTCATGGATAAACTTCGTGTCTACAGCGAAGGCAAAGGCAAAGATACAGGCTATCCTGCGACGTGACAACAGAGAGGTACAGAAGATTGGAGAGGATATACTGCAGGAGTTCCTCCAGAAAAACAACTTCGAGATGACACCGGCAATAGCAGACCAGCTGGCAGAGTTCCACGACATAAAGAAACGTAATGACTTCTTCGTAGCACTGGGAGAGAAGACCGTACTGCTGGGGGAGAAGGACATCGATGAACTGAATGGTAAGAACAAGAAAGAGGAGAGCGACTCCGGATGGCGTAAGTTCGTGCCGTTCGTAGGCAAAAAGAAGAAAGAAGACGTACCTCAACAGGATCTCTTCATCGTTCCGGAGAAGTTCAACAAGAAGAAACCTGTATACATCTCTGAGGAGAACATTAATACGTATAAGTTCCCGGGCTGTTGTCATCCTATTCCAGGTGATGACGCTCTCGGGTATATTAATAACAAGAATCAGATAGAGATTCACAAACGCACATGTCCTGTTGCAGCCAAACTGAAGACAAGTTATGGTAACCGCATAGTAGATATCAAATGGGACATGCACAAGAAACTCTATTTCGATGCCACGATACGTATAGGAGGTATAGACCGTATGGGCATGCTCAACGAGATTACTCAGGTTATCTCCTCACAGATGAATGTTAACATCCATAAGCTGACGATAACCACTGAGGAAGGCATCTTTGACGGTAGTATCGAATTGAGGGTACATGACCGAGAGAATGTACAGGCTATCATTAACAACCTCAAGAAGATCCCTGATTTGAAGGAGATATCACAGATTATGTAGATGATAATGGATAAATAATAAACGTAAATGGAAATAATTAAAGAATAATAATATGGACAAATTACTGAAAACAAGAATCTTACTGCGGATAAGTTTATCATTTATCATTTTTCATTTATCATTTATACCTCTCTCTGCTGCATCGAAGTACGACAATCCCGACACTATCATCGTGGCTCGCGACGGCACAGGAGAGTTCCGAACCGTAGATGAGGCTATCGAGGTATGCCGAGCCTTTATGGATTATCATAAGGTCATATATATAAAGAAAGGTACGTATAAGGAGAAACTTATCATACCATCATGGCTGCAGAACATCGAACTCTGCGGAGAGGATATGAAAGAGACCATCATCACCTATGATGATCATGCAAATATAAAGATAACATTAGGTACAGCTGAGCCTCGCACTCAGGCCATGGGCACCTTCCGTACTTATACACTTAAGATTGAGGGTAATGATATCACTATCAAAAACCTCACCTTGGAGAACAATTCTGCACGACTCGGACAAGCTGTGGCATTACATACTGAGGGGGATCGAATAAAAATAATCAACTGTCGCTTGATTGGTCATCAGGATACCGTTTACACAGGTGTTGCCAACACTCATATATTCTTTAAAGGTTGTTATATCTGTGGAACTACGGATTTCATCTTCGGACCGTCGATAGCATGGTTTGAGGACTGTACCATAGAGAGCCTAGTAAACAGCTATGTCACTGCCGCCTCAACACCGAAAGACCAGGAATACGGATATGTGTTCAACAACTGCCGTCTTATCGCTAAGGAGGGGGTGGATAAGGTATTCCTCGGACGTCCTTGGCGGGATTATGGCTATACTCTCTTCATGAACTGCGAACTTGGAGGACATATCCGTACTGAGGGATGGCATAACTGGGAGAAGAAACGTGAGGAGACAGCACGCTACCTCGAGTATAACAACCGTGGAGCCGGTGCTGACACGAAAGGAAGAGTAACCTGGAGCCGACAGCTGACAAAAAAAGAGGCCCAGAAGATTACTCCCTGGACCGTATTAGGTGAAGATTTTTACAATCACTGCAAATAGTCAAGTTGTTTCTTTAGTGCCTGAAGCTCAGAGCGTATGCCCATGAGCTTGTCAAGCACTTCTACTTTCTTGTCCGTACCCTTTGGGTTATGGGCAAGAATTTTCTTTGCAGAAGAAATCTTAAAGCCGCGAACCTTGACAAGATTGTGAATAATACGCACAGTCTCAATATCCTTATCAGCATACTGACGGATCTTTGAGTTACCAAGGGTACGGGGCTTCAGATGAGGAAACTCCGTCTCCCAATAGCGGAGAGTACTCTCGCTGACATCAAACATCTTTGCGACTTCGCCGATGTTGTGATAAACTTTAAGGTTCTTGTCAAGATTAAGTGCCATAATTTATAAATTTGCTAATTCTACAACTTTGTCTATTGCTGCAGAGAGACCGTCTGGGTTCTTACCTCCCGCACTTGCGAAATGGGGCTGGCCGCCACCACCGCCCTGCATAAGCTTAGCTGCCTCGCGAACGAGCTGGCCTGCATTCAGACCATAGCCTTTTACCATATCATCGCTGAGCATGACATTGAGCATTGGTTTATCGTTGAAGACAGTACCTACTACACATACAAGATTCTCAGGACAAAGCTCACGAACCTTGAACACGAGGTCTTTGGCTGCATCAGGTGACATAGGGGCCTGAGCTGTTACCACCTTTACTCCATTAATGATACGAGCCTTCTCAACTAGATCCTTTGACATCGAAACAACACGGGCTGCCTGGAAACCCTCTATCTCCTTCTTCATAGTGTCGTGCTCCTCGATATATTTCAAGATTGTTGCCTGAAGGTCCTTGGCATTATTGAAGAAGCCCTTTACTGCCTTAAGGACATCCTCGGTCATATAAAGCAACTCCTCACACTCCTTGCCTGTCTTTGCCTCGATACGACGGATACCGGCAGCTACACTGCTCTCAGATACAATCTTAAAGAATCCAATCTTACCTGTGGCCTTGGCGTGGATACCACCACAGAACTCACATGAAGGACCGAAACGTACAACACGTACCTTATCACCATACTTCTCTCCAAAGAGGGCAATGGCACCGAGTTTCTTTGCTTCCTCAAATGGCACGTCACGATGTTCATCCAACTGGATATCCTGACGAATCATATCATTAACCATGCGCTCTACCTCACGAATCTCCTCGTCAGTAACTTTCTGGAAGTGAGAAAAATCGAAACGGAGGGTATCGGGGGATACGAATGAACCCTTCTGTTCTACATGGTCTCCGAGAACCTGTTTAAGTGCGTAGTCGAGCAGATGGGTAGCAGTATGATTGGCAGCAGAGGCATCACGCTTGTCGGTATCTACACATGCCATAAACGGTGCTGTAGGATCCTTAGGAAGTTGTTTTACGATGTGTACTGTCTGGTTATTCTCACGCTTAGAGTCAATGATATCGATGGTCTCTGCCTCATTGCATATAACACCCTGATCACCTACCTGTCCTCCCATCTCTCCATAGAATGGGGTATAGTCGAACACGAGCTCATAGAACTCGTTCTTTTTCTGTGTCACCTTACGGTAACGCAGGATATGACACTCATATTCAGTATAGTCATAACCCACGAACTGCTGTTCTCCCTGTGCAAGCTCCGTCCAGTCTGAGTTCTCTACGGCAGCTGCGTTACGGGCACGATCTTTCTGTTTCTGCATCTCAACATTAAACTGCTCCTCATCAACAGTAAAACCATTCTCACGGCAGATAAGTTCTGTAAGGTCGAGAGGGAATCCATAGGTATCGAATAGGCGGAAAGCCTGAACACCATCGAGAACAGTTTTGTTTTCTGCCTTCAGCTTATCCATAGCATCGTTAAGCATTCCGATACCCTTGTCGAGGGTACGGAGGAATGAATCTTCCTCTTCCTTAATAACCTTGGTGATAAGCTGCTGCTGAGCCTTCAACTCAGGGAAGGCATCACCCATCTCTGCAACGAGTGTTGGTACAAGCTTATGCAGGAACCCGTCCTTCTGTCCGAGGAAAGTATATGCATAGCGTACTGCACGACGGAGGATACGACGGATAACATATCCTGCCTTGGCATTTGACGGCAGCTGACCATCAGCAATAGAGAACGATACGGCTCTCAGATGGTCTGCACATACACGCATGGCGATGTTGATATCATCCTGCTCCTTTGTAATAGGAGCTTTTTCCTCTTCCTCGAAAGTGATATACTTCAAACCGGTAATAGCCTCCTCTGCCATGATGATTGGCTGGAAGATATCGGTGTCGTAGTTTGAATGCTTACCCTGCAACATACGGACCAGACGCTCGAAGCCCATACCGGTATCGATAACGTTCATTCCAAGTTTCTCAAGAGAACCATCGGCCTTACGATTAAACTGCATAAAAACAAGGTTCCAGATCTCAATAACCTGAGGGTCATCCTGGTTTACAAGCTCACGACCACTCTTACCAGATGCCTTTCTCTGCTCAGGTGTACGAGAGTCAACGTGAATCTCAGAACAAGGACCACAAGGACCGGTATCACCCATCTCCCAGAAGTTATCATGCTTGTTACCATTGATGATATGATCCTCGGGAACATGCTTTGACCAGTACTTCGCTGCCTCATCATCACGAGGGATGTTTTCCTCAGGTGAGCCCTCAAACACTGTAACATACAGATTCTCTGGATCGAGCTTAAGCACGTCAACGAGGTACTCCCAAGCCATGTCAATGGCACCTTCCTTGAAGTAATCGCCAAAGCTCCAGTTGCCGAGCATCTCGAACATAGTATGGTGATATGTGTCATGACCCACTTCCTCAAGGTCATTGTGCTTACCGCTAACGCGAAGACACTTCTGGGTGTCCGCGCGGCGACGTGGCTCGGGCTCACGGGTACCGAGGATTATATCTTTCCACTGGTTCATACCAGCGTTGGTGAACATCAGCGTAGGGTCATCCTTGATAACCATAGGGGCTGACGGAACTATTGCATGTTGTTTTGACTCAAAAAACTTCTTAAACGAGTCACGAATCTCATTAGCTGTCATATTCTTATTGTTTAAAAGCGATGCAAAGGTACATATATTTTTCGATATAACCATAGGTTATACTCATTTTTTTTGGTCGTGTCGATTTTTTTCCGTACCTTTGCATGCAGAATTTCTAAAGACCCATCGATAATGGACGACGAAACAAGAGACGACGAGATACTTGAAGAGCAGGGGGTGGATGCCACTGCCGGTGATGAGAATGGTGGAGAGACGGAGGGGCACTCTGACTATAAACCAGTGAACAGATTCGACGCTGCAGCAGTTCATCATCTGTCAGGAATGTACCAGAACTGGTTCTTGGATTATGCAAGCTACGTAATCCTGGAACGAGCCGTGCCGAATATCGAAGACGGATTCAAACCAGTACAGCGACGTATCATGCACTCCATGAAACGCATGGACGACGGACGATACAATAAGGTGGCTAACATCGTGGGACATACCATGCAGTTCCACCCTCACGGTGATGCATCTATCGGCGACGCATTGGTACAACTGGGACAGAAAGACCTATTGGTAGACACTCAGGGAAACTGGGGTAACATTCTCACTGGCGACAAGGCAGCAGCACCACGATATATCGAGGCACGACTGTCGAAGTTCGCACTCGACACAGTTTTTAATCCAAAGACCACAGAGTGGCAGCTTAGCTACGACGGAAGAAACAAAGAACCGATTTCATTGCCCGTGAAATATCCTCTGTTGCTCGCACAGGGAGCGGAGGGTATCGCTGTAGGCCTTTCATCAAAGATTCTTCCACATAACTTCGTGGAGATATGTGATGCAGCAATAAGTTATCTGCACGGACAGGAGTTTCACCTCTATCCAGACTTCCAGACGGGAGGAAGTATCGACGTTGGGAAATATAACGACGGACAGCGAGGTGGTGTGCTGAAGGTGCGTGCAAAGATAGAGAAACTGGATCAGAAAACTCTCGTAATCCGTGAACTTCCTTACTCCAAGACTGTTGGTACTCTTATAGAGAGTATCACGAAAGCAATCGAAAAAGGTAAGATAAAGGCTAAACGGGTTGATGACCTTACTTCTGCACAAGTGGAGATTCAGATCCACCTTATGCCGGGTGTATCGAGTGATAAGACTCTCGATGCTCTCTATGCTTTTACTGATTGCGAGATAAACATATCACCTAACTGTTGCGTTATCGCAGATCAGAAACCACAGTTTCTTACCGTATCTGATGTGCTTATCCATAACGTGGAGCGAACAAAGGACCTTATCCGCCAGGAACTTGAGATTCGCAAGAACGAACTTCTGGAGCAGTTGCATTTCTACTCACTCGAGAAGATCTTCATTGAGGAACGTATCTATAAGGATAAGAAATTCGAACAGGCTCCTACCATCGATGCAGTATGCGAACATATTGACGAACGACTGACGCCTTACTATCCCAGTCTGGTACGTGAGGTAACAAAGGATGATATTCTGAAACTGCTGGAGATAAAGATGCAGCGTATCCTTAAGTTCAATAAGGACAAAGCAGATGAACTGATGGCACGAATAAAGGCGGAGATAGAGAATATAGACCGTGACCTGGCAAATCTCGTGGAGGTGACAGCCAGTTGGTTCCAGTTCCTTAAGGATAAATACGGTAAGGATCATCCTCGTCTTACAGAGATACGCAACTTCGACACTATCGAGGCAACAAAGGTGGCGGAGGCAAATCAGAAACTGTATATCAACCGCACAGACGGATTTATCGGTACTGGCTTGAAGAAAGACGAGTTTGTATGTAACTGCTCGGACATCGACGACATCATCATCTTCTACAAGGACGGGAAATATAAGGTTATCCGTGTGGCAGAGAAGGTGTTCGTGGGCAAGAATGTAATGCATCTGTCGGTATTCAAGAAAAACGACTCTCGAACGATATATAATGCGGTATATCGTGACGGAAAGAAGGGATGGTGTTTCATCAAACGTTTCAACGTCACAAGCATGACGCGCGACAAGGAATATGATCTCACTCAGGGTACACCGGGCTCAAAGGTGATGTACTTCACTGCCAATCCCAATGGTGAGGCAGAGATAATAAAGGTCACACTTGACCCGAATCCGAAACTGAAGAAGATATTCGCAGAAAAGGACTTCTCCGAGATCATGATCAAAGGACGTGCATCGAAGGGAAATCTTCTGACAAAATTCCCAGTTCATCGTATCAGTCTGAAGAGTCATGGCCACTCTACTCTCGGAGGACGTAAGGTGTGGTATGACCCGGATGTGAATCGCCTGAACTACGATGAACACGGACGACTGTTGGGAGAGTTCTTTGATGAAGACCAGATACTGGTGGTACTCGACAATGGTGATTTCTATCTCACAACATTTGACCTTAACAACCACTTCGAGGAGAACATCCTCCGCATAGAGAAATACGACGCCAATAAAGTTTGGACGGCTGTATTATGGGATGCTGACAATCAGGGATATCCATATCTGAAGCGATTCCTTATGGACGCTACGAAAAAGAAACAGAACTGGCTCAGCGAGAACCCGGCATCAAGACTTATCCTGCTTACAGATGTGGTCTATCCGCTCATCAAGGTGACATATGGCGGAGCAGATGATTTCCGTGGTAGCGAAGAGATTGACGCAGAGCAATTTATTGCTGTGAAAGGTTTTAAGGCCAAAGGAAAACGCATCAGCACTTATCAGATAGAGAGCATCGAAGAACTGGAGCCTGTACGCTTCCCTGAGCCAACTGAGTCGTCTGAAGATGCTGAGGATCTCGAAACGTCAGATTTTTCTGAGGATCTCGATGAATCTGAGCAGTCAAATCACTCAGAAACTAATATAGAATTAAGCCTCTTCGATGATGAGGAATAAGACCCTGACATTTCTGATAATGATCGCTGCATCTGTCTATTCTCAGACAGACTCAACAAAAATACGCACTTCTGCGAACATGATTGGTGTGGGAGGAACAAACATCCTCGACACCTATCTTTCGCAGGAGAAATTCTCCGGCATCGGAATAACATATCTGAATATCTCAGAACGACAAAGCAAAGACTTGCGCTGGAGCACCATGCTGCAACAGGAGGTATCACTGTCGTCGACAAAAGATCGCAGCAAAAAAAACACAGAACTGGAGGGTAGCTACAGCATATACTGGGGGAAATACTATGGATGGCAGTTAGCGGAGGGACGTCTGAAGCTACAGGCTGGCGGACTGTTATACGGAAACCTGGGCTTTATATACAACACAGCAGGATCGAACAATCCTGCGCAGGGGAGACTTTCGGCACAGATTATGCCATCAGGTATCGCGACTTACAATTTCCGGTTATGGCAGAAGAGATTCACACTGCGATATGAGATGGATGTCCCACTCGCAGGACTGATGTTCAGCCCGAACTATGGACAGTCATACTACGAGATATTCTCTCAAGGCAACTATGACCATAATGTAGTGCCCACAACCTTTATCTCAGCACCGAATTTCCGTCACCAATTTTCCATAGACTGGAATACCGGACGTACGTGGACACTCCGGATAGGATATCTCGGCAACTACCAACAGGCAGAAGTGAATAACCTCAAATCGCACATCTATGCCCATCGCTTTATGATAGGTGTAGTCAAGCGAGTGCAAATCCTAAGATACAGGCCATGAGCATCAAAGCCATAAAGAGACATATTATGTGGGCGATACTGATTGCTTTCCACTTACCTCTATTCATCTCATGCATAGACGAAGAGCAATACGACAACACACCTCAGGGGAATTTCGAGGCCCTGTGGAAAATCATCGACGAACGATATTGTTTCTTTGACTATAAACAGAAGGAATATGGTCTCGACTGGAATGATGTCTATAATAAATATAAGGTACGCGCGAAAGAGGACATCAGCAGAGACCAGCTGTTTGAAGTGCTTACAGACATGCTCGCAGAACTACGCGACGGACATGTGAACCTGTCAACAGCTTTCGACTACGGACGATACTGGTCGTGGTTCGAAGACTACCCAACAAACTTCAGCGATACTCTGCAACACAGATACCTTGGAACAGACTATCGCATTGCCTCAGGATTGTCATATACAATACTCGACGACAACATCGGATATGTATATTATGGAAGTTTTATGAGCGGCATCGGTGAAGGTAATCTTGATGAGGTGATGAACTATCTCGCATTATGCAATGGCATGATACTCGACATTAGGAATAACGGAGGAGGAAATCTTACGAATGCAGAAAAACTGGCTGCTCGGTTCTGCAATGAAAAGACGCTTGTAGGCTATGAACAGCATAAGACGGGGAAAGGACATAATGATTTTTCAGAGATGAAAGAACAATATCTCGAGCCATCGAGTAACATAAGATGGCAGAAGGATGTAGTGATTCTGACTAACCATCATGTGTTCAGTGCAGCTAATGAGTTCGTAAAATATATGAAGTGCCTGCCTAAAACGAAAATTGTGGGTGACAAGACTGGGGGAGGGGCTGGATTACCTTTCTCTAATACTCTGCCCAATGGTTGGATAGTACGGTTCTCAGCTTGTCCTATGTACGACAGAAACCGTCAGAACACAGAGTTTGGCATCGCTCCCGACCATTATGTGACACTTAGAGACGATGATTTTGCACGAGGAAAGGATACTTTGATAGAATTTGCGCGTAAACTTTTGGTGGAATAAAGAAAAATTTGTAACTTTGCACCCGCGTTTACAGAAAGGCAAAAACAAAAGGCGCTTGTGGCGGAATTGGTAGACGCGCCAGACTTAGGATCTGGTGGCTCAGGTCGTGTAGGTTCGAGTCCTATCAGGCGCACAAAACACGAAAACCCCGAAAATAGTCAAAAAGACATTTTTTCGGGGCTTTTTTATACCCAAATGAAAGGAAATTACCACTTTTCCACTTCATTTTTAAAAAAAACTTAAAAAAAACTTGGAACTTTCAAAATAATTTCCTAATTTTGCCTCGATTTATGTGGAATCAACAAACATATATATGTCTAATTATAATTAAAAGTTCAATGAAAAAGAAAATTTTTAATGGTATTCTCTTGGTAGCAGCTCTGTTTGCTACTTCGAGCGCATTCGTTTCATGTAAAGACAACGATGCAGACGAGATCGCAAATGCAAAGATCGCGATTCAGAAGGATCTGAATACTCAGATTGCAGATCTTAAGGCTCAGCTTGATGCTGTCAAGGCAAGCATTCCTGCTGCCTACAATGACACCGAACTGAGAAACAAGATTTCTGATTTAACAAACAAGATTGCCGCTCTTGAAGTGTTAGTTAAAAGCATTGATGCAATTTCAGAAGCTGATGCAAAAGCTCTGATCAGTACTCAGACAAGTGCATTAAAGACAGAAATTGACAGTCAGATCGCAGATATTCAGAATCAGATTCTTCTTCTGACTCAGGCACTAGACAAAGTTGTATACTCAATGGTAATTGAGGGAACATACAACCCTATCTTCGGTGCTATTGCAGCTCCTGTTGACGTAAAGTCTCAGGTTCTTGCAGCTTACATCGGTTCAGACGATATGGCAGAGTTCCATGGTAAGAAAATCAAGAAATTCTATACCGGTGATGCTGGTACAGTTTATTTCACTGTTAATCCTAACGACAGAGTTCTTGATGGCAGTTTCTCAATGGTAAATAGCATTGGTGAAACATATAATAATGTTGAACTTTCTGCAGCTAAGAAGTCAGACAAAGTACTTACTTGGGGCTGGAATCAAACTCGTGCTAACGAGACAGGTCTGTACGAGGTTGACGTAACAGTTAAGGATCCTAAGGATATTGAGCTTGACTACAAGACAATTGCTAAGGACATTAAGAACATTATCTCTAAGAGAAGTCAGGCTTCTGTTTCAGCTCTCATGAGTGACCTCTATCCTTCACTGGTGGGTGGAAAGTATCAGCGCATGGCACTGAAATATGATTGGTCTCTGACTAGCGGAATCTCAACATTAACAGGTTCTTCACGTTCTCCTTACGATCTTGCTGTTATGGCTGTTAAGCCTCTGTCATACGACTTCGATGTACACATCGACAAGACTCCTGGAATCGATAAGATTTATGAGATTGTCGAAAGGATTTTCAACAAAATCAATATCGAATTCCCAACATTAGATTTTTCTAATGTAAAATTTGAGATTAAGCCGATTGATGTTGGAAAACGTACTATAGTAGTAGATACTGAATCTAATGGAATTAAACTGAATTTTACAATCGATGTAAGTGATTTGTTGCAGAACTTCCAGGATGACCAGCTGGCGAACCTCAATGCGAATCTGCAGAACAACATCTCAGATATCTTTAAGCAGATTGAAGAGTTCAATAAAGTTGGAGTTTCTTTTGAAAAATCCAAGAATGACATCGCTGGTGAGATTATTAAGTACTTGAAGGCATTCGATAGTAAGTTCGTTAATCTCGTTAACAATACAAACCGCGCTCTGCAGCCAACTCTTCTCGTAGTTTCTGGCGGTAAGATTCATCGTCCAGGTTCTGTTGAGGCAGGTGAGATTATTCTCGTTCCTACATCTTGGACTGCTGAGGTATTTGCTCCTGCATTCATGAAGTATATCAAGGTTGAGAGTGGTTCTGACGTCGTCTTTGAGGATGTTGTTGATGGAACCGTTAAGGAGATTCCTTTGACAGCTGAGGCTGGCAAGACTTATAAGGTAACTTATGAGGCTATCGACTTCTTCGGCAAAGTTCGCAAGAATGAGTATACTATCGTTGCGAAGTAATTAATATTAGAGAATTCAAAATATAGATTAAGAATATGAAAATGAAGAAAACAATATTGTCTTGCCTGCTGGCGCTGGGTTTCCTCTCAGCATCTGCACAGGATCAGCAGCCAAAGACTGAATACGTTTTCAATCCTTACTGGTATGTACAGATTCAGCCTCTAGGCATTCAGCATACTCTTGGTGAGGTTGATTTCGGTGATTTGAATTCATACAACATTCAGGCTGCCATTGGTCGCCAGTTCAATCCTGTTGTAGGTGGTCGCTTCGCTATCAATGCATGGCAGAGCAAGGCTGGTTCTGAGCTCGATGGTCAGAAGTATAAGTGGGATTGGAAGTATGTAGCTCCTTCAGTTGACGTAACATTCAACCTTTCTAACCTCTTCTGTGGTTTCAACCCTAACCGCGTGTTCAACTTCGGTATCTTCGGTGGTCTCGGTGCTAACATCGGTTTCAGCAACGACGGTGCTGCTGACGCTCAGAAGCAGATGAACGCACTCTATGGTAACCTCGGCGTTAACTCACTGGAGTATCTCTGGAGCGGTACAAAGGTTCGTCTCTTCGGACAGGCTGGTATCACTGGTGATTTCAAGATTTCTGACGCTGTTAGCGTAGGTCTTGAACTCAGCGCCAACACTCTGAACGATAAGTACAACTCTAAGAAAGCTGGTAACTGGGATTGGTATTTTAACGCTCTCGCTGGTGTGAAGATCAACCTTGGTCCTACATACAGCACTCGCGAGATTCCTGTTCCAGAGCCAGAGATCCGTTATGTTGAGAAGATTGTTGAAAAGGTAGTTGAGGTTCCTGCTAAGTGCCCAGAGGTTGAGCCACTCCGCCGTGACATTTTCTTCTTGATCAACAAGACAGAGATCCGTCCTGAAGAGGCTCAGAAGGTGAAGGATATCGCCGACTATATGAACGAGCATCCAACAGCAAAGGTTATGGTTACTGGCTATGCTGATGCTGGCACTGGTAACGATAAGATCAATGACCGCCTCGCAGCAGGACGTGCAGATGCTGTCGTTAAGGCTCTGAAGACTCAGTACGGTATCGCAGAGAGCCGTATCTCTTACGACTCTAAGGGTAGCCGCGTTCAGCCATTTGCTGAGAATGATATGAACCGCGTATCTATTTGTATCGCAGAGTAATCTTTAGTGTAACTATAAATAACTATCCCGACCTACATCTTTACTAAAAATGTAATGATGAAGGTCGGGATTATTATAAAAATAACATGAAAAGAGTTTCCACAATACTATTTGTTGCCGCTTTAACACTACCTTCGTTTGCACAATTAAACGGAGACGGATTCTACAGAGTTCAGAATGCTCCATCAAAGAGATATGCAACCATTGTAGATAATAAAGCAGATAAGGAAAAAATTACTAGTACATCAAATGCCGACCTATATGCACTCAATACAAAAAACTTCGAAGATGTCGTATCAGATCCAGGTTCAATAATTTATATTGAAAAGAGTGGAGATAATGGTTATATACTTAGAGGCCAAGGAATGGACACATATAAACTTTCTGGTCTATATCTCAAAATCCACTCATCATACGAAGTTGAAGGAGCTTACTACTTATACGGTACAAAAGTCGTTGCAGGAGCACCTATGACTAAATATATAAAGGAAGCATATAATAGTGCTTTCAACTTTTATTATATGGCTACAGAAGATAAAAGGAATATTAATAGTTGTAGCTGGAATCTTATCCCTGTAACAGAGTCTGAAAGTCAATATTTTGGAGTTAAGCCAGAAATTGAAGTTGGAGGAAAATATTACACAACACTTTATACTTCATTTGCATATCAACTATCAACTGGGATGAAAGCATATTATATTAAACATAATAACGAGGAGATGGCTGAAATGACAGAAATAGAAGGTGGTTTAATACCAGAAGCAACTCCTGTTATTATAGAATGTACATCAAATAAAGTCGCAGACAACAAGCTGACTCCTCTAAGCTCTACCTCTAAGTCAAATATCCAGAATACGCTTAAAGGTGTATACTTTTGCAATGTCATAAAATGGGCTATGGATGATGAAGAAGAAATAGAGCACCCCAATTGGAACACAACAAAGTATGACGCAGCGAAAATGCGAATACTTGGTAATATAAATGGGAAACTTGGATTTGTTAAGGCAGACAATCTGAAATATCTTCCTGCAAATAAAGCATATCTTCCTGTTCAAGCAAATGCAAGCTCAAACATAGAACTTGTTGATGAAGCAACATATGCAGCAGGCATTGAAGATATTGCTACAAAAGACAATACCTCCTCAAAAGGAATCTACACGCTAACAGGCAGTAAGATAAAAACAGAAAACAAAGAAGGCCTTCCTGCAGGAGTTTATATCATCAACGGGAAAAAAGCTATAATTAGAAAATAGTCTTTGTAAACCGAACGCTTATTACAGGATATGCTTTAAAACGCTTAAGAATATCGACATAGTCACCCACCTTGCCACTGATATTGTCTACATCCTTAGCCAAATCAGTGCCATCGTGGGTGATTATACTTGGTGTACCTCCCCAAAATAGCAACCCACAATCTACTGCGACACGGTATTTGTTGCTATTCTTAAAAAGTCGTCCACCATAACCCAGACCTAAATATGGTTTAAAAGAGTTAACTTTAACACTTGCCATACACATACTATTCTCATCGGGCTCCATCATATATAAATCACCCTTCGCATGTATCAAGTTTCCGTTGCCATCATATATGTCATGGGAATAATTACCTATACAAATTGCCATTCGTCCGTAACTAAGAATCTTATCCTCAAAATCAGGGTCTAAGTAATTGCCATCATATATTGGTTCATGACGGGATATTTTATTATAAAAATTATTATAGATGCTCACAGCCATAAGTGAAGGCATATCCTCTGTGGCATTAACCGCCTCTGCAATTTGAGAAGATCCAAGATAAAAACCAGCAGTGATGTAAAAATTCTTATTATTCCTTAAAGGGAAAACATCAACAAGAAACTTAAAGTTATTCATTGTAGGTTTACCTATCATCTCTATCTGATTATCTACATCAAACCCTGTTACATCCTTTAGCAAACCTGAAAGTCGCTGAAACTTAGAATCAGACTTAGAAGGATCGTCACCTACTTGAACTCCGAAGTTCATATGATAATGAAATCGAGGAACAAAATCATAACCAGCACGCAACTGCAAATAATTACCAATAGGAGAAGATAGATCAATACCTACACCTGTAGTTCCAAGAGTTATAGAAGCATCAAGTTTATGAAAGATATTACTACCTTTCACCTGGAATGATTCCTTTTGCTGGGAATAGCCGCTAACAGAGATCAACATTAAAAATACAATACCCAAAAACTTTCTCATATCTAAGACTTATTATAATCGCGCTTATTTCATTCTCCATCTTCCATTATGCTCAATCATCGGCACAGAGACCTGCTCGTTGGTAGAATCACCGAAACATAGCATAAGGAACACATTTGTATAGTTTAATATAGTGTCACGCCTTGCATTTATTACACGAATCTCGTTAATACCATTATGCAGACTATTCTGCTGCGACAGGAACTGCTTATAGCCTGCAAGAAGCTGTCTGCGATAGGCTTCAGGCAGGCTGTCAGAGCCTGCCTTACCCTCTAAGAATTTATCGTATTCGCCTTTAAGAAGGTGTTCATAATAGCCTTTGGCTGCCAATGAGGCCATCTCCTCAGGGGTTGGCGAAGAACAGGCACAGAGAGCCAGAAACACAAGTACAATAAACAGCAGATGCTTCATCACTTCTGTCGTATAAAGACATTTATAGGTGAACCTGTCAAAGTCCAGTTCTCACGTATCTTGTTCTCAAGGAAACGCTTATATGGCTCCTTTACATACTGAGGTAGGTTTGCATAGAACACAAATGTCGGAATCTGAGTGTCGGGCACCTGAGAGACATACTTTATCTTAATATACTTACCCTTGATTGATGGGGGTGGGAAGGCCTCGATAAGGGGCAGCATCACCTCATTAAGCTTGGTGGTACCAATACGTGCCTTACGGTTCAGATAAACCTGCTTGGCAGTCTCAAGCACCTTGAAGATACGCTGCTTGGTAAGTGCAGAGGCAAAGATGATAGGGAAGTCTACGAATGGAGCCATACGCTTACGAATGGCATTCTCGAAGGTATCGATAACGATTTGCGACTTCTCCTCTACAAGGTCCCACTTATTTACTACTACCACAAGGCTCTTGTTATTCTTCTGAATAAGCTGGAAAATGTTCATATCTTGGGCCTCGATACCACGGGTGGCATCAATCATAAGAATACACACATCACTGTTCTCAATAGCACGGATAGAACGCATGACACTGTAGAACTCCAAATCCTCAGTTACCTTATTCTTACGACGGATACCGGCTGTATCTACCAGATAGAAGTCGAATCCGAACTTATCGTAACGGGTATATATAGAATCACGTGTAGTACCTGCGATGTCGGTCACAATATTACGCTCCTCACCAATAAAAGCATTGATAAGGCTCGATTTACCTGCATTAGGACGACCTACGACAGCAAAACGTGGAATTCCTTCTTCAAGCTCGTCACCGGTCTTCTCTGGCAAGACCTCAAGCACATGGTCGAGAAGATCTCCCGTACCACTGCCTGTAGCGGCGCTTATACAGAATGGATCACCAAGACCTAACTTGTAAAACTCATACTGGTCGTACAGATTCTTATTATCATCTGCCTTGTTGGCTACAAGCACTACAGGCAACTTGGCACGACGGAGAATCTGAGCCACATCCATGTCCCAGTCTGTCACACCACTCTTTATATCACAAAGAAACAGCACTAAGTCGGCTTCCTCAGTGGCAATAATTACTTGCTTGCGGATCTCCTCCTCAAAGATATCGTCTGAGTTAACTACCCAGCCTCCGGTATCAACAACAGAGAACTCTCGGCCATTCCATTCGCACTTTCCATATTGACGGTCACGGGTTGTACCTGCCTCGTCGCTAACAATAGCCTGACGAGACTTTGTAAGCCTGTTAAACAAAGTAGACTTGCCAACATTCGGACGTCCTACGATCGCTACTAAATTTCCCATATATATCTTATTTTCTCCTTTCTACTATTCTGGATTATAACCGAAATTATTCAATTCTCTTTCGGAAGAACGCCAGTCTTTATCTACCTTCACAAATACCTCAAGGAAGATTGGCTTATCGAAGAATTTCTCTAGAGACTTACGTGCTTCTGTGCACACCTTCTTCAGCGCCACACCCTGATGACCGATGATAATACCCTTCTGGCTGTCACGCTCTACATAAATTATTGCATTGATATGAATGCGCTTATCATCTTCCTTAAAGCGCTCTACACTAACTTCAACACTATACGGAATCTCCTTGTCATAATAAAGCAGGATCTTCTCACGGATAATCTCAGACACAAAGAATCTGGCAGGCTTGTCAGTGAGTTGCTCCTTATCGAAATAGGCAGGACTCTCAGGCAACAGCTCCTTAATACGCTTCAACAACATATCCATACCGAACTTATTCTTCGCTGATATCGGCAGGATCTCAGCCTTTGGCAACAGTGCATGCCAACGCTCGACGATCTCAGCAAGCACCTGCTGACTGTTTTCCTTCAACTCGTCTATCTTATTGATGAGAAGCAATACAGGAATGTTCATCTTCTGCACCTTCTCAAGGAAATCCATATTCTTCTCCGGATTCTCTACAACGTCAGTCACATACAAGAGCACATCTGCATCCTGCAACGCTGACTCCGAGAAGGCCAGCATCGACTCCTGAAGCTTGTAATTCGGTTTAAGCACTCCTGGAGTGTCAGAGAAGACTATCTGCATCTCTGGAGTGTTAACGATACCCATGATACGGTGACGAGTGGTCTGAGCCTTAAAAGTAGCTATACTGATCCTCTCACCGACGAGCTGATTCATCAGTGTAGACTTTCCTACATTGGGATTTCCTACGATATTTACAAACCCTGCCTTGTGCATAATCTCCTTTTAGACAAAAAAACGCATTCTATGAAAGGATGCGTCTTTTCGTATTATAGTCATTAAATTTACTTATCACCATCGTACGCCCATTTATAATAGGAAGCGCCATGTACGAAACCTGCTCCGAAAGCGGTGAATAACATATTATCACCTTTTCTGAAACGGGACTCATTTTCCCATAAGGCCAAAGGAATAGTTGCAGCACTGGTATTACCAAAATGCTCGATATTAACTATCACCTGGTCCATTGAGACATCAAGACGCTTGGCTACTGCCTCGATGATACGCATGTTCGCCTGATGCGGTACAACCCACTGAATATTATCCTTATCAAGACCATTGCGCTCTGCTATGAGTGCACAGTCATCGCTCATGTTCGTTACAGCATATCGGAACACTGTACGACCTTCCTGATAAAGATAATGCAGACGATGATCGACTGTGAAATGGGATGGAGGACAAACAGATCCACCTGCCTTGAGGTGAAGGAACGGAAGCCCCTTGCCATCTGCACGGAAATAAGAGTCCATAACACCGATATTCTCCTCCTCAGAGGCTTCTAACAGCACTGCTGCTGCACCATCACCGAAAAGAGGACAGGTCTGACGGTCTTTGTAATCAACTACTGACGACATCTTGTCAGCACCGATAACAATAATCTTATTATAACGTCCACTTTGAATCATCGTCGCTGCCACGTCGAGCGAGTAGAGAAATCCACAGCAAGCACCCCAGAAATCAAATGCAAAGGCATTCTTCAATCCGAGCTTGCCAACAACAATGCTAGCTGTCGAGGGGAATTTATAATCAGCTGTCGAAGTGGAAACGACTATGGCATCAATGGTATCGGGATCTGCACCAGTTTTCTTAAGCAACTGCTTGGCAGCCTTACGTGCCATATAAGAAGTGCCGAGTCCCTCTTCTGTCAGGATACGGCGCTCCTTGATACCTACACGAGTCATAATCCACTCGTCATTAGTGTCTACCATACGCGACAATTCCTCGTTGGTGAGGATATAGTCGGGAACATAGCCACCAATACCAGTGATTACAGCACTAATTTTATTCGCCATTATTCAGCTACTTCGTCCTCTTTCTTGATAGCTACCTTACCACGGTAGTAACCACATGTGGGGCATACTGTGTGATATACATAATAAGCTCCACAGTTTGGACATACTGCGAGTGTTGGTGCTACGGCCTTGTCATGAGTACGACGCTTGGCCTGACGAGTGCTTGACTGTCTTCTTTTAGGATGTGCCATAATTCTTAATTACTATTTAATGTTTAATCTTTAATATTTAATTCTGCAAGTTTGCTCCATCGGGGATCTAAAGGCTGGGCGGACTCCTCATCGCTGCTTCGGTCAGCTGAGAGTTCTTCCAGAACGTGACTCATAGCAGGGTTGCACTTGCCAGGTGCATGCACATGCTTGATGGGTATAGCCAGCACAATAAACTCATAAATGATCCAAGACAGGTCGAGTATTCCTTCGTCCTCTGACACTGTTATGATATCATCTTCCTCGGAGTTGACAGCACCAAGTTTTACTATCAGACGATTGTCGGCATCGATAGATTGAGACATCTCGTCAAGACAGCGGTCACAAGTTACTGTCACTGTGCCCTCGGTATGAAACATGAACTCCCAAAAACCGGTAGCCTTGCGTATAGACACCGACACATGCAACGTTCCATGTTCCAAATCCGAGTCGTCAAGAGCAGCAAAATAACCGTCTTCCAAATCATAGTCCAAGGATGTTTCCTCACACATAAGACTCTTAAGATCTATCTTAAATTGCTCTAAACTACACATTTACTCGCCATTTGGGGTGCAAAGTTACAAATATTTTCTCAGATAAGAAACATATATTTGCTTTTTTTATGTTTTTCGCTAAAAAACAATGATTATCTAGGGTGTATCTCGCACACTTTCAGAAAGACTGTGCAATTTTTAGTACCTCTATTTGCTTAATTCGATCCTAAATGTTGTTCCAACACCGGGTTCTGAATACTTTACAAAAATCTTTCCCTTATGATATTCTTCTACGATCCTCTTGGCAAGGGAAAGACCTAGTCCCCAACCGCGCTTCTTTGTTGTGAAACCTGGGGTGAACACATTCTTCTGATCTTTCTTCTTTATACCCTTACCGTTATCTTTTACCTCTACAATAGCACGATCTTCCTCCTCAAATAGCAAGAGCTCGATTTTTCCATCACCTTCCATCGCATCAACGGCATTCTTACACAGGTTCTCAACAACCCACTCTATAAGAGCCTTGTTCATCTTAACAATTACTTCATCTACAGGCAAGTTGAAACTAATATCAACTTTTTTTGATGTACGGCGATCCATATAATCCGTAACACGCTTAAGGACTTCATTCAAAGAACCGTCAACAAGTTCTGGAAGAGAACCAATCTTAGAGAATCTTTCTGCAACAAGCTCAAGCCTTTTAACGTCCTTATCCATCTCTGGAATAAGCTCATCACCAGGATAGTTCTCCTTTAACAACTCCACCCAGGCCATAAGACTGGATATCGGGGTGCCAAGTTGATGGGCTGTCTCCTTTGATAAACCAACCCAGACCTTATTCTGTTCTGCTTTCTTTGAAGCCAACAAGGCAAAGAGTGCAACAACAACTAATATGAAGACTATACCCAGCTGAACATATGGCCATGCAGACAGGCGCTTTAGCATCAAAGAGTCGTCATAACATACCAACTGATCGTCAACGACAATAGTATCGCCCTTACTCTTCATCGTCTTAACATACGTAGAGACCGATGAGCTATCCTCAATATTTCTAAAGTCATATATCTCTCCCTGCTTGTTAAGAACAATAACTGGAATAGTGTTATTACCCTCTAAAACACTTAATACCAAAGTCAGATCTGTATCCTCATCTGCAGTATTAAGCGAGCGAAGAGCCTGAGCCCATATTTCCATACGTACTCGTTCTTCTTTCTGCAAGTCTTTTACAAGAAAATTGGATATGAGCAGTGATACAACCGAGATTATTACGGCTGCAACAACAAGAGCTATCTTAACTTGCCTTATTCGGTCTGTCCATTGCATAACGCAGGCAAAGGTAATAATAAAAAATGGAATGACAAAGGAATTGACAATAAAAAAGCCCCGGGTCATTTCTGATCCAGGGCTTTCGCCTTAAAAGGGGGCGGCCTCCTACTCTCCCGCATTGCATTGCAGTACCATCGGCGCAGG
>CACWLC010000011.1 GCA_902761605.1 uncultured Prevotellaceae bacterium
ACCAACAGCACAGAGCACTCTGTATGAGGGAGGCTTCACTCTGAGCGACACGACTACCGTGAAGGCTATCGCCATCAAGAATGGTGAATCCAGCGAGGTAAGCACCAGGCTGTTTAGCAAGGGCTCAGGCGGCGATACCGGTGGCAACGGCGACATGGAGTAATCTGTCGGAGGAAGAGTATAGAACTATTAAGAAGGAAAGGAGGTAAGCTATGACTAAGAAAGAAACCCTGAAGTGGATCGTACAGATCATCGCATCGATTGCATCAGCAATCCTCACGGCCCTCGGAGCAACATCCTGCATGGGCGTATAGGCAAAGAAGGCAGCCACAACGGCTGCCTTCTTTTGTGTGTTTAGCTATTTGCGTTGTGCCCAGAAGTGGCCGCTAATGGTATCTTCATGAGAAGCAGGCCGATGAGAATCCAGATGATCTCACGGACACGGCAGATGATGCTCACGAAGATGCCGAGGGCGGCAGTGAGACCCATCACGGCGATGGAGATGACGAAACCGCCCTCCTGAACGCCAAGCTGCATGGGCAGGAAACCGATGAGGTTGGCCAACAGCGTGGTAAACGACAGGATAAGTATCGAGTGGAGGAATGTGAGGGTAAGACCTGACAGTCCTCCTCCGCAGTCGATGCCGAAGAGAAGGAGCATGAACATTATCTCAAGGCTCTGAACGATACGAGAGGCATATTCGAGCAACAGGCTGGCATAGAACGAACGCTTATCCTGCTTATGGAGTGAGGCGATATGCTCGTCGACATTATGCAGTGCCTCGCTGTGACGCTCAAGGAATCGGGTGCTCCAGCCTTTCAGTCCGGGAATCTTACCTATCCAACGGATGGTCTTTATCACCAGTCCGTACTTATATCCACGCGAGAACAGATAGAAGGCGATGAGACAGAACACCACGATGATGGCCAATACGATGGCTGTGGCTGAGCTGAAGGGCAGGTCGCCGATGGCAGCAAGAGCCAGATAGAGAAACACACTCGTGAACCAAAGCCAGAAATGGGCGAAGATATGCATCATCGCATATAGAATCACTGACGAGGCGGCACGCTGGTTGCCGATATTCTTCGACAGCTCTACGATACGGTAAGGCTCGCCACCAAGACCGCCCACGGGAGTGGCGTAGTTGAGAGCATAGCCAGTGATGGTAAGACGGAAGATGCGCCAGAAGCTGACATGCTCATCAGGCTCGATCTGGCACTTTATGATCTCCATCCATGCGAGGGCATTGATGCCGTAGACGAAGATCCAGATGCCTATGATGGGGATGAGCCAGTAGCCGGCATGGCAGAGATGATCCCACAACTCGATGAAACTGACATCGAAGGTGAACATCATCACCACTACGGCAACGACACCGATGAAGAAAAACAGGTTGTTGAGGCCTTTCTTTGTCATAGTTTATCAGCTATGCGACGACAGAATCCCTCATGGCGGCGACGTACATACTCCGTGAGCAGGCCCATGCCTATGATCTCCCAGAGGAAGAACTCTGCAGGCAGGTCGATGAGCACGAAGAGGAAGAGCCAGAAGGAACGGAAATTGAATGTGAGCAGGCCGTTCCAGGGCATGATGGCCAACGACTCGCGATGGATATCCTCGCGCACGTCCTGAGGAAGCTGGTCGGCAGAGCCGAACTTATCCTTGATCTTCTTCATCAGACGCTGGAACTGAGGGGTCGACTTCTCCTGTTTCTTCGTATAGTCGATATATGACTTCTGGAAGATACGCTCGTAGCGTGGGGTCGTGGAGTCCATCTTGTCGTAGATCTCCTGCTGGCGGGCGGAGTTGTCGAGCTCGCTGCCCTTCTCGCCCTTAAGGAAGAAGAGGTGTACCTGGATGTAATAGTCGGCCAGACGCTGCTGGGCGGCGATGCCTGCGAAGCCAGACATAAGTGCCAGGACAAAAACGATGGCAGTGGCTATATACACGTTCTGAGGCGTGTCGCTGATGCCAAGCCAGCCGAACTCCAGGCTGTGGTGCTGGTAGAATCGCCATACCATACCCATATATATAGGTGTGAACCATACGAACCCTGCCATACCGTCGAGGATACGGCCTACCTTGCTCTTCTTACCCGTCATACGGGCCAGCTGACCATCGGTGCAGTCGAGGATATCGGCCACCATCAGCAGGAGTATCGCAAGGAGGTTGAGCACCAGTCCCGCTGCTCCCTCATAATAATGGCTGCCATGGGCAAAGAGCACACAGCTGCCGGCACCGATGATCATCGAGAGGATGGTGACGGTGTTGGGATGGATATCGAAAACATTGAAACCCTTGGCACAGTAATAGCATAGAGGCCGGATAACGTGAAGGTCGAGCCAGTCTTCAGTCTCTACAGACTTCATCGACTCATATATCTTCTCATTCATCGCTCGCTATAATTATTTTTTATTTTTTATTTTTTATTTTTTATTTAGAACGTTAATCTGAAAATGTAACGTATGCCCCACTTGGTTGCTGTAGGCAACTCAAGATAGTTAAGACGACGTACATACTCGACATGGATAATCTTAAAGATATTATGTACACCCACAACCACTTCGACATAAGGCTTCTTGGTGTCCATCACATAACAGCCTTCGGGGAACCACATCAGCTTGTCGCTGCCGATATTATCAGGATGGTAGGGGTTGTTCTTGTCGCTCAGACCGCCCCAGAGGGTGTTGACAGCGATATACTCACGCCACTTCAGATGACGGATGAGGGGGATACGGTTGAAGATCTTACCGTTGAGGTCCCAAGAGAGCATCATCGACACGTAGCGGTCGTTAAGGAACTCCATGTTGTTGACGAGGTTGAACATCTCCTCCTCGATGACAAACGAAGTGTTGGCGATAGGGTGAATCAGCAGAGGGTAGGGCACCTGGTTCCACTGATATCCCGCCTTGAGGAAGAGGTCTGCCTTTCCCCAGCTGTTAAGCCAGAAACGCTTGTAGAGCTTTGCCTCGGTGAGGTTGTATGTGTAGTCGCCACCAAGGACATTACGGAATCCCATGGTGTGGCTCAGACTCAGCGCCGGGGCATCCTTGTTGATGGTGATACGACGCTGCTTGTTGTTGATATATGTCTCATCGGGGGCATAGCGTAACTCTGCGAAGAGCTCTGTGGTGCGCAGGAACTCACGATGGGCATTGAGGTTGCCGTCGTATTTTATCTCTGGCTGATTGAGTCTCCTGAACGACATGGCGCCGATAGGCTGCTGCTCCTCGGTCTTGAAGCTCAGAGTGGTGCGCAGACCACCGTAGGCCTCATAGACATAAGAGAACTTCTGGCGGTTGGAGAGGATCATCTTGTCGATGCCGGTCCACTTGAAGGCCACGAGGAAGTTATCCTTATCCGTTGGCAGATATCTGTCGCTGGGAGAGATTACGTCGTAGACACTCTCCAGCTCGAAACTGCGCTTAGGATACTCCCACGGCATATAGATCTTGTCGATGAGGGAGTAGGTGAACGTAGCTCCGTAGTAGTTCTTGTGGCTTCCCCAGCCGTGGGCATAGTAGGCCTTTCCGAAGATACGGGGATGGAGGTTACCTGTGGTCTGCAGACTCAGACGATTACGCCATCCGTCGAACTTGTTACTCGTGAGCATGGTGTTCACAGGGGCGATATCGATCTTGTTCGGAGTGCCTGTCTCGATGGCATTCTCGATGAGGGCATTAAGACCGATCATGAAGTATTTGAAACCCTTGATATTCTGGATGTTCTTTACAAAATTGCCCATGGAGTCCTCACTCTTGGTGAGTTCCACCTGACGGTACTGATCCCAGAAGGCCTGATTACGCATGCTGGCATCGGCCTCGCGGATTTCCGTTCGTTTGCCCTTGAAGAGTTTCTTGGGCAAGGGGTCGAAGTTGTATCCCGTCATTCTGGTTGTTCGGATGACGATACAATCCTTGATAAACTTGGCAAACTTCAGCTCTGCCACCATATCGTCGCGTGAGAGCACCCACTCGCCATTGTCGAGCTGCTCGTATTCCTGTTCGATGTGCATGTTCTCCACGAAGTTCACAGATGTCTGCTTAGGCAGGGTGAGCTGGCAGCGGCGCACATGATATGAGGAGTCCTTGAGGATATAGATGTCGCCACGGAATCCGAAGTCCATCTGGTTGTTTGGCAGGAAATGGAGATGGATACACGAGTCGCGCTCTATCTTAACGGTATCCTCGATATAGAAGCGGTAGAAACCGATGGCGTCCTTACCGATAGGCGAGGTGAAGGGGTACTGCACCAGGCGGATCTGGTTGTCGTAGAGGTTGACATCGGTGAAGACATCCTTCATGACCACGTTGAGGATATCACCTGTCTGGAAGAGGTCATTGATACCCGATGACTGCTGGCCCTGGATGATTGACTTCTTCTTACCCGATGACTTCTGCCAGATCATCTCAGTAACAGTCTCGTCGACACTGAGAGGGAGGATGAGCTTGTTGTTATACTGGCACATCTCCACCTGTTCCCTGAGCCATGGGGTGCTGGAGTAAGGCTTCTTCTCCAACTGCTCCGGGGTGATATTATTGGCGGCGAGGGTAAGTTTCTCGTATTTGTCGTAACGATAATATTCGTGGTTATGCAGGTCGGTGAGCTTCTTGGCTGCGATGACCTTCTTCATCAGTTCCACGGCGGGGTTGTTCTTACGACTGTATCTTCCTTTCTTCGAACTGATGGTAACCTGTTTCAGCTGACGGTTGTCGGGCTTCAGCTTGATGTTCATCTTTGATTTGCTGTTGGCATCGATGGTTACATCCTGGGCGATATATCCCACAGCACTGAAGGTGATAATCCATCCGTTGTGTCGGGCAATGGTATAGCGTCCCTCGATGTCAGCCACTACAGCAACATGATGGCCCTTGTAGATGACGCTGGCATAGGGGATACACTCACCTGTCTCGGCATCGGAGACGACACCGGAGATATTCTGGGCTGATGCGGCGAAGCAAAATAAAAAATTAAAAATAAAAAATAAAAAATATTGCTTCGGCATCGCCGATGATGTATGATAATGCTTATTCAAATGTAAACTTGTTAAATTCATAATCTGTGAAACCTCCGTCGCGCTCTACGAATCGCAGAAGCTTGATGGCAGAGGTCTTAATGTCAAGCACAAGAACGAACTTGGAATACATCATTCTCTTTTGTTTCTTGGCATTGTCTGTCGTTGGGATGACAGTGATGGATAGTGAGGTGCCTGTCTTCTGGATAGACACATCGGGAAGTTTCGTGATATCTGTCGTTCCACCGTTGATGACACTTGTGAGAACGGTGTGGAAGGTGGCAAACTGAGGATTCTTCTTGCTGTCGGTAGAGTGTTCCTTACCGTTTACAGTCATGGTGAATCGAGTGCCCTTCATGAGCAGTTTGTCGCGTCCCTCGTTGGTAGAGATACTAACCATGTCGGGAGCCATGATACAAGCTCCGCCAGTGGTTACTATGTCTTTCTTAAGTGATTTCTTATGAATGATCCTGTTGATATTGGCAACTGCCTGTTTGAAGTCCTTGTAACGGGTACAAGCCTGCTGGAAATCTGTCTGCTGGGCAGTGGCAGTGAATAGTGAACAGTTAATAGTGAATAGTATCAACAGCACCTTCAGCCATCCATTCGATCTATTTTGCTTCATAACCTCCAAATATTTTTTATTTTTATATTTTTTATTTAAGTATACAGTCCTCCATTAATAGATACCACATTACCTGTGATATATCCTGCATTCGGCGATACGAGGAAAGCCACGAGATCGGCCACTTCCTCAGGAGTACCGAAACGGTTGGCAGGGATGGTCTTCTTCAGGGCTGCCTCGTCGAGACCTTCTGTCATGTCGGTCTTGATGAATCCAGGAGCTACGGCATTAACGGTGATGCCACGACGTGCCACCTCCTGTGCCAGAGCCTTCGTGGCTGCGATGATACCTCCCTTGGCAGCAGAGTAGTTGGTCTGTCCGGGAAGACCCTTGATGCCGCTCACGCTGGCCATGTTGACGATACGTCCGAACTTGTGCAGCTGCATGGCGGGGAGCAGAGGCTGGGTGACATTGAAGAAACCCGACAGAGTGATGTCGAGCACACGATGCCAGTCGCCTTCGGGCATGAGGGCCATCACGTTGTCACGACGGATACCGGCATTGTTGACCACCACCTCGATATAATCCTCAGGATGACGGGCCTGCCAGTCGTCGAGGGCTGCCTTTGTCTGGGCTGCATCGCTCACGTCGAAGGGAAGCAACTCGCCATTGCCGCCACAGAGCTCGAGGGTGTTCTTTGCCTCTGCCTCATTGCTGGCGTAGTTGATGATTACCTGATAGCCCTCCTGGGCGAGTCTTACGCAGATGGCACGTCCGATGCCACGGCTGCCGCCTGTTATAAGTGCATATTTACTCATATTCTTAAAAATTTATAAATTCATTATATTCCTTGTGAGCTCCGGGCCGAGGATCTCAGCACAGGTGAGCACTGTTGTCATCATCACTCCCTCTATACCGTGAAGGGTAAGATTCTGTCCTGTAAGCAACAGATTGGGGATAGGTGTGCGGGGCGAGAGGATGGTGAGCATGTTCCTGTAGTCCTTCCTCATACCATAGGCAGAGCCAAATGGCGAGAGGTTGTAGTCGCGCCAGGTAAGAGGACTGCTGGTATACTGTGTGGCTATCATGTCGCTGAGACCAGGAATCTGAGTCTCTGCCAACTCGATACACTCACGGGCCACCTGAGCCTTCATTGCCTTATAGTCGTCGCCACGATGACCTATGGTGGTGTTCTCCCATTTCTTACAGCGATTCCACGTCATGTGGGTGAGCAGGTCTATCTGAGTGGCGTAGTTACCCTCTTTAGGAACGAGACAGCTAACCATCACCTTATCCACAGGCTGTGTCTCATCGCTGGGCTCCCATACGTTGGCCTTACGGTAGATGAACTTGTTGTGGTTGAAATACTCCAGCATCTGAGGTTTCAGCACCAGCGATACGGTGAATGCTCCTACGGTATTCTCCACGTTGGTCATCCTCTTGCGGAAGATCGGTTTCAGACGGCTGCTCTCCTTAATCAGTTGAAAGGTGAGGGTGGGGTGGATGTCGCTGATAAACATATCGCCCTCGTAAGTCTCACCATTAGAGCATCTTACGGCGGTGATACGTCCATCGCGCTCAATCAGTTCCTCTGCCTCGGCCTTACATATCAGTTCACCGCCATTGTCACGTAGCTGACTAACGAGTTTGTCGATCATCATGTTGCCATCGCCCTTCAGACGCCAGCTGCTGGAGATATAGCTGCTGTTGCTGTGTGCGAAGGTAAACAGAGGCAATGACTCTTTGCGCAGTTCCATCTTTATCGATGAACCAGCGAGGACATTGATGAGCAGGGGATCGCTGAAAGTCTCTGTAAGATACTCATAGGCATTCTTTCCAAAGACAGGCATCAGAACCTCTGTCGTCAGTGGCTGGCGGTTGATATCCTGAAGCATCTCCACATATTTTCGCAGACCTTCCCTCTCCTTAGGGAAATACTGTGACAGGGTTTCCACGAAATTGTCATATCCCGAGGCCAGAGGGTATGTCTTGTCGCCTATGGTGATGAGGTCGAAACCGGAATCATCCATACGCTGCCAAGGCAGATCCATCAGTCCGAAATTCGAGAAGATATCATAGATACGATGGCCTGGTGTCAGACCTCCTACATAGTGAAGGCCAGTGTCGAAGCTCAGTCCGCCCTGTCGCTTGTAGCTCTGCAGACAGCCTCCGGGCTGTATCTGCCGTTCAAGCACCAGCACACTCTTGCCCTGCTGAGCGAGTCCTGCTCCGCATGACAGACCTCCGAGTCCACTGCCTATTATGATGACATCGTATTTCAATTCTTCAATTCTTCAATTCTTCAATTCTTCTAAACACCGCCGGCTGAAGCACATAGGCTATGATTACAGCCGATAACAGACCTACAAGGGTAGAGAATCCCACGCTTCTGATGGCCGGATGACCTGCCAGGAGCATACTGCTCACTGAGGTGATAAGCACTACGGCACTGAGGAAGATGGCCGTCTTATGATATCTCAGTTTGCTGCTGTCGGGCGATGTGAGACCATTCATCACGAAGATGCTGTAGTCGACACCGATACCGAAGATAAAGGTTGATATGATGATGCTTATTAGGTTGAAGCTTACATCGAAGATCACCATTGCTCCCAGCACTATCAGCCAACTGAGCAGGATAGGCATGAAGCCTAATAACGTGTACTTCAGGTTGAAATGGAATGACAACAGAAGCACCACGAATACAAAGAGCATGGACAACCACTGGAGCACGTTGAAATCATCGTTCATCTGCAACAGGGTGTCAGTAGTATAATAATATGTGTCGAGCACCAGCAGGTTGGGATCGCTGGCAACGGCATCGCAGATACGGATATAGTCGCTCTCGCTGCTACGTACTGAGTCGTTCTCACAACGTACTGACGTGAAGCAGAGATAATCGCCGCCATACGACTCTTCCATCAGGGTTGACTGGTATCCCGCAGGTATCAGTCCTGCCGCATAGAGAGAATCAGGCTCGAAATCACGAGTGGCCATCTCGAAGAATGTGTCGAAGGCATCTGGCTGAAGATCTGCTTGAGGCGCTGTTTGAGCTATCAGGGTACGGACCTTAGAGAGACGCTCGGGAGTCCAGAAGGCCTTCCATGCATCGATGCGCTCCTGTTGGACACGCATGGGGACGAAGACCTTATTGGTATGGGTGTAGCTCTTTACGAGACCCAAAGCCTGCAGGGAGTCGAGCTTATGATCGAGGATGGCGAAGTTCTCTATCGCCTCCTCCATCGTCTTACCCTGGCTGGCGAAATATTTTGTCTTGTCGCCAGTATATGTCTTGTCGCGGAGCAGCTGCTCGGAGTATTCTGTCATATCCTCCAGATATCCCAGGTTATGCATGTCGGCATCAAAGCGCGTGCCTCCTACGAGATATGCTCCGACACCAATGATAATCACCATGACAACTACTGCCAGCAACGGCTTCTTCTTGTCGAACGGATAATCATTAATCTTGTCAATAAACCCGAACCCATCGGAATATTTTTTATTTTTTATTTTATATTTTTTATTTGTTCCCAGCATCTGAGGCAGATATACGAGCGAGAACATCGTAGTACCCAATATCGCGAAGGCGGCAAAGAGTCCGAAGTCCTGCAAGAGGTCGGTCTTGATGAATATCAGTCCTGCGAAAGAACCGATGGTAGTGAGACATCCCAGCCATACGGGTTTTACCTGATCACGAAGCATCTGCTCGCCATCGCTCACGTATTTATGATGTGTCAGCACGTGGAGCACATAGCTAAGCGCCACGCCAAGAACGACACCTCCGATGGCCAGTGCCAACAGTGAGAACTCACCTTTGAGCCAGTACATCATCGACAGTCCGAAGAACGTGCCGAACACAACTGGCAGCAGGAGCAATGGTATGGTATCCCATCTGCGGAAACAGAAAAGCAGGAATATCAGCACAAGAATAAGTGCACCAGTTATAGTGGTGGTGAGATCATGCTTTATCTGAGTGGAGTTGTAGAATCCGCTGGCAGGTGTGCCATGATAGCTTATGCGGATATCAGGATGACTCTTGCTGTACTGCTCCATCTGCTCGTTGAGCATCCTGAACATCGCAGAGCCCTGACCTGTGTTTGTGCTCGAGAATCGAGGGGTGATGATTGCGATACACACTGTGGAGTCGGGCACAAGGAAATGGTTTTCGACAGTATTGTAACTGCCTGCGCTCAACAGTGGTTTCATCTGTTCTGCCAACACGTTACGCATTCCCAGAGGATCCATCTGGATCAGGTCGGGGAACATTCCTCCCATCTCACTCAGCAGGTCTTCGTGATTCTGTTGCATCTGTTGAGTGAAATGCTCGCGGGTCAATAAGGAGTCGAAATGTATGTATGCCGTAGTGTCGATGTAGGCAGGAAGATGCTCTGACAGATAGTCGATACCATCAGCCATCAGATCTTCATCAAGCTTATAGAAGATATCACCGATGGTCTGAGTAACGGAGTCTTTCTGTGTCAGTTCTTCTACGAACTCATCACAGGTCTGAATAAGAGAATCCAGGTTTCCTGCTTTGTCTTCAAACAAAAGAAAGACCTTGTCCTTGATCTTAAGATCGGCAAAGGCAAGTTTCGTGGTGCCGTCTTCATTCTTAGACGATGGCATCAGCTTGTTGATGTCTTCCTCCAGATGAATCCTTGTGGCAAAATATCCGAAGAAGATCAAAAGAAAAGCCATCGAAAACCAGTAGACAGCCTTGTGACCTCTGAAATATCTGTATATCTTGATGAATAACTCCGTCATAAAACTCTTATCTGCGGCTCTTATTGCATGAATATCTTCAACTGAGCCTTGGCTATGGTCTCATCGCCGATACGACTCTCGCCAGTAGCCATTGTAACATTACCGAAGGTGAAGCCGAACTCGATACTGGTTGTCACCTTCTCACCAATTTTCGGACGACGCTGGCACTCAAAGCGCTTTACCTCACCGATGAGTCCTACAGGAGGATTCTCTCCCGGGTTCTCCTGCTCCAGGGCCTGCAGCCCCATAAGGGCCGAACATGACTGGGCGATATGCTCTATGAGACCAGTCTCAGCCATAGTGCCGTCGTACAAGATGAAATAATTCTCCTTGAGAACGGTAAGGGCGGTAACGGCATGGGTGCCGTCACTCGCCTCTATCTCGTCCATCATCATAAAGGGCTCTCTCTGAGGGATGAGCCTCTTGATGTCTTCGCCTTTTATCTTCACAAATAACAGGTTTTAAGCGGCCATGTGCTGCTCGATGTAATCGTAAAGATCGTTGAAAGTCTGAATCTTGTGCAGCTCGTTAACAGGGATAGTGATCTTGTAGTTGAACTGCAGGAGGGCAACCATGTCAACCAGACTCAGGCTGTCGAGCATAAGAGTCTCCTTAACATTTGCCTCTGGGGTGATTTCGCTTACTTCTACTTCAAACTCGTTGGCGAGCAGCTCATTAACCTGCTCCATGATTTCATTTCTTGTCATAATCTTATCTTTGTAAATATGTTACTATTTATTGTTAATATGTTACTATGTCTTTAATACATGTTATTCTGTCTACAGATTCTTTACAATCAGCGTAGAGTTAGTTCCTCCGAATCCAAATGAGTTGCTCAGGAACTGATCGAACTGTATCTCCTTTGTCTCTGCAAGTACGTTGATGCAATTTGTCTCATCATCAGGATTCTCGAAGTTGATGTTACCTGCGATAAAGCCATTCTTCATCATCAGCGTAGAGTAGATGATCTCTGATGCACCTGCCATCCACATCTCATGACCTGTCTGACTCTTTGTAGATGTTACAGGAACCTTGTAATCTCCGAAGATCTGTGCGATAGCCATTGCCTCACGGGCATCACCGATCTTTGTCGATGTGGCATGGGCATTGACATATCCGATGCTACGAATATCTACACCAGAGTCTTTCAGACAGAGCTCCAGTGAACGTGCAGGACCAGCTACATTCGGTGTAGAGATATGATCGCCATTGCCAGAGAATCCCCATCCGATGATCTCTGCCAGGATAGGAGCACCACGACGTACGGCACTCTCGTAGCTCTCAAGGATTACTGTTGCTGCACCACCTCCAGGAACCAGACCATTACGATCACGGTCGAAAGGACGGCTTGCCTTTATGGGGTCATCATTGAGGGCGAACGACTGAATACCATCGAATGAAGCCACACCATACATGTTGGCCTCCTGAGCACCACCACATACTACACACTCCTGCAGACCATTGCGGATAAGCAGGGCTCCCAGACCGATTGACTGTGAACCGCTGGCGCAGGCTGCTGATGCTGTGAGGTTGATACCCTTAAGATGGAACAGACAGGCGAGGTTCATCGTAACAGTAGAGTTCATCGACTGGAAGATGGCACCGCTACCGCAAGCTGCTGTAGAGCCTGCCTGACGGAACTTGTCGAGAGATACCATCGTGGCCTCTGATACAGAGTCATTACCATAGATGATTCCCACCTCGTGCTGGTCGATATAATCCTGATCCAGACGAGCTGCCTCGAGGGCGTCCTTTGTTGCCATATATGCATACTGAGCCTCTTCTGGCATAAACTGACGCTGGTTACGGCCAACGAATGGCTTAAGGTCTGGAAGAGGGATATTTGCTGTAAATGGAGAACGGAATCCTGCATCGATACGTTCCTGACTCTTGATTATTCCACTCTTACCTTCATAAAGTGACTGGCGCACCTCTTCAAGGGTCGTTCCTAAACACGACCAGATGCCCATTCCTGTAATTACTACTCTTTCCATTATTTTTTATTTTATATTTTATTATTCTTATTATTCCAATTTCTTTCTCTCTTTATTATTTTATTTCTTTCCTGTAACACCTGCGGCGCTTCACCAACTCGGGCTTCAGTGGTTTCCACTGCGAAAGCTCACGTACATTATCTTCTAACTGAGGACCAGTCTCTGCCCATTTGAATCCATACTTATTATATACAGGTATGAGATTGTCGAAGAAGAGGGCGTTGATACCGAGTCCCTGAAGTTCTGGCTTTACAGCTATCAACAGCATCTCGGCATTGTCCTCGGGCTTCCATCTCAGGGCCTTAAGCAGATGATACCATCCCATAGGGAAAAGACGGCCTTTGGCTTTGCGCATAGACTGAGAGAGACTTCCCATCGTTATTGCCACACCAACAACCTCATTCTGTTCGTCAACTACGATAGGAATAAGTTGCTTGTCAATGATGCTTAAATATTTGTGGAGGAAGAAGTCAATCTGTTCGTCTGATAATTTAGAGAATCCGAAGAGTGGGGCATAGGCCTCATTCAACAGGTCGAAAACCTTCTTGCCATATCCCTGACGATAAACGAGATCATTATTCGGCTTTATCACTCGCAGCCCCATCTGTTCCTTCGCATACTGGGCCACTCTGCTGTATCTGCCAGGTATATCCTTAGGGATGTTTATACGTATCTGAACCCAGTCAACCTCCTTGGTATAACCCAAAGCCTCCATGTGACGGGGGTAATACTCCGGATTGTATATGGTGTTTATAGACCCCATGAGGTGGAAATCCTCGATAAGCATACCTTCCTTGTCGAAGTCGGTGATGCCTAAGGGGCCTTGAATGGTATCCATGCCCTGGGCTGCTCCCCACTTGCAGACAGTATCAAGCAAAGCCTTGGATACATCCTGGTCATCGATGAACTCAATCATGGAGAATCTTACGTTCTTCTTCTTCCAGGTGTCATTAGCCTTGCGGTTGATTATTCCAACGATACGGCCTACGGGCATATCGTCCTTGTAGGCTACGAACGGTTGGATGATGGAGAATTTTATTCCGGGGTTCTTTTCCGGCCTGAAAATGTTCCTGACGTCACTTTCCAAGTCTGGGACGTATTGATCACATCCCTTATAGACGATTTTCGTTACCTTCAGAAAATCATCCATCCTTTGTTTGTTGTCTACTTTTATGACGTCTATTTTTTTCATCTGAAAAATATTCTTATTTTCTCTTACCTGTACGATATTCCAATGGAGTCATCCCTGCCTCGTCACGGAAATACTGTCCGAAGAACGATGGATTGGGGAATCCCATCTGGTTGCTTATCTCCTTTACCGACATGTTGGTGGTCTTCAGCAAACTGTAGCATTGTTCCATAACACTGTCTGTGATCCATCGCATAGGCGATTTCCCACTTACTCTGGAACAAATGGTAGAGAGGTATTTTGGAGTAATATAGAGTTTCTCTGCATAGTACGACACCTGGCGGCGCTTATGCTGTTCATGCTCAACGAGATTGAGGAACTGATTAAACAGCACCTTGTCGCGATCTGTTGATGCGTCGATATCTACTAAAGCACTCTCCTGACTCAACAACTGCTCACACACGATAAGCAGGAGTGTACGCAGGAACGACATCGTAAGCTCGTGGCCCAGTCTTAAGTCGCCACCCTGGAATATCGCGAGAGAATGATCACGTAATACGTTAGTCCAGCGCTCACCGTCGATGACAAATGTCTCCTGCATGTATATCGCACGATTCCAGATGCCTATCTGGGGACCAAGAATAGTTCTGAGCATGTTGTCGCTGACAATCAGTGAAGAAGCATCAACGTCTGTGCTTACCATCATCGGGTGGAACAACTTTTCAGCAGGAACCAATAACAGCTGACCGGCGTGGACTTTGATTTGCTTGTCGCCCCCTACTTCAAGCAACAATCGTCCCTTTCGGCAATGAATGATGGCATTGTGTTCCATCTTTATTGTCGATGAGGTAGATATTTTTTCTATGTCTTGCAGGTTTTCCAGAAACCAGATACCATCCGTTATTTTTAGCGTTACATCTTGATTCTCTAGTAGACCTTTTGTAGCGGGCATATACCTTATATTTTGAAATCGGGTGCAAAATTAGACATTTTTATTCAATTTTCGACGTTCTATTCTTCGTTAAAAATGTTCTATTGCGATTCCTTGATATAGATTAAGTGTATTTTATATTTGAGTAATTGGTACGATATGGTTGTGTTTTTGTTGAATTTTATACAAAATGATGTCGGATTTTTCCCCGAATGTACAATAAACTATGTTAAAAAGGATTCTGGCTCTATATATCTTGAGATATATTTTAGTAACTTTGCAACCCGAAAACTAAGCAGGCACTTCGGATTTCCGACGTGCCGATTGTTTGTGAAAATAAAAAATTACAATAGGTTAAAGTATGAAAAAGAACAAATTTTTGATGTTTGCTGCTGCAGCAGTGGTGTTTGCATCTTGCGGTGGTGGCGGTGGTCGTCCTCAATTTGGCGACAATGAGTACCCCGTGGTGACTGTTGGCACGTCGAGTGCTTCCATGCAGTCTTCTTTCCCTGCAACAATCAAGGGTGTACAAGATGTACAGATTTGCCCTAAGGTACAGGGATTCATTCGTCAGATCAACGTTAAGGAAGGCCAGACGGTTGGTGCAGGTCAGGTACTCTTTGTACTCGACAATGTGACATATCAGGCTCAGGTACGTCAGTCAGAGGCATCTGTAAACACGGCCCAGGCTTCATTTAACACGGCAAAGCTTAGCCTGGAGAATTCACAGAAGCTGCATGAGAGTGGAGTAATCGGTGACTTCGAGTTGCAGTCGGCAACTAACAGTTACGAGAGTGCAAAGGCTGGTCTGGCGCAGGCTCAGGCAGGTCTGGCTTCTGCCAAGGAAATGCTTAGTTTCTGCTATGTCAAGAGTCCTGCTGCAGGTGTCGTTGGCACTCTGCCTTATAAGGTTGGTACACTGGTAAATACAGCAAGTGTTCTTACCACAGTGTCAAACAACTCTTCAATGGAGGTGTATTTCTCTCTGACAGAGAAGGATGCCCTTGCAATGTCTCAGACAGCTGGTGGGCAGAACGCAGCTATCAGTGCTCTGCCGAATGTTCAGCTGCAGCTTGCTGATGGTACTATCTATAATCACGATGGTAAGGTGACAAAAATGAGTGGTGTCATTGATGCTTCCACGGGTTCTGTACAGGTAATCGCCCTCTTCCCCAATCCGGAGAAGGTGCTCAAGAGTGGTGGCTCCGGTGCTATCATTATCCCGAAGAGCAACTCAGAGGCAATCATCATTCCTCAGTCATGTGTTTCAGAGGTTCAGAACAAGAAGTTTGTCTACATTCTTGGCAAGGATAACAAGGTGAAGTATACTGAGATAAAGGTTGATCCTCAGAACGATGGTAATAACTACATTGTTACTGATGGTCTGAAGGTAGGCGACAAGTATATCACCAATGGTATTACCAAGCTTAGCGATGGTATGGAGATTGTGCCCATCACACCTGAGCGCTATCAGCAGAAGATCGACGAGCAGGCAAAGGCAATGACAGCCGGTGATATCGTGGGAGCGATGAAAAAGTAAAAAGGTAAAAAAGTAAAAAGGTAATAATAATGACTTTTACAACATTTATAAAACGCCCGGTGCTGTCGACGGTGATATCTATCGTCATTGTGCTGCTGGGTTTCATCGGACTGGTTTCGCTACCTATTGAACAGTATCCGGATATTGCTCCGCCTACTGTTGTGGTATGGACCAGCTATCCAGGTGCCGATGCTGAGACTGTAAAGAACTCAGTCATCACACCGCTTGAGGAGTCTATCAACGGTGTAGAGGGAATGGATTATATATCATCAACAGCTTCATCCGGATCAGCTCAGATAAGTGTGTTGTTCCGTCAGGGAATGAATGCCGATATGTGTGCCGTAAACGTACAAAACCGTGTACAGCAGGCTCAGGCTCTGTTGCCTGCCGAGGTAACACGTATTGGTGTGACGGTAATGAAGCGTCAGACATCACAGGTGCTGATGTTTACCCTTACCAGTGACGGCCGTTATGATGATGAGTTTCTCACCAACTATAACAACATCAACATCGTACCAGCTATCAAGCGTATTCAGGGTGTGGGTGACGTGCAGAGTCCGGGTCTGAAGACTTACTCTATGCGTATATGGCTCAAGCCTGATGTTATGAAACAGTATGGTCTGATGCCTTCAGATATCAGTGGAGTACTCGCAGAACAGAATATCGAAGCTGCTCCTGGTACCCTCGGAGAACAGTCTGATGTGGCCTATGAGTATGCAATGCGCTACACTGGTCGTCTGAAGACGGAAGATGAGTTCGGTAACATCATCATACAGAGTAATGCTGATGGCTCGACACTTAAACTGAAGGATGTAGCAAGGATTGAACTTGGCGGCCAGCAGTATTCTGTATCGATGAAGAACAATAACATACCTTCTGTAATGGGTATGGTCCAGCAGATTGCAGGTTCTAATGCCAATGAGATTGCCAAACAGGTGAAGAAAGAACTCGAGGATCAGGCAAAGCTGTTCCCTCCGGGAATGACATACAAGATAAACTACGATGTAACAGAGTTCCTCTATGCATCTATTGAGGAGGTCGTGTTCACGCTGTTCTTCACGTTGCTGCTCGTGTTTATCGTTATTTATATCTTCCTGCAGGACTGGCGTTCTACACTTATTCCTCTGATAGCCGTTCCTGTGTCGCTGGTAGGTACATTCTTCTTCCTCAGCGTCATGGGATTCTCAATAAACCTTCTTACGCTGTCTGCCTTGCTTCTGGCTATTGCCATTGTGGTGGATGATGCTATTGTGGTTGTTGAGGCTGTGCATGCTAAGTTGGACCAGGGATATAAATCGTCATTGACAGCTTCTATCGATGCCATGAATGAGATATCCGGAGCAATCATCTCTATCACACTCGTGATGGCAGCTGTGTTCGTACCGGTATCATTCATCGGAGGTACGTCTGGAACATTCTATCGTGAGTTCGGTGTTACAATGGCTGTGTCTATTCTTATTTCAGCTCTGAATGCTCTTACGCTGTCACCAGCTCTCTGTGCTATCTTCCTGAAGCCTCACGATAAGGAAGGTCATGAGAAGAAGATGTCACGCATAGACCGCTTCCACAATGCATTTAATGTGGCATTCACCACAACCACTGACAAGTATAAGAATATCGTAGAGAAACTGGTACATAAGCCTGTGGCTATCATCTTGACTGTATTGGTTGGTGCTGTTGTACTTGGTGTTACTATGTTTACCACTAAATCAGGTCTTGTGCCTGATGAGGATACCGGTACGGTGTTCTGTACCGTCAGTATGCCTCCTGCAACATCAGTGGCGCGTACCCGTCAGGTTATCAATCAGGTGGACTCTATCCTTGGTGCCGATCCCGCTATCCAGAGCCGTGAGCAGATCCAGGGTTATAACTTCATTGCAGGTTCGGGTTCAGACCAGGCTACGTTTATCATCAAGCTAAAGCCGTTTTCTGAGCGTCAGAAAGGTTTCTGGTGGAAGCTCAGCGGACTTTGGCAGGGTGACGGTATCTACCGTTTCTTCCTCAATCCTTATGAGTCGACAGGTGTTATCGCACAGATATTCATCAAGACAGCGCATATCAAGGATGCTCAGATTCTGGCTTTTGCACCTCCAATGATTCCAGGATTCTCTGCAAACTCTGGTGTGTCAATAGTCATGCAGGACCGTACTGGTGGCGACTTGACGAAGTTCTATAATATCGTAAAGGATTATCTTGTTGAACTCAACAAGCGTCCTGAGATACAGACAGCGCAGACTTCCTATAATCCTAACTATCCACAGTATATGGTATCTGTAGATGTTGCCAAGTGTAAGCAGTCAGGAATTTCTCCTTCTACAGTGCTCAGCACTTTGCAGGGCTACTATGGAGGTCTCTATGCTTCAAACTTCAACGCGTATGGTAAGCTCTATCGTGTGATGATCCAGGGTTCTCCGGAGACTCGTAAGACTCTTGAGTCATTAAATAGTATTTATGTACGCACGCCTGCGGGAATGTCACCTATTCAGGAGTTCTGTAACGTAAATCGTGTCTATGGCCCATCTAACATCAACCGTTTCAATCTGTTTACCAGTATCAATGTTACTGCTACAGTAGGTAATGGCTACTCCAGTGGTGAAGCTATTAAGGCTGCCCAGGAGGTTGCTGAGCAGATGTTGCCTACGGGTTATACTTATGACTATCAGGGACTGACTCGTGAGGAGGCAAAGGCTACCAATTCCACAGCTGTCATCTTCCTGCTCTGTTTCGTCTTTATCTATCTTATTCTGTCGGCACAGTACGAGTCGTATATCCTGCCGTTGTCAGTAGTTCTCTCAGTACCTTTCGGACTGGCAGGATGTTTCCTTTTCACACAGATGTTTGGACATGCCAACGATATCTATATGCAGATCTCTCTTATTATGCTTATCGGTTTGTTGGCAAAGAATGCGATCCTGATTGTTCAGTTCGCCCTTGAACGCCGTGAGACGGGTATGGCTATCTCATGGTCTGCTATCTTAGGCTCTGCAGCTCGTCTGCGCCCAATCCTGATGACATCTCTTGCGATGGTTATCGGACTGTTGCCAATGATGTTTGCATCAGGCGTAGGTAAGAATGGTAACCAGACTCTTGGTGCTGCTGCCGTAGGTGGTATGCTGATAGGTACGATATTGCAGCTCTTCGTGGTTCCCGCTCTGTTCGTTATCTTCCAGTCTCTGCAGGAGAAGTTCCGTCCTATGAAGTTCGAGGATGAGGAAAATCCTGAGGTGGCAGCAGAGCTGGCTCAGTATGCACATTCAAAACCCGTAGATTATGAATTGGAGAAGTAATATGAAGAAACTAATGATAATGATGTCCGCAGCCCTGCTGCTTACGAGTTGCGGACTTTACAACAAATACGAGCGTCCGGATGTAGACACAAAGGGTTTGGTTCGCGACACAGTATCGCTTACTGACACTCTTGCTGTTACAGATACCACATCGTTTGGTAATCTGCCTTGGCGCAGCCTGTTTACCGATCCTCAGCTGCAGACGCTTATCCAGCAGGGTCTCGATAATAATCCTGACCTTCTGAATGCTGCTCTTAACGTGCACATGGTGAATGAGGCTCTGAAGATTGCCAAGTTGGCATTCCTGCCTTCAGTAGCGATCTCGCCACAAGGAACACTCTCGTCTTTCGATGGTGCTGCTGCCACAAAGAGCTACTCCCTGCCAGTAACAGCCAGCTGGAACGTGGATCTCTTTGGCAATCTGCTCTCTGTAAAACGTAGTGCTCAGATGCAGCTCATTGCAACAAAGGATTATCAGACAGTAGTAAAGTGTAATGTCATCTCTGCCATCGCAAACCTTTATTACACTCTTCTGATGCTCGATCGTCAGATAGAGATAGTGTCTGATATGGAGCTGTTGACAAAGGATACATGGGATAAGATGAAGTTCATGCACGATAACCGTGTGGGATACCGCTCTACTGCCGTGCAGAGTGCTGAGGCTGCATACTATCAGGTTCAGACACAGAAGATCGACCTTCAGCGCCAGGTGCGTGAGATGGAGAATTCTCTCTCTCTGCTTCTCGGACAGCCAGGTCAGACTATTCCTCGTGGACGATTTGAGGGCCAGCACCTGCCTTCAGAGTTCTCTACCGGTGTAGGTATCCAGATGCTTGCAAACCGTGCTGATGTCCATGCCAATGAGATGGCTCTTGCTCAGTGTTTCTATGATGTGGAGACAGCCCGTAGCCGTTTCTATCCAAGCATCACTGTTTCTGGAACAGCTGCCTTTACTAATAATAATGGTACTGTCAATCCTGGTAAGTGGTTGCTTAATGCTGTAGGTTCTCTTGTACAGCCTATCTTCCAGCACGGACAGATTGTTGCTGGTCTGAAGGTTGCAAAGGATAAATACGAGCAGGCATTCAATACCTGGCAGAACTCTGTTTATAAGGCTGGCAATGAGGTGTCTAATGCCCTCGTGTCGTATAACTCTTATGCTGACAAGGCTGAGCTTGATGGCAAGCGTGTGGCTGTGCTTAAGAAGAATGTTGAGGATACCAGGAAGTTGATGGAGTCATCCAGCAATACTACTTACCTCGAGGTTATCTCTGCTCAGAGCAACCTGCTTAATGCGGAGATCAATGAGGTCACCGACCAGTTTAATAAGATGCAGTCAGTTATTAATCTCTACCAAGCCCTCGGAGGCGGTGCCAAGTAAAGGTAAAAAAGTAAAAAGGTAAAACTATGGCAAGTGAAATTAGTCCAAAAGCCGAGATAAGCCCAAAGGCGAAGATTGGCAATAATTGCAAGATATTCCCCTTCGTATATATCGAAGACGATGTGGAGATAGGTGATAACTGTATCATCTTCCCCTTCGTGTCCATCTGCGACGGCTCACGTATTGGCAACAACAATAAGATCCATCAGGGTAGTGTGATTTCTGCATTGCCACAGGATTTTAATTTCCGAGGTGCTAAATCGTATGTGAAGATCGGAGACAATAATGTCATCCGTGAAAATGTCGTGATAAATCGTGGTACTAATCGTGATGGCTGTACAGTTATCGGCAATAATAACTTCCTCCTTGAAGGAACCCATATTAGTCACGATACTGTTGTAGGCGATCACTGTGTGTTTGGCTATGGTGTGAAGATTGCTGGCGACTGCGAGATTCATAATGGTGTGATATTCTCTTCCAGTGCTATCCAGAATGCCAACACCCGTGTGGGCCGCCTGGCTATGGTTCAGGCCGGATGTACATTCTCACAGGATATTCCGCCATTTGTGATTGCAGGTGGAAAACCCTTGGAGTATGGCGGACCTAACAACACAATGATGACTACTGCAGGCATCGACGAGAAGGTTCAGAAACATATTGCAAACGCTTATCGTCTTCTCTTTCATGGAAAGACGAGTGTGTTCGATGTTGTCAATCAGATTAAGGAACAGGTGCCCGATAGTCCGGAAATCAGGACTATAATCCAGTTCCTCGAACAATCAAAGCGAGGCATCATGTGTAAATAAAATTAATCCCTGCCAGTTGGCGGGGATTAATTTTATTAATAACTTGCCGTACAAGGGATGCCTGCAGCTTTCACTCTGTCTCGGATGGTATCAAGCTGTTCGTGAGTGGCTTTCTGTAGACCTTGTGTAGGTGTCTCTCGATCTATGGTGTATATCATCACCTGCTGAGGCTTGATGTCTTTTACTGCCTCAAGCCAGGGCCCTACATATTCCTCCCCAGTATTGTCTACCGACTCTCCCGATGGGATTGTCCCTCTCATAATCATCGTCTGAATAATGATGTGCCCATTGAAGGCTTTCATGCATTCTATTATCTTCTTCACGTCGTAAGGACCGTTAGGCTGGTCTGTCTTTTTGATGTATTCAGTATCAACGGTATCAAGTTTCAGAATGTTGTTGTCTACCAGCATCAGCGCATCGTGCACGCTCTTGCGGTGTATCATCGTAGAATTGCTCAGCACGGATACTTTCGCCTCGGGACAGTACTTGTCTCGCAGTCTTATCGTATCGTTGATTATCTCGGGGAAATGCGGATGACATGTAGGCTCGCCATTGCCTGCGAATGTCAGTACATCCGGCAACTGGCCTTCTGCCGTCATCTGCTGAAGCTTCTCTTCAAGTTTCTCTGCCACTTCCTCTCTTGTGGGCAGTGGGAGCGATGGACGATGGTCTTCATTCAGTCCGCACTCGCAATAAATGCAGTTGAAGCTGCACACCTTACCGTCGGCAGGCATGAGATTGATGCCCAGCGATATTCCCAGCCTACGGCTGTGAACAGGTCCGAAAATCGGCGATGGATATATAATTGTACTCATAATTGGGTGCAAAGTTATAAAAAAATAATAAATGATAAATGATAAATGATAAATTTCGCTTGAAAACGATATTTTTTTTGTATCTTTGCAGCCGATTTTTGAATTTTACGTACGTAAGATAAATGAATAAACGCAAAAAGAAGACTGGCACCCGTCGCAGGAGGATGCAGTTGGTGACACTATGCATCAGTACCTCGATGGTGTTAGTGTTGTTGGGTTTGGTGGTACTCTCTGTGCTTACCTCCCGTAATCTGTCTGTGTGGGTTAAGGAGAATCTCACAGTTACAGTTATGCTTAGCGATGATGCCAGTGTCAACGATGCCAAGCGCTTGTGTAAGGCGCTCTATCATCGTCCTTACTCCCGTAATATCGACTATGTGAGCAAGGAGCAGGCTCTTAAGGAACAGAGTGCCGCTATGGGTAGCGACCCCTCTGAATTCCTTGGTGCCAATCCCTTTGTGGCCACTCTCGAGCTTCAGCTGAAGTCGGATTACGCCAACCGCGATTCACTCAAGTGGATCGTTAAGGAGCTGAAGAAGAAGCCTGTCGTTACTGATGTGGCATATCAGGCAGACCTTATGGATGAGGTGAACAGGAATCTTACTCACATCAATTTCGTGTTGCTGTTCCTAGCCTTGTTGCTTACATTTGTGTCCTTTGCCCTGATCAACAATACCGTGCGTCTGAGTGTCTATTCGCGCCGTTTCCTCATTCATGCAGAGAAACTGGTTGGCGCTTCGTGGGGATTCATTCGCAAACCATTCCTGAAACAGGCTCTTGGCGTAGGCATCATAGCAGCGATACTCGCCATCGGGGTGCTTGGACTGATAGTTTACGGTATCTATTATTACGAGCCAGCCATCCTTGCAGTTATCAATTGGCAGGAGATGGTTATTACAGGTGTTGCAGTAATGCTGTTTGGTATCATCATCACTGCTGTATGCTCCTGGATTTCTGTAGGACACTTCCTAAGGATGACAGCAGGCGACCTGTATAAGATTTAGACAAATTACAAATGATAAATGATAATTGATAATGGATAAGAGAGATTTCGCATTTGATAAGATTAACTACATCCTGCTGGCAGTAGGCATGGTGATAGTTATTATCGGCTTTTTGCTGATGACAGGCCCGAATTCTACGGATACGGCCTTTGAGCCTGATATCTTCAGTGTTCGTCGTACCAAGGTGGCTCCTATTGTGTGCCTCTTCGGATTCGTGTCTATGATTTATGCAGTAATGCGCAAACCTAAGAATTGATTATGGATTGGTTACAGACAGTTATTATTGCTATTGTTGAGGGACTGACAGAGTTTTTGCCGGTATCTTCGACAGGTCACATGATTATCGCTCAGAATCTTCTGGGTGTGCCTCAGGGCGATCCTTTTGTTCATGCCTTCACATTTATCATCCAGTTCGGAGCTATCCTGTCGGTGGTATGTCTCTACTGGCATCGTTTCTTCCAGTATGATCATTCGCCAGCCCCAGCGGGTAGTACGCTGTTCCAGAAACTCAAGCATAAGTTCCGTTTCTACTGGCTGCTCATCGTAGGTGTTATCCCTGCTGTCGTGATAGGTCTGCTTGCAAAGAAATCAGGCTTGCTCGACTGGCTGCTCGACAGCGTCGAGGTGGTGGCTATAATGCTGGTTCTTGGTGGAGTGTTTATGCTTTACTGCGACAAGCTGTTCAATAAGGGCAGTGAGAACAATAAGGTTAATGAGCGTCGTGCTTTCATGATAGGTCTCTATCAGTGTATCTCCGTCATTCCTGGCGTGTCACGTTCGATGGCTACGATTGTAGGAGGTATGGCCCAGAATCTTACCCGCCGTCGCGCTGCCAAGTTCTCGTTCTTCCTGGCTGTGCCCACAATGGCTGGTGCCACATTGCTCGACCTGCTCGACCTGATGAAGGAAGACACAGCATGGGCCACGACTCATAATATCACCATGCTTATTCTTGGATGTGTCATCGCCTTTATAGTAGCGTTGCTGGCTATGAAGTGGTTTGTCGACTATCTGACGAAATACGGATTCAAGGCCTTCGGTATCTATCGTATTGTGGTAGGAAGTATCATTATCATACTTCTGCTCACGGGTCATTCACTCGCAATGGTTGACTGATGAATTTCCAGGAAGGAGCCTACATATATATAAATAAGCCCTATCGCATGTCTAGCTTCGGGGCTCTTGCGCATATCCGCTATCTCGTGTCGAAGAAGATACATGTGAAGCGGGTGAAGATGGGTCATGCCGGAACGCTCGACCCTCTGGCCACAGGAGTGCTGATACTTTGTACAGGTAAGTTCACCAAACAGATAGAGTCGTTGCAGCTTCATACCAAGGAGTATACTGCCACCCTTCAGTTGGGTGCTACCACTCCGAGCTATGATATGGAGCACGAGGTAGACAAGACCTATCCTACGGATCATATCACAAGAGAGCTGATAGAGAAGACCCTCCCTCAGTTTGTTGGCGATATCCAACAGGTGCCGCCATTGTTCTCTGCAGTGATGGTCGATGGCCACAGGGCATATAAGATAGCCAGAAAGGGTCAGGAGGTGGAGCTCGCAGCCAAGACGGTGCGTATCGATGAACTCGAGCTTACATCCTTCGATGCCGAGAAGATGCAGGTGAGCATCCGTGTTGTCTGTGGCAAGGGCACCTATATCCGTTCCCTGGCCCGTGATATCGGTGAGGCTCTCGGCAGTGGGGCATATCTTACTGCACTCTGCCGCACAAGGGTAGGGGATGTAAGGATAGAAGACTGTCTGACATTCGACAACTTCCCCGAGTGGCTCGAGACGCATACGGATGAATAAATCGTGAATAGTAAATAGTTAAATCGTAAATAAATAGATGAAGTTATCACAGTTTAAGTTCAGATTACCTGAGGATCAGGTGGCTCTCGAGCCATCGTATCATCGTGACGAATGTCGTCTGATGGTTGTCCACCGCAAGAGCGGCAAGATCGAGATGACCAAGAAAGACGAGAATGGCGAAGATATGAAAGACGAGGAGGGAAAGCCCGTCTATCTCGACTTCCGTAATATTCTCGACTATTTCGACGAGGACGACGTGTTTGTGTTCAACGATACTCAGGTGTTCCCAGCCCGTCTTTATGGCACAAAGGAGAAGACTGATGCCAAGATCGAGGTGTTCCTGCTTCGCGAGCTCAATGCCGAGCTCCGTCTGTGGGATGTCTTGGTAGAGCCCGCACGTAAGATCCGTATCGGCAACAAGCTCTTCTTTGAGGAAGACGGCCCAATGGTAGCAGAGGTTATCGACAATACCACCAGTCGCGGACGTACACTCCGTTTCCTTTACGACTGTCCTCATGATGAGTTCAAGCGCGAGCTGTTTGCCCTTGGCGAGGCTCCACTGCCACGTTATGTTGTCGACAAGCGTCCTGCTACAGAAGAGGATATGGAGCGTTTCCAGACTATCTATGCCAAGCATGAGGGTGCGGTTACAGCCCCATCTACAGGCTTGCACTTCAGCCGTGAACTGATGAAGCGCATGGAAATACGTGGCATCAACTTCGCATTCATCACCGTTCATTGCGGTCTTGGCAATTTCGATGCTATCGAGGTAGAGGATCTCACCAAGCATAAGATGGGTTCTGAGCAGGTTATCATCAGCCCCGAGGCCTGTGAGATTGTCAACAAGGCAAAGGGCGACGGCCATCGTGTCTGTGTGGTCGGTGTCAGCACTGCCCGTGCCACAGAGTCGTCGGTAGGTACTGATGGTATGCTTAAGGAGTTCGACGGATGGACCAATAAGTTTATCTTCCCTCCTTATGAGTTCGGTATGGCTAACTGTATGATTGGTAATTTCTACCATCCTGAGTCAACGATGATGATGACAGAGTGCTCTTTCGGAGGCTATGACCTCGTTTACGATGCATACAAGAAGGCAGTAAAGAACGGCTATAAGTTCGGCTGCTACGGTGATGCAATGCTTATTCTCGATGACTGATAAACATAAAGTCTATTTAGGACTCGGGAGTAATCTCGGTGACCGTGAGGATATTATTCGCAAGGCGATATCGCTGATAGGCGAAAGAGTAGGACTGGTTATACGCCAGTCCTCTCTTATTGAGACCGAGCCTTGGGGATTCGAGTCGGATAATAAGTTCCTCAACGGTGTCATCCTTTGCGAGACCACCCTCACTCCCCGCCAGCTCCTCCGCACCACCCAACGTATCGAGCGCTCCCTTGGCAAGCTCCGCAAACACGCCACCGTGCGCAGCCAAAGTTCAAAGTATAACGATCGTCCTATCGATATCGACATTCTTCTCTACGACGACCTCACCATCGATGAGCCCGACCTGAAGATCCCGCATCCTCTGATGCATGAACGTGATTTTGTGATGATTCCTTTGAAGGAGATACAATAAAAAAGCCTCGCAGATTTGCGAGGCTTAACTTTTTCTTTTCTCTTTTTACTTGCGGAGGCCGAGAGCCTTTACAATAGCACGATAGCGATTGATATCGTTAACGTAGAGATACTTCAGCAGCTTACGGCGCTTACCTACCATCATGGTCAGTGAACGGGCTGTGTTGTGATCCTTACGGTTCTTCTTCAGGTGCTCTGTCAGGTGAGCGATACGATAGCTGAAGAGAGCAATCTGTGCCTCTGCAGAACCGGTATCAGTTGTGCTCTTGCCATACTGACCGAAGATCTCCTCTTTTTTTGCTTTGTCGAGATACATAATTGTAAATGTGATTAAAAGTGTTGTGCAATAACATCTTTCTGACGCTTCTATCTGCCTAATCACGTGCGATTTACGTCATCAAATGCTTCGGATTTTCCGAAATGCGGCTGCAAAGGTACGAAGATTTTGCCATTCCACCAAATATTTTCGCACTTTTATTGTCTTTTTGCAGAATTATTCCTTTTTTACCAGCTTTTCTAACCTCTTATACTCCTTATTGGTAAGTCGCATAAACGATCCATGCTGAGGAGCCTTTACACCCTCGATGTTGCGGGGAGAATGGAAGTTTCTCATGTTCTCGTCAGCCAGACAGAGGCGATAGTTCTTTGGCTTTGAGGAATATTCGATATATGCAATCACCCAGGTCTTCTGGCCAGGCAGCTGGAATGCACTTACACCCTCACATTTCTTGTTGCCTTCGAAATCCACGTAGTCGTCTTCCACAGGCTCACTCCAAGGTCCTGTCAGCTTGGGTGCCGTAGCAGTAAAGAGTCCAGGTTTGCCTCCCTCTTTCTTTATCATCATGTGCCACATGCCGTCGGCCTCTACCCAGTTGATGTCGGCATCGATAGTGGCATAGCCCCAGTCAAAGAGCAGTCGGGGCTGTGTCAATGTGGTAAACGATTCGTCGGCATAGGAATAATACATACGGTCATATTTCTCCTCACCGCGATTCCACATTGAGTAATACACCATATATCCGCCCTTCTTTCCGTTGGGCCATACATAGTCTTCGTCCCACATTATCTGTGGAGCCCATACTCGGTTGATGGTAGCCCAGTTCTTATACACACTCTCTGCCGCAGGGTCAGAGAAGATACTCGTACCCTTGCGGTAGTCGAAAGTTACTGATTTCCAGTTGATAAGGTCGTCGCTGGTAAGCAGGTCGATGCCGTAGTTGTCCCATGTCTCAACCTTTCCTAAACGCTCTCTCGCTCCCACGTTCATATCTGTGCAGACCATCAGATATCCCTTGCCGTCATGTTTGCGGCAGATAAAAGCATCGCGTGTGGCTCCCTCGATACGTGCATGTTCGGCGTCGCTGAATATCGAGTCGCCGTTGAGCAGGTCGTGATAGTGGAACCCGTCGCGACTCAACGCATAGGCTGTCCACGCGCGCCCGCGCTCATTCATATGACAATATAGGAATCCATAGTCGCCTTTCTGCAGGTTTCCTTTCTGGGCTATGGCATCCTGTGGGACCGTTATCATCAGCCCCATCAGGATAAATAGTAGTTGTAAATGCTTCATAATAGTCAGAAGTTTGTTCGTATTTTTAATTCCGTTGCAAAATTAACTATTTTCTTTTTTATATCCAAATCTTTTCTCAAAAATGCATGGTAAAGACTAGGATAGGGGGAATCTATGGGTTATTCAAGACGTTTCTTTGAGTCAAAGGAATATCTCCTTTCTGTTGTTCAGACGTAGTCTTATATATGTAAGGCTACGTCTGAACAACTTGTAGATGACGTCTGAATAGGTCAAAGAATACGTTTGAATGAAATTTTTATTTTATAGCATTTGCTACAATTCTACCACTGTTGTTATGTAATTGACTCATTACTAATTACTTGTGTGATGGTAGTAATATGGCGGTGTGGTAGCAAATGGCCATATTATGCTTTCTTTCGCTTCACGAGGTATATGGAATTGCTGCTTGTCACGCGTTTTTTTAGTTCGGGAATGTTGGAAAGTCTGCGTCCGAAGGCTGCAACATTGGTTGGTTTCAGCAGGCTGACGCCAACTTTCTCTTTCAGGAACTCGAAAATAGCCGATGCACTCATCCATTCTCCCTCGGATTCATCTGCGGCAGGCTCAAAATAGTCTGAGAAAAACTGTTCGCCAGCTGTTTTCATACTGAAATTGCGGTTCCATTCCATTATCTGCTGTGTCTCTGCAGGACCGAAATAGTATGGCTCATGATCATGCAGGGCTCGCATGGCCTGCGCGTATAACTGTTCGTAGTTAGGAGGTGTGCTGACATCGATAGGTCCTGTGAGTTCCACACTGAGAAATCGGCGGCTTCCAGTGGGATCTGCCAGTACATCAGTCTGGTTTGTGGCGGCAATAAACGATGCTCGGCGCGGGAAATCTTCCACATGACGTCCGTAGGGTCGTTTTATCTTTACCGATGAAAGGGTGATGATATTCTTCAGGAATCCCTGCTGTGTGCGTGGCGAAATCTGGTTAAACTCGTCGAGATTTATGAGCAGCATTTGTGCCATCTGCTGGAGTACCTGTTTCTTGTCATCCAACTGCAGGTTACCGGTATATCCGAAACTCAGTTCCGGCGGCAGGAGCGACTCGCAGAATGTGGTCTTGTTCCATCCCTGAATGGAGATGAGTAGTGGTACAGCCTGGTTACCGTATTTTGCTTGGTTCGACACCAGCCACTGGTGCACCATGCCAAGGAACCACGTATAGAACCAGTCTTCCCAGTGCGGATTGTTAGTTGGTACAGTCCTTGCGAGCTTGCGTATATGATCTTTTCCGTCCCACTTGTAGTACTGCGCCCAGAGGTAGTCGGCTATGGGGTCGTGAGGCCGTATCATGTTTGACTGCACATAGCGTCTAACATCGTTGTCGCGGGCATCGATGCCACTAAGGCGCACCTTCATCGTCATCCCCTTAAGTGTACGGTCATCCAGAGGCATCCAGTCCATGTGAGGATAGTTGTTGTCCTTATATTCCGTGTAGCCCATGATGGTGTTGTAGCGGAGCTTATAGTGTGAGTTCAAGAAATCCATAAGCCGCTGAGTGCCACGACTTACCTCCTGGGCATTCTCATCTTCAGAATCATTAGAATCATTCTGATTGGTAGCAAGGTTTGTGCTGTAATTAAGGTCGTTATTCTGTCCCCATGCCTCCGGTTTTTCGCTTACGGGCAGTGCCACCGCCTTGGGATTGAAATAGGGCTGCTCATCCAATGGCATCCGGAAACAACTACGCACAGTAGCAGTCTCATTACGGATAGTTCTTGGCATTATTCCCTGGTATATGTGCTCTGCCAGACGATGACCCTCGCGGCATAGCACATCGGCCTCTTCCTCTGTCGGACAATAGGGCTGGGTTATTTCCGAATAAGTGCCGCTTAATTTTGAATAAGTGCCGTTTAATTTTGAATAAGTGCCGTTTATTCTTTCTATCTTTACTAGTATTATCACTTCATGTCCGGAAGGTCCGACAAAAGCTGCTAATGTATAATGAAGTATCTGTGCTGCACGTTTTACAACTTCAATTTCAGCTTTGTTCTCCAAACCGTCGACGATAATGGCTACCACACCATTGAAGGTCTTCATCCGGAGGTTGTCGTTGTCGTCCTTTTCAAACACTGCCGAAGGATAGATGAGATGCGAGGGGTACTGGCGGTCATAGCCGTCAATATAGTCACCTCTGCTGAGCTGATTGCGTCTACGGGCAACGGCTCCGTCTTTGGTGTCGGTCTTGATACGTTCAATGAATTTCTCAATAGTCTTTGTCGAGAGCTTCAATGCATTTTTCTTGTTTCTTAGTACGAATGTCAGTTTCATGCTTTATGTTTTTTTGTTATTCAATTATGTTGCAAAGATACTAAAAAATTAAAGGAAATCCAAATCTTTAGCTGTTTTTCTTATGAAAAATGACTGATTTTGGTACTTTTTTTAAATTTTACTACCATACTACCATTTTTCTACCATATAAAATATCCTTTATTTAAAAGGGCTTTATGAGTTTTATGGTAGTATTGTAGTAATTTTACTAAATTTTATTATTATTTATTGCTTTTATCATTCATTAGACACTCCTTTCCTAATATTTTTGAGGAATTACTTGCAAAGCTCAGAAAAAGTATTTATCTTTGCAGCGATGTACGAGAAAGAAATAGAGGAATACGAGAGCATCCGCCTGGAATATCAGCAGAAGGTAGCTGACAAGATGGGTAAGAAGCAGTGGATGGAATACAATGAGATTCTTTTCTCTGCGCATTCTTGTGCCATCGAGGGCAATTCTTTCACTGTGGATGATACGAGGATTCTTCGCGAACAGGGAATGGCGATGATACCTGTGGGGCGCTCGTTGTTGGAATGTACCGAGATGGCAGACCATTTTCGGGCTTTCGACTTTATGGTGAGCCATTTGGACAATGCCTTTGATGAGTCGTTCCTTAAAGAGATAAACCGACTGGTAACAGAGCATACCTTGGCTTATCGTGCTCCGGGTTCCATCGCTGGAGAGTATACCACAGAGGATATGGCAGCCGGTGATACTGTGTTTGGCGATCATGAGGAATTGATAGCCCGTGTTCCGAAGCTGATGGAATCGACGCAGCGCGCTATTGATGACGGACAGCATCCAATGATAGTAGCCGCTAAATGGCATGGCTATTACGAATATCTCCATACTTTCCGTGATGGAAATGGCAGAACGGGCCGATTACTCTCCAACTTTATTCTTCTTCGTGCTGGGCATCCTCTGCTGATTATCAGGCTTGAAGACCGCTCTGAATATATCTCGGCATTAAAGCAGATAAGGGCGGAGGGCACAGACGAGCATCTGGTAGATTTCTTCTTCAAGGTGGCCATAAATCGTATGAAGAGCGAGCTCGCCCAGAAACGAAAGAATACTTTACCAATAATGTTTTTCTGAACAACTTTTGTAAACTTGTATTATTGCTCTTGGTTCTTGCGATAATATCCCTGCTCGTGGTCGGAGAAGCGGAGTAGGAGAGTGTCGCGGCGGAGAAGGGCGATGACGGCAGTGTCGGTGCTGATGACATGCTGGGTGCCGAGAGAATCGCGCTTGGTCTCACTGAGAAGGATGCGGCCATTGTAGAGATTCCATTGGCGATAACGCTTAAGCTCAGGATATTCCACAGGACCATTATCGCGTGTGTCCGTGCTAAGTCGAAGTCCTATGGGTTGTGCCTGATGTTCGCTGAGCAGTTCAAAACCGTACTCGCGTGGCTGGAACCACTTCTCGCGAAGAGAGTCGGGTAGGGTCTTCATCATTCGTGAACTGTCGACAGGCATACCAGCCATATGACGCAGACGAGGCTGGACCATATAACACCACTGACCCTTGAGTCGTTCGATGTTGATAACCATCTCGGCAACCGTCTTATTGCTGTCGTTGAGAATCACTGCCACCTCATCGCCTATATCGGGGCGTCCGAAGACACGACGGTTCATTCGGGCATTGAGGATGTCGATGGTGTCGGGGTCGCCTCCTGAAAAGGGAAGATATACGAGAATGGAGTCGGTGCTCCCGTCACAGGCGAGACCATAGACTGCCGAATCGCCAGGCAGACGCTGCTCTTCATTGTATGATGAAGATTCCTGTACGGGCTGCTGGGGTGATGAGGTGCAAGAGGTAATCATCAGCAGTGCTATTATTGACGAAAAAATTGTCTGTTTCATACGAATAAATCTTATTTTGGGGCAAAGATAGTCAAAATATCAAAAAAAGATGCCGCAAATTGTGACTTTTTCGAATATTTTATCTATTTTTGTGGTCTCAATGATTACAACTAACGAAAATATCAAAATATGAAGAAAAAGATTCAGTTCAGTCTCGTGTATAGAGACATGTGGCAGAGCTCTGGTAAATTCCAGCCTCGTAAAGACCAGTTAGAGCGCATCGCTCCAGTGATTATCGACATGGGTTGTTTTGCCCGTGTGGAGACAAACGGTGGTGCCTTCGAGCAGGTGAACCTGATGGCAGGTGAGAACCCAAACCTGGCAGTGCGTGCCTTCTGTAAGCCTTTCAACGAGGTAGGTATCAAAACCCACATGCTCGACCGCGGACTCAATGCACTCCGTATGTATCCTGTGCCCGACGACGTGCGCGCGCTTATGTATAAGGTGAAGCATGCTCAGGGTGTGGACATACCACGTATCTTCTGTGGTCTTAACGACACACGTAACATCATACCAAGTATCAAGTGGGCCAAGGAGGCTGGCATGACACCTCAGGCTACACTATGTATCACCACCAGTCCGGTTCACACTGTAGAGTACTACTCTAAGATTGCCGATGAGGTGATTGCTGCTGGTGCAGAGGAGATCTGCTTGAAGGATATGGCAGGTATCGGACAGCCCGCAATGCTGGGAGCACTCACAAAGGCTATCAAGACAAAGCACCCGGAGATTATCATCCAGTATCACGGACACTCTGGTCCCGGACTCTCTATGGCATCTATCCTCGAGGTTTGTAACAACGGTGCAGATATCATCGATACAGCCATCGAGCCATTGAGCTGGGGTAAGGTTCATCCGGACATCATCTCTGTACAGTCGATGCTGAAGAACGAGGGCTTCGAGGTGGCTGATATAAATATGAACGCATATATGCAGGCGCGTACACTCACCCAGGAGTTTATCGACGACTGGCTCGGATACTTCATCAACCCCGCCAACAAGCACATGTCATCACTCCTTCTCGGAAGTGGTCTGCCTGGCGGTATGATGGGATCGATGATGGCTGACCTCGGTCCTATCCAGAAGATGATCAACAAGGAGCGCGAGAAGAAGGGCGAGAGCATCCTGACAATGGACGATATGCTCGTGAAACTCTTCAACGAGGTAGAGTATGTATGGCCAAAGGTAGGTTATCCCCCACTGGTAACACCATTCTCACAGTATACCAAGAACATCGCCCTGATGAACCTCCTCACTATGGAGCAGGGCAAGGGCCGTTACGTGATGATGGACGACGCTATCTGGGGTATGATCCTCGGAAAGAGCGGAAAGGTGCCCGGAACAATTGCTCCAGAACTCATCGAACTGGCAGAGAAGCAGAAGCGCGAGTTTACTGAGGCTGACCCACATACACTTATCCCCAATGCCCTTGAAGGCTTCAAGAAGGAGATGGACGAGAATGGCTGGGACTATGGACAGGACAACGAAGAGCTCTTCGAGTTGGCTATGCATCCTGAGCAGTACCGTCCGTTCCGTAGCGGTCAGGCCAAGAAACAGCTGCTCGCTGACATCCAGAAGGCTAAGGACGCTAAGCTCGGTGGCGGCAAGAAGATCTCTCAGGATGAGATCGATGCTCTGAAGCACGCCAAGGCCGATGCTGTGAAGGTGCCAGTAGCAGGACAGCTGCTCTGGGGTTTCGGAGGCGAAGGCGTGATGGCACCATGCGTAGAGCCGTTCATAGGACAGAAGTATAAGGAAGGCGACACATTCTGCTACCTGCAGACCAAGTGGGGCGAGATCATGGAGATTCCTGCTGCACTCGGAGGTAAGCTGGTGGACATCAGTGTCAAGCCCGGACAGAACGTACGTCAGAATGATACTATCGCCTGGATAGAAAGAGAATAACAGTTTTTTCTCCCCTGCTCTTGCGGGGGAGAAAAATTATATACCTATGGATTATCAGAAGATAATAGACGAGTATTATCCTGAGGACAATAAACTCAGGGAAATACTCATGATACACAGCCGACAGGTGGCAGACCGCTGCCTGAAGATAGCAAAGGCACATCCCGAACTGAAACTCGACGAGCAGTTTCTCGAGGAGGCAGCAATGCTTCACGACCTCGGTATCTTCGGTACTGATGCACCGGGAATAGAATGTCACGGCACAGAACCGTATATTCGTCACGGAATCATCGGAGGAAAGATACTTAGGGAAAAAGGATGGGAGCGTCATGCACGTGTGTGTGAACGACATACCGGTACAGGACTGTCGAAATGGGATATCGAACAGCAGCAGCTGCCACTTCCGCATGAGGATTTTATGCCTGTGGATATAGAGGAACAGGTGGTCTGTTATGCTGATAAGTTCTACTCAAAGACACATCCCGGAACAGAGCGTTCTGTAGTCGATGCAATGAGAAGTCTTGAGAAATTTGGCTGGGATGGTGTTAAAAGGTTTCAAAAATGGGTGGATTTGTTTGAATAGTCACTCTTTTTTCGTACCTTTGCACCCGTGAAACAGAAATCTGTCATTATAGTGATGCTTTGCGCCTTCATTCTTATGATGGCGTGCACCCCTGGTGGACTGCGTCGGGAGAAATCTCTCGAGGCGGCTGCCAAGGATGCAGCAAGCGTGTCGCTGCCCAAGATAAATGTACCGGATATAAAGGTAAAGGCTAACACCGACTCATTGACTCTGCCCGCACTTATCGACAGCATAGGTGCAAAACAGGTCGTTGATGAGATAAAAGAGACCTTAGACGTTGCGCCTGCCGATACAGTAGTAACATCTGCGAAACAGAAAACACCTGCTGATACCACGTCGATTCCCGAGGGAGCCACTTCGGCTATCAAGATGAAGCGTGATACCACTCAGATGGACTCTCTCGAGCTGGCTATATATAAGCACAACAAGGCCGTTGACGACTCGCTCGCACTCGACAGCATCAACAAAAAACGAAAGAACGGTATCGATGCCCCTGTGGAGTATTCGGCTGATGACTCGCTGACATACGATGCCGTAAGTGCTACGGCTCATCTGTTTGGTAATTCGAAGGTGAAGTACACCAATATGGATCTTGCCAGTGAGAAGATATATATGAGTCTCGACAGCAACCTCGTACATGCATCAGGAAAACTCGACTCTACCACAAATAAGATGGTAGGTACGCCTGTGTTCAAGATGGGTAGCGATGAGTATCAGCAACAGGAGATGTCGTTCAACTTCAAGACGAAGAAGGGTTTTATCACTGATGTGTATACCAAGCAGGAAGACGGATACCTGACCAGTGAGAAATCCAAGCGAGGTGGCAATGGAGAGATGTTTCTTGAGCACGGACGCTATACTACCTGTGACGACCCGCATCCCGACTTCTATATAGCTATGTCGAGGGCAAAGGTACGTCCGGGAAAAGACGTGGTGTTCGGACCTGCCTACCTCGTGGTGGCCGATGTGCCGTTGCCACTGGCTATACCTTACGGATTCTTCCCGTTTACAAAGAGCTATAGCAGCGGATTTATCATGCCTACCTATGGTGACGAGATGTCGAAGGGATTCTATCTGCGCGACGGAGGATATTATTTCGCCATCAGCGATAAGATGGACCTGAAGCTGCTCGGAGAGATCTACACCAAGGGAAGCTGGGGTCTTAAGGCTACCTCCAACTATAAGAAACGATACAAATATAACGGTACATTCTTTGTCAGCTATCTAAGTTCAGTGAACGGTGAGAAAAATACGCGTGACTACTCGAAGACCACTGAGTTTAAGGTACAGTGGAGCCATAAGCAGGACTCAAAGGCTAACCCTTTCTCTAACTTCGGTGCCAGTGTGAACTTTGCAACATCAGGTTTCGAGAGCAACAACCTCGCATCGATGTATAATCCTCAGGCAAGAACTCAGTCGCAGCGTACTTCATCAATAAACTACAATACAGGATTCTCAAGTCTTGGAATGACTATCACCTCGACGATGAACCTGAACCAGAACATGAACGATACCACGATTACCATGCTCTTCCCTGATGTGAATATCAACGTAAACCGTTTCTATCCCTTCAAGCGTAAGAAGATGGCAGGTAAGGAGCGCTGGTATGAGAAGATCAATTTAAGCTATACCGGACACTTCTCTAACACCCTCACTGCCAAGGAGAGCGAGTTTCTGAAGAAAAAGCTTAATAAGGACTGGAAAAACGGCATGACGCACACTATACCTATTAAGGGAGAGTTCTCTGTTTTCGACGTGCTTAACTTGAATACCAGTTTTACTTTAAATGACCGTACCACATTAGTAAAGCAGGAGAAATCATGGGATCAGGTGAACCAGAAGGAAATCACTGATACCATCAGCGGATTCTATAATGTATATAACTGGGATCTGTCTCTGGGTCTGAGCACTACATTATATGGTATGTTTATCCCCAGCAGGAAGATCTTCGGTGATAAGATTCAGGCGATACGTCACGTGCTGAAGCCAACAGTATCCTTCTCATATCACCCAGACTTCGGAGCAGAGAGATACGGATATTACAAGACTTACGATAAGATAGACAAGGACGGCAAGGTTACCCAGGTGGAGTATCAGCCGTATTCATTAGGATATACCACTTCTGTGGGAAAGGGAAAGTCGGGGTCGATAAGCGTCTCGATAGACAATAATGTAGAGATGAAGATAAAGGATAAGAACGACTCTATCAAGAAAGTCAGTCTGATAGATAATCTCGGACTATCGATGTCGTATAACTTTGCTACCAATGTCCAGCCGCTGAGTCCGCTCACGATGAATATCCGTCTGAAGCTCTCTAAGAGCTATACCTTCAGTACCACAGCAGTATTCAAGTCGTATGTCTATGAACTCGACGATAATGGTAATCCGAGAGAGAGTAATACCGTAACATACTGGGAGAAAGGACAGTGGGGTAGGTTCCAGGGTATCTCACAACAACTGCACTATAAGCTCGACAATAAGAAGATAGGTGATTTCTTCAAGCGCCTTCGTGGAGAGAAAGTCGATAAGAAAGACGACAAGAACAAAAACGGTAATGAAGAAGACGATGAAGGAATAGACACCGATATTGAGAGTAATATCGACAAGGATATGGTCAGAAGCAGAAAAGGCGGCAATAATCAGACGAAGTCGAAGGCAGAGACTGATGAAGACGGATATATGGCCTTCAAGCTGCCTTGGTCGCTGGACTTCAGCTATGGTGTGAACATGACTGAGGGTAACACTGACTTCAATTATGACAAGATGCGCTATCCATATAAGTTTACTCATACATTCAACGTAAGAGGAAACCTTCAGATCAGTGACGGATGGAACATCGATTTTTCCAGCGGTTACGACTTCGAGAATCATAAGATATCTATGACAACGGCCGGACTCTCACGCGACCTGCACTGTTTCAATATGTCATGTAGAGTTACGCTTGCACCATATACAAGCTATGACTTCTCATTCCGTTGTAACGCAGCAACACTGACTGATGCGCTTAAATATGATAAGCGCAGCAGCTATTCGAATGCTGTACAGTGGTATTAAGATTCCTCTTTTCCTGTATTAAGAAGACTGTTGAGTGACTCCTGCTCGCCAACAACCCAGATGATGTCGCCCTCCTGGAACTTACGGTTGGGCTTGTAGGCTGAAAGACTCTCCTTTCCTTCCTCAAGGCCAACAATCATACAACTGTAGAGATCGCGGATCTTACTCTCTATCAGAGTCTTTCCGATGAATGGGCTGTTACTGCCGATAATCATCTGCTGAAGCTTCATCTCACGCTTCTCAAGGTCGGGGTCTTCACCCACGATACTGTTCTCCAGAGCATCGCGGAAAGCAGCAAACTGTTCGTCGCTTCCAATCACCTGTAGCACATCTCCCGGGAAAATGATATAATCACCGTCAGGGATGTTCAGTCGCCAGCCGCCACGAAGGATACTGCTTACGTGAACTCCGTATTTCTGACCAAGATTAAGCTGTTTCAGAGTCTGACCCATCCATCCGGAGTTATTGGGGATATCAAATTCTGCAATGTGGATATCACGGTCCAAAAGCTTACCCTCATAGAGAGGACGTTTCTTGCCCAAGACCTGAGCCTCGATATCGCGGCTACGGAGATTGAGGATAAACAGACGTTCAAGAGATATGCTGCGCTTCTTTATCCAGCGTGAGAAGATGATAAACGCCAGAGCCAGAGCACCGATGGTGATCATCAGAGCATTGGTGAAGCGGCTGAGATAGTTGCAGATGTAGAAGATAAAGCTCAATGCGATAAGGGCGCGTACCAGGATGGTTACCATCAATGGCAGACGGTTGCGGTTGCTCTCTGCCCACAAAGCCTTCCACTCCTCACTGCGGTTCTTTTTCATCACCATAGCCCTGAGGAACGGAGATATGAAAAGCACTGTGAGAATACCTGTGATGGCATTAGCGTACCAGTGGAGCTCCCATCCGGGCAGAATCTTACGTATGAATGGCAGCACGAAGGTAAACATCACAGCAATCGTTGCTGACGTAAGGATGGAATAAACGAAGACGTTCATCGCCATCTGAGTGAGAAGACTCTTCCATAGGCTGCTCTTCTGTGAACTCGGCTGGTTCATCATCAGCTTGTTCATAGAGTGTATCAGCTTCGAGGGCAGATATTTTTCCAGATTGTTATAAGCCGGCGTGGAGAACCGTATCATGTAAGGTGTGAGAAACGTGGTTATGACTGATACGGCCACCACTACCGGATATAGGAAATTGCCTATCACCCCTAGTGACAGACCAAGAGATGCGATGATAAACGAGAACTCACCAATCTGCGCCATCGAGAATCCGCATCGCATAGCCGATTTCAGCGACTCTCCTCCGAGCATGAAGGAGAAGGAACCGAAAATGGCCTGTCCTATGAGGATTGTCATCACTAAGGCGAAGATAGGAAGAGCATATTCTATAAGAATCTTCGGGTCAACAAGCATACCCACAGACACGAAGAAAATTGCTCCGAAGAGATTCTTTACAGGCTCTACAAGCTTGATGATTTTCTCTGCCTCGATGGTCTCTGCCAGGATGCTACCCATGATGAAAGCTCCGAAGGCAGAGGAGAATCCAACCTTTGTGGAGAATACAGCCATCGCGCAACAAAGACCAAGAGAAACTATCAGTAGCACCTCGTTGTTGATGAGATATCTCACTTTGCGAAGGAAGATTGGAACGGCAAAGATACCTACTACCAGCCATAGTACGAGGAAGAACACAATCTTCATCACACTGCCCAACATCTCTCCGCCACCAAGCTGTTCTCCGCTGGCGATGGCACTTAGCAGCACCATCATCACGATGGCAAGGATATCCTCGAGGATGAGCACACTCATCACACGACCAGCAAACTGCTGTTGGCGGAGTCCTAAATCGTCGAATGCCTTATAGATAATGGTTGTCGATGACATTGCGAGCATTCCTCCAAGGAAGATACAGTCCATCTTGCTCCATCCGAAGAGATGGCCCACGATGACACCAAGCATCGACATAAAGAAAATGGTAGAGCATGTTGTGATAATGGGCGATGCTCCCATCTTCAGGATCTTCTTGAAAGAGAAATCAAGTCCTAACGAGAACAGCAGAAACATCACTCCAAGGTCAGACCACAGGTGGATATTCTCTGAATCGACCACCGATGCCGTATATGGCATGTTAGGACTGACAAGGAAACCTGCCATCACATAACCAAGAACCAGCGGTTGCTTGAGTCGTTTGAAAACGATGGTGACAACACCGGCTACCATAAGGATAAGTGCCAGGTCTCGGATAAGGGCAGGTATCTCTTCCATATCTCTTATTATCTGTTGAAGTCAGCCACGATAGAGCAGATCTTAACAATCACCTCCATAGCCTTTTGCATTGACTGTATAGAAACAAACTCGTATGGCCCGTGGAAGTTCACTCCACCAGCAAAGATGTTAGGGCAGGGGAGACCCTTGAACGACAGCTGTGCACCATCGGTACCTCCTCGGATGGGTTTAACCTTTGGTGCTACACCACAGGCCTGCATGGCATGAAGGACTACGTCGATGACGTGCATCTGAGGGTCGATCTTCTCCTTCATGTTGTAATATTGGTCTCTCAGCTCACAGACGACTGTACCTTCACCGTATTTGTCGTTCATCATATCTGTACATCGCTTGATGAATCGCTTGCGGTCTTCGAAAGTGTCTCTGTCGTGATCGCGTATGATATAGCTCATCCTGGCTTCCTCGATATTCGACTGGATGCCAAGAAGATGATAGAATCCCTGATAGCCTTCAGTGGTCTCTGGAGTCTCGTCGGCAGGGAGCATCTGTGCAAACTCTGCTGCGAGAGCATTGGCATTGACCATCTTTCCCTTGGCATAGCCGGGATGCACGCTTACACCTTTTATTATTATCTTGGCTGAGGCTGCATTGAAGTTCTCGAACTCCAGTTCTCCGATATCACCGCCATCCATCGTGTAGGCCCATTCGCAACCGAACTTCTCTACATCGAAGTGATGAGCGCCCATACCTATCTCCTCATCGGGATTGAAAGCTATGCGGATATCTCCATGACGTATCTCCTTATGGTCTCGAAGATAGCACATCGCCTGTACTATCTCTGCTATACCGGCCTTGTCGTCGGCTCCAAGAAGGGTGTGGCCATCGGTAACGATAAGATCCTCACCGACATGGTGCATCAGCTCAGGAAATTTCTTAGGACTGGAGATGATACCTTCCGAGAGGAGTATCTCGCCTCCGTTGTAATTGTTCACAATCTGAGGCTTGATATCAGCTCCACTACAGTCAGGACTGGTGTCATAATGAGATATGAAACCGATGGTGGGCACTTCCTCCTTGATGTTTGAAGGAAGAGTGGCGTAGATATATCCTTTGTCATCGAGTTCCACATCGTGGAGACCTTCACTTTCGAGTTCTGTCTTCAGATACTCGGCGAAGATCATCTGCTTCGGAGTACTTGGCACACTGGTGCTGTCTTCCGACGACTGTGTGTCGAATTTCGTATAGTTTAAAAACCTCTCGGTTAAATCCATTTCCTTAATTCCTTAAATCAATTAAACCACCTCAATGCCTAGCTCCTCACAAAGCTTCAGACTCATCTCCTTGAGCTTGAACTTCTGAATCTTTCCAGAGCCTGTAAGTGGGAATTCCTTAATAAAGAACACGTATTTTGGAATCTTGTATCTTGCAATTTTTCCACGACAGAACTCCTGAACGTCTTCTGGCTCCATCTTTACGCCTTCTTCGAGGATGATGAAGGCACCTACGGCTTCACCATATTTCTTAGAAGGAACAGCAGCCACCTGAACGTCGCGGATTCCGGGCATGTGATAGAGATACTCTTCTATCTCGCGAGGATAGATATTCTCTCCACCTCGGATAATCATATCCTTGATACGGCCTGTGATCTTATAGAATCCCTGCTCGTCCTTTACACCAAGGTCTCCTGAGTGCAGATAACCGTTCTTGTCGATTACCTCTGCCGTTGCCTCCGGGTTCTTATAGTAACCCTTCATCACGTTGAAGCCCTTACAGCACATCTCACCCTGAACACCAACAGGACATTCCTCGCCAGTCTCTGGGTCAAGTACTTTCACATCGACAAAAGGATAGTCGCGACCTACTGTGGTACAACGCTGCTCGAATGTATCGTTAAGACAGGTCTGAGTCATGCCAGGCGAAGACTCTGTGAGTCCGTAAACGCTGGTGATAGTCATGTACATCTTCTCTGATACCTGCTTCATCAACTCCACAGGACAGAGTGAGCCAGCCATGATACCTGTGCGCAGACAACTCACGTCGAACATCGAGAACATCGGGTGGTTCAGCTCTGCGATAAACATCGTGGGCACGCCATAGAGAGCAGTGCAACGCTCCTTATGTACTGATGCCAGCACTACCAATGGGTCGAACTTCTCTACCATCACCTCGGTACATCCGTGGGTAAGACAGTTCATCGTGGCAAGTACTACACCAAAACAGTGGAACAGAGGCACGCATACACAGAGCTTGTCATCCTGTGTAAAGCCCATGTTCTCGCCAGTGAAGTATCCGTCGTTGGCGATGTTGAAGTGTGTCAGCATCACTCCCTTGGGGAATCCCGTAGTACCACTGGTGTACTGCATGTTTACAGTATCGTGGCAGCTTACGTTCTTCTTCATCTCGTCAAGAACCTCGTCCTCGATGTTCTGACCCAGGAGCAACAGCTCGGCAGTATTAAACATACCGCGATACTTCTCCATACCGATATATACTACGTTCTTCAGGTATGGGAAACGCTCTGAGTTGAGATGGCCTCGCTCGCAGGTCTTCAGCTCTGGGAGCATCGTATAGGTCATGTCAACATAGTTACAGTCCCATGTACCGTCTGTGATACAGAGGGTATGCATATCTGAGTCCTTGCACAGATACTCGAGCTCATTCTGTTTGTAGTTGGTGTTTACTGTTACCAGCACGGCACCGATCTTTGCTGTGGCATAGAGGAATGTGAGCCAGTCGGGAACATTCGTTGCCCATATTCCTACGTTAGAGCCTTTCTTCACTCCGATGGATATCAGACCTTTGGCCAGATTATCTACACGCTCATTGAATTTAGACCATGTAAAACGGAGATCGCGATCGCTATATACGATATACTCCTTGTCGGGAGTGGTCTCAGCCCAATACTCCAGCCACTGGCCAAGTGTACGCTCAGAGAGAGTATAGCCGGCACTTCCTGTCTCAGCAGGATATGTTCTGTCTGGCAGTGGTCTTCCTGCCATATCTAATTTCACGTTACTCATTGTTGTTAGAATGGGATATAAACAACTGCCAAGATCTTTGCACTCTTTCCTGGGGCTCCATGCACGTGGTGCTTAACGATAGAATCATAGAAGATGCTGTCGCCCTCCTTCAGACTATAGGTGTCTTTGCCATAGACAATCTCCACCTTGCCCTGCATCACGTAGATAAACTCCTCACCCTCGTGGGCAGAGAGTTGGAAGTTGGGCTCCTCTTCTGGGTTGATGTCGATGATAAACGGCTCCATGTGGCGTCCGGCCTTCTGCTGTGCCAATGGGTGATATTCCATGTGCTTACGTGCATCGGCAGCTCCGTTAGAGAAACTGATGCTACTCTTGCTCTCGCGCTCTTCTGCACGGCAAACTACTGGACCCAAAGCGTCGTTGTCATCCATGAATGTGCCAAGTCGTACTCCTAGGGCACGTGCTATCTTGATCAGTGGACCTAGCGATGGTAGGTTCTGGTCAGTTTCTATTGATGTGATTTGGTCTAATGAGAGACCACTTCTTTCTGCAACTTCCTCTAATGAGAGGCCTTTGGATTCTCTGATACCTTTGATCTTTGATCCTACTACGGTATTACTGTTTGCCATAAATAAAGTATAATGTGTTGATGTAATCGGCTGCAAAGGTACTAATAAGCGAGCGAAAAACCAAAAAAACGAGGTGAAAACTTTATCTTCACGTCTTTTTTCCCTTAATAATTATTTGTATGATTGATTTATTTTTTGTATTTTTGCACCCAAAATCATATTTTAATTATGAAGCAACTAATTCTAACTATCATTCTTTTTAGTGTGGCACTGGCTATAAATGCACAAAAGGTAGCCTCACCCAATGGTAAATTGTCAGCAAAATTAAATGGCAAAAGTCTTATAATCAACTATGATAAGCAGAAAGTGATTGAACTTGCTGATATATCGTTTGATAAACTTAGATTCACAAGACAGGTTAAGGATGATTATCAGATGCTGGAAGGCAAGCGTCTGCATTGTACCAATGAAGCCAACGAGTATCAGGCTCCAATCGGTTCCAATGCGAAGATTGTGATAAGACTCTATAATGATGGTATAGCCTTCCGTTACGAATATATCAAATTGGAGAATCAAAAACAGCCAGAAGAACACACTGTCTATCTGATTCCTGAGGGAACAAAGCGTTGGTTCATGCAGTGGACGGAAGCATACGAGGGATTCTTCCCACAGACAACTACATATAAAGTTAAACCCATCCGTACGTCCAGTGGTGTCTCAACATCTGCTGATGGCTGGAATAACCGTTGGGGCTATCCTGCACTGTTGGAACCAGCAGAGGGAGTCTTTGCCCTTATCTCAGAGGCGAATATTGAGCGTAGACAGAGTGCTTCATGTCTCTATAATGATGGTGAGCGTTATAGTGTGGTGGCTGCAGAAAACGATTTGAACCTTTCTGGGGACTGGCATACCCCTTGGCGAGTTGTTATAATTGGCAAACTGGCAGATATCGTTGAGTCTACTCTTGTGACTGATGTCAGCGAGCCTTCACAGCTAAAAGATACTAATTGGATTAAACCTGGCGTTGTTTCTTGGATCTATTGGGCAAATAATCATGGCTCCAACGACTACAATATCATCAAGAAGTATGTTGATATGGCTGTAGTGTTGAAGTTACCTTATGTGCTTATCGATGCTGAGTGGGACGAAATGGATAAGATAGCTTCCAATGAGGGTAAGACCATCGAGGATGCCGTAGCCTATGCTAATTCCAAGGGTATCAAGCCAATGATATGGTATAATTCGTCAGTAGGATGGATTGATGGAGCTCCTGGACCAAAGTTCCGCCTGAATAAGCCTGAAGATCGTGAGAAGGAGTTCGCCTGGTGCGAGAAAATTGGCGTGGCAGGAGTGAAGATTGATTTCTTCAGTGGTGATAATCAGATGAATATGGACTATTGTCTGGACCTTCTGGAGAGTGCGGCACGTCATCATCTGTTGGTTAATTTTCATGGTGCACCCATTCCTCGCGGATGGCAGAAAACCTGGCCCAATCTGTTATCGACAGAGGGCGTCTATGGTGCAGAGTGGTATAATAATGTGCCGACTTTCACAGATAAAGCGGCAAGCCATAACACAACACTGCCATTTACACGAAATGTAATAGGCCCGATGGACTACACTCCATGTGCCTTCAGCGATTCACAGCATCCGCATATCACTTCGCTGGCACACGAGTTGGCACTCACTGTGCTCTACGAGAGTGGCTTGCAGCATCTGGCAGATCGTCCTGAGAGTTTTCTGGCTCAGCCAAAGGAGGTTCAGGATTTCTTAGGGCAGCTCCCTACTGTATGGGACGAGACCCGCTACGTAAGCGGATATCCTGGAGAGAGTGCGGTTCTGGCTCGTAGAAGCGGCAATACATGGTATGTTGCAGGAATCAATGGAAAGGACGCCCCACAGATACTGAAGACCAACCTCAGTTTCATAGGGAAGGGGAGTGTACAGATGTTTGCAGACGATGCCTCCGGCAAGTGGCAGATAAGTACCATTAGCAAGTTGCCCTCTCAGGTAGAATGTCAACCCAGAGGCGGTTTCGTAATGAAGATAATTCTTTAGAGGAGTACACCCGCACGGAATCGAACCGTGACCAACGGAACCGGAATCCGTTATTCTATCCTTTAAACTACGGGTGCGGAAAACGCATGCAAAGGTAGTGGAAATAATTGAGAATTGAGAATCGGGAATTGAGAATTAACGTTTGTTGTGACTTTGGGAAAGTAACTGTCAGTTGTCTTAGATGATTCGTTTTTGAGCTAAAATTAGTGCATTTTGTTAGCAAATATCAAGGAAATGGTATTGTTTTGCAAATATTTTGCTTTTTTTGGTTGCAATATGATAATAATTGTGTAACTTTGCAGCCAAACGAATTAGAAAGATAATTAAGCATAAACAAAAAATGGGACAAGTTATTAAACCTGTGATGTATGAGCCACTGCTCGACATGAAACAGACGGAACAGGGTATCAAACTTATCAAAGAGTTCTTTCAGCAGAACCTCTCTACAGAGTTGAGGCTGAGACGTGTTACTGCACCTCTCTTTGTGTTAAAAGGTCTTGGTATCAATGACGACCTGAACGGTGTGGAGCGTGCTGTGACATTCCCCATCAAGGATCTGGGCGATGCACAGGCTGAGGTGGTTCACTCACTGGCAAAGTGGAAGCGCCTGTCACTGGCAGAATACAAGATAGAGCCAGGATATGGTATTTATACTGATATGAATGCCATCCGTGCTGATGAGGAACTCGATAACCTTCATTCGCTTTATGTGGATCAGTGGGACTGGGAGGCTGTGATTAATAAAGAAGACCGCTCTGTGGCTTTTCTGAAAAATATTGTGGAGCGCATATATGCCGCTATACGCAGAACAGAATACCTTACCTGTGAGACTTATCCTCAGTTGAAGCCTTTCCTGCCGGAGAAGATTCATTTCATCCATGCAGATGATCTTCTTAAGATGTATCCCGACAAGACTCCCAAGGAGCGTGAGGATGCAATCTGCGAGGCTTATGGAGCTGTATTCGTCATCGGTATCGGAGGTGAACTGTCGAATGGTGAAAAGCATGATGGCAGAGCTCCTGACTATGATGATTGGAGCACTGTGGCTGAGAATGGTAAGGCTGGTCTGAATGGTGATATCCTAATATGGTATCCCGTTCTTGGTAGAAGTTTTGAGCTCTCGTCAATGGGTATCCGCGTGGATAAGGAGAGTCTTCTGCGCCAGTTGAAGATTGAGGGAAAGGAAGAGCGCGAACAGCTCTATTTCCACCAGCAGCTGCTCAACGACAAGCTGCCTCTGAGTATTGGTGGTGGTATCGGACAGAGTCGACTCTGTATGGTGCTGCTTCACAAGGGACACATCGGTGAGATTCAGGCAAGTATCTGGCCTGAGGAGATGCGCCAGCAGTGTAAGAAAATGGGAATGAATCTGATTTAAGTAAGTCTTAAGCCAGTTCAAGATCAAATACCTGTCGTAGAGCTTCTACGGCAGGATTTTCTTTGCTCATCTCTTCGAACTGTTCTCTGCGCGTGAGAATCTTTATTTTATCCGGCTTATCGCTTACAATGATTTGGAGGGTAATCTTGCTGTTGCACAAATATAACTGCAAGGTCTTTGTGATACCTTTTAGTATCCCTTCCATATCTTGTTTGATTAGATCGTTATCAACTGTTACCTCAATATTTGGGATTTCTGTGATAACAGGATTCATGTTCTTCATTCGAGAGGCAATACCCACCAGTGAGGTGTCTCTCTCCGGTATACGGTTACACATAGAGAGCCACTGGAGTTCCAGCTCTTCCTGAGTGAATGATCTGTCTTCCTCTGGCTGGGTATCTTTTGAGTCTAAGACACCCGGGATAGGGTTAATCTTAGAGGTTTTTCCGCTATTACGCAGATTTCCCCATGAGAAGCCGAGACCATTGAGCTTTGTGGAGGGCTTAATAGGATTATTAGATATCCTAGAATCACTAGATAACATAGGATTGCTAGAAGTCCTAGGATCGCTAGATGTGCTGGGGATATTATCTGCAGTTTTTGATGCAACAGGCTTAGCCGCGGCTACCTGTGGGACCGCAGTCTTGGGCTGAGCCTGCTGAATCAGGTTCTTAAACAGGGATTTTAATCTCTTGGGGCCACGCCCCGCGCTAACACCATCATCAGGCTGGGTGATTTGTGCTATTTCGATGAGTGTCAGCTCAACGAGCAGACGTTTATTTGACGACTGGCGATAGTTTATGTCGCATTGGTTCATCAGTCTGAGGGCCTGATAAAGGAATCGTGTGTCAGCCTTCTTTGCCTGTTCCTGATAGCGCTCACGCTGTTGGTCGCTTACCTCGAGCAATGGCAGGGTCTGAGGGTCTTTTGCCATCAGCACATTACGCACATGTTTTGCAAGACCTTGTATCAGGAGACCTCCGTCAAAGCCTTTGTTGATGACACTGTTCAGCAGCACCATGATATCACTAACCTTATTACTAATAGAGAGGTCGATGATGTTGAAGTAGTTTTCTGAGTCGAGCACGTTCAGATCTTCTATCACCTTCTGGTATGTAATGTTACCCTGACAGAAAGATGCTGCCTGGTCGAAGATGCTCAATGCATCGCGCATGCCGCCATCAGCCTTCTCGGCAATAACAGCAAGGGCCTCTTCTTCGTATGCGATACCTTCCTTCTCTGCTACAGACTTCAGGTGATTGATAGTGCCATTCACAGTCATACGCTCAAAGTCATAGATCTGACATCGGGAGAGGATGGTGGGCAGAATCTTATGCTTCTCTGTGGTAGCGAGGATGAAAATCACGTGTGCAGGTGGTTCCTCAAGGGTTTTAAGGAAGGCATTGAAAGCAGCTGTCGACAGCATGTGCACCTCGTCGATGATAAACACCTTATAACGTCCCAGCTGTGGAGGAATACGTGTTTGCTCCATCAGGGTCTTGATGTGCTCAACAGAGTTGTTTGAGGCAGCATCGAGCTCGAAGATGTTCAGCGAGCGCTGTTCATTGAACGACTGACAACTTTCACACTCGTTACACGCTTCTCCGTCGGCTGTGGGATTCTGACAGTTGATGGCCTTAGCGAAGATTCGGGCACAGGTGGTCTTTCCCACACCACGAGGACCGCAGAAGAGATAGGCATGAGCCAGTTTTCCGCTCTTAACTGCGTTTTTCAGCGTAGTGGTAAGTGCTGCCTGGCCAACGACCGTGTCGAAGGTCGTGGGGCGGTACTTTCTTGCTGATACGATATATTCCATATAATCTTTTTTATATTTTGTGGTGCAAAGTTACAACTTTTTGGGGAGTTTGAGTAGCAAAAGGAGTTAAAGGGAGTTAAAGCCTCAAACTTTTCACTTTTTCACTTTCTGCATCTCACCTCTTTTTGCTAACTTTGCAGTCGAAATGAAAGTACTGAATAATATAAAAGCATTTGGAATAAAGGTGTTGCGTTTGCGAGGCCTTAAGTATGTTATCGTATGTATCCTGGGAGTGCTCATTATCGGGTTCTTGGATGAGAATAGTGTATGGAGTCACATGAAGAATCAGGGCCGTATCAGTGAACTTCAGGAAGAGATCGACAAGTATAATGCCGAGCACAATAAGAATCAGGCTCAGATCCGCAAGCTCAACAAAGATCCTAAGGCTATGGAGAAGATTGCCCGTGAAAGATATTTCATGAAGGCAGACGATGAGGATATCTTTGTGCTCAGCGATGATGATCGTTCTACAAATACCTTTGCCACTAATGAGACAGCTGAGTAAGACACAGAATATCATATTCCTTATTGGTGGTCTGATGATGGTTATCGGGGCAGGTACCAGTCTCCTTGCATGGACGTGGGCACCTTATATATATGCTGTAGGAGCGGTATGTTTTACTGCCATGCAGATGTTGCAGCGATACGAGGGAACAAATTTCACCATTCGTCGCCTGCGCCGTATGATGCTCATCAGCGACGTGCTGTTTCTCTTGGCGGCTCTTCTGATGTTTGCCAATATGGGAAATTTCATGCATCTTAGTCAGGTGGACTATATCCAATATATATATAACAAATGGGTAATCGTACTATTGATAGCAGCCATCCTTCAGTTGTATTCTACCCACAGAATAGGTCATGAACTGGAAAAAGAGGGCTGTGTATCTTAAAAAAACTATAAAAGTTTGCGCATTTGTTTTAAAATGCGCAAATTTATTTTTATTCTTCATAATATCGTAGTACATTTGCAAGCGAAAAGAAATATTTATGAGTAGAATCGTATATGCACTGATTACAGTCCTGGCTCTCACATCGTGTGCTGAGTCTTACAATATACAGGGCTCGTCATCCATCTCATCATTGGATGGAAGCAAATTGTATCTTAAGGCATTCAAAGATAAAGAACTGAAGAATATTGACTCTTGTGATGTGGTTCACGGTAAGTTCCGCTTTGCAGGTTTGCTCGACACTGTGCGTATGGCAAGTCTTTTTATGGACGATGAGAGTATTATGCCTATAGTAGTCGAAAAGGGAGAAATTGAGATTCGCCTTGACAATGCCAGTCAGAAGGTCAGTGGTACCCCGCTTAACGATAAGCTTTATGAGTTTATCACATTGCACACCCAGTTGAGTAATGAGATGAATGAGCTTTCTCACAAGCAGAATCAGATGATTCTTGAGGGTATCGATGAAAATGTCATCAACCAGCAGCTTAGCGTGGAGGCAGCTGTTATTGCTCAGCGCGAGGATAGTCTGGTGACCAACTTCATTGTGGATAACTTTGAGAATGTGCTTGGTCCCGGGGTCTTTATGATCATGACGAGCAATTACCCATATCCTGTGCTCACTCCTCAGATAGAGGATATCATGAGCAAGGCTCCAAAGAGCTTCAAGGAGGATAGCTATGTTAAGGAGTATTATCAGGTGGCTAATGACATACAGGCCCGTCAGAACGGTCTGGCAGACGAGGTGCCTCAGGAGCCGATTCAGCCTGCTCAGCCAGCACAGCCACAGATTGCTCCGGACTCACTTCATGCTCCTCTGACCAATATGCCGCAGAAATGAGGACGGTCATACAGGGAGCAACGATTGTCAACGAAGGCAACACTTTCGATGGTTCGATTGTCATCGAAGGTACAAAGATAAGTAAGATTGTCAAGGAGAACACCATTCCCGAAGCAGATGCCGATGAGGTTATTGATGCTTCGGGATGTTTTGTTATTCCTGGTGTCATAGACGATCATGTACATTTCCGTGAGCCAGGTCTTACAGAAAAGGCTGATATCGAGAGTGAGAGTCGTGCTGCAGCTGCAGGAGGAGTGACTTCATACTTCGATATGCCAAACACCATTCCTCAGACAACAACCATCGAGGCTTTGGAAGAGAAATTTGCTATCGCCTCTAAAAAGAGCCATGTAAACTACAGTTTCTTCTTCGGAGCGACAAATGATAATGCAGACCTCTTTGAAAAACTGGATGTACATGGTATTCCTGGTATAAAACTCTTTATGGGCTCATCAACGGGCAATATGCTTGTTGACCGTCGTGAGTCGCTGGAGAGAATCTTTGCTTCTGCACGTATTCTTATTATGGCGCATTGTGAGGATACAGAGATAATAAACAGGAATATGGCAGTGGCTAAACAGCGCTATGGAGATGATCCTGCTGTTACTCATCATCCTGAGATTCGTAGCGAGAAGGCATGTTATGAGAGTACTCGTTTGGCGGTGGAACTAGCAAGTAAGAATGATGCTCGTCTGCATGTGGCACATCTCACAACTGCAAAGGAACTTGATCTTATCCCTAAATATCCTGATAAGATCACTGCTGAAGCTACAGTGAGTCATCTGTATTTCTCCGATCGTGACTATACATCGCTTGGAACTCGTATAAAGTGTAATCCTGCCATAAAGACAGAACGAGATCGTGAGGCATTGCAACAAGCTGTCAATGATGGGCGTATTGCAGTGATAGGTACGGATCATGCTCCTCATTTGCTGGCTCAGAAGAAGGGTGGTTGTTCGCGTGCTGCCAGTGGTATGCCTATGATACAGTTCTCATTGGTGACAATGCTCGAGCTGGTTGACAAGGGTGTACTCTCACTGGAACGCTTAGTAGAGCTAATGTGTCATAATCCGGCACGGCTTTTTGAGGTGCGTAACAGAGGTTTTATACGTGAGGGGTTTCAGGCTGATCTTGTTATTATCCGTCCGAATACCGGATGGGTATGTACAAAGGATATAATTCAAAGCCGATGTGGATGGAGTCCTATGGAAGGGCATATGTTCCTTTGGCGTGTGGAGCGCACGTTATGTAACGGACACTCTGTATATCGTGATGGAAAAGTGGATACCGAATATATAGGGCAGCCTGTTGTTTTCAGATGAAGATCGTATACAATATCCAGGATATCGTTCCTTATATCAACTGGGTGTATTTCTATTATGCCTGGGGAGTACATAATCAGTCGGATGTTGAGAAATACAGGCTGCGCCAAGAAGCAGAGGCTGCGCTGAAGAAGGTAGAAGGGCGATATCATTGTTTCGCACTATTCGATATCTTTGATGCCTGCAGCAAAGGCGATGATGTCATAATACGGATATCAGATGACAATCAGGTTACTCTTCCTTTCCTCCGCCAGCAACATCCGGGCTCCGATTTCCTCTGTCTCTCTGACTTCATATCACCTGCAGACATATCTCCCACATCTAGAATCGCTCTTTTCTCCACTACCGTCTCTCACGGCCTCGAGACTGACTTTGATTCCGACTCTTATGAAAAGATGATGATGCAACTTCTTGCTGATCGTCTTGCTGAGGCTACTGCAGAGCGGATGCATGAAGAGGTTCGCAAGAATTATTGGGGATATGCTGCTGATGAGAATCTACCAATATCAGATATGCTGATGGAACGTTTTCAAGGTATAAGACCTGCTGTAGGCTATCCCTCGCTACCTGACACAAGTTTTAATTTTATTATCGACTCTGTGTTGGATATGGGGCAGATAGGTATACGTCTTACAGAAAGTGGCGCGATGAAACCTCATGCCAGTGTGTCGGGACTGATGATGTCTCATCCGAAAGCCCGTTATTTCTCTTTAGGAAAAATAGGGGAAGACCAGTTGCAGGACTATTCGCGCCGCAGAGGTCTTCCTGTAGAGGTATGCCGCAAGTTCCTTGCAGCAAATCTATAATAATCTTTAGAACTGAGGCAGGGTGGGGGAACTAATGCTCTTTACTGCCATACACTCCATCTCTACCAGCCATCCTGGACGGCATACAGGAGCATGAACGATGACGTAAGGCTTACCAGGGAAACGTTTCTTATAAAGTTCGCTTACAATCTGATAATCAGCTAAATCGCGCAGATAAACAATCATCTCGCATACATCATCGTAGTTGCACTCGGCTTCTTTTAAGAGAGCCTCTACATTATCCCACATGCGTTGAGTCTGTTTTACTATGTCCTTGGCGTAAATCACCTCACCTTTGTTGTTGATTGATGCTGTGCCAGAGATGATTACATGTCGACGGTCGGCATAGTCGATATATGTGCCTCGCTCGAAACTGACGCCATAATCGCTGGTGCGGTTAAGATGTGTGGGGGCATAGAGATAGTGAATCTGTTCCTTCTGGATACCTGCAATAGCGTAGTTGTCCATCTGACAGAGAACGTTTGGATTAGACTGTCGGCCTCCGATTCCAGTTGAGGCGATAAAATGTGTATTAACAGTGAGTCCTTGGGTGAAGAACACTTGGTTACGGGCACGTACCACACCTCCGTAGTTGAGATCGATATCGTTGACAAAAAGCCATGTTCGGATGCAGTTGGCCTCGAGGGTACAACCTTCTTCAAGCAGTTGCAAGTTGTACTCATTGAAGAGCAGACGCGTCTGGTACTCGGAGTTGGCTGCAAGGTTATGGGCACTGCCGTTCCACAGATGCTTGAACTGTCCGTGGGATACGGTATAAAGACCTGCGTTTGTAAGACCTGTCTGGACACCTGTCATCAGATAACACCAGAGGGCAATCTTTGTACCGTCGAGCGGTGGCTGTTGGATAATACTCTTTGCACAGTCTGTCACATCGCTTACAATCACCTCATCCTGCTGATTGGCAGCATCGCTGAGGAAGTAACGTTTGAAAACAGCCTGAGTTCCCGGAAGATGTGTCTCAATAAGTTGGTTGTAGGCATTCTGTACTGCCTCTAACTGTTTTGAGAATGTCAAGCCAGTCTGGCTGACATGAATCATTGTTTGGTATTCTCTTACTTCCGTGCCGTTGTCAAAACAGAATATTTCGGCACGTGCGTTCTCGAATTCTATCTGCGAGAGGGTATTGCTCATTATATCAAATATTGTTGATGTCTACATATCCGTGCATCACGGCATAGATTGTGAGTGCAGACACACTCTTAAAACCAAGCTTTTCCATGATGTTCTTACGGTGGGTAATAACTGTGGCAAGGGCTATATTAAGTTTCTCTGCTATCTCCTTGTTGATATACCCCTGTACGATCAGCGACATGACTTCTATTTCCCTGTCTGTTAGAATCTTCTGTTGCAGAACTCTTGGCATGGGAGGAAGGTTACGTCCATGTTTATGTGCGTGTTGTTCAAGGAATAGCAATGAGCGGACAAGCTCTTGTTCAGGAACATTGATACAGAGACTGTTGAACTCGGATAATTGTGATGTGGAATCCAATGACAATGTAAGTACGATGGTCTTCTTTCTGTGTTCAGAGAAAAACGCCCTGTTTTCTATCAGGATGTTCATCGCTACAAAGAAATGGAAAAACGACTCCGGATTGTTCGCCTGTAATTCGAGGAAGGAGCCGAATGTCTCCACATCCATAATGGGAATAACGTTTTGTAACATCTGCTTCAACCCCAATGCCGATAAGGTATTGGGGTCAATAATTGCTATCCTTGGTCGTCCTTGCATCATAGCAGTTTATGATAAGAATCCGAGCAAAGCACCGGCAGCAACGGCAGAGCCAATGACACCTGCCACATTAGGACCCATGGCGTGCATGAGCAGGAAGTTATGACGATCGTACTCCAGTCCGAGGTTATTACTGATGCGTGCTGCCATTGGTACGGCCGATACTCCGGCATTACCAATCAAAGGATTCAGTTTCTTACCCTCCGGCAGGAACAGATTCATGATCTTCACAAAGCATACACCTGAGGCGGTGGCAATCATGAAGGCCATAGCACCAAGGGCGAAGATCTTGATGGTGTTGAATGTAAGGAACTCACTGGCCTGAGTAGAACAACCCACAGTGAGACCTAACAGCATCACCACGATATCATTAAGCGCTGCACCTGCTGTCTTTGCCAGACGGGTGGTCTTACCACTCTCCTTGAGCAGGTTGCCGAAGAACAGCATTCCCAGAAGAGGGAGACCTGATGGTACGATAAAGGTGGTGAGCAGAAGTCCGATGATGGGGAAGAGGATACGTTCTGTCTGAGATACTTCACGTCCTGGCTTCATCTTTATGACACGCTCCTTCTTTGTGGTGAGCATACGCATGATAAACGGCTGTATCACTGGCACGAGGGCCATATATGAATAAGCACATACAGCGATGGCACCCATAAGGTTTGGTGAGAGTTTCGAACTCAGGAAGATGGCCGTAGGACCATCAGCACCACCGATGATAGCGATTCCTGCTGCCTGAGATGGCTCAAAACCCATCGCAAGAGCTACCATGTAAGCTCCGAAGATGCCAAACTGGGCTGCAGCACCGATGAGCATCAGCTTAGGGTTAGCAAGAAGTGCGGAGAAGTCGGTCATAGCTCCTATTCCGAGGAATATCAGTGGAGGATACCATCCTTGTCGTACTCCCTGATAGAAGATGTTAAGCACGGAGTTGTCCTCATAGAGTCCGATTTCAAGACCGGCATCAGCGCGGAAAGGAATGTTTCCGAGAATAATTCCAAGTCCGATAGGGACAAGAAGCAATGGCTCGAAGTCTTTCTTGATGGCGAGCCAGATAAAGAAGGCTCCCACCGCAATCATAATGAGGTTACCTACTGTGGCATTGGCAAAGGCCGTATAGGTAAGAAACTCATTGAAGTTCTGTATGATAAACTGTCCTAAATCCATGAAAATAACAATAACCGTTAAACAATAACCAATAACTGTTAGCCTATCGTCATGAGGACGGCACCTTCCATCACAGTCTCACCCTGTTTGGTGGTGATAGAGGTTACAGTACCTTCGTATTCTGATTCGATATTGTTCTGCATCTTCATAGCCTCAAGCACGAGAACCACGTCGCCTACCTTAACGGTATCACCGACATTTACTTTCACCTCAGTGATTGTTCCTGGCAGTGGGGCCTTAACAGGAGAACCTGCACCTGCAGGGGCTTGAGCTGCCTGTGGAGCCGGAGCTGCTTGGGCGGCAGGGGCAACAGATGGACGTGAAACATGCTTCGGAGCCTGTACATGTACCTTCTTTAGTGTGCTTGCAGGGTTTATAGGCTGCTTCATCTCAACGTCAAAGCGGATACCGTTGACATTTACCTTAGCGATGTTACCCTCTACTTCTTCTATCTCTACGTCGTAATCGACGCCTTGTACTTTATATTGATACTTATTCATATTTTTCTATAATTAACGGATTTCTGGTGTTGTGGGAATCTTTGGTGCTTTATGCGATGTTGGAATCATCGGTTTTGAAAAGTGAGTCATCTGACTGCCTTCGTCAGCCCATCCTGTCTGATGTGACTTGATGGTGATTATGCCTGACTCCACATCATGCACATCGTCCTGATACTGTTTCAGAGCCATTGAGATAACAGCTATATATACCTCCTTGTCAATACCCTTTGTCTTCAGACCGTCCTGCAGGATGTTACCTGTGACGTGAGCCAGGTCATGAGTCACCTCAACAGTCTTGGTGATAGGCTTGATGGGCTGGGTGTGGGCTACTTTCTTGGCTGTGTCGAGATGAGCCATGATAAGACCAAAAAGCCAGAAGAACAGGAAGAGCACCGCCAGACAGAAGAACACGATACCCATCGCAAGAAGGGTGATTCCGAATCCATGAGGGTCCTCACGTTTCAGCTTGGCATCCTTAGTCTCATCAGTTTTTATGAAGTTTTCTATGCCAGGTGTGACATTCTCTGCTGATTTTACTGCCCAGCCCGTTGCATTCTGACGGGCATAGCTCTGGTTTGCTGCCAGAGCAGGGATGCTTACAGAGTCAATCAGTTCTGTGGCATTACCATTGTAAAATCCAATCCATAAAGGTTCTGACATAGGAACCTTCAGCGAAAGGTGTAACTTACCCTGAGCTGGGTTTGAGTTGCAAAAGAATACCAAATGTTGCCTTCCGCCAATCTGAGTACGAACATCTCCACTAGGAATGACAATCATACGTTTGATACGCTCAGGAACACTCATTTTCGGATCTAGTACGTTGCGGTCTGTAGTGAAGTACATACCTCGGATATTGTATGTGGTAAACGAGGTGTTCTCCACTTCTATCCACGCTTCACGCTGTCCGTACTCGTCCTGAATGCTGGCGGTATTGTTTGTCAGCACCTCGTTGATGCGGATGTTCTTGGCTCCTTGAGCCATCACCGCAGAGGCGCTCACAAGAAATAGTCCGCTGAGCAGGATTTTGATTTTATTCATTTCTTTGTTTGGTGTATTTAAATATAGGATATTCTATGATTTCTAGGATAATCTAGGAGGGGTTATCCGCAGAAGAACAGTACAACAATCTGTGCTGTAAAGATCCTGAGGAACATTGATAGCGGATATACCGTAGAGTATCCAATAGCAGGAGCTTCCTTAGAGCAGATGCTATTTGAATATGCCAGAGCTGGCGGATCGGTATATGTACCAGATATCATACCTGCTATTGTGAAGTAATTGAATCCAAATTTCAAACGTGCGATAGGGCCGATGATAAGAATTGGGATAATGGTGATCAGGAAACCTGTAAGCACATATAACAGACCATCGCCCTGAACAACAGTTTCGAAGAATCCTGCTCCGGCCTTGATTCCTACTGAGGCCAGGAAGAGCACAAGGCCTATTTCGCGTAACATCATATTTGCTGATGTGGTGGTATAGGTGACAAGATGAATCTTATAACCATAGCGTCCGATAAGGATGGCTATAATCAGAGGACCTCCCGCAAGGCCTAGTTTTACAGGTACAGGCATGCCTGGGATAGCAACTGGCAGAGAGCCAAAGAGCAGTCCGAGGAAGATACCCACAAAGATTGTAGCGATGTTGGGCGCATTGAGTCGACGAAGAGAGTTGCCCATTTTGTTGGCAACACGGTCTACTGCGTCCTCAGGACCAACCACCATGATGCGGTCACCAACCTGCAATGGTAGTGATGCTGATGCAAAGAGGTCCATTCCATGACGTGTAACACGGGTCACATTGACACCATGAACACTCGAGAAATGGAGTGATGCCAGCGTCTTACCGTTAATTTTGGGATTGGTGATGAGGATACGCTTAGAAACCATTGGCTGATCCTGCTGCTCAAAGTCAATGTCGAGCTTAGGTCCTATAAAGGCTGTAATGGCTTCTTGGTCGGCCTCTGCACAGACAATAAGCATCTGGTCGCCCTCGTGGAATATGGTATTGCGGTTAGGAATGCATAACTCTCCTTGGTGAACCAGGCGTGATACTACGAAGTCGCGGTTCAGGAAGTCGTGTACCTGAAGCAATGTCTTGCCCTCTAGATATTTATTTGTCACCTCAAGGTGCATCTTATAAGGCTTCTTGTTGGTGTTGGTCTCTTCCTGAGCCTGCAATTGTTCTTCTTCTTTCTCCAGTTTGATGCCGCAGATATACCTTATTAATATAATAGCACCGATGATGCCGAGTACACCAAGAGGATAGGCGCATGCGTAGGCAGATGCTATCTGAGGGGCATTGCTCCCGAAGACTGTTGATAATGCCTCGTTGGCAGCACCAAGTCCAGGAGTGTTTGTAACAGCTCCGTAAAGTGTACCAACCATCATCGGGAGGTTTGTCTTGTCGCTGGTATCAAAGAAGATATAATAACAAGCAAACATCACAAGGATATTCAGTAGGATGGCAGAGGCGGCCAGTCCGTTGAGCTTAACGCCCACTGTGCCGAAACTTTCGAAGAAACCAGGTCCTACCTGCAAACCAATCATGAAAACGAACAGTATCAGTCCGAAGTCCTGAACAAATGTAAGGATAGGTGTAGGTGCTGTGAATCCGATATGTCCTGCCAGGATTCCGGCAAAGAGTACGAAGGTAACACCAAGTGAAACGCCGAAAATCTTAATCTTTCCCAGATAAACGCCAATTGCGATGACGATAGCATAGAGTAGTGCAATATGCGCCACTGAATCAGTTGTCGTAAAAAGGTCTTTTAACCATTGAAATGATTCCATAACAATAATAAAATCTCAAATTTGTGTGCAAAGGTACTCAAAAAATGCCCATTATCAGCATTTCTGTGCACTTAATTTTGAATAAAAACCGATTTTTTATTTCTTTCACAATTAAAATGGCTATTTTGAGCAAAATGTTTGTATCTTTGTAGCCTGAAAAGTGTAACTTAAGACAAAACTTATATAATAATAACGTATTCTATGGCAAACAAAGAAAAGCTCTTTACCGAGTTCACTGCGCCAACCACACAAGAGTGGTTGGACAAGATTCAGGTCGACCTCAAGGGTGCCGACTTCCAAAAGCGCTTGGTATGGAGAACAAATGAAGGTTTTAATGTGCAGCCCTTCTATCGCCGTGAAGACCTGGCGAATCTGAAAACCCCTGATGCTCTCCCTGGAGAGTTCCCGTTCGTAAGAGGTAACAAGAAGGACTCTAATGTGTGGTATGTTCGTCAGAACATTAAAGTTGATGATCCTAAGGCAGCTAATGCCAAGGCGCTCGATATCCTGAATAAGGGTATTGACTCGCTGGGCTTCAAACTCCCTGGCAAGCTGGTGTCGAAAGAGACTGTTGAGACGTTGCTCGATGGTATATATTGCGATATCATTGAGTTGAATTTCGCCACTTGTCCGAAACATTCTGTAGAGTTGGCTGCGATTCTGGTTGAGTTCTTCCAGAAGAAAGGCTACGACAAGGAGAAGGTGGTTGGCTCTATCGAGTGGGATCCCATGGCCAAGATGGTGATGAAGGGTAAGGATGTAACACCTATTCTTGAGGTTGCTCCTAAACTCGTTGAGGCACTGAAGGAGTATCCTAATTTCCGTTGTATCGCTGTAAGTACCGACGCGCTGAACAATGCCGGTGCTTATATCGTTCAGGAGCTGGGTTACGCTCTGGCTTGGGGTAACGAGTATCTGCAGCAGTTGGTTGATGCTGGTGTTGATGTAGACCTTGCAGCAAAGAGCATCAAGTTCAATATGGGCGTTAGCGAGAACTACTTCATGGAGATTGCCAAGTTCCGTGCAGCACGCCTGTTGTGGGCTCAGATTGTTAAGCAGTACGAGCCTAAGTGCGATTGCGCTTGCAAGATGATTATCAATGCTACCACCTCTACTTATAACCAGACTCTGTTTGATAGCTACGTAAATCTGCTCCGTTCGCAGACTGAGGCTATGAGTGCTGCTCTGGGTAGTGTTCACTCTATGGTGGTAACTCCATTCGATGCTCCTTACGAGGAGGCTACCGACTTCTCTGAGCGTATAGCTCGCAACCAGCAGTTGCTGATTAAGGAGGAGAGCCATTTCGACCGTATCGTTGACCCATCAGCTGGTTCTTACTATATTGAGCACCTTACTGACGCTCTGGCTCAGGAGGCTTGGAAGATATTCCTGAAGGTAGAAGAAGAGGGTGGATTCCTGGCTGCTATAAAGGCTGGAACCATTCAGGACGATATAAATGCTACAAACAAGAAGCGTCATGACGATGCTGCAAAGCGCAAGGAGTTCCTGCTTGGAACCAACCAGTTCCCTAACTTCACAGAGAAGAGCGAGGGTAAGAAAGCTAAGGCATGTGGTTGCTGCTGTGGTCATGCTGAGGAAGATGAGCATCCGTTCAAGGCTATCTCGTCAACCCGACTCGCTGCTGATTTCGAGGATCTGCGTATCCATACTGAGGAAACCAAGGTTCCTGTGGCCTTTATGTTGACGATCGGTAATCTGGCCATGCGCCAGGCTCGTGCGCAGTTCTCTTGCAACTTCCTGGCCTGTGCAGGTTATAAGGTGATTGATAACCTTGGATTCAAGACCGTTGAGGAAGGTGTGGATGCAGCACTCGAGGCTAAGGCCGACATCGTAGTGATCTGCTCGAGCGACGATGAGTATGCTGAGTATGCCATCCCCGCTTTCAAGTATTTGAATGGTCGTGCGATGTTCGTGGTGGCTGGTGCTCCTGCTTGTATGGAGGATCTGAAGGCTGCTGGCATTGAGAACTTCGTTCATGTGAAGTGCAACGTGCTTGAGACTTTGAAAGAATATAATCAGAAACTTGGTATTTAAAGAATAGGAGACTTGAATTATGCGTAAACAGTTTAAAGATATGCTAACTGGAAGACCCCAGAGCACATTGAGGTTCGCCCGGTTTATACAAAGGAAGACCTCGAAGGGATGGAGCACCTCGACTTTACAGCTGGTATTCCTCCTTATTTGCGTGGTCCTTACTCAATGATGTACCCCTTCAAGCCTTGGACCATCCGTCAGTATGCCGGATTCTCTACCGCTGAAGAGTCAAATGCTTTCTATCGCCGTAACCTGGCTTCTGGTCAGAAGGGACTTTCTGTAGCCTTCGACCTTCCTACTCACCGTGGTTACGACCCTGATAACGCTCGTGTTGTGGGCGATGTCGGTAAGGCTGGTGTGTCAATCTGTAACGAGGAGAATATGAAGGTGCTTTTCTCTGGTATCCCCTTGAATAAGATGTCTGTATCTATGACCATGAACGGTGCCGTATTGCCTATCCTGGCATTCTACATCGTGGCCGGTCTGGAACAGGGCGCTCAGCTCGAGGAGATGGCAGGTACCATCCAGAACGATATCCTCAAGGAGTTCATGGTGCGTAACACCTATATCTACCCACCTGCATTCTCTATGAAGATTATCGCTGATATCTTCGAGTATACCTCACAGAAGATGCCTAAGTTCAACTCTATCTCTATCTCTGGTTACCACATGCAGGAGGCTGGAGCTACTGCTGATATCGAGTTGGCTTACACATTGGCTGATGGTATGGATTACCTGCGTACTGGTGTGAATGCTGGTATCGATGTCGATGCTTTCGCTCCACGACTCTCGTTCTTCTGGGCTATCGGTATGAACCACTTCATGGAGATAGCCAAGATGCGTGCTGGTCGTCTGCTGTGGGCTAAGATTGTGAAGAGCTTTGGCGCTAAGAATCCAAAGTCGCTGGCTCTGCGTACCCACTCTCAGACCTCTGGTTGGTCGCTCACCGAGCAGGATCCATTCAACAACGTAGGTCGTACCTGTATCGAGGCTATGGCTGCCGTGCTGGGTCACACCCAGTCGCTCCACACCAACGCCCTTGATGAGGCTATCGCTCTGCCTACCGACTTCTCGGCTCGTATCGCCCGTAACACCCAGATCTACATCCAGAACGAGACGAAGGTGTGCAAGCAGATTGACCCATGGGCTGGTAGCTACTATGTTGAGACGTTGACCAACGAGCTGGTTCACAAGGCATGGGAGCACATTCAGGAGATTGAGAAGCTGGGCGGTATGGCTAAGGCCATCGAGACTGGCCTGCCAAAGATGCGTATCGAGGAGGCCGCAGCGCGCACTCAGGCTCGTATAGATAGTGGCGTTCAGACCATCGTTGGTACCAATAAATATCGCCTTGAGCACGAGGATCCTATCGATATCCTCGAGGTTGACAACACTGCTGTGCGCAAGCAACAGGAGGAGAGTCTTAAGGAGGTTCGCGGCAGTCGCGATGAGGCTGCATGCCAGGCCGCTCTGAAGGCTATTACCGAGTGCGTGCGCGACTTCCAGGAGGGCCGCAAGAGCGAGAACAACCTGCTCGACTTGGCAGTTAAGGCAGCTCAGCTGCGTTGTACTCTGGGTGAGATTTCGGATGCCTGCGAGGAAATCGTGGGCCGTTATAAGGCAGTAATCAGAACAATTTCAGGCGTGTATAGTTCAGAATCAAAGAACGATAAGGACTTTGAGGAAGCTAAGAAGCTTACCGATGAGTTCGCACAGAAGGAAGGCCGTCGTCCACGTATCTTCGTTGCCAAGATGGGTCAGGATGGTCACGATCGTGGTGCAAAGGTAGTGGCAACAGGTTATGCAGACTGTGGTTTCGACGTGGATATGGGTCCATTGTTCCAGACTCCTGAAGAGGCTGCCCGTCAGGCTGTAGAGAATGATGTGCATATCGTTGGCGCATCATCACTGGCAGCAGGTCACAAAACCCTCATCCCACAGCTCATTGAGGAGCTGAAGAAACTGGGACGTGATGATATTATGGTAACGGCAGGTGGCGTTATTCCTGCACAGGATTACGACTTCCTCTACAAGGCTGGAGTTGCTTGTATCTTTGGCCCCGGTACTCCGATACCATATTCTGCTATCCAGATGATGAAGATTCTGCTCGACAAGGAGTAGGAGATAGATATCGGAATCCCCGGCCGTGATTGGCTGGGGATTCTATTATATTAATAAGGTATAAGTGAAATGGTGAATTTGAGAAAGATTGATGTGTTGATCATTGGTGCTGGTCCTGCTGGCACAGTGTGCGGTAGCCTGTTGAAACAGGCAGGTGTAGAGTGCGCGGTTGTCGATCATGCGACATTCCCGCGTGAGAAGGTATGTGGTGGCGGTTTGACGGTGAAAGCGTGGCGCCTGCTCGACGAGTTGATGCCCGGTATCAAGTACGAGTACCGTCCCATCAACCACATGCGCGTACAGTTTGAAGACGACAAAGTGTGTGATTTCCTTTCGGAGTATGAGATCCGCATGACTCGCCGCACGGACTTCGACCATGACCTGCTGAGGTATTATCAGAATCAGGGTGGTGAATTTATCAAGGGCAGCTTCGGCCGTTTCGAGAAACAGGCTGACGGCCGCATCCTCGTCACCCTGAAGTCAGGCATGCAGTTCTCTTGCCGTTATCTGATTGCAGCCGATGGTGCTAATAGCATGATTCGCAAGCAGATGTTTGGCAAACCGAAGATGCATGCCCTCTTCCTCGAGTATTACGTTCAGGGTGAGCACGATGACGACATCTTCGTTCATTTCTCCAAGAGGTACTCCCCGGGTTGCTTCTATAAGTTTCCCAGCCGTAGTCGCGATATGTATGGTTTCGTTAACATCGACACCAACGAGGACTGGCCTAGACACTCAGACTTGTTCCTCTCAGCACTGAAACATTTCAATGTGCCTGAGGGACGAATGCGCGGAGCCTACATCCCGCTGAACACTGTGGAGTCGAATGTCGATCATGTCATCCTCATTGGCGATGCTGGGGGATTCCCCAATAAACTTACGGGCGAGGGTCTCTATGATGCCTTCAAGACCGCCTATAACGCCTTCCGAGCCGTCACGGAGAACAAACCATTCCACGAGACCAATGCCGAAGTATTCAAAAAAATGGAGGATCAGAAGAAAGTATACAATTTCTTCTTCAGCCGCTTTGGCTATCCGCTCATTCGCTGGGCAGCTGGCTATCCGAAGATTATCAAGTGGATGTTTGATGCAAAAATGAAACGTGAGACTTTCCGCGAGCGGAAGTGATTAAGACTGGAACGAGTCGCGCTCATTCATCTTGTAAGCCTTGTTGTCCTCCTTCAGATATATCTGAAGGTCGCTGAAATAGCCTGTCTCCTGAATCTTCTGAAGGCTCTGCTGAGCATCTTCCTCAAGCAGATATTCCTTGGCGCTGGCCAGATGGTTAGTAAACTCGAGCTTCTTGTTCTCAGTATCCAGAACTGAAATCCACTCATCCTTTAAACGGTCTCCGATAACAAATTTCATACTCATAGCTGTTATTATTTTTATTTTGTTGTTTGTTTTTTGTTTTCTTTGTTGGTGCAAAGGTACAAAAAATCCCAGTACGCTGTAATGCATACTGGGATAATTTTATACGTAAACGTTTGTTCTTGCTTACTCGCCCTTAATAGCTGCAACACCTGGGAGAACCTTACCCTCGATGGCCTCGAGCAGAGCACCACCACCAGTAGAGATGTAAGATACCTGGTCGGCCAGACCGAACTTGTTGACACAAGCTACAGAGAGAATGCACCCTCAGCTGTTGCCTTAGCGATAGCCTCGCCGATGGCACGTGAACCAGCGGTGAATGCGTCGCACTCGAATACGCCAGCAGGACCGTTCCACAGGATGGTCTTTGCACCAGCGATAGCAGCAGCAAAAGCCTTCTGGCTCTCAGGACCAGCGTCAACACCCTCGAAACCAGCAGGAACCTGATTAGCTGGGCAGTTGATGATCTGAGCACCCTCCTTAACACTCATAGTGCCGAAGTCGAGACCGTTAGTAGCTGTGCAGTCAGAACCCAGAACCAGCTCTACGCCGTTCTTCTTAGCCAACTCCTCAACACCCAGAGCTACATCCAGCTTATCGAGCTCAACGATTGAATCGCCAATCTCACCGTTGTGAGCCTTAGCGAAGGTGTAAGTCATACCACCGCAGAGGATGAGCTTATCAACCTTACCGAGCAGGTTCTCGATGATACCAATCTTAGAAGATACCTTAGAACCACCCATGATGGCAACG
>CACWLC010000012.1 GCA_902761605.1 uncultured Prevotellaceae bacterium
GTGGAGGGAATCGAACCCTCGTCCGCACAAGGAAACCATACGCTTTCTACATGCTTATTCCGGCCTTCATTTTCGTGATGCAACAAGACCCGGACCACCAATTGCACCCTTATCCTCTAAAGCTTCATCCTATCATCGAGGTCTGATAAGACTATTTCCGATTTAACCTGCGCCGCTGGATCTTCGGATTCGGAACAACATCCTCGGAGCGACGTCTCGTTCCTCTACCTTGTAAAGGAATTGAGCCTCAATCTACTGTGCTTCGATTAGGCAGCGAGAGCGTAACGTGTTTCGCCAATTAATTTTTCGACCGACTTGATTATGGAGAACACAGCCGTCACTCCGCATGCTTACGTACCATCTCGACTTGCCGTCAAATCCAGTCACCCCCGTGACATGTAAAAATGTCGTAATCGGCTGCAAAATTAGTAACTTTTTCAGTAAATAGCAAACTTTTCGCGAAAAATATTATAATTTTGCCCACACATTACAATAATTGGCCTGTAAAATGGTTATATTATAAAATATGTACGCAAGAAAATGAAAAAGATAACAGCGCTATTTGTGTCACTCCTGCTCAGCACAACAATCAGCTGGGCACAGTCGGGCATGACCGACAATCAGGTGATGGACTATGTAATCGAGCAGAATGCGAAAGGCGTGTCACGCCAGAAGATAGTTACCCAGCTCATGCAGCGTGGTGTAACCATAGAGCAGCTACGCCGTATCCAGAAGAAATACCAGAAACAGATAAAAAACGGTGCCCTTGGAGCTGAAGACATCACAGCAGGTTCGAAGGAAGCGAAAACCCGTCTGAGAGAAGCCAACGGCCAGAAGCGTGAAGAGCAGAAAGCCAAGGATAAGAAAAACGCATCGCAATTCAGGATAAAGGACACGAAGAAGAAAAACCAGATCCAGAAGCACACCTACGATGAAGAAGACCAGGACTTCGTGGAGATGGACGAGGCTGTGGACTTTATGATGCCCGACTCGCTGAAATACTCTTATTACGAGAAGTATAAGATGAAGGACAAGGAAAAGAACAAGCGCAAGATATTCGGTCACGACGTGTTCAACAACGAAAACCTTACCTTTGAGAGCAGCATGAATCTTGCTACCCCACAGAGCTATCGTCTCGGAGCGGGTGATGTGGTAAACATCGATATCTGGGGAGCATCGCAGGAGAGTGTCAGCGAGACAATATCACCCGACGGCACCATCACACTCGAAGGCATCGGACTTATCCAACTCGGAGGAATGACGGTTAGCCAGGCAAAAGCGAAACTCAAGCGTGTACTCGGCCCCAGATACCAGGACTCTCAGATAGAGCTCTCACTCGGCCAGACCCGTACCATCACCGTCAGCGTCATGGGCGAGGTAAAAGTGCCGGGAACATATACGATGTCGGCCTTCGCAACGGTTTATAATGCCCTTTACATGGCAGGCGGCCCTAACGAGATCGGTACGCTGAGAAATGTGAAGGTGTTCAGAAACGGCAGGCAGATATCTAATGTCGACGTGTATGATTTCCTATTGAACGGCAAGCTCTCTGGCGATGTACGATTGCAGGACAACGATGTAATCACCGTCAGTCCATACGAGGCTCTGGTGAACATCACTGGAAAGGTGAAGCGCCCAATGTTCTATGAAATGAAGAGGACAGAGAGTGCAGCCACACTTTTAAGATACGCTGGCGGATTTACTGGCGATGCCTATACCAAAGCCATTCGTATCAATCGTAAGGCAGGACAACAATACTCCGTGTTCAGCGTTGGAGAGTTCGACATGAACGATTTCAAACTCATGGACGAAGACTCTGTAAGCGTTGACTCTACCCTGAACCGCTATCAGAACATGGTAGAGATTAAGGGAGCCATTTTCCGTCCTGGCATGTATCAGGTGGGAGGACAGATCACAACGGTGAAAGCCCTTGTGGAAGCTGCCGACGGACTGACTGAGAATGCTATCGGCAACCACGCTGTGATGCATCGCATGAAGGCAGACCGCACGCTGAAGATACAAAGCATCGATATCGTAGGCATATTGGAAGGAACAGTTGCCGATATGGAACTGAAGAATGAGGATGTAATCTATATCGCAAGCCGCGAGGAGGAGAAGTTGGATCAGACGATTACCATTCATGGAGAAGTAAACTACCCCGGCGTATATCGTTTTGCCTCGAATGAGACCATCGAAGACCTTGTGCTTCAGGCAGGAGGGCTGACAAATGCCGCCTCGCTGGCAAAGGTGGATGTGTCGAGACGAATCATCGATCCAAATGCCACAGCGGCCAGCGACACTCTGGCTTTCACTTACAGTTTCAGCCTCAATCCGGATTTCACTATTCCTCAGGGGGAGAATCAGTTTGTGCTGCAGCCATACGATGAGGTATATATCCGTCGCAGTCCGAAATACGTAGAGCAGCAGAATGTCACCATCGATGGTGAAGTGCAGTTCCAGGGCAACTACACGTTGACACACAATAGTCAGAGGCTCTCAGACATTGTGCGCCAGGCTGGTGGTCTTACAAAACGTGCATATCCCGAAGGAGCAAAGCTTCTGCGACAGATGACCGACGAGGAGCGTGACCTTATGGAGACCATGCTCCGTACGGCTCAGCGAAACTCTGGAAGCGACTCTATCGACGTTAAGAAGCTCTTGACGCTGACCACCTTCCCTGTAGCCATCGAGCTCGACAAGGCTCTTGCCAATCCAGGAAGTGATGACGATCCGATACTCAGAGAGGGCGACCGTATCGTGGTGCCAAGATATACCAGTACGGTGAGTATCAACGGTGAGGTGCTCTATCCGAACACCGTTAGATTCAAGGAAGGAAAAGATGCCGAGTATTACATCAATCTTGCAGGAGGAGCCACATCTACAGGTAAGAAGTCAAAGACTATCATCATCTATATGAATGGCATGGTGGCCAAGGCAGACCGCAAACATAAGCCTGCCCCAGGATGTCAGATTGTTGTGCCAACCAAGCGCAGAGCCCGCCAGATGGGTATTGCCGAGTGGCTCACCATCGGCTCGAGCACGGCATCAATAGCAACAATGATAGCTACAATTGCGAACCTTGTGAAATAAAGAGTTATGGAAGAAAGAAAACCTATAGACATCTCAAATATCATAAAAAAGTTGTGGCCTAATAGGAAGAAGTATTACTATGTATTGCCCGCAACATTGATTATCACATATCTGTTTATAGTATGTATACCTCGTTATTATAGCTGTAAGGTAAGTCTCGCCCCAGAAACAGACGGACCATCAGTTTCCGGCTCAATCAGTTCACTTGCTTCCTCTTTTGGAATTGGGGGATCTTTGGCGAAATTGAATTCCCAAGACGCTATTTACGCAGAAATATATCCAGATGTAATAAACTCGAAGAAATTCATTGCCGAATTAATGCCTGTTGAAATAAAGACGAAAAAAGGCGATGTAAAATGCAACTACTACACTTATCTGCGTGATTATCAGAAAGCTCCTTGGTGGGAATTCATTTGGGGGACGATAAGAGAATGGATAAGTCCCACCCCCAAAGATGAATACAACGGGAAAGATAAAATATCTGTATTTGAGCTAACAAAGTTGCAGGACGATTTATTCAAACAAGCGCAAGGAAACATTAAATGCACTTTTGATAAAAAGACCGAAATAGTTTCTATTACAGTATATGACCAAGACCCACTAGTATGCGCAATAATGGCAGATTCTACCTGTAAGAAACTACAGGACTTTATAGTCGCATACCGCACTAGCAAGGCTCGTATCGACTATGAATATTACAAGAAATTATGCGAAGAAAGTAAGGCAGAATATGAGAATGCACTTAACAGATATGCCTCAAGTGCTGATGCCCACACAAAAACAGTAATGGCAATCTATCAAGCAAAGGTAGAGAGTCTTGAAAACGAAATGCAGGCAAAATACAATATTTATAATTCAATAAATACCCAGTTACAGACTGCCAGAGCGAAACTTCAGGAAGCAACGCCTGCTTTTACAATCATCGAGAGTGCATCTGTACCCATAAAGCCAGCAGGACCTAAACGAATGATTATCTCCATAGCCATGATGATCTTATCATTCTTTGTATTGTCTGGGTATATTCTATTAAAGAGCAAATAGAATTCTGCCTATGTTGATGCATCTCATCATTGCCTTACTGTTCATCATAACAGTGTTCCTGGCCTTTGCTGAAGACAACATGGAGAAATCCCACAAGATTATTATTCTTGTGGGATATGCGATATTCATGATAATCCTTGCTGCCACAAAAAGTATTGACAACACAGCGGATGCAAAGAGCTACGAACAGATGTTCTACGGAAATGATGACATGATAACTGAAATAGCTACTGAACCAACATATATATACCTCAGCCGCATAGTTTTGGCCATGGGGGGAACAGTATGGGTGATGTTTTTCATATATGCAATTATCACCATACCTGCGAAACTAAAGGCACTAAACGACTTGACCCCATATATATTCACTGCTCTGATGGTGTACATACCTGTATATTTTGAACTTCACGATATGGTGCAAATCAGAGCAGCAGCTGCAGCCACTTTTCTGCTTTCCTCATTAATTCCACTATCCAATAAACAATATTTAGTTGCCGGTTTATTAATGGTAATAGCTGTACTTTTCCACTATTCCTCTCTTATCTTTTTACCATTCCTATTACTGGGCAATAGAAAGCTAAGTACAACATGGAGGATTGGACTGGCAAGTTTTGTTGTGCTCTGTTTTGTTATGTATCTTACAGGAAGGGACATTTTCCACCTTATACCATCTTCTTTTGTCAGTGGCAAAATCGACGTCTATCAAGATACGTCTGAGAAAGGGGAGTGGGAAATGGCTTTATTATATAAGAATGTATACTACATGATAAAGTTTGTTCTTCTGTTTGTCTGCCTGTATTATTACGACTATATCGTAGAGAGGGATCGCAAAGCACCGCTTATCATCAACATCTTTGCTGCCAGCATCCTAACCCCCATGCTCATTTCTTCTGTACCTATAATCGCCACAAGGACAAGCGACCTATATGGTATTGTGGACGGAATAGTATTTACGTATTTATTACTTCTTATAAGTCCAAGATATGCGGCCAAGGCCTGTATTGCGATTGTTGGCATGTATATGATAATATATAATATGATCGTTACAGAATACTTTACATAAGATTTCGCGATGTTGAGTATAATAAAAGAGTTTCCATCTCATGCAAATGGCCGGCGATCACGCTTTCTGTATGCCAACATAGCATCATCCTTTATCATCAAAGGATGGTCGGCTATAGTATTGCTGATGATGGTACCCCTTACGCTTGACTGTCTGGGAACATATCAGAATGGCGTATGGCTGACCATAAGCAGTATGCTGGTATGGATAGACCAGATGGATATTGGTCTTGGCAATGGCTTACGTAATCAGATAGCCACCTATATGGCACATCAGGAATTACAAAAAGCACGAATAATAGTAAGTTCAACAATGGTCATGCTATTATTCATTGCCTTTCCTATTCTGCTAATTCTACTTGCAGTTGTCTGGAGTATGGATGTCTACCTCTTCTTGAATGTCAGTTATGAAGCCATTCCAGAGCTACGAATAGCCCTTCTTTCTGCAGTCACATTGGTCTGCATGACTTTTGTGCTTAAATCCATAGGAAATATTTATATGGGATTGCAACTACCTGCTATTAGCAATCTGCTAATAGCCATAGGACAGACGATAGCATTGATTGGTACATGGATCCTTTTCTCTCTTGACAATGCCACTTTCTTCAATGTCGTTATTGTAAACACAGCAGCACCTCTGCTGACATATCTTCTTGCCTACCCTATTACCTTTTACAAGTTTTTCCCCTGGTTACGCCCTTCGATGAAGCTGGTAAACTTACAGTCTGCACTAGAGTTAGGGGACCTCAGTATCAAATTCTTTTGGATTCAAATAGCAGCAATTGTGCAATTCATGACCGCAAACATCCTTATATCTAATTTTTTTACGCCAGAGATGGTCACACCATATCAGATTGCCTACCGGTATCTGAGTTTGGTCATGGTGGCATTCACTGTGATATGTATGCCTTTCTGGAACGCCACAACAGATGCATTCGAGCGAGGTGATATAGATTGGATTCAACGCTCAGATCAGCGTATGAATTATATCATCCTAATCATAGCAGCAACTTTGATATTCATGATAGCGATATCACCATGGGTTTATGAGAAATGGATAGGTGACTCATGTGATGTTCCATTTATGATGACTTGCATGATGGCGATCTACATCTTCCTGCTGATACTTAGCATGCGCTATTCCTACTTTTTAAACGGAATAGGTGCACTACGTCTGCAGCTCTATATGACAATTATGACCGTAGTGTTTATCCCAGCATCGTGGGCTGTAAGTTATTACACTCACGATATTATATGGTTTATGGCTGTTATGAGCTTATGTGTTACGCCCAGTATTGTGGTGAATATGATTCAGTTTCATAAGATTTTAAAAGGCACGGCAAAAGGTTTATGGAGAAAATAATGGATAAAATATCAATTGTCACCATCTGCCACAACTGTAAAGCAGACTTAGAAATGACTATGCAGAGCGTATTCTCTCAAGACTATCGATACAAAGAATACATCATCGTAGACGGAGGAAGCACAGATGGAACAAAAGAGCTCTTGAAACATCATGAAGATCAGATTGACCTCATTATCAGTGAACAAGATGATGGTATTTATGACGCATTAAATAAAGGTATAAGTAGAGCCTCTGGCGAGTGGATAATCTGCCTTAATGCTGGTGACATATTCTCTTCAGATCACATCTTAAGTGACATTCTACACGATGGCATTCCTCAAGACAAGTCATTTATATACAGCGATTTGATTATGTACCATGATGACGGAAGCAAGAAACTACATAAAATGGACAGGGCAAAAGGAGATATTCACCATCAGAACGCTATATATAGGAAAAATCTCCATGAGCAGTATGGATATTACATCGTAACCCATCCTTATATTGTCAGCGACCTAATCTTTTTCTTATCTATTCCTGAGGAAAAATACCTCAAAACAGACGGTCCGATAGCATACGTCAAGTATGGTGGCACCTCCAGCAATATTTGGTGCGCAGAACAGTCTTGGGCTGCTAAGGTTATTTTTGGTTATGATACCATTCCTTTAATTTTTCTTCGTGATATCCGTATGCGCTTTGGACTATGGCGTAGAAAGATAATACGGCATTTTTTATCGGCAACCTATTTTTGAGTACTAAATGAGAAAAAAGTGAATGTATCCATCATTATAGTCAACTATAACACGCTACATGTTCTTAAGCCGTGTATCGACAGCATCGTAAATCAGACACACGATGTCGAATACGAGATTATCGTTGTGGATAATGGTTCCACTGACGGTTCTATAGAGGCATTGTCTACCGACGAACGAGTAACGTTGATTCCTATGGGTGAGAATTTGGGATTCGGACGTGCCAACAATCAAGGACTTAAAATCTCCAAGGGAAAATACATTTTCTTTCTCAACTCTGATACATTGCTTAAAAATAATGCCATTAAGATGTTTTACGACTTTGCAGAGAATTATCAAGGTCGTCTGGGAGCCTTAGGATGTATTCTTGAGGACAGGAAAGGCAATAAAATCCACTCACATGGTAAATTCCGCAAAATGAATGACGACATCCTGGAGTTTCTCTGGATTCCTATTCTTAAAGGTCTTCATCTTTATCGTAAACCTATAAGAGAATATCCTGAGCAATGGATGAAGGTAGACTATATAACAGGTGCAGACCTTTTTGTCAGTCGTAAGGTACTTGATACTTGTGGTACCTTCCACCCAGCTTTTTTCATGTACTATGAAGAATCTGAATTAGAGCTCCGCTTTAAAAAGTACGGCTATGACAATATTCTTCTAAATGGTCCACGTATTGTTCATTTGGAAGGTGAAGGAAGCAAAGAAGGTAAAAGCTCAAAATTCATCCATGACACTTTCCGACAAGAAAGGAGTTTGTACATATTCTTCAAGTTGACAGAACCCAGATGGAAGTATTATCTTTATCGTATCGCTCATACAATGCTGAGACAGACAGTATGGCTGAACCCTCATGTATCATTTAAGGATAAATGGTTGTTTGTCAAACAACTTTTCGTATCTAGTAAAATCTGAGAATATGAACATACTCGTTGACGGTCGTATATGGTCTCTCTACTCTGCTGGCATTGGTTCATTCTTTACTGGAGCTATCTTGGAGTGGGCTGAACAAAAAGGCGAGGACACTTTTTACATATTTCTTCCAAAGGGACTCGACACGAAATATGAATTACCGTCTCTACCCAATAATATCGTAATACTGGATTACTCAAGGCGATATTTCAAGAAACTGCCAAATATCATTATCCTTCAGCTGCTGATACCATATCTGTGCCGTAAGCTGCACATCAGTTTCTATTACTCACCTGTTCCCCACTTGCCATACTTCATACCAAATAATGTGAAGACAATGGTGACTGTACATGACGTTGTCAACATTGAGATGACTCATACAATGGCATGGACAAATCGACTCGCATCAAGTATATTCTTTTCACAAGCAATCAATAAGGCTAACTTTTTGTGGACCAATTCACATTACACCAAGTCAAAAGTTGAGGAGTATTTCCCCAAGCGTAGTGCCCATGAGATATTTGTTGGAGGGGCAGTAGACAGAAAAGTGTTTTATCCAAGAATTCTATCTAACAAAGAGCGTCAGAATATCAAGCAAAAATATGGTATCAAAAACAAATTCATACTATTTGTCGGTTCTTTGGAGCCACGAAAAAATTTAAAGTTCCTGTTGGAAATCATTCCTGAACTCTATCGTAAACATAGCATCCAATTAGTTATTGTAGGTGGAAAGAGTTGGAAAAGTACAGAAATCAGGGACATCGTTGAATCCTCTACGTTTATTAGAGAGTCAACAATCTTTTGCGGATATGTTACAAACGAAGAATTAGCCTTACTATATAGCTGTGCCAACTGCTTCGTTTCTGCAGCACTTATGGAGGGCCTCGGAATGCCACAAATAGAAGCACTGCTATGTGGATGTCCTGTAGTAACAGCCAATAACACAGCCATGAAAGAAGTTGTTAATGGCAAAGACGGGGCTGTCGCTGTTGAAGGATATAATCCCAAAGAATGGCAACATGCAATTCTCTCAATGATTAAAGAGCCACAGGCAGTCAACCCACAGCAGTTGGACGATTATAACTGGAAGACTATCATTAGAAATCTTAACAACAAATGCTTTATATTAACGGAAGATTCCTGACACGGCCTATGACTGGTGTAGAGCGTTATGCCTACAACATGTGTAAGGCGATGGCAGAAAATCATCTGCCATTCACCATCATCTGTCCACATAGTCCCATTCAAGAGTGCTATAATATAAGCATTCTGCCGATTATTAAATATGGATATGGAAGCTCTCACTTCTGGGAGCAATGTATCTTGCCTTTTTTCTTTATTAACAAGAAGAATTACATGATAATCTGTTTTACCGGTTTAGGGTCTATCTTTATCAGAAATAAAATAATGACCATACATGATCTCTCATTTCTTGAGAATCCAAAATGGTTCTCACGATCCTATTTCTTGTGGTACAAACTGATGACGCCCATAGCTGTCAAAACCTCTAAGCACATCATTACTGTTAGTGAGTACTCCAAACGAGAAATCATGAGATTCTACCCATTTTTAAAGAGTCAGAATATCAGTATAATTCATAATGCAACAGACAAAAAGATTTTCTATTCTCAACCTAAGTCTTCTGCCACAACTGATTGCTTTGTATTAGCAGTATCATCTCTTGATCCTCGCAAAAACTTCAACCGCCTTATTGAGGCATTCAGCGGAATTAGCAACTGCAAATTATATATTGTAGGGGCACGACATCACGTCTTCACCAAACAAGACAATAATTCTTGCGGACAGGATAACATATATTACCTAGGAAGAGTTACGGACGAAGAACTCGCAAGTCTTTACAACCAAGCAGTCTGTTTCATTTTCCCATCATTATACGAAGGTTTTGGACTTCCTCCTCTTGAAGCCATGTCATGTGGATGCCCTGTACTTGCATCGGACATCCCTGTTATACGTGAGGTATGTGGAGAGGCAGCTCTGTATTTTGACCCATATAATGTGAACGATATAAAATGTGCCATCACACAATATTTAAATGAATCTGACGTTATTAAAGAAAAGATGCGTCAGAAAGGCTTCTCTAACATTCTACGTTTTTCATGGGAGAATTCCGCGCAAGAATTAGCGAAGATTATTGAAGAAGTCTGGAAGAAACAAAAGGATTGCGAATGAAGAAAACTATACTCCAGATTGCTAAATACTATTATCCCGTAGAAGGAGGTATCGAAACTGTAACAAAATACATGGCTGAGGGACTTACTGCCTTCAACAACTATGTTGTCTGTTTCAGTCAGGACGGTATCACCAGAATGGATACCGTCAACGGTGTGAAGGTCTACCGTATCGCACCCTCAATAAAGATCTCCAGTCAGGACATAGCCTTCAGCTACTATTATTATCTGAAGAAGATCATCTACGAGGTTCAGCCGGATATCATCCTGCTGCATTGTCCTAACCCCTACCTCTACCCTATCACGTCGAAGTTAACCCCTCCCGACACAAAGTTAGTGCTGCTTTGGCATTCCGACATTATAGGAAAAGGACTTATATATCATCTTACCAGCATCTTTGAGAAAAGAATTCTCAAAAAGGCAGACCTGATATTAGCAACAAGTCCAAACTACATCCATCCCTCAAGTCCGATATACTCATACCGTGACAAGGTGAGAGTAATTCCCAACGGTATTATAAAAAGTGACTTCCAATGGAAGTTAGGTGACGAGTCAGTCGTTGAGGATATTAGAAGGATGTATCATCACAAGAAGATTATTTTTTTTGTCGGCCGTCATGCCGCATATAAGGGCATCAACTATCTTATTGAAGCAGAGAAGTATATCAAATCAGACTGCATTATACTTATTGGCGGTAGAGGGCCAGAAACTGAGAACCTCAAGAAATCCACCAAATCAGAAAGGATAAAGTTCGTTGGACGTATCCCTAATGAATACCTAAGGTGCTACTATTATGCTTCTGATATTTTTGCATTCACGTCCTGCACAAAGCAAGAGGCCTTCGGCATAGCACTTGCAGAAGCCATGTATTGTGGTAGTGTACCTGTAACCTTTACCATTGAAGGTTCTGGAGTAAACTGGGTATCTATTAATGGTCAAACAGGCGAAGAGGTTCCATTGGGCGATGTCAAAGCATATGCCGCAGCTATAGACAAACTCTTAAGAAAAAAGGACTTATATTACAAATACGCAAGTGCTGGCAAGGATCGAATCGTAGATATGTTTACGTCAGAGAAATCAAATATTGAGACGGATAAAGTTCTTCAAGGCCTCTACCCTGAAGACACATCGAAAAAGATGTATAAAAAAAGGAACGTAGTCTGAAATTGCGTATGATAATATATCTACTCGGAGCATTCATATTAAGTACAATTTGCGGGTTTGTATTCACGCCCGCAATACTTGATTTCTGCAAACGAAAGAACCTATACGACGTTCCAAGTGTCAGAAAGGTTCATAAGGCATATGTGCCACGTCTTGGAGGCATATCTTTCATTCCAAGTATGATGACATCTTTTGTTGTCATGCTGGCATTCTTCGCATACTCCAGAGAACAGCAGATAGTGGTGAATATCTGGAGTGCAGGATTTCTGATAGGAGCGATGATATTATATATCGTAGGAATCATCGACGACCTCATTGGTTTGAATGCAAAAACGAAATTCTCCGCCCAGATAGCAAGCGCTTGTCTTCTTCCATTTGCTGGATTATATATCAATAACTTCTATGGACTGTTTAGTATTCATGAGATACCATATTATATCGGCATCCCGCTGACAATATTCATAATCGTATTTATCGACAACGCAATAAACTTAATTGACGGCATAGATGGCCTTGCATCCGGATTATCAGTATTAGCATTGATAGGATTCTTGGCTTATTTTATACATTATGATGTCTTTATGCACTCTTATTGCATTCTGGCAGCTGGCCTTATTGGTGCGCTGATAGCCTTTATGTATTTCAACCTTAATGGTAAAACAGAAAAGAACACCAAACTATTCATGGGTGACTCAGGAAGTCTTACACTTGGTTTTTCTTTAGGATTCCTTGCCATAAAGTGTGCTATGGATAATACAGCAATATGGCCTACGCGACCAGAAGCTATCATTGTACCTCTGTCACTTCTCTTTGTGCCCGCAGCAGATGTCGTTAGAGTGACAATATATCGTATATGGCATCATCAGCCACTATTTAAAGCCGATAAGAATCATATACACCATAAACTGATGCAGGCTGGTATGACTCAGCATCAGGCATTAGGAAGTATTATCTTCCTGGCATTGCTAATAGATATCGTCAATTATTGTCTGTTTGCACAAATAGGAGGCACATTAACCTTACTTGTTGATATCATAATCTACATTATTCTCAACTTTTGTGTCAATTATAAGAAGCATGAAACGTCTCTTTGATATCATCATATCTGCCTTGTGCATGGTGTTGTTTTCACCTCTGATAATATCCTGCTATATTATAATCAAAATAGGAGGTGGGCCTGCGTGTTACAAGCAAGAGCGCATAGGCCTGCATGGTAAGCCGTTTTTCATTTACAAATTTCGCAGTATGGTTGTTGATGCTGAGAAGGAAGGAGCCGAACTGCTCCAGACAGACAATGACCCAAGACTAACCAAGATCGGCAAATTTCTTCGTTCCCATCATCTTGATGAACTACCACAATTGTGGAATGTCTTCATTGGCGATATGTCGTTTATTGGTCCCAGACCAGAGCGAAAATATTATATCGACAAGATTATGGATATTGATCCCAGGTATGAGAAATTATATCAAATACGTCCAGGAATAACAAGTTATGCTACTCTCCACAATGGCTATACTGACACTATGGAAAAAATGTTACGTCGCCTGGAGTTGGATCTTTACTATCTTGACCACATGTCATTATGGATGGATTTAAAGATATTGGTGAAAACATTTTGGAGCATCGTCTCTGGCAGAATCTTTTAATTGTAAAAAGTATGTTATATGAGATATAAATATATTCTTCCAGTTGCCTTTCTGGTGTATTCTGGAGCCATAGCAGCTCAGGACTCGCTAAAGACACATATCAACTACGATATGACTGGCGAAGTATTTGCAGGCACAGGTGATTATAATGCCTACCAGTTGGTTACAAATCGGCATCATGCCGTAAGTACACGTTCCAACACAGCCTATTTACGGGGAGCAGTCAATATAGATCACAGTCTGGCTAAAGATCTTGTATTGTCGGGTGTTGTCGATGTAATAGCATCAGTACATGCAGACAACAAAGTCTACCTGCAACAATGTTATGCTAATCTTTCGTATAAGTCATTCTTCATCGAGGCAGGCAGCAGAGAACAGAATCAGATTGTACGAGATAATCTGCTCTCAATAGGTTCGTTTGTCAAAGGCACTAATGCGAAACCTATACCCCAGATACAATTAGGCACCAAAGGCTTTTGGGATTTACCATATACCAAAGGATGGGTGCAGGCAAACTTTGCTGGCGGATACGGAAAATTGCTTGATAACGATTATAAAGAAAAAACCTTTTATAAATCCCCCGACCCCAGCATCAACCCATTGTATGCTACAGGCCAGTATTATCACCAAAAGCATCTATATTTCCGCACCAATCCCACAAAGCCGTTCTTCGTACTTGTAGGAATTGAACACGTGGCAATCTTCGGAGGTACAAGCCATATTTACGAAAATGGTATACTCGTCACTAAGGAGAAATCAGCGAAGCTAAAGGACTTTTTTAATGTAATACTGCCTATAGGTGACAGAAACTATTTTGAAAACGACACACCTGAAGACTGGAGCTATGGCAATCATATAGGTGTTATGACTTATCAATTTGGCGTTAATATCGACAAGCACCATCAGTTGCAGGCATATCTTGACAACCCCTTCGAAGACGGTTCAGGCGTACGTAAAGGTAATGGTGGAGATGGTCTCTGGGGAATACAATATAGAAACACTTCACCAGAAAGACAATATATTCGAGGTGCTGTAATAGAGTATTTTCAGAGCACTAACCAGAGCGGACCCCTTCATTGGGATCCCAATGACTATCCAGAACCATTAAGGAGCCAGATAACAGATAAAGTTGTAGGCGACGATAATTATTATAATCACGGCTTCTACGGCAACTATTCGTATTATGGTATGACTCCGGGCATTGCACTTATAACCTCACCTATATATAATAAGAACGGAAGCCTTAGATTTCTCGACAACAGAGTTAAAGCCTGGCATATAGGCATTAATGGTGAAATCACAGGCCGTCTTTCTTACCTCGTTAAGGGCTCGTATCGCGAAGGCTGGGGTACTTATACAAGACCTTTGGCACAAAAGCATTATTCTTTTGATGCTATGCTTCAAGGTATTTATAAGCTCGGCAATTGGGAGTTTGCCGGGGCATACGCAATAGACAAAGGCAACATATATGGCGACTGTTCTACATTTAACTTAAAAATCGGTTATCATGGCAAGATTCTATAAATTAATATCACTTTTTGCAATCATCCTCCTCATTTCATGTGAAGAAGGTAGAGATGCAGGCAACCTGTATGGTCAGTGGCGTATGTCTGGTAGTGACACGAAATATATCAGTTTCTCTGGTTCTATTACATCTATCAAAGATCTTTTTGAAGGCGAAGTATTCGGCAACTTCCAGCATGTTGGCGACAGCCTTTTCATACAATGCTATTCTAAAGACAAGCTGCTGTCAGATACTATCATGATAGAATCCTCATATGGTTTCAAGCCTTTCAATAATATCCGCCTTAAGATAGAATCCATTGATAATGAAAATCTTGTAATCAGCAAGGAGGGAAAAATATGGAGCTTTTTTAAATATTGAATTATCACCATAATATAGCTTTAAATATAGCTTTAGGGATTTTCCCCGATACGTTTAGGGAAAATCCCTTTATTATGCATCTATTTCTTCGTAATTTTGCAGTCGAAATAACAACTGAATGTTGAACAAATAAAAAGAGATAAGATTATGAAGAAGTTGATGATGACCCTGATAGCAATGCTGACAATGACAGTTTCAGCAAATGCGATGAGTTATGAGCAGGCTCGTAATGAGGCCTTGTTCCTGACTGACAAGATGGCCTATGAGCTCAACCTCACAGATGAGCAATATGAGGCTGCCTACGAGATAAACCTCGACTATCTGATGGGAGTGACAGGTCGTGCTGACGTTTTCGGCACATACTGGGAGCGCAGAAACCTGGACCTCAGCTACATCCTTCTGGACTGGCAGTGGAATGCCTATATAGCAGCCACATATTTCTATCGTCCACTCTACTGGGAAGCAGGCTACTGGCACTTCGGCATCTATCGCCGTTACCCACATCGTGACTATTTCTACTTCGGACGTCCCCACTTCTATGCCACATATCGTGGAGGTCACGCTTGGCACGTTCATGGCGGACACGGATATTACTATGGACACAGAGAGCATTTCCGTGCACCTCACAGAACCCATTTCGGAATGCACGACCGCTGGAATCGTGGTGACTTCCGTAACCATCACAACAGCTCTACACGAGTTACTGGCAGAAATGATCGTGGAAGATTAGAGAATAATCGTCGCGGAACATTCGTAGGTAACAGCAGAGGAGGTTATGATAGCAACCGCAGAGGAAGTTATGATAGCTACCGCCGTAATGGAGGATACGAAGGCAGCCGCAACAACCGCTCTTATGAGAACAACATGCCATCACGCAGCAACAATCACAGCGGCATGGAGCGTTCAGTACCACAGCGTAACAGCAATGGTTCATTCGGAGGCAACCGTTCTTCAAGATCTATGGGTTCATTCGGAAGTTCCAGTCACGGCTCTTACAACTCTCGCAGTTCTGCCCCCTCTCGCAGTGGAGGTTCTTTCTCAGGTGGTGGATCACGTAGCACTATAGGCTCACACTCAGGAGGCGGTTCTCACTCTGGTGGAGGCTCACACGGTGGCAGTTCTCACAGTCACGGAAGCTTCGGAGGCCGCAGATAAGCAAATATTCAGAGTTCGAGTATCCTGACCTCAGCGTTGGTCATCCGCTGTACTTCGTTCATCTTTTTTCCATAATATACTGCCTGTATGGCTTTGTTCATAATGCCATGACCTACGGCAAGCACCTTCTTTTCAGGAAATGTCGCCTTGACATAAGCGATGAATTCGCGAGCCCTGGAAAGAAGGTTTTCTAATGTCTCTATGTCATCAGGCCACACCTCGCCTTTAAGATCAGGAATGTATCTGCCAGTAAAGCTTCCCCAGTCTCTCTCACGTAGCAATGGTATCTGTATCACCTCGAGATGATGGGGCTCTGCAATAATTCTGGCAGTATCTACTGAACGTCTAAGATCACTGGAGATAATTGCAGCAAATGGCTCTGAGCCCATTTGGTCTCTGACTTCCTTGGCCTGTAGGATGCCATTGTCAGTAAGCTGGCCTTGAGTCTGCCCCTGCATTATCTGATTCACGTTATCGATGGTTTCTCCGTGTCTGACTAAGTATAAAGTGGTCATATTCTCCTGTTTTTCCTGCAAAATTACATAATAATTATCATTTTTCATTTATCGTTTATCATTTTTTTATTATCTTTGCACCATAAAATTTAGAAATACATTAAAATGAAGATATTACAGAGTTCCGTTTTCCGTGCAATATGTGCCATTGCTGTTGGTATAATGCTTGTAAAATATCCTGGTAACACTGTCACCTGGATTACTATCGCAATAGGTGTATTGTTTCTCCTTTCAGGTATCATATCAGTTGTGGTTTACGTACACACACTCAAACAAGTGGCAAAACAAGAGGTGATGCCTGATGGAGCATACCTTACAGATGCAGAAGGGAACCGCATGACGATCATAAAACCTACATTCCCCATCGTAGGAATAGGAAGTTTGATTCTCGGACTTCTTCTTGCCCTTACCCCCAATGTATTTGCCACAGCCCTGATGTATATCATCGGCGGTATCCTTATATTGGGAGCCATCAATCAGTTTATGAACCTTCTTAGCGCTCGTAGCTTCGGTAAGATAGGGTTTGGATACTGGATATTCCCATGCGTGATTCTGCTTGCTGGCATTTTCGTGATGCTCAAGCCTCTTGCTCCTGTTCAGATGGCGATGGTGGTTCTGGGATGGTGCACCCTACTCTATGGTGTTACTGAACTTATTAACGCCCTAAAGATACATAGAGAGAAGCGTAAGTTCGCAAAGGCTCAGGAGATACCTGTAGCAGAGGAGATAAAAGAAGATATCACAGAGACGCCGAAAGACTCTGATGTAGCCGAGTTGCCTTCCGTACCCTCTTCTGAGTCTTAAATCAGAACTTTCTTATAGAATTCAGCCTTGCGCTCTGGTTTCATGGGATAAGCCCGTGAACTGCTTGGCATGCGATATAGCCTAAGCTCTCGCTCTCCGAGGGTAAAGGCAGAATATTCCCCTACCTTAGGAGGATTGACACCAAACTGTCGGCATGCTATTTCTGTGGCCAGCTGTCCTGCTGTGACCACCTTTGTACATTCCGGCAGATTACGAAGCATCTCTCTAAGATTGGTCTCTTCGATTACTTCCAGGTCCTTATCAGATGCTGTTCCTGTAGTACGACGTATCTTTGTGCATGTATCGAAGAGCGCTATCCCTTGTTTCTCCAGAAAAGGGACAAGTATATCCAGGCGGAAAGATTTGTTCTCCGCATCCACGAAATAATCCCTATCACCATAGAACAGTATCCCAAAGATACGCCACATGTCATTGATGAAGTTCGGGTAATAGAACTTCATCGACCATCGTTTCTCAGATGGAGGAAAGGTGCCCAACATAAGAATGCGGGCACCTTGTGGTAAAAACGGCTCAAAGGGATGAGCCTCTATATCGAACTCTTCACTTTTCACTTATTCATCTCCTCCTTAACCTCCTTAGAGAACAACTCAATATAAGTACGGAGAATATCTATTCCACGTTTATTCTCTCTACCCCAAGGAATAATAAGGTCAGCAAACTTCTTGGTTGGTTCGATAAACTGCTCATGCATCGGCTTCACGTCATTCTCATAATGATCGAGCACCATGTCGACAGTACGTCCACGCTCCACCACATCACGACGGATATTACGGATAAGGCGCACGTCGCTGTCTGTATCCACGAAGATCTTAAGATCCATCATGTCACGCAGTTTCTTATAATGAAGCGTCATGATACCCTCAAGGATAATTACCGGCTTGGGGTCTACGTGAACAGTCTCAGGAAGACGGTTGGAGAGCACATACGAATATGTAGGCTGTTCAATAGCCTCACCATTCTTCAGCTTCTTTATCTGCTCAGTAAGCAGTTTCCAGTCGAAAGCATCAGGATGGTCAAAATTTATCTGTTTTCTCTCCTCAGGTGTGAGCTCTGTTGTATCATTATAATACGAATCCAGAGGTATCACAGCTGCACAATGTGGTGGCATCGCCTTTGCGATACGTTTCACCACGGTGGTCTTTCCTGATCCCGAGCCACCAGCTATTCCGATGATAATCATGATAAGCTAAAGAATTTATTTCTGCTCTTTAATAAGATAAACTACTGTCGGCAGATGGTCGCTATATCCATTGAGCCATACACCTCCTGCATGTGTACGCAGGGTATTGCCTTTATACTTTCCCTCTTTCTGGAACAGGTAGTCACGACGGAATATCTGATGTGAGAAGAGCTTCAGCGTAGAATAGTCCTTGGTCTTTTCTTTGTCAAGCAGACTTGGAGAAAGGATAATCTGGTCGAAGAGGTTCCATGCGCCATTATACATCAGAGTGCCTGTACCCGATGCCAGCACATCCCACCAAGGGTTGTACATATCGCCATCGCCAACCTCACTAATCTTACGTTTTGCCCCCAGGCATTTTGCCATAGACTTGTCCTGTGGATCATCGTTCATATCACCCATGACGAACAATTTAACATTAGGATCTTCGGCAATAAGCGAGTCTTTCACCACCTTTACCTGTGCTCCTCCTTCCTCGCGATAGAAAGATGTGGCTCCACGAGAAGGAAGGTGACAGACGATAATTGTGACATGTTCATCTGCCATTGTACCGCTTACAACGATGAATCCACGAGTAGCTCGCAAAGAATCCTCAGGTAATTTATATATATAAGGTACGAGCTTCACGTCACGAACAGTGAATAGCGAAGGATTATAAAGAAGAGCACAATCTACGCCACGCTGATCCGGACCCTCGATATGCACAAACTGGAAGTTCTTTGCCTTCAGAGGCTCCTCGTTGCAGAGATCTTCAAGACACTTGGCGTTTTCCACCTCAGCCACACCGATAGCAGCACAGCCAACCTTCGGCAGCTTGTCTGTTCCCATCTCGGAGAGGACTCGCGACATGTTGCGGAGCTTATTGCTATATTTCAGCCCCGTCCACTTGTTGGTTCCCTCTGGCAGATACTCATAGTCATTGTGACCTACGTCATGACATGTGTCGAAGAGATTTTCGAGATTGTAGAACCCGATTCCGTAAACAGAATACTTTTTCTGTGCCATTGCACAATTCACGCCCATAAGAAAAAGGCATGTTAGCAGTAATAATCCTGACTTTTTCATATAAAAAACGTTTTATGGGGGCAAAGATAATAATTTTTTTCGAAACTTTGTATCTAGAATGGATTTTTTTTTGTATCTTTGCCCCATAAAATTATTATTAACTAAAATATAGCTTATGATGAAAAGGCTGAAACTAATTGCTATTGCCTCCGTCATTGCCTCTCCACTATTGGCTCAGGACAATAATTCTGATTCAATTATTAATACGGCAATTCAAGACGAACAGGCTTTCACTTTCACCGAAGCACAACTGGGCGAAGATGATGACATGTCGCAAAACGTGACTATCATCCATTCGAACAACAATATCTACGCCTCTCAGGTGGGATATCTGTTCAGTCCCGTACGCTTCAGGTATCGTGCTTTTAACCAGAAGTACAATGAGATTTACATCAACGGAGCTCCTATGAACGACATGGAGTCGGGCCAGTTCCGTTATTCTCTCGTTGGAGGTCTTAACCAGCAGACCCGTGGTGTGGAAAACTCTCTGCCGTTCGAGATGAATAGTTTCGGAATGTCGGCGATGGCTGGTTCCAACAACTACAACTTCCGTCCTTCGGCTATGGCTCAAGGTCAGCGAATCACAGTTGCTGGTGCTAACCGTAACTATCGTGTGAGAGCAATGTATACCTACAACTCTGGTGTCAATGCCAAAGGTTGGGCTTTCTCTGCCAACCTTACCTACAGATGGGCGAATCAAGGATATGTAGAGGGAACATTCTACAACTCTCTCTCCTATTTCCTTGGTGTTGAGAAGGTTTTCGACAGTGGTCACCGTTTATCACTCGTTACCTGGGGTAATCCCACCGAGCGCGCATCTCAGGGTGCAGGTACTGACGAGACCTACTGGTTGGCTAACGACAGATACTATAACCCATACTGGGGATACCAGAACGGCGAGAAACGTTCTTCACGCATCGTAACCGACTGGGCTCCAACAGCAATGTTCACATGGGATTGGCAGATTAATCCTACAACAAAGCTGACGACGACAGCCACAGGCCGTTACTCCTCTTATAAGAGTACACGTCTGAACTACAATAACTCAGACAACCCTCAGCCAGACTACTGGAAGAATCTTCCTTCCAGCCATTTTAATGTATGGAATGAGAATGATGTCTATTATCGTACAGCTCAGGGACTTATCGATTTCAACAATGTACGCGACATCTGGATGAGCAGCAAGGAGAATCGTCAGATTGACTTCGACAAGTTATATTATTCAAACAAGCAGGCAGCTCTTCAGGGTTCCGATGCGATGTATTACATTCAGGCACGTCATAACAACAACCTGAATCTTACCATCTCCACTGCCCTACAGAAGGAGCTGGGACGTTTCGCAGCATTCAACACAGGTATCAACGTAGCTACCAACAAGGGTATTCACTATCAGACGATGGAAGACCTCTTAGGAGCTCTCTCTTTCCATAACATCAACACCTATGCTCTCGGTAAATATTCTGCAGATGACCCAAGAGTACAGTATGACACAAGACATGCCAATGCATATGTAGGTGTAGGTGACCGTTTCGGATATGACTATAATATCCTCGTTGACAAAGCCAACTGGTGGGCTTCTTACAAATACGATCGCGGACGTATTCACAGCTTTATCAGCGGACGTATTGGAGGCACACAGATAGCACGCGACGGAAAGATGGAAAACGGTATGGCCGTAGGCAATTCCTGGGGTGAGAGTAAATCCGCATTCTTCCTCGATGGTGGAGCAAAGGCAGGACTGCACTACAATATCGGTGGCGGTAATGTCATCACCATCGGTGCTGGCTACGAGCTTCGTGCTCCTCAGGCATCTACAGCATTCGTTTCTCCTGAGATCAACAACGACTTCGTTGTAAATCTTAAGAACGAGAAGGTGCTCAGCACAGAGATTGGCTATCAGATTCAGTTGCCTTGGATGAAAGCTAACATCAACGGATACTACAGCAAGATAAAGGATGTTACAGAATGGCAGAACTTCTATTTCGACGATATCAACTCATTCTCTTACGTTTCAATGACAGGTATTGATAAGGTTTACTACGGTGTTGAGTGGGGTATCAACTTCAAGATCACCAATGAGTTCAACATCAAGACCATCGGTACTATCAGCGAGGCAAAGAACACCAATAATGCCAAAGTCTGGTATATGAGTTCTACCAGCGGTACATTCAACGATGACAACAACCACGAGATAGAGACAGTATATAATAAGGACATGCGCGAGGCAGGAACACCTCTTACTGCTGCAAGCCTTATTCTCAGCTACCACAAGTGGGGATGGTTCGTTGATCTCAACTGCAACTGGTACGATCGCATCTACCTCTCCTACTCTCCCAGCTACCGCTATGAGCAGACTCTTAAGAATCGTCAGGCAGCGAGCCAATACACAGGCGAACCTGTATATGACAATGATGGTAATATCCTTGAGAGTGCTCTGGCACAGCAGAAGGGTCACGGAGGATTCATGCTCGACCTTTCTGTCGGACGCAGTCTTCGACTGAAGCGTGGAAAGTCTATTAGTATCAATCTCTCGATTACCAACCTTCTTAACAACCAGAAGATTGTTACTGGTGGTTATGAGCAGAGCCGCAGCGACTACACAGGAAGCGGCAATACCAGAGCCTACCAGTTCGCTAAGAATCCGAAGAAGTACTATGCTTACGGAATAAACGGAATGTTGAATATTGGATATAAATTCTAAGACGTTATGAGACATATACATTATTATATTATAGTATTAGCCTGCATGCTCTTAGGATCATGTATGGAGAAAGACTGGGACATCCCAGCTACAGACGGCTCAGAATACGGCAATCAAGGAGTGGCTGAAACCAATGTCATAACCATTGCCCAACTGAAGCAGAAATATGCCTCTGCACTTCTTACCAACGAGAATTACAAACAAATCGATGAATCCATGCAAATAAAGGGTGTGGTGACAGGTAATGATATCGAAGGTAATATCTATAATCAGATAGGCATTGAGGACGGTACAGGTTCTGTCATCATCTGTATTGCCCAAGGAGGACTTTACGGACAGCTTCAGGTAGGCCGTGAGATTCTCGTAGAGTTAAAAGACCTCTACTTCGGCTCTTACGGAAAGCAGCCACAGATCGGTACACCTTATACAAACAGGAATGGCAAGTCTTATGTCAGCCGTATGCCAAGATATCTATGGCAGCAGCATTTCAAGATGCTCGACGTCAAGAGTACAAGTCCTATTGAGTTCGATAAGACACAAGTCACCAACAGCGATTATATCGCAGAAAACTGCGGACGTCTGATGACCATCAAGGGTGTTAAGTTCCAAGGAGCCAATGGCAAGAGGGCTTTTGCGCCCGAAAGTGACAAAGATGCAGCAAACTGCGTTAATCGTGCATTGCAGGGAATCTCATCCAACTATCTGGTAGTCCGTACAAGCACCTATGCAGACTTTGCCGCAAAGCCTCTTCCACAGGAAGAAGTCGACATCACCGGAATCTTCACACGTTACAACAACACCTGGCAGATACTTATCCGCCAAGAAAGCGATATCGTAAAGAAGTAATTTTATATTAACAGTTGAATTAAAAATAACAATTATGAATACATATATTTCTAAAAGACTGAAAAAGGCTTTAAGGTTGGGAGTAATCTCATTCCTGTTTCCTCTTTCCTCATCACTCTTTACTTCGTGTGAGGATGTTCCAATGCCATTCAACAATCCGGAACTCCCACCAGAGCCAGATGTAGTTGTTATCGATCCTAGTGGCGACGGTACAAAGGAGAATCCATACAACGTAGCAGGAGTTCTTGCTTACATCAACACATTAGGAGCTGATGTGGAGTCTGATAAAGATATCTATGTAACAGGTGTGATAACATCTGTTACAGAATCCTACTCGAAACAGTATGGAAATGCATCATTCGTTATCTCCGATACTGATGAGGGTACAAACAAGTTTACTTTCTATCGTGGATTATATTTGGGAAACAAGAAATACTCAAACGAGAGTGACACAAACATCAAGGAAGACGATGTTGTAATTATCTGCGGAAAGGTAATTAACTTCAAGGGCAGTACCCCTGAGACCGTTCAGAACAAGGCATACGTTGTTTCTATCAATGGCAAGGGTTCTGACATCCAGCCATCTGAAGGTGGAACTCCTAAGGGCAGCGGTACTCTTGCTGATCCTTATAATGCAACGGCAGCCAATGCATATATCGCCACTCTTGCTGCTGACACAGAGAGCGATAAGGATATTTACATCAAGGGTAAGATTATCGATATCGAAGATAAGAACCAGTTCAATACCAATTATGGCAACTGCACATTCTACATCTCCGACGATGGTACTGACAACAGCGATAAGTTCTATGTTTTCCGCACCTATTATCTGGGTAACCAGAAGTATTCTGACGACTCATGGACCAAGCCTAAGAAGGGTGACGATGTTATTATCTGTGGAAAGGTGGTTAACTATAAGGGTAATACACCTGAGACAGTTGCTAACAAGAACTATATTTACTCTCTCAATGGCAAGTCTGACGCTCCTGGTGGCGGAGGTGGTAGTTCTACAGCCGATGTGGGCAGCATCGACAAGCCCAAGACTTGTACAGAGGCTCTTGCCGTAATCAATGCACTCGAGGATGGAAAGACAACCGATGATGCTTACTACGTAAAGGGAAAGATTACCAAGATTGTAACAGCAGAGGATAAAATTGCCCAGTACAAGAACATCGACTATTGGATTTCAGATGGTACAAGTGAGATTGAGGTGTTCCGTGGAAAGAACCTCGACAATACCGATTTCACTGGTCCTGGACAGATCAACGTAGGCGATGAGGTTATCGTATTAGGCAAACTGCAGAAGTTTGTCAAGGATGGCAACATGACCCCAGAGATGGCTCAGGGTAACTATATCGTAAAATATACCAAGGGATCTGGTGGTGGTGATACACCTAGTACAGATGTCAAGAAGGTAACCGTAGCGCAGTTCAATGCAGCAGCTGAAAGCAAGGATGTTTGGTATCAGATTACTGGCACTGTTAAGAACCTTAAGGATGGTGACCAATATGGTAACTTTGACCTTGAGGATGAAACTGGTTCTGTTTATGTATATGGTCTGCTTGCTGAAAAGGGAGGCGAGAAAAAGAAATTCCAGGATCTGGTTGCCGCAAAGGGTATTAAAAATGGCTCTAAGATTACCATCATCGCAAACAGAAGTTCATACAAAGACCAGATTCAAGCTGCAAATGCCTACTTCGTAAGCATCGAAGCTGGTGGTGGTGACTCTGCAGGCGACGGATCGAAGGTTGTAAGCGTAGCAGATTTCCTAGCAGCAGCAACAAGTACCGATGTATGGTACAAGCTTACTGGTACAGTAAAGAATCTTAAGGATGGCGACCAATATGGCAACTTTGACCTTGAAGATTCTACAGGTTCAGTATACGTATATGGCCTGCTTGCTGAAAAGGGAGGAGAAAAGAAGAAGTTCCAGGATCTTGTTACTGCAAAGGGCATAAAGAACGGCTCCAAGATTACAATCATTGGTAATCGTGCAGAATACAAAGGTACAGCGCAAGTTGGAAATGCATACTTCGTTAGTATAGAATAACATCATGAAACTAAGATCCGCAAGGATTCTGGCAATAAGTATATTTTTCGGCAGTGCGACGCTCCAGGCGTCGTCACTGCCGAAAGATTCTTGTTTTATTAATGAGCCTGTTCCCGATACTGTATGGCAGCGTATGCAGGGAAAGAGCTATAAACCCAATCCCCATATCGGACGTGAGGACTTACGTTATCTCCGAGTCCTCCACTGGGATTATGACGGCAAGACACATCAGGGTGAGATGGTATGCAACAAGAAGATTGCCTCTAAGCTTGTGAACATTTTCCGTAAGCTCTACGAAGCCAAGTACCCTATACAACGGATGGTGCTCCCAGACGAGTACAATGCCGACGACGAGAAACAGATGAGGGCCAACAATACCTCATGCTTCTGTTACCGTCCTGTGGCAGGAAGCACGAAACTCTCCAAACACTCCCTTGGACTTGCCGTTGACATCAATCCTCTCTATAACCCCTATTATAAGAAACGAGGCTCGAAAGTGCTCATCCAGCCCTCCAATGCCGCAAAATACTGCAATCGCAATGGCAAATTCCCATATAAGATCGACAATCAGGACCTCTGCTATCGCCTGTTCATTGAAAACGGTTTTTCGTGGGGTGGAGCATGGAAAACGATGAAAGATTATCAGCACTTTGAGTTTAAAGGCAACTAATAATCGTCTAAAAACAAAAAATATGCTGAAAAGTTTGCGAGATTCGAAAAATCTTCGTACCTTTGCAGCCCAAAAGCGTGAAATTTATTTTTAAACATTAATATTTTAAACTCAAAATGAAAAAAGGTATTCATCCAGAAAACTATCGCCCCGTCGTGTTTAAGGACATGTCCAACGGCGATATGTTCCTCTCGAAGTCTACAGCAAAGACAAACGATACAGTAGAATTCGAAGGCGAAACTTACCCAGTGGTAAAAGTCGAAATCTCTAGCACCTCTCACCCATTCTATACAGGTAAGAGCAAGCTCGTTGACACAGCAGGACGTGTTGATAAGTTCATGAGCCGCTACGGTAAGGCTGCGAAGAAGTAAGATTATAACCGCAAGATTCAGAAGGTGCGTCAATGGTAGTTGCATATGCCATCGCCGCACCTTTTTTATTAAAAACTAAATATATATATGAAATTACTAAAATCCTTATTCACCATCACATTGCTCCTTCTCATCGTTTCCTGTGGAAAAGACGAGAGCGATTCACAGCCGTCAGGCATCAAGAAAAACGATAATAAGAACTCCACTAGTATTTATCCTGAGGCCTCACGTATGGAAATGCCTAAGCTGAAGGGAGGACAGAGCATACTGCTGGTTCATAAGACCAACGACAAATATGATCCTGACGGAATAAACTACTGCGTAGAGTGGGATAAGGAAAAAAAATCCCAGCGCTGGTCTTGTTACCAGATGACCCAGAACTCTAACAAGCAGAATGCAAACCGCTATTATGGCAACCCTCAATATCCCTTCGACCCGGAACTGCCCTCAGGTGCATATTTCGACACAGACCTTTTCTACGGCTCCGGCTTTGATCATGGACATATCTGCCCTTCAAATGATCGCAGATTCTCAGAACAGACTAATTACCAGACGTTCTATCTCACCAATATGCAACCTCAGTATAGTGTCTTTAACGGTAGCGCAGATGGCTTACAGAACCAGAGTCTGTGGCTTCAGATGGAGAACTTCATTCATGGTCTTGTAGGAAAGTTGAGAACTACTGATACACTTTACGTGTGCAGAGGCGGCACTATCGACAATGACAATATTCTCATGCGTATAAAGGACCAGCTCATCGTGCCCAAGTATTTCTTCTCTGCTGCTTTACTGAAAAACAGCCTGGGATATAAGGCCATCGCCTTCTGGTTTGATCATTCAAACACTCCTGTTGAGAACCTCAAGCTCAGCACTTACGTAAAGAATATCCGTCAACTGGAGACCCTCACAGGCATCGACTTCTTCTGTAACCTCGACGACGAGACAGAGGAACACGTAGAGACTCTCGACCCGAAGAATATCATCACCTCCTGGGGAGTAAAATAGTTAAAAAATACCAAGAGCCGGAAAAATTTATCATTTATCATTTATCGTTTATCATTTATTTTGTAAATTTGTACCCACGAATCTACACATATATTTAATATATAGATAATGAAGACTATTTATGAATTCTCTGTCAAAGACAGAAAAGGCAAGGACGTATCCCTCAAGGAGTACGCCAACGAAGTGTTGCTCATCGTGAATACCGCCACAAAGTGTGGTTTCACCCCTCAGTACGACGAACTCGAGAAGCTCTACGAGAAATTTCACGCCCAGGGTTTCGAGATACTCGACTTCCCCTGCAACCAGTTCGGACAGCAGGCACCTGGCACAGACGAGAGCATCCATGAGTTCTGTAAGCTCAACTTCGGTACAGAGTTCCCCCGTTTCAAGAAGGTAAAGGTAAATGGCGACGATGCCGAGCCCCTCTTCAAGATGCTTAAGGAAGAGAAAGGCTTTGCCGGCTGGGATATGGAGCATCCTATCGCACACATCCTCGACGATATGCTCTCAAAGGCAGACCCCAACTACAAGGATAATTCCGATATCAAGTGGAACTTCACCAAATTCCTCATCAACAAGAAGGGTCAGGTAGTAGCTCGTTTTGAGCCTACCGAGAAGATTGAGAACATCGAAAAGCAAATAGAAGAGCTTTTAAAGTAATGGAGCATACAAAATGTTTGATTATAGGCAGCGGTCCTGCAGGATATACCGCTGCCATTTATTCTAGTCGCGCAAACCTCAGTCCTATAGAGTATTGCGGCATGCAGCCAGGCGGTCAACTCACCCAGACCACTGAGGTGGAGAATTTTCCCGGCTATCCCCAGGGAGTCGATGGCAATCAGATGATGATGGACCTCAGGGAACAGGCAGAGCGTTTCGGAACAGACATCCGCGACGGAGAGATTGTCAAGGTAGACTTCTCCAAGGCCCCATATCTCTGTACAGCCGATGATGGCACAGAGATCGAGGCCGATACCGTTATCATCGCCACAGGAGCGTCAGCAAAGTATCTGGGTCTCGACGACGAGCGCAAATACAATGGTCAGGGAGTATCAGCCTGTGCCACCTGCGACGGATTCTTCTATCGTAAGAAGACTGTAGCCGTTGTCGGAGGCGGTGATACCGCCTGCGAGGATGCCCTTTATCTCTCCGGCCTCGCAAAGAAAGTTTACCTCATCGTCCGCAAACCATTCCTCCGTGCCTCTCAGGTGATGCAGCAGCGTGTCAAGTCGGCTGAGAACATCGAGATACTCTTTGAGCACAACACCCTTGGTCTTTTTGGCGAGAACGGTGTTGAAGGAGCCCATTTGGTAAAACGTAAGGGCGAGCCCGACGAAGAGCTTGTTGACATCGCTATCGACGGATTCTTCCTCGCCATAGGCCACAAGCCCAACACTGATATCTTCAAGGAGTGGCTCGATACCGACGAAGTGGGATATCTTAAGAAGATTGATGGTACACCAAAGACAAAGATTCCTGGAATCTTCGTTGCCGGCGATTGTGCCGACCCAGTTTACCGTCAGGCTATCTCTGCAGCCGGTTCTGGTTGCCAGGCTGCCATCGAGGCAGAGAGATATCTCCTCAACAGGTAAACCATTACCCTATATAACAAGAAAAAGGCTCGTTTCACAACGGGCCTTTTTCGTGTGTTAATTTCTAATTTAAAAAATTAATCAACCATAAACCTTAACCATTAAAAATCTTTTCTGGTGCAAAGATAGTAGTTATTAATAAAACATGGGTTGAGTTTTCATTATAATAGGTTTAAAATGCGTTATTTCACGCATTTTTACCATAAAATCACGAATTTTAAACCAAAATAGCACCAAAAATACCACTTTCCCCGATATTTTTGTCGCTTTTTCGATATTTTTTCTTATTTTTGCACCAAGAAAATTAATCGCTATGGGTGTTTATGACATTCTAAACATTTTGATTCTGATCATTCTGGCGGCACTTTTTCTCATCGGAAGAGAGCTGTACCTGAAAAGTGTGAGGGTAAGACAGCGCCTTCAGATGGAAAAGGTATTCACAAATATCACCCATGAGCTCCTTACCCCACTAACGGTTGTCTCTGCCTCAGTAGACCAGCTGCGTGAGGAATCCCCCGAACATAATCATCAGTACGACATGATGCAGATGAACATCCAGCGTATGGTACGTCTACTGCAACAGATCCTCGAGACCAGCAAGTCGCAGGCTGGAGAGCTGAAGCTTCAGGTGGCCTATGGCGATGTAATGAAATACATCTACGACACAGCCCTCTGTCTACAGCCAATGATGACTAAAAAGGGCATCGACTTCAACATCAAATGTACCCCAGAAAGCATGATGGGATGGATAGACACCGATAAACTCGACAAGATCATCTACAATCTCATCTCCAACGCAGCAAAATACACCAGCGAAGGCGAGATATCACTCGAGGTGCAGACAAGCCGTAACTACGACTTTATATTTATTAATGTACGCGATACCGGATGCGGCATTCCTCAAGACAAACAAAAACACCTCTTCCAGCGTTTCTACGACGGAGAATACCGCCACCATAATAACATAGGTACAGGTCTGGGACTTGCCCTCACCCGCGACCTGGTGGTACTCCATCATGGCAATATTACTTTCAAGAGCGAGAAAGACAAAGGTACCACATTCACTGTCATCCTCCCCATCACCAAGGAGGCTTTCAGTCCTAAGGAACGTGACGAAGAGCACAGGATCGACCTCAACATCGCAAAAAATGCCATTGTCGACATCAAGACCGAGGTTCCCGACATCAACAAGAGCACTTTTGTAAGTGCCACCGATGATGACGAAAAAAGCAATATCCTTATCTCTGAGGACAATCCCGAGCTCCTTATGCTAATGTATCAGGCACTGAAAAACCAGTACCACGTTTTTGTGGCCCAGAGCGGTAAGCAGGCCCTCGACATTATCCATAAGACCCGTATCCACCTCATCGTATCAGATATCATGATGGCAGATATGGACGGACTTCAGCTGACAGAGACAATAAAGAGCGACCCCGTCTACAGTTACCTGCCCATCATCCTCATTACTGCCAACACTCAGGAAGAATCCCGTGAAGAGGCTCTCCGTATCGGTGCCGACGAGTATCTCACCAAACCCTTCCGTCTTGGCGACCTCAAGCTGCGCATCGAGAATATCATTGCCAACCGCAAGCGTGCCCTCCAGGAATCCCAAGGTCAGATGACAGAGTCGATTGCCGACCTCCCCCCTACTCCAGAACAGGAATTCCTGAAGAGAGCCCTCGACTGTCTGCGCGAACATCTCGACGATGCCGACTACGACCGCGACACCTTCGCTGCCGACATGGGAGCCAGCGCCTCAAGCCTCTACAACAAGCTCCGTGCCATCACCGGCATGAATGTGAGCACCTTTATCCGTGATGCCCGCATGAAAGAGGCGAAACGTCTGGCAGAGGCCAATCCCAACATCCGTGTCAGCGATCTCGCCTATCGTGTGGGCTTCCAGGACCCGAAGTATTTCTCCACCTGTTTCAAGAAGCAGTTCGGTATCCAGCCCAAGGAGTTCCTCGAGGGCTTACAACCGCCAAACACAAAAAAATAGGCGCCAAAGTGCATTTTTCTTTCATTTTATTTGGTTGTTTCAAGGAAAACCTTTAATTTTGCAGCCGTAAACATTAAAAAGATGACAAATTGTAACTTCGCATATTGGTGGTGGTGCTCAAGACAATAACAGTCGTGAGGCGCAACCCGTGTAGAGTAACAACATAAAATCACAAAGAGGTCTGCCGTTCTTGCGACAGGCCTCTTTTAATATAAATGCATGCGTATAAATAATATAAAGAACTTCTAAAAAAATTAAGAGTTATGAAACAGAAGAAATTCATCCTTCAGGAGAGTGAGATTCCCAAACAGTGGTACAACATCCAGGCCGACATGCCCAACAAGCCCATGCCGCCTCTGAATCCAAAGACCAAGGAGCCACTGACTGTTGACGACCTCGCGCATATCTTCCCCCGTGAGTGCTGTGTGCAGGAGCTTGACACGGAGCACCGATGGATTGATATCCCCGAGGATGTGCTCGAGAAATACTCATACTACCGTTCTACCCCGCTGGTACGTGCCTATGCCCTCGAAGAGGCCCTCGGCACCCCTGCCCATATCTATTTCAAGAACGAGAGTACCAACCCCTTAGGTTCGCACAAGATCAACTCTGCCCTGCCCCAGTGCTACTACGCCAAGCAGGAAGGCACCACTAACGTCACCACCGAGACAGGTGCCGGCCAGTGGGGTATGGCCCTCAGCTATGCTGCCAAGCTCTACGGACTCGAAGCAGCAGTTTATCAGGTGAAGATCACCATGCAGCAGAAGCCCTATCGTTCTACCGTCATGCGTACCTTCGGTGCCGCTGTCACAGGTTCTCCTTCAATGTCTACCCGCGCTGGTAAGGACATCATCACCCGCGATCCTATGCATCCAGGTTCTCTTGGTACTGCCATCTCTGAGGCTGTCGAGCTGGCCACCACCACTCCTAACTGTAAATACACTCTTGGCTCGGTGCTCAACCACGTAGGTCTGCATCAGACCATCATCGGTCTCGAGGCAGAGAAACAGATGCAGATGGCTGGCGAGTATCCCGACATCGTGATCGGCTGTTTCGGTGGAGGTAGTAACTTCGGAGGTATCTCTTTCCCCTTCATGCGTCACAACCTGAGTGGAGAGCGTCATACGGAGTTCATCGCTGCCGAGCCCGACAGCTGTCCTAAGCTCACACGCGGCCAGTTCCGCTACGACTTCGGCGACGAGGCAGGCTATACCCCACTGCTCCCGATGTTCACCCTGGGACATAACTTCAAGCCATCAAATATCCACGCTGGCGGTCTGCGCTATCATGGTGCCGGCATGATTATCTCCCAGTTGATCAAGGACGACCTGATGCACGGTGTCGACATTCCTCAGCTCGAGACCTTCGAGGCCGGTATGCTCTTCGCCCGCACAGAGGGTATCATCCCTGCTCCTGAGAGCACCCACGCCATCGCTGCCGCCATCCGCGAGGCTAAGAAGTGCAAGGAGTCTGGCGAGGAGAAGGTCATCCTCTTCAACCTCTCTGGTCACGGCCTCATCGACATGCCAAGCTACGAGTCGTACATCAACGGCGACCTGCAGAACTACACCGTCACCGACGAGATGATTGCCAAGAACCTCGCAGAACTTGATTAATAAATTAGAATCCCCGCTGATGGCGGGGATTTTTGTTGTAAGAACGGACGAACGGACGATTGGACATCGGACGTTTTGGGGGTCTCGAAATATACGATGAAGCAACTACACGAAAAATAGGTTCAAAACATATCGATTTTGGCGATTTAATTTGCAAGGACGATGAAATATTCGTACCTTTGCATTGTCAAAGAAAAAAGGCGAAATTTGCGGCCTAACTAGGGAACAAAAATTATCAAGCGCGCGGATAAGTGTTTCAGGTAAAAAATAGTAACAACTAATAAAAAAAAACGATCTATTAAAAATTTAAAGAAAAGAATAGAATAGAATTTTGGCATTGAAAGTAAAAGCAATAGGGAAGAAGAGTTCTTATTTTATCCTCGAAGCGACAAATTTTCAGGGGGGTGAGGATTAGTTGTCGCCATATCTGCCAATTGTCGTTATAAGTCGGGATGAAAATCACGAAAAAACTTTAAATCGGGAGAAATAGTTCATAATTTTGCAGTGTCGAAAAGACAAAAGAACTTGTTTTTAGACATAAAGAAATAAGAAATAAAAAAATAGAATTATGAAACAGATTATCAAATCGGCGATTATCGCCATCGCTTTTACAAGTGGTACAGTAATGTTCACATCATGTGACAAAGTTGTAGAAGATACAGTAGACGGACTGTTCAAGCCTCTCAATGACGCTGCGGAGGAATACGCGAAGGAAAGGAAGCAACAGAACATGGACAACCTGTTTAACTGGCGAATCAGTAATGATACCGATCAGGAAGCCATCGACAAGTATGGTCTTGACAACTGCTTCCAGGTGACAGAGCTTAACTCCGCTTTCTGGGCAAGCTCGCAAGCTCCCGACGTAAATCCAGCTATCGACATCAACAACCTCCGTATGGTGCGCTGCCTGACACACAGCTATAATAGCATCGCCATCTGCGGACTGATATGCGACAAGAGTATCGCATCTGACGTTGCATGGATATTCCGACAGTTGTTTGATGCGAATTACCAGATAAAGGATGTCACCACTGCCGAGCATATATGCAAGGAGAATCTGACAGGTATGCACTACACATACGGATACTTCTTTGACATCAACAATCCCGAGAGCGCCACAGAACTGGAGCGGCAGGGACTTAGCGTAACGATAAACGCCGGAAAGCCACTCGCAAGCGACGACCTCGCAGTGAAGCTGTTCAAGGAGAAGGGCTTCAAGTGGGGAGGTGACGAGCCTGAGGGTGACCCCAATTGCTTCAGCAAATAGCCTTACAGACAGTGAGAGCCGCCTCGAGAGAAGGAATATCAGAGACAACCATTGAGCGTTTGCCGTTGGCCTCACGGAGGTTACAGCGGTGAACGTTTTTTGTCATATACTCCAAGACACGTCCGAAGACATCGCTCTGATAGTAAGGACTGTTGGCATTGCTCACGAAATAGAGATACATCTTTCCCTGTTTGAGCATGATCTTCTCTGCCCCGAGACGTTTGCCACAGACGCGCAGAGGCACCACGCGGATAAGTTCCTCTGCCACCTCGGGAATCTCGCCGAAGCGGTCGCGCAGACGACTGCGATAAGCCTCAAGGGCCGCGTCAAGGTTGTTGCTGCCGGCAAGGCTGTCGAGCTCGCGATATAGCAGCATGCGCTCGGAGTCGTTAGGAACGTATTGGTCGGGGAAATACATCTCGATGTCGGATTCGAGGGCGCAGTCGTCGACAAAGGCGATGTTGCCAGAAGGGCTAAACATCCTAGGATTCCTAGAATCCCTAGGAGAGCTATCTTTGGCTATTGCGGCTGATTCGGCCGCAGAGAACTCAGGCTCTTCGTTGCGCAATTCGGCCATTGCCTGATTAAGGATCTTCTGATAGGTCTCATAGCCGAGGTCGGAGATGAAGCCTGACTGCTCAGAGCCGAGGAGATTGCCGGCACCTCGGATGTCGAGATCCTGCATGGCGATGTTGATGCCGGAGCCGAGGTCGGAGAAGTTCTCGAGGGCTTCGAGACGGCGGCGAGACTCCGGATTGAGGGCTGCCAGAGGCGGAGCCAGGAGATAACAGAAGGCCTTGCGGTTGCCACGTCCCACACGTCCACGCATCTGATGGAGGTCGGAGAGTCCGAAGTTATGGGCTCCGTTGATGATGATGGTATTGGCATTGGGGATGTCGATACCGTTCTCTACGATGGTGGTAGATAGCAGCACATCGTAGTCATAGTTGGAGAAATCGAGCACAATCTTCTCGAGCTCCTCAGGTTTCATCTGTCCGTGACCTATGGCCACACGGGCATCAGGGATATACTTATGTATCATCTCAGCGATATGAGTGAGGTCGCTGATGCGGTTGTTGACGAAATACACCTGTCCGTTGCGCGACATCTCGAAGTTGATGGCATCGGTGATAATCTCCGCTCCGAAGGTATGTATCTCCGTCTGTATGGGATAGCGGTTGGGCGGAGGTGTCTGGATGACACTCAGGTCGCGGGCTCCCACGAGCGAGAACTGCAACGTACGAGGTATCGGAGTGGCCGACATGGTGAGAGTATCGACATTAGACTTCATCTGGCGAAGCTTCTCTTTAGTTGACACACCGAACTTCTGTTCCTCATCGATGATAAGCAGTCCGAGATCCTTGAACTTTACGCTCTTGCCGATGAGCTTATGAGTGCCGATGACGATGTCTATCTTTCCATCAGCGAGGTCTTTGAGCACCTCGGAGGTCTGTTTGGCAGACTTGGCACGAGTGAGATAATCCACCCTTACAGGCATATCCTTCAGACGTCCGGAGAAAGTGCGATAGTGCTGATAGGCGAGCACTGTGGTAGGCACGAGCACAGCCACCTGTTTGCCATCGCAGGCCGCCTTGAAAGCCGCACGCACAGCCACCTCAGTCTTTCCGAAGCCCACATCGCCACATACCAGACGGTCCATAGGCTTTGCCATCTCCATATCAGCCTTCACATCCTGAGTGGCCTTGAGCTGATCGGGGGTGTCCTCATAGAGGAAGCTGGCCTCGAGCTCGTTCTGTAGATATCCGTCGGGACTGAAAGCAAAACCCTTCTCACGACGACGCTTGGCATAGAGTTTGATGAGGTCGCGGGCGATATCCTTGATATGTTTCTTGGTGCGCTCCTTGAGTTTCACCCACTGGCCTGTGCCGAGGGTGGAGAGACGGGGAGGTTCGCCATTATCCTGCGACTTGTATTTCGACACCTTATAGAGAGCGTGGATAGAGACGTAGATGCTGTCGCCCTTCTGGTAGAGGATCTTTATCATCTCCTGATGCGTCTGCTGGCCTGCAGCGTTGGTGACAGGCATGCGGACAAGACCGCCGAACTTACCTACGCCATGATCGACATGCACCACGAAATCGCCAATCTCAAACTGTTGGATTTCCTTGAGAGTGAGGGCCATCTTTCCGCTGCGGGCCTTGTCGCTCTTGAGGTTGTATTTGTGGAAACGGTCGAAAATCTGGTGGTCGGTGAAGATACAGACTTTGAGGTCGTCGTCGGAGAAGCCGTCGTGGAGGGTCTTGTTTACAGGAGCAAAGGAAAGTTTAGAGGTTAAAATCTCCTGCAGTCGTTCGTTCTGTTTCTGGCTGTCGGCACATACGTAGATGGCATATCCCCGGAGCAGATAGTCCTCGAAGGTCTGTTTGAGAAGATCGAAATTCTTGTGGAAGAGCGGTTGCGGAGAGATATTGAACTGCAGAGTGGCATCAGGCTGCGACGAAGGACGATGGCCGAACTCTATGCGACGGAACTTCTCGGCATCAGAAGCCCACTGGGCACCAGTGACGAGCTGAGACTCACGACGCAGCTGGCGCTCTATCTCACGCTGTTCCATCTCTGTGGCATTCTCCATCTGTTCCATGCGAGCCTGAGCGGAGAATCCCTCCTGATAGGTTCTTTCTATGGCATCGCGCACATAGAGGTAATCCTTCGTCACGAGGATAGTATCTGCAGGCACAAACGAGAGGAAAGCCACCTTATCCTCACTTATCGAGGTCAGCTCAGGCACTATCTCTACCCTATCCTTCTGTTCCTTAGAGAGCTGGTCTTCAACCTCGAAGGTGCGTATGGAATCGATATCGTCGCCGAAGAGGTCTACACGATAGGGATACTCGCAAGAGAATGAATATACGTCGAGGATAGAGCCACGCAAGGCAAATTGTCCGGGTTCGTAGACATAGTCGACCTCACGGAATCCGAACTCCCTCAGGGTCTTGGTGACATCAGAGATATCTACCCTCTGGTCTTTCTCAAGCACGAGAGTGCGCTCGTCGAGGTTTTTCTTTGAGACGACGAGCTCGGCAAGAGCCTCAGGGTAGGAAACGATGAAGGGACTTTGAACTTTGAACTTTGAGCTTTGAACTTTATGATTACCTGCAAGAGATGAGATGGCGGCGAGGACTTCGGTGCGGAGGATCTCGCTGGCGGCATCGCGCTGGGCGTATTTCACGGCACGACGATAACTGGAGGGGAAGAACAGCACGTTTTTATCCCCGAGGAGCTGTGTGAGGTCGTGATAGAAATAGCCTGCCTCCTCAGCATCCTGAAGCACGAAAATCAGGGGGTGAGCACACTTGGAAGCAATGCTTCCGAACAACATCGGGGCACTGGAACCCAACAAGCCCTCGAGAAAAATCTTCTTTACCGAGGATTTCTCTATCGCTTTCGCCAATGCCGAAGCCTGCGGCAACTTGGCATATACATTCTCTAATTCCTGTATATTCATCTTAAAATCGCTGCAAAATTACACATTTTTTTGTTTATAAAAAAAATAATTAGTAACTTTGCGCCAAAATTATAAGAAGTATATGCACGAAAGCGACAGTATCGTTATAATTCCGACCTATAACGAGAAAGAAAATATAGAAAAAATCATCCGGGCGGTGTTCGGACTGCAGAAGTGTTTCCATATCCTCGTGATTGACGACGGTTCACCCGACGGCACCGCAGCGATAGTGAAGAAACTCATGGCCGACGAGTTTGGCGACCGTCTCTTTATCCTTGAGCGCAGTGGAAAGCTGGGACTGGGAACGGCCTATATCACAGGATTCAAATGGGCGCTGGAGCACAAATACGACTATATCTTCGAGATGGATGCCGACTTCAGTCATGACCCCAACGACCTACCACGACTCTACAGTGCCTGTCATGACGAGGGTTACGACCTGGCTATCGGAAGCCGTTATGTGACGGGAGTGAATGTAGTAAACTGGCCTATCGGACGTGTGCTGATGTCGTATTTCGCATCGAAGTACGTGAGGATAGTGACAGGATTCAAGGTTCACGACACCACTGCCGGATTCAAATGCTATAAGCGCAGGGTGCTCGAGACCATCGAGTTAGACAAGATACGTTTCAAGGGCTACGGATTCCAGATAGAGATGAAATACACCGCCTATAAGATAGGATTCAAGATCAAGGAGGTGAGTGTGATCTTCGTTAACCGCAGGGAGGGAACGAGTAAGATGTCGGGAGGAATCTTTGGCGAGGCGTTCTTCGGAGTGATGAGACTCAGATGGGACGGCTGGACGAGGAAGTACCCGAAACTTTGAACTTTGAGCTTTGAACTTTATGATTACTCTGTTATATAGGATTTATCAGTTGTTTATAGGATTGCCGTTGCTGGTGATCCTTACTATTATTACTGCACTTGAGGTGGGGATAGGAACGACGATAGGTAATGGACACTTCTGGGGATACTACCCGGGACACTGGTGGGGAAAGCTGATACTTAAGCTGTTTCTTATCCCAGTGAAGGTAGAGGGACGTGAGAACCTGGAGAAAGACCAGAGCTATGTCTTCGTGGCCAATCATCAGGGATCATTCGACATCTTCATTATCTACGGACATCTGAACCGCAACTTCAAGTGGATGATGAAACATCAGTTGAGGAAGATTCCGTTTGTGGGTTATGCCTGTGAGAAGTCGCATCAGATAATGGTCGACAAGCGAGGTCCAAGCAAGATACGCAAGACCTACGAGGATGCGCGAGAGATTCTGAAGGAAGGCTACTCTGTGACGGTATTCCCCGAGGGTGCCCGCAGTTTTACAGGCCACATGGCACACTTCAAGAAAGGAGCCTTCGCTCTGGCCGACGAGTTGCAGTTGCCTGTGGTGCCTCTCACCATCAACGGCAGTTTCGACATCCTGCCACGCATGAAGGGTTTTAACTTCATCAACTGGCATCCGATGAAACTCACCATCCATCAGCCGATATACCCCACAGGTCAAGGACCTGAGAATGTAGAAGCCACCCTCCGTCAGGCATACGACTCAGTGATGTCGAGCCTCGATGAGAAGTACCAAGGAATGGTGGAAAACCCAGACCAATAATTCTCCGTTTGTATGATTGCAAGAGCACCATATCTGTTTCTTCTGCTGATAATCATCCCTGATATCTATTTCGACCTGCATTACTGGAGGCATAAGTATCAGACTGAGAAGCGACTGTTGAGATGGTTGCCCACAATATTGATGGTGGCATATACCATCTATCTCACCTACGAGTCAAACTTCATCCCAGAGCCACCATACATTATTTATATTTATCTCTTCCTGTTAGGACTGATAACCATTCCGAAGATGGTGTATATGCTCTGTTCCATAATAGGACTCGGATGCAGCAAACTCTTTCACAGGAAGAAGTCATCGCACAAATCACGCAACTGGGGCAACCTGGTGGGATGGGTATGTGTGCTGTTTATATGGTATATACTCTTCTATGGGTCGTTTATAGGCTTCAAAAAGCTGGAGGTGAATCGTCAGACGTACAGTTCTGAGGCAGTGCCGCAAGCCTTCGACGGATATAGGATAGTGCAATTCTCGGATGCTCATGTGGGGTCGTATACCGGAAGCAGGCAGGAGATCTTAAAGCAAGCCATCGACAGAATCAATGCCCTACATCCTGACATGATTGTGTTTACCGGTGACCTGCAGAACACCCATCCTCAAGAGATATACGAACATCTTGACATACTTGCCAGTCTGAAGGCGAAGGATGGTGTATATTCCGTACTCGGCAATCACGACTATGCATGCTATATTGACGTCAATGATGCCCAGAAGGTGGCCAATGAGAGGGAGACAGTAAGTCTTCAGCGTCAGGCAGGCTGGAATGTGCTACTTAACTCCCATCGCATTATAGAACGCAGCAATGCCAGTAATGGTGCCAAAGGGAAATCATATCTCGTTGTCGCAGGAATGGAGAACGACGGCACAGGCTCTCGATCTCCAAAGAAAGGAAACATCAAGAAAGCCCTCAACGGCATAAAGACATCTAAAGACGCCTTTATCCTGATGCTGGAACACGACCCCTCTGCGTGGCGACGTATAGTAGTGCCCGACGGCAGATCTCATCTCACACTCAGCGGACATACCCATAGGATGCAGTTTGCACTCTTTGACTGGAGTCCGCTATCGGTAATCAACAAAGAGGCTTACGGATGGTTCCATGAGGGAGAACAGTCGCTCTTAGTGACAGCAGGCATCGGAGGACTTATCCCCTTCCGATTCGGAGCTACCGGAGAGATAGTGGAAATCACACTACGAAAGAAATAAAAATTGGCGCCCGAGTTGAGCGCCAATTTCTTATTATCTTATTTCTTAATCTTATATAAACGGAACGTCATTGCAGGGATGTCGTCAGTGAGTAATGTTGCATCCTTGCCAGCATCAACAGAGATGGTGCCATTCTTGGGAGTGATCTTCTCGGGATTGTCGAGGGTATTCTCATCATCCATACCATTATGAGATAGGGTGATGGTCTCGGCAGTACGAGTGCCCTTCATGCCTACAAGCTTCACTGAAACAGGCTGCGGCTGCCTAGAGGTGTTGATGATCTTGATGATCACCTCACCGGTATTCTTGTCGAAGACAGAAGAAGCGAAGAGTCCGTCCTGTCCCGGCTGTCCTGCGATAGGCTGTTTGTTCATCGTCATACGGAGAACGTTGGTGCCCTTGTTGACAGCATACATCTGCTGAACATAGTAGCTGCAAGACTTAAACATACGGAGGTTGTCGTACCAGATAAGGTCTGGACGCCACTGCCAACCCTCTACGTGAGCGAAGAGAGGAGCATAGGCTGTCATATACACTACATCGGCATTACGTTCCATATCAGTCATGAAGGCTGCCTCGAGGATAGATGCCTCGTAGTGGTTCCACTTGTGCTTGTTCTTTCCGTGACATGCATACTCGCCGGCAAACACCTTCGGACCCTTACGATCATAGTGTTCATAGCGCAGTCCGCCACAGAACTCACCATATCTCGCCTTTCCTGCCTCATTACCCAAGAACCAGTCCTCGTTACGATAGAAATGCTCATCCACAAGGTCAGCCTTAAGTTTCTTCATGGCTTCCCAGCCCTTCTCGAACATCTTACCCTCAGAGTCAGGACCGCTGGTACCTACAATTTGGATGTTGGGATACTTAGCCTTGATGGCAGCCACAAACGGCTCCAGACGCTTGAAGTAGAGATCATCCCACTGCTCATTACCTACACCAATGAACTTCATGTTGAAAGGCTCGGGATGGCCCATCTCAGCACGGATCTTACCCCACTGAGAGTCTGCAGGACCATTGGCGAACTCAATAAGGTCGAGACAGTCCTGGATATATGGCTGCAGCTGATCGTAAGGAACATGCGCAGAGTCGTCGTTCCAGTTCTGGAACTGACAAGCCATACCTACATTCAGCACAGGCAGAGGCTCAGCACCGATATCCTCTGAGAGTTGGAAGAACTCGAAGAATCCGAGACCATAAGACTGGAAATAGTCAGGATAGAAACGGTACGGGAAGGTATACTCCCAGCGATTCTCGTTGAGAGGACGGTTCTCTACAGGACCGATGGTATTCTTCCATTGATAACGGGTCTTAAGGTCTACACCCTCAACGATACATCCTCCAGGGAATCTGAGCAGTCCGGGATTCTCATCAGCAAGAGCCTGAGCAAGGTCGCGACGCATACCGTTCTTGCGATTTTTGAAGGTGTTAACAGGGAAGAGACTGATGTGCTCGAGGTCTACACCATTCTTGCCCCTGAGGAAGATACGTAGCTGACCCTTTGCGATGGTACGAGGAGACTTGATCACCTGCTCATACTGTTTCCATTCAGTAGATGCGATTGTGATAGTGTCGGAAGTGAACTGCTGGTTCTCTTCCATAGTTGCACGATCAATGAACTGCACGATAATCTTTGCCTCACCCTTAGGAGCTCTCGCCCATACGGAGAAGCGATAATCCTCACCCTTATGGAGTCCGATGCCGAAGAATCCGTTATTAGAGATTCCCGAGCGACGCTCATTATGTCCGGGATAGCGCAATCTCAGATAATGGGGACAACGCTCGAATGGTCCGTCGTCCTCAATCTCGAAATCTCCGAAAGCCTCCCATCCCATAAGATGATCGGGAAACTCGAAGGAACGGTTCTTCACTAACTCACCATACAAACCACCATCTGCAGCATAATTGATGTCCTCAAAGAAAAGACCATACATCGTTGGTTGTACTGGTGCTCCGAGTTTTTTTGTGTTTACCTCCATCATGTGGCTCTGAGCCGACAGAGAGAGACATGAAACGAGTGCAAAGGCACAAGATAAAAATCTTAATTTCATCGTTATTTAGTTTAGAAGTTACTACTTTCGCCAGTTTGTTGATGCAAAATTAGTTAAAAAATCGATGATTTGCTTGTTTTTTCAGATAAAAGATGTAATTTTGTGAAATATTAAGAGTTCATTGAGAATATTACGAACTACAATCTAGATTAATTTAAAGGAAAAGATATGAAGAAAATCTTAGTAGCAGAAGACAATGACAGCAATTTTATCCTAATGACGTATATTCTGAAGAAGTTCTATCAGTTTGAGCGTGCAAAGAACGGACAGGAAGCTGTAGACATGGTGGAAAAGGGGGAATACGACCTTGTGCTTATGGACATCAAGATGCCCATTATGGATGGTCTTGAAGCCACGAAGAAGATCAAGGAGACTCATCCCTCACTGCCCATCATTGCACTGACAGCAAATGCTTTTGACAGTGACCGCCAGATGGCATTCGATGCAGGTTGCGATGAGTTTCTCTCAAAACCTATCAGTAGCGATCTATGCCTTAGGACAATTGCAAAAGTCTTAGGAGAATAATTAAAAAATATAGAATTAATGTTTGATAAAGAGAGAGGGCTGTATATTGCCCATTGCCCTAATGGAGCACTGAGTATCACAGGTAAGATGGCTAACCGTCATGGACTCATTGCGGGTGCCACAGGTACTGGCAAGACTGTCACCCTTCAGGTGATGGCAGAGACATTCTGTCAGGCTGGAGTACCTTGTTTCATGGCCGACATGAAAGGCGACCTGAGTGGCATCTCACAGGTAGGAAAGCTGAGTGGATTCATTGAGAAGAGAATGCCTGAGTTCGGTATCGAGAACCCAGAGTTCCAGAGTTGTCCTGTACGTTTCTTCGATGTCTTCGGAGAACAGGGTCATCCCATGCGTGCTACTATCTCCCAGATGGGTCCACAGCTGCTCTCGCGCCTCATGCAGCTAAATGAGACTCAGGACGGAGTGCTTAACATCGTATTCCGCATCGCTGACGAGAGAGGTCTGCTGCTCATCGACCTCAAGGATCTGCGTTCAATGCTTGACTGGGTATCTCAGCATTCGAAAGAATACACTACAAAATACGGAAACATATCCACTCCAACCATCGGAGCCATCCAGCGTGCTTTGTTGCAGTTGGAGAATCAGGGAGCCGACAAGTTCTTCGGAGAACCTTCTTTCGACATCAATGACCTGATGCAGACAGAGGGAGGCAAGGGAGTGATGAATGTGCTCGCAGCAGACAAGCTGATGATGCAGCCAAAGCTCTATTCTACATTCCTGCTATGGCTGCTGAGTGAGCTCTACTCTACCCTTCCAGAGGTTGGTGACCAGCCACTTCCGAAACTTGTGTTCTTCTTCGACGAGGCGCATATGCTCTTCGACGGTACTTCGAAAGCACTGCTGGATAAGATTGAGCAGGTGATTCGTCTTATACGTTCCAAAGGTGTGGGTATCTACTTTATCACTCAGAGTCCTACTGATATCCCGGAAAACATCCTAGGACAGTTAGGTAATCGTGTACAACATGCCTTGAGAGCATATACCCCGAAGGATCAGAAGGCTGTGAAGACTGCCGCTGAGACCTTCCGTGCTAATCCCGCATTTAAGACGGACGAGGCTATCATGAATCTCGAGACTGGTGAGGCACTCGTTAGTTTCCTTGACGAGAAGGGTGCTCCAGATATCGTAGAACGTGCTAAGATACTCTTCCCACTATCGCAGATTGGTGCTGTGACAGAAGGTCAGCGACTGGACATCATCAAGGGTAGCCGAATCTTTGGCAAGTATGATACTCCTATCGATCGCGAGAGTGCTTTCGAGGTGCTTATGGCAGAGGCTGACAAACAGCTGGCAGAACAAGAAAAGCAGGAGGCAGAGATAGAGATTCCCCAGCCAAAAGCAGAAAAGGAAGAAAAGAAGAAGTCAGGTATGATGGGTAAGGTGTGGAAGGCTGTGCTTACAGCTATCACATCCACGTTGGCAACAATCCTCGGTACCTATGTTAGTGACAAGGTTACAGGCAAGAAGACCAAGTCGAGGACTTCAAGCACGGGTCGTGTGGTTAAGAATGCCACGAGTGCTGCAACACGCACTATCACCAAGGAACTAACAAGAGACATCCTGGGTAACCTGGTTAAGTAAGATTATTCACAGATAGTATAGATATACCGCTGTCGAACGACAGTGGTATATTTGTATTTATCGGGGATAAGCAACTCTTTCATGCCATTGCTGATGGTAGTGCCCAGAAGCTTTATCGTGGCCTCTTTCATAGTCCACAGACGGATAAACTCCTCATCAGGATTATCAGAAGATTTTATCTGTCGCAGCTCATCATCGTTCATACAGTATTCTGCCAAAGAGTCTTTATATTGCCTTAAGCTCTCCACATCTATTCCCACAGGATGATCGCTGACGACACATGCTGCAGCCTCCTTACAATGACTTAGATTGAAGAATATCTCAGGATGTCCCACAAGAGAGGGTTTGCCACTCTCATTATATTCAAAGAGGGGATTATCAGTGATGCCGTATTCATCGCAAAGAGCCTGTTTCAGAAGCTGATAAGCAAGGACACATAACCTCTGCCCTTGTTCATGCTTGAACTTCAGAGCCTGTTCACGACGTTGCTCTGATATCTCCTGCAAAGCTGCAGAGAGGTCGAAGTCCCAAATATTATCACTGATCAGTACTCTCTTCATTATCTAATAACAAATCAGTATTCTTGGGTTTGGGTATTCTGCGATTAGCGTTCTCCTTGGCACCAACGCCTATCAGTTCATGAGCTTTCTGATAGACACTCTGACGTCCGTCCTCGAGTTTATCTTTCGTAAACTTATAAGCATCATCCACCTTTTTAAGTTTCTCTCCCAGATCATTATACCTCTGTACGAAGTCACCAAGACGATCCAGCAGCTGTTCTGCCAGTCCGAATACCTTCTTCTGATTCTCCGCCTGCTGATTCTGCACCCAGGCGATATGTATCATGTGAAGGATTCCAAGCAGGTTCTGTTCACCAGTGACAAACACTTTCTTCTCGAAAGCCTCACGCCAGAGAGTAGGGTCATTGGCAAGTGCCAGTTGAAGAGAAGACTCGAAAGGCACGAACATAATCACGAAGTCAACTGCATCGCGACCATTCTTGATATATTTTGAGTAATCCTTTCTCGCAAGCTCATTCACGTGCTGGCGAACACTCTTGATATGATCCTGAAGATAACGTTCCTTATCCTCTGCGTTCTCGGCATTCACATATTTCTCGTATGCCACCAGCGACACCTTAGAGTCGACGATGGCATCCTGTCCCTGAGGATAGTGGAGGATAACATCCGGCTGCATCTCCTTACCTGTCTCATCATGTTTCAGAGGACGTCCTAGTTCGTCTCTGAGTCGTGCCTGTACCTCATAATGGATGCCCTCAGTGAGTCCCTGACTGGCAAGGAGGTCGCCAAGGATTATCTCTCCCATGTTGCCACTCACCTTATTATCACGACGCAACACATTGGTAAGACTCTCAGTCTTCTGTCCCAGCTGTTGTGTCTGTTCCATCATGAGTCGTATCTGTTCTGCAAAACTTGCAGAGTAGCCAGCAGACTTCTCCTGATTCTCATGTATGGCCTTCTGCATCTTCTCTACGGCATCTTTCAGGGGCTTGGTGATACCTGTCATCGCCTCTGTGTTAGACTCCTTCAGCTTCGTAGCACTCGCCTCCATGATTTGCTGGGCCATATTCGAGAACTGCTCACGAGCCGTACGCAACTGCTCCTGAAACTGTTCCTTTGATGTCTGGAGCTGATTCTTGAACTCCTCATCACGGCGCTGAAGCTCTGTACTCATCTGCTGACGTACGAGTTCCAACTCTCTGCCTTGCGACTCCGTCTTGGCATTCAGCGACTTATTCTCTGCATCCAGATGTTGCACACGACTATTGGCTGCATTGAGCAGTTCTGAACGCATGGAGAGTTCGATATCCTTCTTTCCGCCCTCTACTCTCAGCACGTCCATCTTACGATCCATATACAGATAGAGAGCTATGGCCCCAATCGCTATACCTATTATTATATATAGAGCAATCATCATAAATCTATATCTTTTTAGGTGCAAAAATACAAAAAAACGTTCAAATAATTGCATTTATCAGATATTTTGTCTATTTTTGCAGCATAAAACTTATAAACCCAACAACATTACAAACAAAAAACCAAAGATTATGGATTACAAGATTATCGACATCGAGGGTGTAGGCGACGTTTATGCAGAGAAGCTGGTTGCCGCAGGTATCAACAAAGTTAGTGAACTTCTTGAGAAGTGTGCAGCTCCCAAGGGCCGCAAGGAACTGGCAGAGGCTACAGGTATCAGTGAGAAGCTGATTCTCCGTTGGACAAACCATGCAGACCTCTTCCGTATCAACGGCGTTGGTCCTCAGTTTGCTGAGTTGCTCGAGAAGGCTGGTGTTGATACTGTTAAGGAGTTCCGCCATCGTGTTGCAGAGAACCTGCAGCCAAAGCTTGAGGAGATCAATGCTGAGTTCCACATCTGTGGACGTGTTCCTGCTGTCAGCGAGATACAGAAGATGATTGATCAGGCTAAGGAACTTGAGCCAAAGATGACTTACTAAAAATAATAATTCCCGCCAGCTGGCGGGAATTTTTCATTTCTTATCGTATGCGTGTAGCGGATAATCAGTGGTATAGTGAAGTCCCCGACACTCCTTACGTTCCAGAGCCCAACGGGTGATAAGATATCCCACATTAATCATATTTCGCAGCTCGCAGATATCCTTAGAGGCTTTAACACGCTTAAAGAGTCGCTCTGTCTCCTCATAGAGCATATCCAGACGATCCCATGCACGATGTAGTCTTAAATCAGAACGCACGATACCAACATAGTTTGACATTATCTGATTCACCTCTTTCACACTCTGGGTGATAAGCACCTTCTCCTCATTTGTCATCGTACCCTCGTCGTTCCACTCTGGCACTTTTTCATTGAAGTCATAGAGATCTGCATGAGCAATAGTATCCTTTGCAGCAGCATCGGCATATACCACAGCCTCAATAAGCGAATTGGATGCCAGACGATTTCCTCCGTGCAAACCTGTACATGAGCATTCTCCGAGGGCATAAAGACGTTCTATGCTCGACTGTCCGTTGATATCTACCTTGATTCCTCCGCACATATAGTGAGCAGCGGGACGCACAGGGATATAATCCGTAGTGATATCGATACCTATTGAGAGACACTTCTGATAGATATTCGGAAAGTGTTTACGAGTCTCTGCAGGGTCCTTATGTGTTACGTCGAGACATACGTGATCAAGACCATGAATCTTCATTTCCTTATCGATAGCCCTTGCCACGATGTCACGAGGAGCAAGGGAGAGTCGCTCATCGTATTTCTCCATGAAGGTCTCGCCATTAGGCAGTTTCAGTATACCGCCATAGCCTCGCATAGCCTCAGTGATGAGGTAAGCAGGATGAGTCTCCTTAGGATTATGCAGCACAGTAGGATGGAACTGCACAAACTCCATATCAGCCACTGTACCCTTAGCACGATATACCATCGCTATGCCGTCGCCTGTGGCAATAACAGGATTAGACGTGGTGAGATATACGGCACCACAACCACCTGTACACATCACTGTCATCTTCGACAGATATGTATCCACTTTCTGAGTCTTGGGATTCAATACGTAGGCACCATAACACTGGATGTTTGGTGAACGTCTTGTTACCCTCACTCCCAGATGATGCTGGGTGATGATCTCGACAGCAAAGTGATTCTCTTTGACATCGATTTCCGGACATGCACGGACAGCCTCCATCAGACCACGTTGTATCTCAGCTCCAGTATCATCGGCGTGATGGAGGATGCGGAACTCTGAGTGTCCTCCCTCACGATGAAGGTCAAAGGTACCATCATCCTTCTTGTCGAAGTTGACGCCCCACTCCACCATCTCCTTTATCTGTTCTGGAGCATTTCTTACTACCTGTTCTACGGCCTTACGGTCAGAGATATAGTCGCCTGCGATTATGGTGTCGGCAATATGTTTGTCGAAAGTGTCTACTTTGAGATTTGTGACACTTGCCACACCGCCCTGGGCAAAAGATGTGTTAGCCTCATCAAGTGATGTCTTGCAAATCATACACACCCTACCCTTCTTTGCACGGGCTACCTTCAGGGCATAACTCATTCCGGCTATTCCGGCACCGATAACGAGGAAGTCATACTTGTATACCATAACGAAAATCAATAATACTGCGCAAAATTACAAATAATTCTCCATTCTCCATTCGCAATTCCCATTTTTTTTATTATTTTTGTGGCAGATTATGAAGAAAATACTTATTATATCCTATATTTTATGCCTCGCAATGATGTTGCGGGCACAGACAGACCCACAAGGTGAGGGAAACTTCAAGGTAGCCTTTGGAGAACCTGTGGACACTGCGTTTACCGACTCTCTGATAGCCGACACTTCTGGTGTACAACTGCAATGGCCAGAGAATGTTATCGTTCGTATCGACAATATCCTCAACGATCCTTTACTGAAAAGGTCGCAACTTGGATTAATGGTCTATGACCTCACCACCGACAGCATTCTTTTCCGTTACAACGAACAACAGACGATGCGTCCTGCCTCAATAATGAAACTTATTACTGCCATCACAGCCCTAGATCGTCTGGGCTGCAACTATCAGTTTCGTACGTCATTATATTATAAAGGTATTATCAAAGGACGTACTCTCGTTGGTGACATCTACTGTGTAGGAGGCATGGACCCCCGTTTTGGCAGCGATGACATGAACGCCTTTGCAGAGGGTGTGCGCCGTCTTGGTGTCGACACTATCAGAGGCAAGATTATCGCCGATATATCTATGAAAGACGAGACACGTCTTGGCGAGGGTTGGTGCTGGGATGATGACAACCCCATACTTACACCTCTTATGATGGCAAAAAAGGCAGACTTCATTCCCCGTTTTATCGACGAGCTACGTGATAAGAACATACATATCATCATGCCCTTCAACAGCGATGGCACTGATGAGGGTACAGTACCTAATGGTGCATCTATCATCTGTTCCCGCTTCCACCCTATTAGTGAGATACTCATGCAGATGCTAAAAGACAGCGATAACCTTTATGCAGAGTCGATGATGTATCAGTTTGCCGCATCCGGAGGTGTAAAGAAGGCCTCAGCTGCAAATGCGAGGACTCACGTAAAGAAACTGGTTAGCAAAATAGGTCTTAACCCAGATAGATATAAGTTTGCCGATGGCAGCGGATTGTCGTTGTATAACTATGTCACTCCAGAACTTATGGTGCGTCTTCTGCGCTATGCTTATCGCAACACGGATATCATCACGAGTCTTTATCCTGCGCTGCCTATTGCTGGAGAGGATGGTACTCTCAGCAAACGTATGAAGGGTGAGTATACTCATAATAACGTGCATGCCAAGACAGGTACCCTTACAGGAATAGCGAGTCTCGCAGGCTATTGCCGCACAGCCAACAATCACTTCCTCGCTTTCTGTATCATCAATCAGGGCGTACTTCGCGTCTCTGATGGTCGAGCTTTTCAGGATAAGATATGCACAGCATTGTGCCAACCATAAAGTATCACACCCTAACACTAGAGCACTTCTAGTATTAGGGTAGAGCCCCTTTAGTGTTAGGGTAGAGCCCCTTTAGTGTTAGGGTAGAGCCCCTTTAGTGTTAGGGTTTCTTTGCTGTAGTGCAGATATTGACCAGATAGATAATACTCATATAAGGAATACCCGTGTTCGACTCAAGACCTATCTCACAGGTACGACTGTTAGAGTAACCTACCTCAATCTTGTTAGCCTCTATCTGTGGGCGCAGCTTCCTTAGGCCATATCTGTTAAGTTCAGGGAAGGTGAATCCTCTGTCACCAGCGAAACCGCAACAACCTACACCTTCTGGGATAAACACATTGTTCGAGCAAAGTTTCGCCAATGCTATCATATCCTTGTCAACACCCATCTGACGCGTAGAACAGGTAAGATGGAGAGCGATACGTTTGTCTGTAGGATGGAAGTCAAGACGATCTACGAGATAAGTCATGATAAATTCGGCTGGCTCATAGAGTTTCATCTTCTTCATCACCTTGCGCATACGGTGCAGGCACGGACTCTGAGCGCAGAGCACTGGATATTTGCCTTGCTCCGATGCTTTCCAAAGCGCTGCCTCCAGTTCGGCACTCTTACGGTCTGCAATATCGAGCATACCCTTCGACTCCCAAATCTGACCACAGCACATACGATCCATTCCCTCTGGGAAGATTACCTCATAGCCAGCCTTCGCCATCAGCTGGATAACCTCATCCACAAGGGCATGTTTCATATTGCCATCCTTCGACTGCCCCATTGTCTGGTTGATACAACTTGGGAAATACACAACTTTTAATGGAGAATGTTCTTCCTCCTTCTGAGGTATGGACTTCTCGATAATAAACTGAGTGAGATCGGAGGGCTTGGGCTGACGTTTCTTCTTCGGCATCGCAGTTGTCCATAGAGGCAGTCCCATCTTATTCATCGTACGACACACATGTGTCATCAGTGCAGGTCCAAGAGTAAGATGAGCCATATGTGCCACATCGAGCACTACTCTCAGGCCAGACTTTATTCCAGCCATGTGATTGGCAGCGAACTCTCCTACCTGATAACCCAGCTTCGACTTGTTCATATCCAACTGACGGATAATATGTGTCAACTCACCTGTATTGATCTTCATAGGACATGATGTAGAGCACAGACCGTCGGTAGCACATGTCTGGTCACCATAGTACTTATACTGTTTGCGAAGTATCTCTGCTCGTTGTGGATCTCTTCCTGTTGCCTCCAGGTCGCGAATCTCTCTCTGTACAGCAATACGCATCCTCGATGACAACGTTAGTCCGCACGACATACAGTTAACCTCACAGAATCCACACTCGATACACTTATTTGCACGCTTCACCTGTTCTATGGTCTCCTTGGCGGTAGAGAGCTCAGGATCCATAAGGTAATGACCACCATCAGGTACACTTGCGAAGTCATAGTCGAGCACAGGCAGCGGTTTCAGGCACTTTATGAAACAGTCTGGGTCGTCGTTGAATATTACTCCCTGATTCAACAATCCGTCAGGATCGAAGATTGCCTTCAGCTCCTTCATAGCCTCATAAGCCTTGTCACCCCATTCGTATTTCACAAATGGTGCCATATTTCTTCCAGTACCATGCTCGGCCTTAAGTGAACCGTCGTATTCCTCTACCACAAGCTTTGCCACATCACGCATCATTTCTGCATAACGTGCCACTTCATGCTGGTCTGCAAAACTCTGGTTCAAGATAAAGTGGTAGTTGCCCTCAAACGCATGTCCGTAGATACAGGCATCAGAATAACCGTGATCAGCAATCATCTTCTGCAGTTTTACCGTAGCCTCAGGCAACGACTCTATAGGGAATGCTACATCTTCGATAAGACATGATGTGCCTATAGGTCTTGTACCTCCAACACTTGGGAATATACCGCTTCGAATAGCCCAGTACTTGCCATAAACGGCAGGATCTTCTGTAAACTCTGCAGGGATATAGAGTCGGAACTGTCCAAGACACTCCTTAATCTTCTCTATCTTCTCAAGCAGTTGTTCGTGAGTTATTCCCTTGGTCTCTGTGAGTATCGCAGTCAGGTTGTGGTAGTCGCCAGGTTCTACCCCCTCAATCTTACCTGCATCCACATCCTTCTTATATTGCAGGAATACTGGGTCGTCAACAGAGTTAAGCGACATATAGTCGAGCATCTCAGCACTCTTCACCATCAGGTTCTCTGCACTCATCTTCAGGTCATCATCACCGGCCTTCAGCTTCTTCATGGCTACAACAGCCTCACAACTCTCCTTCATAGTAAGGAAGTAAACCATCGCTGAAGCCTTGAACTTATAATCGTGAAGGGTCTTCATCGTCACCTCAGAGAGGAATGCCAACGTTCCTTCCGAACCCACCATCGAGTGTGCGATAATGTCAAATGGGTCATCATATGCTATAAGCGGTCTTAGGTTCAGACCCGTCACGTTCTTAATAGAATACTTCTTGGCGATACGCTCTGCCAATTCCTTGTCTGCACGTACCTTGTCTCTTAAAGCCTCAATCTTCTTTATAAATTCTGGGTTACGTTTGCGGAAAGCCTCCTTGCTTGCCTCGTTGCCAGTATCAAGGATAGATCCATCAGTGAGCACAATACGTGCCGACACCATCATCCTGTCGCTGTTGGCATGAACACCACAGTTCATTCCTGAGGCATTGTTTATAACGATACCGCCCACCATCGCACTCCCTATAGATGCCGGATCTGGCGGGAACACTCTGTCATAAGGCTTCAATATCTGATTAATCCTTGCCCCCACGATTCCAGGCTGAAGACGTATCGTTTCCGCATCTGGTGATAATTCGTATCTCTCCCAGTGCTTGCCAGCCACGATGAGAACAGAATCGGTGCAACTCTGGCCGCTCAATGATGTTCCGGCTGCACGGAATGTAAAAGGCATGTTATATTTCTTACACGCTCTGACTATCTTAGAGATCTCCGCCTCGCCATCACTGCGGATAACGACTTTCGGAATCTGACGGTAGAAACTGGCATCCGTTCCCCAACCTAAGGTGCGGAGCTCATCAGTGTAAATACGTTCAGCAGGAATAAACTGCTTGATGTGGGATAAGAAATCGTTTAGCATAGGGCTATAAAGTTTTAGTTATTTATGTGGCAAAGATAATCAAAAAAAGAGAATAGAGAATGGAGAATGGAGAATAATTTTCTTGATTTTTGTTTTTTTTCACTAAAATAACATTGGATTGTGACAAAAAGTTTGTAAATTTGTCGCCATAACAAATATTTGCGAACTAAAACTTATATAATAATAACATAATTCAAAAAACCTATGTCAGCTTTTATTTCTGTCATTCCAATTCTGTTGCTCATTGTATTGATGATGGGTTTCAAGGTATCTGGTTACAAGAGTGCCATCGTTACACTCATAGTTACAATCCTTCTTGCTCTGTTTGCTGCCCCAGCCATGGGTATCATCCCAGAAAAATATGCAGCAGAGAGCATCTTCGGCATCACCCTGTGGTCTGTCATCGAAGGTTTCCTGAAGGCATGCTTCCCCATCATCCTTATCATCATCTGCGCTATCTTCAGCTACAATATCCTTTGTGAGACGAAGGAGATAGAGACCATCAAGACACAGTTTATCCAGATGACCTCTGACAAGGGTTTGCTCGTATTGCTGCTTACATGGGGTCTAGGTGGAGTGCTCGAAGGTATGGCTGGTTTTGGAACAGCAGTAGCTATCCCTGCCGCCATCCTCATAGGTCTGGGCTTTAAGCCGATGTTCTCTGCCGTTATCTGTCTTGTGGCCAACACTGTTGCCGTAGGTTTCGGAGCTGTAGGTCTGCCAGCCACTACTCTCGCCAATCAGGTTGCAGCCAGTGGTGTGGCTACTCCAGAAGAGCTATGTGAGGTGGCTACCTTTATTATATTACAGCTCTCGTTGATGTTCTTCATCACTCCGTTCCTCATCCTTATGATGACAGATCGCACGAAGATTCTGAAGAACCTCACCATAGCTCTGTTCGTAGGTACATTCTCTATTATTGTGCAGTTCTGCTGTGCTCACTTCATTGGTCCTGAGACTCCAGCCATCCTCGGTTCTGTTGCTGCTATCATCGCAATGTTGATCTACAATAAACTCTTTATCCGTGATGAGAATCCTGCCGACGAGGTGAAGGTAGAGAAAAAGAACTTCGGCCTTGCAAAAACTCTTAAGGCCTGGAGTGTATATGGCCTGATTATCTTCTTTATCCTTATCAGCAGTAAGATTATTCCTCCAATTAACGAGCTTCTTAACAGCACTCTCGTCACAAAGTTCGAACTGCCAGTTATCGGCAACACCTTTAAGTTCGGCTGGCTGTCTAATGCAGGTCTTATGATTTTCCTCGGTGCGATAATTGGAGGCCTCATTCAAGGTATGAGTCTTGGCAGTCTCATGAAGTTGTTGGCAAAGACCACACTGAACCTCCAGAAAACGGTAGTAACAATTTGCTGCCTTGTTGCTATGGCAATGTTGATGAACAATACTGGAATGACCAACGATATCGCTAAGGGTCTTGTATTGCTCACAGGCTCTGCCTTCCCATTCTTTGCTCCGTTGATTGGTTCTATCGGAACATTCGTTACTGGTAGTGCTACAAATGCCAACATCCTCTTCGGAAAGCTTCAGGCTACTGCTGCAAGCGATCTGGGACTGGTTAATCAGGGTACATTCTTCGGTGTCAGCGGAAGTGAGACCAACTGGCTTGCCGCAGCTAACTGTGCCGGGTCTGAGGGTGGAAAGTTACTTTCTCCACAGTCCATCGCCATCGCTACAGCTGCGTGCGACATGGAGGGTCAGGATGGTGATATCATGCGTAAGACCATGCCGTTCGCAATCTTCTGGATCCTTATGAATGGTCTGATGGTATTCCTTGGCCTGCACGTAATCTAAGAATGCGTAACTCTCTCTCTTCACGGCTCACATACCGCATCATGGCAGTGGTGCTGGTGATGATGGTAATCATCTTAGGGAGGATGTGGAGGAGATATTCCAACTGAGTGGATTCTTGCAGCTGTTCATTACAGAAAAATAATCACGCTATGAGCAAAGATGATATCAAAAAGTATCAGGACGAGATAACATTCCTGAAGAAAGAAGTGGAACGACTTAAAGACGAGTTGGTCCGTATGGTTAGTCGTAACCTAGACCTATCAGAACGTTTGGAATGGGATGTTGAATTGCGTCGTCGTACCCAGGTGGCCCGCGAGATTATGGAGGGACATGTAGAACGTCAGCGTAATGCAGATCTTCAGGATGCAATTGGAATGAGTCCTGTAGAATATAGGCTGATGATAACCCGTGACTTCTAAAGGGGTAAAGGTTGCACAAAAAGGGGTTTATAATAATGGAATTATATCTTTTTGCCTGCAAACAGTGTTAATTTTTGATATTTACCAACCATAACAGAAAAAATCTTTGTACCTTTGCCGACCGAAACAAAAAAACAATAATATGAACAAGAAGATAATAGTATCCGGTGTGGCAATAATAATGGCACTGTCTTTGCAGAGTTTCACCATGAAGCCAACAGATGACGGAGTAATGAAAAAAGAGGATGGCGTTTACGTGATAAACACCACAAAGATCGGTAAGGACATAGAAGGATATAATGGCAATACGCCATTAAAGATTTACATTAAGAAAAATAAAGTGGAGAAGATTGAGTTTCTTAAGAACCAAGAGACGCCTAAATACTTTGTCAAGGTGAAGAAGGCCTTTCAGGATGTTTGGAACGGTCTGAAGGTTAAAGATGCCAAGGCAAAACAGGTGGATGCATTGACAGGAGCTACATTCTCGTCGGAAGCAGTAATAAAGAATGTCCAGATAGGACTGGAGTACTACCAAAAGAATAAATAAAGGAGAAGACTATGGGATTTTGGAATAAACTTTTCGGAAAGAAGGAAGAAGAACATAAAGTAGGCGGAATGGAGGATTTTATGACTCTCATCCGTGTGTATTTTCAGGCAGCAATGGCAGCCGATCTTGGAATTTCAAACCTCGCAGCACTACCAGACCTTCGCGTGTTTAAATCAACACTTAAGGTGCCTACGGTTAACAATAAACTAGGTGTAGGCGAGCGCAACCGTTGTAAGAATATGCTTAAGTCAATGTACGGCATGGATGACGAGTTCTTTAAGGAGATTGACGGCAGTCTGCGTAAGCGTTGCAAAAAAGTTCAGGATGCTCAAAGCTATCTGCTGCAGTTCCAGGGATTCACTCAAGAACTGATGATGCTTACAGGCAACTTGATGAAGTTTAAACTCCGTCTGCCAGGATTCCTTAAGAAGGCTCTTTACTCAATGACAGAGAAGACAGTCAATGACATCTTCAACAAAAATGATTATAGCGACCCTGCAGTGATGAAGTCAGTTGTTGCGGTTCGTCAATACAGTCAACGTCTTGGATTCTCACAGAATTGGATTACTAACTTTGTATATAAAGTAGTAATGCTTGCTAAGAAAGAGCCAAAGCCACAAGATAACGAGAAGTAAATAGTTAAGAATTAAGAAAAACTGCGACCAAAGGTTAAAACCTGTTAATCGCAGTTAAACTCTCATTTCACGAGTATTCATTTTTCAATTAAAATGTATAACTTTGTGGACAAAATAAAAATTTATGAGTTCAAATGAGCAAATAATTGCTGTGTTTCAGACCCGTGTGAGGGATATGCTTGAGCGCTTCAAACAATTGAAGCAGGAGAATGCAGACCTTCTTAAGACGGTGGAGAAAAACGAGCAGGACATCAAAGACCTACGTGCGCAGCTTGCTCAAGCGGACAACGATTATAATGCCCTGAAACTGGCTAAGATGGTTGAGATTACCGACGGAGATTTGGAAACCGCCAAGAGTCGCATCAGCCAGATGGTAAGGGACATAAACAAGTGCATTGCTATCTTGAGTGACGAACAGGAACAATAAAGAGAAGACACGATGCCAGGAGTGAACGAAGAGAGACTACATATCCGACTGCATGTCTACGATGAGGAGATAGAAGTAACAGTTAAGAGGGAGGACGAAGAGTTCTACCGTCTTGCTGCCAAGCTCATCACTGACCGCTACAACGCCTATGCGCAGGCATATAAGGGCCGCAAGACCGAGCATACCATCTCGCTTATGACCCTTATTGATATCGCCCTGCTATACCAGAAGACGAAGCGTAAAAATGACACCGGACCATATAATGATATTCTCAAGAAGTTGACTTCCGACATCGAGGAAGCTCTTAAATAGAGAATATTATTTAACTACATATATTTTTTTATGGATTTAATTTTCGTATTACTAATTGCCGCAGGCGCACTCGCATTGGGTGGTGTCGGCGGATATCTTATTTTCAGATACGTCCTCAAGGGCAAATACAGAGAGATGATTGACTCTGCAACGAAAGAAGCTGACGTCATCAAGGAAAAGAAACTGCTTGAAGTTAAGGAGAAGTTCCTCAACAAGAAATCGGAACTCGAGAAGGAGGCTCAGCAGCGGAACCAGCAGATTCAGCAAAACGAGAACCGTCTTAAGCAGCGTGAGCTGAGCATTAATCAGCGTCAGGAAGAACTCGGACGCCGTAAGAATGAACTTGACAACCAGCAGCAACGTATTGAGAATGAGAAAAAACTCCTCACTATCAAAGCAGAGGAACTTGAGAAGATGCAGCTAAAAGAGCGTGAGAAGCTCGAAGAAGTATCTGGCCTGAGTGCCGAAGATGCAAAGGCTCGTCTGATTGAGTCGATGAAAGATGAGGCAAAGACAGCCGCAGCCAGCTATATTAATGAAATCATGGATGAGGCAAAGCTCAATGCCGACCAGCAGGCTAAGAAGATTGTAATACAGACAATTCAGCGTGTGGCTACCGAGACTGCAGTAGAAAACTCTGTCAGCGTGTTCCATATCGAGAACGATGAGGTAAAGGGGCGTATCATCGGACGTGAAGGTCGAAACATACGTGCCCTCGAGGCAGCTGCAGGTGTTGAGATCGTGGTAGACGATACTCCTGAAGCTATCGTAATATCAGGTTTTGATCCCGTACGCCGCGAGGTTTGCCGTCTGGCTCTCCACCAGCTTGTTAGTGACGGACGTATCCATCCCGCACGTATCGAAGAGGTGGTAGCAAAGGTTAAGAAACAGCTTGACAATGAGATTATCGAGACTGGTAAGCGTACTGCCATCGACTTGGGAATACATGGTCTACATCCAGAACTTATACGTATCATCGGTAAGATGAAGTACCGTTCAAGCTATGGACAGAATCTGCTTCAGCATGCACGCGAAACAGCTAATCTCTGTTCGGTAATGGCTGCAGAACTTGGTCTTAATCCAAAGAAAGCTAAGCGAGCCGGTCTGCTTCACGATATAGGTAAGGTGCCCGATGAAGAGAGTGAGATGCCTCACGCACTCTACGGTGCAAAGATAGCAGAGATGTTTAAGGAGAAACCTGATATCTGCAACGCAATCGGTGCCCACCACGATGAGATGGAGATGCAGACATTGCTGGCTCCTATCGTCCAGGTGTGTGACGCTATCTCTGGTGCACGTCCAGGTGCTCGTCGTGAGATAGTAGAAGCCTATATTAAGCGTCTTAACGACCTCGAGGCTATCGCCATGTCGTATCCCGGTGTCACCAAGACCTATGCCATCCAGGCTGGTCGTGAACTGCGTGTTATCGTAGGTGCCGACAAGATGAGCGACGCCGAGACAGAGGCTCTGAGTGGTGAGATAGCGACAAAGATCCAGAATGAGATGACTTACCCAGGACAGGTTAAGATTACAGTTATCCGTGAGACCCGTAGCGTGGCTTACGCAAAATAAAACAATAAGGAGATGAAAGGAATCGTATTAGCAGGCGGTAGCGGCACTCGCCTCTACCCTATTACAAAAGGAATCAGCAAACAACTGATACCAATCTTTGATAAGCCGATGATATATTATCCTATCTCGGCACTCATGTTGGCGGGGATACGAGATATACTTATCATCTCCACTCCCCATGACCTTCCAGGATTCAAGCGTCTGCTTGGCGATGGCTCTGACCTCGGAGTAAGATTCGAATATGCAGAACAACCATCTCCCGATGGACTGGCACAGGCTTTCATTATCGGAGAGAAGTTTATAGGTGACGACTGCGCTTGTCTGGTACTTGGGGATAACATCTTCTATGGTTCTGGATTCACTGGTCTGTTACGTCAGAGCGTGGAGAATGCTGAGAAAAATGGACTGGCAACGGTTTTCGGTTACTACGTAAACGACCCAGAACGTTATGGTGTGGCAGAATTTGATGCAGATGGCAATTGTCTCAGCATTGAGGAGAAGCCACAGAATCCTAAGTCAAATTACGCTGTCGTAGGTCTCTACTTCTATCCAAACAGTGTGGTGGATATCGCTAAGAACATCAAACCGTCAGCACGTGGAGAGCTTGAGATCACCACTGTTAATCAGGAATATCTTGCCCACCAGAAGCTGAAGGTACAGACCCTTCAACGTGGATTCGCTTGGCTCGACACCGGTACCCACGACTCTCTTTCCGAGGCCTCAACATTCATCGAGGTAATAGAGAAACGCCAAGGACTGAAGGTTGCCTGTCTGGAAGAGATTGCGTTTAAACGTGGCTGGATTACGAAAGAGAAACTTCAAGAAGTAGCTCAGCCAATGGCAAAGAATGATTACGGAAAATATCTTCTTAGCTTAGTAAAATAAAAGAATCCCGCCAAAATTGGCGGGATTTCTGTTATTTAGAGAATTCCTGAATCGCATTTACAAGCGCTTGGGGATTACCCATGTCATACATATGACCTTTTAGCCTCACTCCCATCATGCCACTTCGTTTACGAACAGCCTCGAGTGCTGAAGTAAGCTCTATCTCCGTAACATGATCACCATCAATCTCTTTCTGCATAATATCCTCATGCAACTGTAAGAAGACCTCCGGAGTAAGGATATACTGGCCGAATACGCTGTAGTATTCCTTCTCGCCATCTTTATTGCGCACACCCAGATACTCCTCAGCATAGCTGGCTTTAGGTTTCTCCATCATAGTAGAGACATTAAGCATAGTACGAGCATTGTCCTCCCAGACACCATGTAGTATTCCATAACGGCTAACCTCCGCCAGAGGAATAGGATGTATGCTGACCATAAGGGAATTGCATCGTTCATATTCCTCCACCATCTGCAAGGCACAAGGTTTGTTAGAATCGCTACGATAGAGAGTGTCGCCAAGCAAAAGCATCACTGGTTCATTGCCGGCAAACTGAGCTGCCTGGTATACAGCATGTCCAAAACCCCGTTTCTCTCGCTGATAGACATAATGCAGACGTTTCCCTATGTCGAGGATATGATTCTCGTACTCCTGAGCCTCAGGATTAAGTTTTCGAAGATGCTCGTCAGACAAAGGACGCTCGAAAAAGTCAGAATACTGCTGACGTTCCTCCTCTGAGCCAAGAACGAGACATATCTCCTCTATTCCACTTTGGATAAGTTCTTCCAACAATATGAGTATCACAGGACGAACCATTCCATCAGGACAGGGAATAGGGAAGAAATCTTTCTTCAAAGCACGCGTAGCAGGATAGAGACGAGTGCCGAAGCCTGCTACAGGAATGATGGCACGACGCACAGTATGTACTGGTTTTAGCGTTAGCGTATATGCCTTCATGCCTCGTTCATTGAGATACTGCACCAGCTGTTGCTGAGTCTCCTCGCTACGCGCCAGGAACTGCACAGATCCATCACCATGAGAGCCTACGCCCTTACCACCCCATACCAATGGTTGGATATTGGGATCCTCAAGCACACTATGCAACTTAGGAGACCATAATGCCGATGACATAGGAGCCACCTTTGCATCGAAAAGTTTCTCTGCTTCAGTCATAAGGCGTCCAAGCTCTTCAGCATTACCCTCTGCCATGTATTTTATCGCCCTGTCGACAATTTCAAGATTATCCTTTCCCAAAGCATCGTGCTCAGCTCTCTCAGCATCGGTATTGGCAAAAGGATATGCCTTATTCAGATCAGAAAGAATCCTGATAGTATCTTTCTCTGCGCATAAGTCGGCAAACACCCAATAAAGATGCTTCTTTACATTAAGAGAACGTACCTCTACCTCATCACCATCGAATGTCATAAGATTAGGTTTCACACCGAATGCACAAGCCTGGTCAAGACGTCCACAACGGCTGGAGGTACGTAATTCACCCACATAAGCGATATTCATCTCGCCCAAGGTGTTCAGATTAAGATTATATAATAAATTGAACGCGCGCGCTACAAGGACACAAATTGCAGCTGAGCTACTGAGTCCACTTTTCATAGGAAGGGACATCGAAGTGATACGTATGCGTACACCTCCAACCTTATACCACTCAAGCATATAAGATGCCACACCTGCACAATAACAGAAGAAAGAGCCACTCTTAGCGACACGCTTCAACTCGGTCTCATCCATACGGCATGAAAAATCCTGCCAAAGATCCTTTATCTCAGGAGCTGTACTATATAGCTCAAAGATGTTCGACTTTTCTACTTCAGCATAGATACCTTGCTCAATACCCGTCACAATAGCAGCACCAGGAGCTATATCAGCATTCATGGTGCGATAGTGACCAGCCCAGTCTGTATGCTCACCAAAAAGGCACAAACGCCCAGGAACAAATAGTTTCATCATATTATTTTTCGCTAGTTACGTGATGCAAAGATAATAAAAAAGCTACACATATTACTTTTTTTGATGATTTTTTGCTGGAAAATTTGGATAATTCATTAAAAATGCCTATTTTTGCCGTCGAATTAATAACAAAACAAAATTTTTATTGCCTATCGAAACAGACTTTACTCAATTAACAAATGATTAAAGTATGAGTACATTTAAAGAAATGACCGACGAACAGTTGGCGTTGCTTTATATCGATGGTAATAACAAGGCATTCGACGAACTCCTTGCTCGCGTTCAGGACAAGATCTTCTCCTACGTCATGTATCTGACAAAGGATGAGGATATGGCTAATGACGTTTTTCAGGACACCTTCGTTAAAGCAATCATTAAATTAAAGAACGGCCAATATAAAGACACTGGCAAGTTTGTATTCTGGGTGATGCGTATTGCACACAACATCTTTATTGACCACTACCGCGATGTAAAAGGCGAACGCATTGTGGATCTGGCAAAGAACAATGACCTACAGCTTCTCAAAGTGACAAACCGTGAGAATGAGTTGGTTAACGAACAAGTAAGAAAAGATGTCACTCGTTTGATGAATGCCCTGCCTGAGCCACAAAGAGAAGTTGCATTCATGCGATTCTTCCAGCATATGTCATTTAAGGAGATAGCCGAAGAAACAGGTGTAAGCATCAATACCTCACTTGGTCGCATGCGCTATGCCCTCATAAACATGAGGAAGATGTCGCATAAGCACAACCTGAATCTCACTCTGGAGTTATAAGGCTTTCAGATCGCTGATCACTTTGTGTGGATCTTTGGCACCAAAGACATAACTGCCGCTGACGAGCACGTCGACACCAGCGGCAACAAGTCTTGGTGCTGTTTCTCCTTGTACTCCACCATCCACCTCGATAAGAGCACCACTACCCTTCTCGTCTATCAGTTTACGAAGGCGTTTAACCTTATCGATGGTATTTTCTATGAATTTCTGTCCACCAAAACCCGGGTTTACACTCATCAACAGTACCATCTCCACCTCACCTATGATATCCTCTAACATAGATACCGGTGTAGATGGATTAAGAGTAACACCTGCCTTCATTCCGGCATTATGAATCTCCTGAATAGTGCGATGCAGATGCGTAGTTGCCTCGAAATGCACATTCATCATCATCGCACCTAACTTGGCTGTCTGTTGTATATAGCGCTCCGGACGTTCAATCATATAGTGTACGTCGAGAGGTTTGGTACAAGCCTTTGCCACTGCCTCTATAACAGGAAAGCCAAAAGAGATATTGGGAACGAATGAACCGTCCATCACGTCGAGATGAAGCCAGTCGGCTTCACTGCTGTTGATCATTTGAATGTCGCGGTCGAGATGAAGGAAATCGGCGGCGAGCAATGAAGGTGATAATAATGCCATAAATCCTTTTTTAGTTCAGACTCTTAGTCTGAGGGTTTGTTACGCTATAGGTGTGAGCGAACTGGCGGATAAACTCGAGGGTCTGCTCGCGCGGTTTCAACGTTTCTGGAGTAAAATGCTTCATAGGCATCACAATTTATATTTGTTTATACCTTAGAAACGATAAAAGCACCTACTTTATTATATAATTCTCAAAATTTTTCGTTCCGTTAAGGAAATCACGGGCTGCCATACGCTTCTTTCCTGACAGTTGGAGCTCTTCGATCTGCAATAGATAGTCTGCCGTAGTAATATAAAGTATTCCCTTATATACTACGATAGTTCCAGGTTTCATTCCTACAGCCTTCTCCGTCTTTGAAGTCTTGAAGATCTTCAGATCAAGGGTCTTTCCGTCAGGACCGAGAAGTGTAGTCCATGCACCAGGATAAGGGCTAAGGCCCCGAATAAAATCGTATATACACTTAGCAGGGCGGTCCCAGTTTATCTCACACGTATTCTTGAAAATCTTTGGAGCAGGATAAAGACGCTTTATATTACCCAGCAGATTATCCTGAGGTATACTCTCAGGATGTCCATCGGCAGCAATGATCTTTTCGATAGTCTCAAGACAAATGTCGGCACCAAGATACATCAGGCCATCATAGACATATTCCACATCTGCATCGTCGGGGATGGCAAATGGTTTCTGCATTATGATACGTCCTGTATCGATATTCTTATCGAGGAAAAAGGTTGTAACACCAGTCTGAGTCTCGCCATTGATTACTGCCCAGTTTATAGGTGCTGCACCACGATACTGAGGCAGAAGAGCTGCATGGACATTAAAGGTTCCGTATACAGGCATGTCCCACACAATCTCTGGCAACATGCGGAAAGCTACGACAACCTGAAGATTCGCTTTATAACTACGCAGTTGCTCAACGAATTCCGGATCCTTCATCTTCTCTGGCTGCAACACTGGCAGGTTATGTTCTAAGGCGAACTTCTTCACCTCAGAGGGTTGGAGCTCGTTCTGATGACGTCCTACAGGTCTGTCTGGCTGTGTTACTACAGCTACCACATTATAATTATTCTCCACCAGAGCCTTCAGTGTCTCTACTGCGAACTCTGGTGTTCCCATAAACACAATCCTTAAATCCTTCTTCTCCATAATTCCATATTCTAAATTAATCCTCGGACATATCGTGTACCATCTTTCGATATAGGGTATAAAGCCTCTGGCGGGAGATATATCCCTTCAAGTGATTATCCATATCAAGCACAGGCAGCCAGTCGGCACGGGTACGGTCAAAAGTACGCATCACCTCTGCCATCGGAGTATTATCATTAAGCGTTGCCTTAGGCTCAATCATGAGTTGGACTGCCTTGAAGTGATGATATAGTTCTATACGGAACATCACATTTCGTATCTTCATTATCTCCACTTCACCAAGAAGCATTCCTGCTGCATCGAGCACTGGCAATACAGATGTGTGGCTATGGCTTATCTTATTTACAATCTGCCCTAACTCCATGTCAGGCGACACATAGTCGTAGTCACGCTCAATAACAGAGTCGAGATTCATAAGTGTCAGCACAGCATGATCAGTATGATGAGTAAGAAGCTTGCCTTCCTTTGCCAAACGGGCTCCATAGATACTGTGAGGTTCGAAGATAATTATCGTAAGATACGAACAGACACTCACCATCATCAGAGGAAGCAACAGATTATATCCTCCTGTTAGTTCAGCGATGAGGAACATACCCGTAAGCGGTGCATGCATCACTCCCGACATCACTCCTGCCATTCCCATCAGGGCAAAGTTCTTTTCCGGGATATATACACCTATCTGGTATATATTCCATATACGGGAGAAGAAGAATCCTGTAAAACAACCTACGAACAGACTTGGAGCGAACGTACCGCCACAGCCTCCACCACCATTGGTAGCCGATGTGGCAATAACTTTCATTAATATCACGAGAGCGATATACAATAGTAACAAACTACCCTGACCTGCCCACATGGAGTTGTTAAGAATCTGATTCCAGTCGGCCTCAGTACGTCCGTTCAGAAGCAGGTTGATACTGCTGTAACCCTCACCATAGAGAGAGGGGAAACAGAATATCAGCAAGCTAAGAGCTGTTCCTCCTATCGCCAGTTTTATGTAGGGCTTATCCTTATATCGTGCAAAAACACCTTCGCATACACCCATCATTCGTATGAAATAGAGTGACGCAAGGCCACAGGTGATACCTAAGAGTATACAAGCAGGTATACGCTGTACAGACCACTCGCTGTCGAGATGGAAGGTAAACAATGCTGCATCACCGCTAAAAATATAGGTAAAACATGTAGCCGTAACACATGATATAAGGATAGGCAGCATCGCCGACATCGTCATATCTATCAGCAGCACCTCTACAGTAAAAACCAGTCCGGCTATCGGAGCCTTGAAGATTCCGGCAATGGCACCTGCAGCACCACAACCCACAAGGGTCATCAGCATCTTACGATCCATATGGAATGCCTGTCCCAGATTAGAGCCTATAGCAGAACCCGTAAGTACAATTGGGGCCTCAGCTCCCACAGAACCTCCAAAACCGATAGTAATAGCAGATGCTATCACCGACGACCAGCAGTTATGCGATTTCAATCTCGACTTATTCGAAGAGATGGCATATAGGATACGTGTGATACCATGAGAGATATTATCCTTTACGATGTATCTCACAAAGAGCGAGGTGATATAGATACCGATAACAGGATAAACCAGATATAGCCAGTTGTAAGTCGACTTCTCAAAAGAACTCGTTAACAACGTAACAATCTGGTTGATTATCCAATGGAGTACGAATGCGGCAACGGCAGCAAAGAATCCCACAAGGAAAGCGAGGATGAGCATAAACATCCTCTCGCTCACATGCTCCACACGCCACTCATGCAGGCGCTGCAGCCAACTTGGATTTCTATTAACGACTGCCTCCATCAATAACTACTTTCTTATTATCGTGACTTCTCCGTTCTCCTTCAATCGGATGATACTGGAAGGAGTGTGGGGCTTGTGTTCCTGACGACGGCTCCAGCAAACATAGTCTACAGCTTCGAGGATACGCGGGTCTATATCGCAGTAATTCTGTGCTGCCGGTTCTCCACTGATATTGGCAGAGGTTGAAACAATCGCCTTTTGGAATCTATAGCAAAGCTCTTTCGAGAAAGGCTCGTTAGTGATTCTAAGACCTATACTGCCGTCATCGGCTATGAGATTCTCTGCCAGATTGATAGCTCCGTCGAGAATCAGAGTTGTAGGCTTGGCATCAGAATCCTGAAGACTGTCTATCAGCTGCCACGCAACATCCGGCACATTTCTGATATACCTCTGCATACGGGCATCAGAGTCAACAAGACAAATAAGTGCCTTTGAGTCATCTCGCTGTTTTATCTCATAGACACGCTTCACTGCCTCAGCATTAGTGGCGTCGCAGCCTATTCCCCAGACTGTATCCGTAGGGTAGAGTATTACCCCACCCTTACGCATCGTCTCAACAGCATTTCTTATATCTTCTTCTCTACTCATTAAAACTCAGATGTAAAGTGGAACTTAATATGTTTGAAGTCCTCCTGCGCCATCGATAACACATAGCCGGAATCGGCAAGGAACACATCACGTCCCTCCTTATCCTTTGCCATATACTGATACTTACGCTTCTTGAAGTTCTCCAGTTCGGCATCGTCATCGCTCTCTATCCAACAAGCCTTATAGAGATGCACTGGCTCCCAACGGCACTTGGCGTTATACTCGTTCTCAAGACGATACTGGATTACTTCGAACTGCAGCTGGCCTACAGTACCTATAATCTTACGATTATTAAACTGATTGACAAACAACTGTGCTACACCCTCGTCCATCAACTGGTCTATACCCTTCTGAAGCTGCTTTGACTTCATCGGGTCGTCATTTTCAATGTATTTGAAGAGCTCTGGCGAGAAAGAGGGCAACCCACGGAAATGCAACTGCTCTCCCTCTGTCAGGGTATCACCAATCTTAAAAATACCACCAGTATCAGGCAGACCTACAATATCTCCTGGCCATGCCTCATCGATAGTGCTCTTTCGCTGAGCCATAAACTGTGTCGGCGAGGTAAATCGCATCGTCTTACCCTGACGTACATGCAGATAAGGCTGATTTCGACGGAACTGACCGCTGCACACCTTACAGAAGGCAATACATGAACGGTGGTTGGGGTCGATATTAGCAGTTATCTTAAAGATAAAACCGGTAAATTTCTTCTCTTCCGGCTGCACATCACGTTCCTCTGCCTTAGTAGGACGAGGACTTGGGGCAATCTCCACAAAACAGTTAAGCAACTCCTGCACACCGAAGTTATTGAGTGCAGAACCAAAGAACACAGGAGCCACCTCGGCATTACAATACGTCTCCACATCAAACTCCGGATATACTCCATCCACAAGTTCCAGGTCCTCACGAAGCTTCGCTGCATCCTGGTCTCCTACTCGCTTATCAAGTTCTTCGCTGTCGATATCCACTTCCACCTTCTCAGTAACTCGCTGCTTGTCAGGAGTAAAGAGGTCGAGTTTATTTTCGTAGATATTATACACTCCCTTGAACTTCGCTCCCTGATTAATAGGCCAAGAGAGTGGACGTACCTTAATCTCCAACTCCTGTTCCAGTTCATCGAGAAGGTCAAATGGATCACGGCCCTCACGGTCCATCTTATTGATAAATATGATAACAGGTGTCTTACGCATACGACATACAGACATCAGCTTTCTTGTCTGTGTCTCAACACCTTTGGCTCCATCTACAACAATGATGGCAGAGTCAACGGCAGTAAGTGTACGGAAAGTATCCTCTGCAAAGTCCTGGTGACCAGGGGTATCGAGGATATTCACCTTATACTCTATATCCTTACCCTCTGGAGTGTAGTCAAACTCCATGACCGACGTAGAGACTGAGATACCACGCTGTTTCTCGATTTCCATCCAGTCGGAAGTGGCAGTCTTCTTAATCTTATTATTCTTGACGGCACCGGCAACCTGTATCTGTCCTCCAAACAACAGGAACTTCTCCGTCAATGTCGTTTTACCCGCATCCGGGTGCGATATAATCGCAAATGTTCTTCTTCTTTCTATCTCTTGATTCATATTACAACTTTTTAATGCACTCTGCGAGGCTCTCTTCCCAATAAGGAACTTCTATACCGTAAGTCTGCTTTATCTTTGTCTTGTCGAGCACAGAGTAGTGAGGGCGTTTTGCAGGTGTTGGGTATTCTGCAGTATGCAGAGGACGCACATGACAATTACTAATGCCTGCTATACGATGTATCGCCTTAGTGAAGTCATACCAGGATATCACTCCCTCATTAGAGAAATGATATACCCCTGGAACAATACCCTTATTGATAGCTGCGAAAATAGCGACAGCAAGGTCTCTGGCATAGGTAGGAGTACCAATCTGGTCGAAGATAACTCCCAATTCCGGTTTCTCCTTACCCAGACGTATCATCGTCTTCACGAAATTATTCCCGAATGTGGAATAGAGCCATGCAGTACGTATAATCATCGAATTTTCACAGAATTTCTGTACATTGAGTTCTCCTACGAGCTTCGTCTTGCCGTAAACACTGTTGGGACATGTATCGTCATCCTCAGTATAGGGGATATGCTGAGTACCGTCAAACACATAATCGGTGCTTATCTGTACCATCCATCCTCCCCGCTTACCTACTGCAGCAGCAAGATATGCAGGGGCCTCTGCGTTGAGTCTGGCACATAGCTCCTCATTTTCCTCAGCCTTATCTACTGCTGTATATGCAGCACAGTTCACGATACCGTCAATATCATTATCTGCAACGAATCGCTCTATGGCATCCTGGTCTGTGATATCCAGTTCTGCCACATCCGTATTAAAATACTTATGCTGGGGATTTTTCTTCTCCAGCAATTGCATTTCGTTTCCCAACTGACCGTTACAACCAGTAACAAGAATATTCATCTTCTGATTTACGATTTTAATATTTTCTATTTAGTCAAACTTCAGACCTTCTGTCTTGTCCTTGTGATAATAATCCGAGAGCATACCGATAAATGTGGTTATCTCCTTGACAGCATGAGCGGTATTCGGAGTAATCTCTTTCTTCTGCAATCTTAGAAGCATTACTCCATAAAGGGTGTTGAAACAGGTTTCTATCTCGTTTTCTTCCTTATCTGCTCCCTTATTACGAAGTTCTACGATGAAAGGCAGGACCTTGTAATATTCTGCATTATAGAATGGAAACTTGGTAGATTGCAACAGTTGCTCATGCAGTTCGATAAGTGTCTGCATGGTAACCTTGTTTATCTGCAGATGTCCTTTCTCCCGACATCCTTCCTGATTCATCATACGGATAAGATTGCCAAACCAGTCGATTTCCTCATCCTTCTGTTCTTCACTATAATTATACTGTGCCACCCACTCGTCACGAATACGACGCAACTGACAGTCGAAAGCACGTATCGTATCCTCTATCTGCCACATATACAGCAGATATTCAGCAATATTCTTTTTCCTTAAATCCTGAGCTACAAACATCTTAAAAAAACAGTAAAATCTGTGTTAGAAGAACCTCACAAGGTTCGTTGTTACCCCAAGTAGCATTATGACGCTTCCGACAATAACGGCCACGCCAATCACCTGATTAATAATCTTTATGCCATTTGTATCAAACTTCGTTCTAATCTTGTCCACAAGCCATGTCAGCCCCCACCACCATAGCAAGGCACCTCCTACGATACTTGCAAAACCTACCAGCATCTCAAAAGGATGACTCGGCAATACGAATGCAAACTGTGCGAACATAGCAAGGAAGAGGAATATAATCAGCGGATTGGAGAATGTCACCAGGAATGCCGTCCAGGCGTTATACCATAGTGTACCCTTCTGCTGTCCTGACTGGTGCATCTTTCTCGTAGGATCTGAACGATATGTATACAGGCCGAAACAGAGCAGCATGATACTACCTCCTATCTGAAGATAGAAACGGTTCTGGTCGTTATTGATCAGATCCATCACGAACGACATACCAAATCCTGCAAAGGCAGCGTATATGATATCACTGACAGACGCTCCGACACCTGTGGCAAGACCATACCAACGACCTTTGTTCAACGTTCGCTGTACACAAAGGATACCGACAGGTCCCATCGGAGCACTTGCTATCACCCCGATCATCATCCCCTTAAAGATGAAATCCAATATATTTATTGGTACATGAAATGGCATATCAGGTGCAAAGGTACGAAAAAAAACACAGACTACACAGATTTTAGCCGATTATTTTTCTTTTATTGCACTTTTCTATGCAATAATCAGATTTTACTTAATGCTAATACCCAACATTGTGAGGTCATCATTAGGCTCTGCTCCGTCACGGAACTTCTCTACCTCATCCTCCATCACCTCAACAGCCTGACGAGCATTCTGGAACTTTGTATTAGACAGCAAATCAAGCAGATGATCATCGCCGAACTGTTCCTGTGCCTTGTTCTCTGCCTCATTAAGACCATCGGAATAAAGGAATAACGGACACCCCTTGATACTCTCTATACTCTCGCCTTCATATTCCAGGCCAGGCCATAAGCCTATGGGGGCATTGGGCAATACGTCAACGAACTTACCCTCCGGCAGGATCACTGGTGGATTATGGCCCGCATTACAGAAATCCAGATGTCCCGTCTTGAGATCCACTAGTCCGATGAACATAGTTACGAACATTCCCTGTTCGTTATCTTCCGTTAGTGCGGCATTCATACGGGTAAGTATCTCCGCAGGCATCATTTGCTGAGTGGCAAATGTACGGAACAGTCTGTTGGCCTGTGCCATAAACAGCGAAGCCGGTATTCCCTTTCCACTAACGTCTCCAAGACAGAAATACAGGCTGTCACCCTCAAGGAGATACCCGAAGAGGTCACCTCCCACCGCCTTTGCAGGCTTCATGGCACCAAAAAGATCCAAGCCTTCTCTATTTGGGAACACGCTGGGTACCATCGACTGCTGTATATCACGTGCAATGCGCAGTTCACTCTCTATACGTTCCTTTGCTGCTGTCGTCTCCTCAAGCTTATCATATGCCTCCTGCAGTTTCTGATGGGCTGCAGCGAGTTTATGTGTCGACTTACGTTTGTGAAGAGTGTATATTACAAAGAATGTCAATATCAGCACCATTGCCACCGCTCCTGCTATAAGCCTCTGGCGAGCCATATCTGCCTGTTGACGGGCTATCTCCGACTTCTTGCCATTGGTGTCATAGATAGTAGCAAGCTCTGCTGTAGTACTGTTCTTATGTGCCACAATAGCACTGTCGAGCAAGTCAAGGATCTTTGCGCCTACAACTCTTGCAGAATCCAATCGTCCTGATTCGGCATTGGCATGATACTTAGGCAGCATATACAGTTGAATATTGTCGAGCGAGGGTTTCAGGCCTACCTCTTCAATCATTTTGTCAAGATACCTGTAGTTATATGCTGCCTCTGCATAACGCTCTGCTGCAACGAGATAGTCGTTGGCATTAATATGTCCGCGAGGGGTCTTAGAGTATTCCGTCTCCCAGAAAGCCCTATATGCCTCAGCAGCCTCGGCAGATTTGCCAAGACCCTGAAGAGCCACAGCTCGCATAATCTCTATCCTACCCTGATATTCATCGAAATATTCTAACCTTGCATCATGTTTCTCACGATACTTATTCAGAAGCATCTCCGTACGGTCAATCCAGTAGATAGACTCTGCATAACGACGGGTATTGATATAAGCCATACTCGTATAGACAGTGCCTATTACCGCCTCTTGGAAGCCCCTTCCAGTGGTATCTGTCTGCCAACGGTTAGCATAATGTCCTCGTGCAATGAGAAAGCTCTCCTTGGCCTCTTCATCACGTCCCAGATTGATTTGACAGCATCCGATATTATTTAATAATATCGCATAGTCAATATCCGATCCGAAACCACCCTCCTCCATCTTCTTGACTGCAGGCACAGCTATTCGCATAGAACCCTCGAAGTCACCTCTTACAAGCAGCAGTTCCGAAAGACGACGAGCCACCTTAATATAACTAACATGGTCGTTATCGTCTTTTATCTCATGTTCAAGAGCACTGTGATAGCATTCCTCCGACTTCTGGTACTGCCCCTTGTGATAATATGCGGCACCACGCCATCTGTCGGCATTGAGGGGAGATATATCCCCAACCTTCTCGAAACTGTCGGTAACAGCAATCATGCGGTCATAATCCTTATGAGTACCTATATCGAATATCAGACTGTCAGCCTTCGAAGCTCTGAGCTTTCTGGCGGTTCTTGTCTGTCCACAGGAAGAAATCATTATGACACATGTCAGTGCTAATAAGCCCCCTATTAACCTTACCAGTTTACGATCAATCATTGTTTTTTCTTATTTCTGGCGGCAAAGTTAATAAAAAAATCGATACCAAGATGGTTAATTTCCGTAAAAATGTCGTATGTAATGAAGATTTTTATTAATTTTGTGGCTTGTAAGAATCAAAACATAACAAAACAATTATAAAGGCCAATATTTATGAACGAACAGAACGCATCAATCAAGCCATATGTTATCGGCTTGGACTTAGGAGGAACAAACTCGGTATTCGGCATTGTAGACGCCCGTGGTGATATAAAAGCTACTACAGCCATCAAGACTGGCGGCTATGATAAGGCAGAAGACTATGTCGACGCCTGTGTTGAAGCCCTTCAGGTAATCATCGAGCAGGTTGGCGGCATCGAGACCATCAAGGCGATGGGTATCGGAGCTCCTAACGGTAACTATTACAACGGAACAATCGAGTTTGCGCCAAATCTTCCATGGGCTCACAATGGAGTAGTACCCCTCGCAAAATTGTTCAGCGAGCGCCTTAACAATATCCCCGTAGCCCTCACCAACGATGCTAATGCCGCAGCTATCGGCGAGATGGTATATGGTGTGGCACGTGGTATGAAGAACTTCATCGTCATCACCCTCGGAACAGGTGTTGGCTCTGGTATCGTGGTAAACGGTCAGCTTCTCTACGGACATGACGGATTTGCCGGAGAGTTGGGACACGTAACAATGGTTCGTGGCGCAGAAGGCCGTAGCTGTGGATGTGGCCGTACAGGTTGTCTTGAGGCATATTGCTCTGCTACCGGTGTTGCACGTACAGCCCGTGAGCTGTTGGCAACAACCAACCGCGCAAGTATCCTTCGTGATATGGATCCAGAGAAGATCACCTCTCTCGATGTATCCATCGCTGCCGGCAAGGGCGATGCTCTGGCACAGGAGATCTATGAGTTCACAGGAAAGATGCTCGGTGAGGCATGTGCCGATTTCGCAGCATTCAGCAGTCCTGAGGCATTTATCTTCTTCGGAGGAATGGTTAAGGCAGGTGAGCTGATCATGAAACCTATCCGTGAGGCTTACGAAGCACACGTACTGAAGATCTTCAAGGGCAAGGCTCAGTTCCTGGTTAGCGGTCTCGACGGTGCTTCTGCAGCCGTACTCGGTGCTTCTGCCATCGGCTGGGAGATTTAAAAACCTGCAATACTCAATATCTACAAGAGGCTGGTGGCGTTTGCTGCCAGCCTTTTTTCCTTGATAACGTTTACGTTATAAATTGTCACCCGTTATTATGGAATCTCACATTTTATTAGTATTTTTGCATCCAAATTGTGAACTACAAGCTAACAACATTTACTAAAAGCAAAATATGAAGAGATTAATTCAATTACTGATGCTGACATTGCTCGTTCCAACACTTGCAGCAGCAAAAGTCTGGGATGAGGCTCAGTACAAGCAGATTGAGCAGAGCATCCGAGTTCCTAAGTTTGCAGACAAGGAGTATGTAATCACCAAGTATGGTGCAAAAGTTGATGCTCCTGCTGCCAAGAACCAGAAGGCCATTCAGAAGGCTATCGACCTCTGCTCTAAGAAGGGCGGTGGTAAGGTCATCATTCCCGCAGGCCAGAAGTTCTTCACCGGTGCCATCACCATGAAGAGCGGTGTAAACCTTGAAGTGCAGGAGGGTGCAGTGCTGGAGTTTGTCTTCCAGCCAGAGCTCTACCCCATCGTAGAGACATCATGGGAGGGTCTTGAGTGTTTCAACCTCTCACCATGCATATACGCCTTCGGTGCCAAAGATATTGCCATCACTGGTAAGGGTACCATCGACGGAGGTGGAAGCAATGAAGCCTGGTGGCCCTGGAACGGCAATCCCCGTTTCGGATGGAAGGAAGGCATCGTAAGCCAGAAGAAAGATGCTCGTCCACGTCTGCTGAAGGCTGGCGAAGACGGCATCCCAATGTATAATGAGAAAGGTGAGCGCTCTCCAGAGCGTGTGTTCGGAGAAAAAGATGGTCTCCGTCCGCAGCTGGTAAGCTTCAACAAGTGCGAGGGAATCCTTCTTGAGGATATCACCCTGCTCCGTTCTCCTTTCTGGGTTATCCACCCACTCCACTCTACCGATATCACTGTTCGTCGCGTGAAGATGATCAACGACGGTCCTAATGGTGACGGATGCGACCCGGAGTGCTGCGACAGAGTGCTTATCGAGGACTGTTACTTCGATACTGGCGACGACTGTATAGCCATCAAGAGTGGACGTAACCGTGATGGACGCGAAAGAAACATGCCTTCAAAGAACATAATCATCCGCAACTGCGAGATGAAGAACGGACATGGCGGTGTGGTAGTTGGTTCTGAGATCTCTGGCGGTTGCCAGAACGTATATGCTCACGATTGTGTGATGGACTCTCCTGAGCTGGAGCGTGTGCTTCGCATAAAGACCAACTCTTGCCGTGGTGGTATCATCGAGAACATCAACATGCGTAACGTTACCGTAGGTCAGTGTGATGAGGCAGTGCTGAAGATCAATACCGACTACGAGCCAAAGGAGATATGCTGTCGCGGATACTATCCTATCGTACGTGACGTGCTGATGGAGAATGTCACCTGTCAGAAGTCTAAGTATGGCGTTATGATCGTTGGCTACGAGGCCGACTCTCTCTCTTACACCGTAAACAACATAACTGTTCGCAACTGTAAGTTCGACGGTGTAATCAAGAAGCCTGTACACCAGATAGGCAAGGCAGAGAAGATCACTTACGAGAATCTTTTCATCAATGGTCAGCTCGTACTCCAGAAGGCTCCTTACAAGCACTACAGCGAGTGGCTCACATATTCTGAGATACAGCGGGTGCCAAAGAGCTATCTGTTGGATTTCTCGACTAAGCCAAAATGGAGCTATGTCATGGGTATCGAACTCGAGGGAATGCTTGACACCTATATTAAATATGGTGGCGAGGATATCCGCAAGTATTGCCAGGAATATACCGACACGATGATCAATGACAAAGGTGACATCCGCGGATACAACATTCTGGATTATAACCTTGACAATATCCGTACCGGTCATTTCGTAACTCGTATGTACAACCTCTACCCTGAGGCCAAGAACCTCAAGGCCATCCAGACCATGATGAAGCAGTTGCAGAAACAGCCTCGCACTATTGCCGACAAGGTATTCTGGCACAAGGCTATATATGCTTACCAGGTATGGCTGGATGGTATTTTCATGGGACTGCCTTTCCGTTGTCTGACAGCTTCCAGCCTTTATAAGCCAAAGGATGCTAAAAAGATCTATGACGATGCTGTAAACCAGCTGAAGATCACCTACGAACGTACACTCGATCCCAAGACAGGTCTGAACCGTCATGCTTACGATGAGACCCGCAAGGCTTTCTGGAGCGACAACGAGACCGGTCTGTCACAACACTGCTGGGGACGGGCTCAGGGTTGGTTTACGATGGCACTCATTGAAGTACTCGATGCAATGCCAGAGGACTATGCCCGTCGAAACGAAGTCATTGAGTTGCTGCAGAAGGATCTTGATGCCGTCATCAAGTGGCAGGATAAGAAAACCGGTGTTTGGTATCAGGTTATGGATTCTCCAAACCGTGAAGGCAACTATCTTGAGTCAACGGCTTCCGCCATGTTTGCCTATGGTCTGCTGAAAGCAGCCAACAAGGGTTATCTTGGAAAGAAATACCTCGATGCTGGTATCAAGGCATACAAAGGAATCATCCAGAACTTTATCCGCGTGAATGCCGACAAGACCATTTCTCTGACCAACTGCTGTTCTGTTGCAGGCCTCGGCCCGGCAGCTACACCGGAAGTAATAGCAGCAATGAAGAAAGTAAATCCAAAGGGTTCTGTAAATGAGAACCGCCGCAGAGACGGTTCATTCGCCTACTATCTCGATGAGCCTATCCGCGACAACGACGCCAAGGGTGTAGGTCCGTTCATCTGGGCTTCGCTCGAAATAGAAAAGCTTGGATATAACACTGATTCTTTCAAATAACATAAGAATACCGCTGTGAAGAAGTTATCTTTGACTCTGCTGACGCTGCTAATGGTCGGCGTCGCTATGGCCCAGACAAAATCGGTTTCTATTCTGGGCGACTCGTATTCTACTTACGAGGGATTCATGACACCATCTACCAACGAGCTTTGGTATTACGGCAAGAACGGTGATAAGAAGACCGACGTTAAGAATGTGCGCCAGACATGGTGGCACGAGGTAATCAGCGAGAACGGCTGGCGACTCTGCATCAACAACTCCTATAGCGGAGCCACAGTGAGCTATACAGGTTATGACGGCAATGACTACAGCGCCCGTTCATTCAACACCCGCATGGACAACCTGGGGCAGCCCGACATCATCTTCGTATTCGGAGCCACCAACGACAGCTGGGCAGGAACACCCATCGGTGAGTACAAATATGACAACATCACCTATGGCGACCTCTATCAGTTCCGTCCTGCCCTGGCACGAATGCTCCAGTGGATGACCGACCGATATATCAATACCGAGATCTATTTCCTGCTCAACAACGACCTGCGCGATGAGATCGACGAGTCTGTAAAGACCATCTGTGCCCGATACAACGTGCCGGTGATAGAACTCACAGACATCGACAAGATCTCCGGTCACCCCTCAGTGAAGGGCATGCGCCAGATTGCCGACCAGGTAAATGCCTTCATTAAGAAGAGCAAATAAGAATTAAGAAAAATTGCTTATAATAAGGTGTGTGCCCAAACAGCGCACACCTTATTTATTTATACGCGTAATACCGCAAACGTTTACGATATATTTCTGTGAAAAAACACCCTCTTTTATATAAATTTGCCTTACCTTTGTACCCGCTAACAAGTGCTAAATTAATAATTAATATAAATTATTCTTTTCAATTAAAACTAACGAGTATGAATTTACAAATCAAAAGAGCCTCTATGGCTTTGCTTTTGTCTGTGATTTGTTTTGCGGCTTATGCCCAGAAGACTATCACAGGTACAGTGAAGGATGCTACAGGTGAGCCGATGATTGGTGTAAGCATCATCGTTGACGGTACCACTATCGGTGGTGTAACCGACTTCGACGGTAACTTCTCCATCAAGGACGTACCTGAAAAAGGTGTCTTAAAAATCTCTTACATCGGCTACAAGGAGCAGAAAATTGCTGTAGCAGGTAAGGAAAGTTTCAATGTAACCATGCAGGAAGACGCTGCTGCCCTCGATGAGGTGGTAGTTGTAGGTTACGGTACAATGAAAAAGAAGGACCTGACAGGTGCTGTAGGTTCTGTAAAGGCTGACGACATAGCGAAGGTGGCTGGTGCGAATGCCCTTTCTGCCATGCAGGCTAAGGTTCCTGGTGTTGACCTTCAGCAGAGTAGCGGTGGTGAGGCAGGTGCTGGTGTAAGCATGACTCTCCGTGGTAACCGTTCTATTCTTGCAGGTAACGGTCCTCTGGTTATTGTAGATGGTGTAGAGTATGGTTCTACCCTCGACATACCTGCCAGCGACATCGAATCAATGGATATCCTGAAGGACGCTGCTTCTACAGCTATCTATGGTACCAAGGGTGCTAACGGTGTTATCCTGATTACCACCAAGCGTGGTTCTGCAGGTCGCACAAAGGTAACTTTCAACGGCTATCTGTCATTTAACAGTGCCACTGGTGTTGTAAAACCAATGTATGGCGACACCGAAGTACAGCGTCTTATCGACAAGAAGAACTATGAGGATGCAGCTGCCAACAACTGGAACTTCACCAATAGCGCAACAGCTGCCGACGTACTCACTTTCTCTCTCGATGATGACACTCCTACCCTCAACATCTACAACGACAAGTCGTATACCGACTGGCTCGACATGATCATGCAAAACAGCACTTCACAGAATTACGAGGTATCTGTTCAGGGAGGTAACGAAAAGACAAACTTCAACGTCTCTGTGTCTGCTATGGATGACAAGGGTCTGCTGAAGGGCGATGAGTACAAACGTTATACAGGTCGTGTAAACCTCGATCACCAACTGAATAAGATTGTTAAGGTTGGCGCCAGCATCTCTTACGCTTATAAGAGCAATGACAAGCGCGACGGCGGTATCTATGGTCAGGCTCAGAAGATGACCACCATCACTCACGCCTATCAGAAGGACGGCAGCATCTATATGCAGCCAAACCCATGGTATAATGCTCACTGTTCTCCTCTGCTCGATGAGGACGGCGCTTATCAGAGAAATATTGAAAGCACACGTTTCTTCGGAAGCGCATACGTACAGCTGAACCCTATCAAAGGCATGACTCTTAAGTCACAGTTCACTCTTGACCGCAGCGATTCTCGCACTGGTACCTACGCAGACTATCTGAGCCGTGTTCGCTATCAGGCTGGTCAGACTTCTACCATCAGCAGCGTAAGAAGCACAGGTACAAAATATGTATGGCAGAACACTGCTACATATAATAAGGAGATAGACAAGCATGACTTCACAATCCTGCTGGGTCATGAAATGTCACACAATGTTTCTGAGTCAAGCAGCATTTCAGGTGAGGCTGGCGCAGAAAGCTATAAGAAAAGTGCTTTCTACGATGTAAGCAAGATTGCCACTCCACTCGTAAGCACCGGTTATACAAAGACATCTCTGCTTTCATTCTTCGCACGTGCTAACTACTCTTTCGATGGCAAATATCTGCTTCAGGCTTCTGTACGTGCCGATGGTTCTTCAGTACTCGCTGAGGGTCACAAGTGGGGTTACTTCCCATCAGTAAGTGCAGGTTGGCGTATCTCCGAGGAAAGCTTCATGCAGGACACGAAGTCTTGGTTAGACAACTTGAAGTTCCGCGTATCTTGGGGTCTCTCTGGTAACGCTGCTATCTCTGCTTACCAGACTCTGGCAACGATTTCTTCTATCGTACCAAACTCTACCGACAAGGCTCCGATGACAATTGCCAACCCGAACCTGACATGGGAAAAGACTTCTGCTCTTGACTTCGGTCTCGACTTCGCATTCCTGAACGGCCGCATCTATGGTAGCATCGACTACTATAACAGCAACACATACGATCTGCTGTATTACAAGACCGCTCCTGCCTCAAGCGTATTCACCAGTACAATCGACAACGTTGGTAAGACAAAAGGACATGGTTGGGAAATCTCTCTCGGTGCACAGCCTGTTAAGACACAGGACTTCACTTGGGATCTGACAGCTTCTGCTACATTCGCCCGCGATGAGGTTAAGGAACTGGCTGACGGTATCGAGCAGTTCGTTAGCGGAACAAGCATCCTGAAGATTGGCGAGCCTGTATCAGCATATTACACTTATGACGTTGACGGTTGCTGGGGCATTGGCGAGTTCGAGAAGTATATGGCTGAGCACCCAAGCTTCGAGAAGCCTTATTCTGACTTTGGCGATCCTGGTACTCCAAAGGTTATCGACACCAATAGCGACAATAAGATCGACGACAGCGACAAGATTATCTACAACCGTAGTCCAAAGGCTATCATCGGTCTGGGTACAACTCTGACATACAAGGACCTCTCGCTGAGCATTCAGACAATGGCCCGTCTTGGCGGTTATATGAGCTACAGCGGATATAGCCTCTACCTCTATGACAACGCAAACTGGGGCGACCTTAGCTACTGGACTCCAGAGAATCAAGGTGCTGACATTCCTTCACCAGGATGCGCAGGTACAACACCTACATTCTATAAGAGCTCTATTCAGATTCAGAAGGCTGACTACTTCAAGATTAAGGACATCACACTGTCTTACAATCTGCCAAAGAACCTGCTGAAGAAGGTGCTCATCAGCAACGCTCGCGTTTACTGCTCAATGAAGAATTTCTTCACTTTCAGCCACTTCGACAACTACGACCCAGAGCGTGGTGGTTCTGTAAACTTCCCACTGATGAAGCAGGTTGTTCTTGGTCTTAACGTAACTTTCTAATCAAATAATGATCATCGATATGAAAAAGATATATATGTTATTTGCTGCTGCAGCTATCAGCTTTGGCGCAACCTCCTGCTCAGACTTCCTGGAGGAGGACAACAAGACCGGTGAGACTGCCGACCTGGCATACAACACCAAGATCGGTATCGACGGACTGATTCAGTCAGCCTATACCTACACCCACGGATGGTGGGGAAAAGAGCCATCACTCGGCTTGGCAGAGTGCGGTTCCGACCTGTTCTATTTCGGCTATGACAACAAGCAGAAGTCGTTGATGAAATATGACCTTTCAGCAGAGTCTCTTGGCAACAACACAGCCGACAACCCATGTCTCGATGAGTACTGGGAAATGTTCTATGCTGCTGTTGACGTATGTAACAACGCACTTAAGTACGTACCTACATGTACAGCTATCGACGATATCAAGAAGGCAGCCTATCTTGGCGATGCATACTTCCTTCGTGCACTGTATTATTCGCAGATGGTAGCAATGTGGGGACCAATCCCTTACAATGCAGAACCTGTTAGTAGCATTAACAACAACCCTGTTCGTGTACCAGAGGCAGAGATCTATGGTCATATCCTCGACGATCTTAAGCTCTCAATGGAGAACTTCAAGAAGGCAAACATCATGAGTGTTAAGACTGCAACAGCCACAGGTCGCGCCAGCTACTATTCAGCCGAGGCTCTCTATGCCCGCGTAGCTCTCTATGCAGCTTCATGGCTGGGTGCCAGCAGCGTAAGTGGATATGGAAATCTCTATACAGAGGCTCTTAATGCAGCCAACGATGTTATCGCTAACTCTGGTGCAAAGTTCTACAGCCGTTACAGCGATACTTGGAACATGAATAATGAGGAGGCAACCTCTAACACGGAGAACCTCTTTGCCGTTCACTACAGCAATGACCTCTCTGCAGGTCGCGACAACTGTGTGCCTTATCGTTTCTCTGACGAAGGAACCGGCAACTTCAACTCTCTTATCACCCGTACAGGCTATGGCCGTAACGGCGGTAGCGCATCACTGCTGATGTTCGTTTCCCTGTGGAACAATGGTTGTGACGACCTTGGCAACAGCGGTCAGAAGGACACTCAGGTATTCTGGCGTGTAGCTGCCGGTAAGACCACAATCAAGAGTAAGATGACGGGTACTGATATCGAAGTAGGTAAGTACTATTCTCCTTACGGACGTGGATTTACACGTTACCTGCCTTCACTCTATCTCTGGCAGATTCTTGACGAGGTTAAGGAGACCGACCAGCGTTACAATGGTACACTGCTCACCAGCTATCGCATTCCTTACGAACTGTCAAAGAACCCTGCAAAGTATCCTAAGATGTCAGAGCAGGAGTTCAAGGACTACGAAGAGGCTTACAAGGAAGATGGTAACTACTTCAATGGTGGTGGTATCGCTATCCTCTACAGTATCCTTGATGGAAACTCTGCTGAGGGTCAGGCACTCCAGGCTGAGGCAAAGGATAAGTATCGTCTGCAGTTCGCATTCGGTGGTGATATCCCCGTTTACACCTCTGGTGATCCTGCAACAGCTCTGCCAACAGAAGGCGGTAAGGCAACATCTGACGTTTATGGAGATGCTCGTTACAAGAGTGAGAAGATTGAAGGCCGTCGTTCATTCCCTGGCATCAAGAAGTTCCTCGATGATCAGTATGACGCAAGCTATCCTACCTATGACATCAGCTATCGCGACATCATGGTGCTCCGTCTGGCTGAGATGTATCTCATCAAGGCAGAGGCTGAGCTTGCTACAAGCGGCAATGCCCTGAACACTATCAACCAGCTCCGTGCAGCCCGTGCCATCTCTGGCAAGGACAACTCTATCAGCGGTACTGTTACCATCGAGACCATCCTTAAGGAGCGTGCTCTCGAGCTCTGCGGTGAGTATCAGCGCTGGTTCGACCTGAAGCGTACTCATACTCTTATTGATCACATTAAGAAGTATAACGCCCAGGCTTCTGGCAACATCGCTGTTAAGCACTACTACCGTCCAATTCCTCTGAGTGAGCTTGAGGCTGTAACTAACCGTTCTGACGTAAATGTTCCTCAGGATGCCAACGGTGTGCTGCAGTATTCATCTACTGCTGAAGGCATGTGGCAGAACCCAGGATATTAATATTGATATCATAAAAACTCTTATAAAAATCGCCCCTCCCTCGGATTGCTCCGAAGAAGGGGGCGAATTTTATTTGAGAGCATCATTGCGACACATCTCCCAGCCTCTCAGCATGGCGAAGTAATCGAGGGAGTCAGTACCATTTTCCTGTATCGCCATAGCTATGCCTACCATCATCCAGCGACTTGGTTTTTCCAACGGGATTCCGATGGGTTCATCGGGGTCGATACCTGTGAGACGGCTTACGTTGGCAATATACGCCTCGGTATTATTCTCGCCTGGCGGAGCCCATCGGCGGATGATAGTACGGATGGTATAGAGACGGTACTTGTGATAGTAAGTACGTGTGAGCAGGTAGAATGCTGCACGCCAACCATACTCAAGTGATTTAAACTGGCAGAAAGCACGGTCTGTCTGTGCATCTGCGAGACCTTTCCACTGATCCTTGCTTCTGCGGATGTTCAGCGGGTTATTGTTACGAATTCCTCTTGGTAACATAATTCTTAACTCTTAATTAAAACTCAAATGTCAAAAGTGAAAAACTGAAAAAGTGAAAAACTTCAGAGTCCTCAAGTAGTGAAGAGTCACCCATTAGGGCAACTCATTCACTAATTTCCGATACAATCCGTACTTCACCTTCTCGATGACGTTATCTTCCAAGAAGCGGCTGATGGCTCTCGATGCCGTAGGATTGGAGCAGCCAAACACCTCCACGAATTGTTGCGTCTTGAACTCGTCGGGCAACTTGCGGAAACACTCACTATAGCGGGTGCTGCGTTTCCTGACTACGAACTCCTTGTTCTGATCAGCGAAATAGTTGTAAGCCATCTCGCCAAAGAAGAACTGCTGGCAGCGGTACTGGATTTCCATTGCCAATCTACAGAGCCTTTTGTCGCGTTCATCCATCGTCAGGGTCTTATTCTCCTGCCACTCATCCCAATGACGCATCAGGATAAAGGGCAATGAGATTCCGATG